>MWEG01000081.1 GCA_002070945.1 Lentisphaerae bacterium ADurb.Bin082
TCGGAAGAACTATCTTATCAAAGTGCCGGAAAAGCCACCGCATTGCCTTGAAAAAAACATACTACCTCCGAGGCTCAAGCTTGGGGGGACTTCACCCCAGGTTCCGCTTCGCTTCACCTGGGGTTACTCATGGTGCCACCTCTTCGAGGTTGGGGCGGCCTTCCGGCCGCCAGTACGACGTACATTAGCCGCCGTCCATAATGTCCACTCAGTCCACCACGTCCACAACAGCCGCGGAGCGGCAAAGGCCCCAACGGGGCCGTCAGAACACAGCCCAGGGCAAGCACGCCGGAGGCGGGCGCAGCCCTGGGTGAGCCGGAATAAATCGGATGGTTGTCGTGCTGCGTAACGTGATTTAATGGGCGAACACCGCAAAGCGGCAAAAGCCCGGCGGGCGACACATAGAAGCCCAGGGTAAGCTGGGCCGTCAGGCCCGGCGCAGCCCTGGGTGAGATGGCATATATTTGGAGCGCTGTAAGGGTGACACATAAATTAGGTTGTGGACGCTATAGTCCACCCCAAGCCTTTCGTGGTTAAAAACCTTTTTGGACACCCTCTATTTAAGCTTATCCAACTGCCCCAAAAACAGCTCTTTGCTCCATAAATCAAGCGAAGGCTGTTCTGCCACTCGCACAAAATGCCGGACATCTTCTGCGGCTTGTTTCCAGTCCATTGAAATGATTTTCCGTTTTAGCTCATTCAACAGCCATGCCTTATCGACAGCGACCGATTGGCCTTGCCAGGGGCCAAATTGATTGATTGCTGAAGTCAGAAAATCGTAATTGACGCTGGTGCGATTGCTGGTGTACCAGATAAAATCGTACCAGTCGCGTCCCTTGATATACTCGCGGCAAAGCAGGGCGTGAATTTTCCCGGCGAATAAACTGGGCCTGTCCTGCACAACCACCGACGAAACAAACGGGAAATCAAGATATTTCAACTCATGGCCACTACCCGACGGCGGGTTGGTGTCCACCTCCAGTTTGATTTTGATTTTTGCCATCGGGCCAGCTGGGTTGGCGTGACGCAGGTTGATTACTTTGCCGATAGAATCGTCTTTCAGGAATGCTTTTTTAACTGTCGCGCCGGCCTTGTTGCGGTCAGTGATTTCAATATTGTATCCATAAGCCGCCAGTTCATCGGTCAGATGCTTGATGTGGTCTTTCATTTGGAAATTTGGATTGGCCTCTTTCAGGATAAAATCCATGTCCTCTGAAAAACGATTTAGGCCATAGAAGATACGCAGGCAGGTACCGCCCTGGAATAACGCCTGTTTGAAAAAGTCGCCTCTACCAAGAGCGGCCAGCACCACTTCCTGCGTAATCTCGCGAATAGCCTGTTGCTCCTCGACATCTGTTTTGCAGTTATAGGTCAATAATCGCTGCTGGATCATTTGCACGCTCATGATTTCACCTCGCCAAGCCAGCCCGTCAAAAAACGCTTTACGCGGCCATTGCTGTAGTTGTCCAACAACGCTTTTAGTTCTTCCGCCTTAACGTCGGCCAGTTCATCCTCATCGATTCGCAGGCTGGCGATCGGTTCGTCAATCCTCGTCCATTTCAACTGGTGAACGTAGAGATAGTCAACCAACGCTTTAGCAGGCGAGGCCATGAAAAAGACATTGCCGTTTTCATCGTTGCAGCGCTGAACGCTATGGAAGAACGTATGCTGTGGAACACGCTTGTAACTGAACACACCCAGAGGCGTCTCGAATTCCTTGCTGTTGCCAAAGCTCGCGCAGGTGCAGGCATAGACCGCCTCTGGGGTCCAGCCGTGATGACTGAGGGCGGTCTCCATACTGATGTAGCTAGGGCCGTAAATCCGTTGGGCCAAGCTGTAAACGCTAATCGGCTTTTTCTGGAATTCCGGCGCCAGGCAGTAAAGGCCACGTCGGATATTCAAAATCTCCCCGGCAGACATAGCCCGTTTGAGCAGTCCGTGACGGCTGAAATCTGTTCCGTCAACCAAAGCAGCCACGTCCGATTGAGTAAATACCCCGGTTGGCGCCTGGAAAAATTGTTTTGTCAGTCTGTTCATGTCTTTATTTTTCACGGAAATAGCCGGAATATGACTATTTCTGTTAAATATACTGTGTTTTCGGCGTGAAGTCAATGTGTCTTTATGAACATAGTCGGAATGTGATATGTGAGTAGGCATTGCCATTTGACAACATTTGATAACCACTGATATTATTTGCATACTTTGAGACTGCCCGGGAATTTGACCAGCAAGGCTGCTGGGATATTCCAAGTTGCACCTTGGCTGTTTTGGGATGGCAAGGTGAGGCCGATTCCGGAGCTTTAGGCCTTTTCGCCTCTTAGCGGGATGCCCCACGGCAAGTTTCTCTTGTGGGGCGGTATTCTGCTCGCAGGCACCCCGTCAGCCGATGCAGACGTCATTGGCCAGCGGCGCAGCGGCAAGGAGAGCGCCTGCAATGGCATATTCCTAATTTTAGGGAAGAGTTTTATGCAAATGCGCAAGGGCTTGATTGGGCAAAATAGACAAGATAGACGAGCTTTCCATCACCGGCCTGGGCATCTGTATGACTATCAACGAACTTCTTGTTTTTTGGGAAAGATTTTCTTCAAGTCAATGCTTTTGTGCCGCCTCTCCGAGGCTCAAGCTTGGGGGGACTTCACCCCCAGGTTCCGCTCCGCTTCACCTGGGGTTACTCATGGTGCCACCTCTACGAGGTTGGGGTGGCCCTCAGCTCATTCTGGCCAAGCGGGAGGCGACTTGAAATGTTTCTCCACGCCATCCGGCTGTTCAGGCTGAATAGTCAAAAAAACGATAGGCTAAATCGCGAATCCGCATGCAATCCTATCCCGACGAACAACAACCATACACAAAAATTTCCGTATATTCCGTGTATTCCGTGGTTACAACAGCAACCCAAAAAACAAAAATTTCGTGTCCTTTCGTGTTTTTCGTGGTTAGAAAATAGGTTGTGGACGGATAGTCCACCCTAAGTGACTGGCAATTTCACTGGAGTTGAGGCATGGACAATGAGCTTATTCAGCGCAGGAATCCCCCGCGAATAGAGTATCTTCGGGTGCGGAATTTCCGTGCCCTTCAGGATGTGGAGTTGACGAAGATTACGCCATTTATGGTCTTGCTTGGGCCGAATGGGTGCGGCAAATCGACGGTTTTCGACGTGTTCAACTTTCTATCCGAATGTTTCCAGTTTGGCTTGCGGCATGCCTGGGAACGTCGTGGACGCGCCAAGGAACTCAAGACACGCGGGCAGACAGGTCCGGTGGTCATTGAGCTCAAGTATCGGGAAACGCCAACGAGTCCTTTGATCACCTATCATCTGGCCATCGACGAAGGCCTGCGCGGTCCCTATGTCGCTGAGGAGTGGCTGCAATGGAAACGCGGGTCGTATGGCAAGCCCTTTCGCTTCCTCGATTATGCGCAAGGACAAGGCCGCGCTGCCAGTGGCGAAATGCCTGACAGCGATGACCGCCGGGATGAAATCCCTTTGCGCTCGCCAGACTTGATTGCAGTGAATACGCTGGGGCAGTTTGCCGAGCATCCGCGGGTAGCCGCTCTGCGGGAGTTCATCACCGATTGGCATGTGTCATACCTGTCGATAGAGGACACACGCGGGCAGCCTGAAGCCGGCCCTCAGGCACGCTTGAGCAAGACTGGTGACAATCTGCCCAACGTCATTCAGTATTTGCAAGAACAGCACCCTGACCGCCTGGAACACATCTACGAGGCGTTGCGCCGACGCATTCCCCGCCTGGAAAAGGTGACGGCTGATGCCATGCCTGACGGTCGTCTGCTGCTGCAGATCAAGGATGCTCCTTTCGCGCAACCGATCCTCTCACGCTTTGCCTCTGACGGCACCATGAAAATGCTGTCCTACCTGGTTCTGCTGATGGCCCCACAGCCACCCCGCTTTATCGGCATTGAGGAGCCGGAAAATTTTCTGCACCCGCGCCTCCTGCCCGGCCTAGCCGAGGAGTGCCGAGCCGCCACCGAGAATTCACAACTGCTGGTTACTACGCATTCACCATTTTTCCTCAACGGAATGCACCCGGAGGAGGTTCGCGTCATCTATCGTGATGAACGGGGCTTCAGCCAGGTCGCCAGGGCCGCCGACATCCGGGGGGTCGCCGAATTCATAAAGGCGGGAGCCTCAATGGGCCATCTTTGGCTGGAGGGACACCTGGGACTTGGCGATCCTTTGGTCAACTCCGGCGCACCCGCTGACAGGAGATGAAGCGAAGATGGTTTCACATATCGAATTCCTGGTTGAAGAACCATCCATGGAAGCCGCTCTCGAAGAACTGCTGCCACGACTTCTGGGCGAGACCACCTTCGCCATCCACTGTTATCAGTGCAAGAACGGCCTTTTGACGCATCTGCCGCAACGTCTGCGTGGCTACGCGGCATGGCTGCCCCAGGACTGGCGAATCATCGTTGTCGTTGACCGTGACGATGACGATTGCCTGGAGTTGAAGCATAAACTGGACAGCATTGTCGCCACCTCCGGCATGCGCAATAAGTCAACGCCACTGGTTGAGTCCTGGCAAGTTGCCAGCCGCCTGGTCATCGAGGAACTTGAAGCCTGGTATTTTGGGGATTGGACCGCTGTCTGTGCCGCCTACCCATGCGTTACAGCAAACATTCCTCTCCAGGCGCGATATCGTGATCCGGACGCCATAGCCGGAGGCACCTGGGAAGCTTTTGAACGGATATTGCAGCGTGCCGGATATTTTTCCACGGGATTGCGCAAAATTGAAGCAGCCAGGGCCATTGCAGCACATTGGGAGCCCTCACGCAATACCTCACGCAGCTTTCAGACTTTCTGCCGCTGCCTGTACGACATTGCCCAGGCGCCTTTGCATGGAGCCTGAACCAAGGGCTGAGAAAACGTTCTTGGCCGTAGCGCATCAGCAAGTGATTGAACTGTTCGCCGGTGCTGTTTCGGATGTTCAGTAGTCGTTGGTGAACTGACCTGCTGGTGTCTTCCTTGCTCATTAGACCATCTCCAGATAGGGGCGCATGACGCGCGACATCCGGCAGGACTTGGCGAGTCGCCAGATTTCATCGCGGGTGGCCTTCTTCTGCGCCAAGGCGTCGCACAGCGCCTCGCGAGCAACGTCCAGCCCGATGCGGTTGCGGAACTTGAAGCTGTCAACAACCGTCTTGGCAGGTGAATAGACGCGAATGCGGATTCCATCAGCGTTATGCTCTTCGATTCCCTCGGAGAAGGCAGGTTCGGTCAACTTTACCACCTGGAGGTTGATGCCTTTGCTGGTCGGCATGTGCGTACCGCGCCTGATCGCGATCCAGGTCTCCATGGGCATCTGAGTGGTGATTTCATGGAATTGAAGGGCGGAGAGCAGGCAAATGACGCCATGCGGCACGGTTGCAGCAGCTGCGAGAAGAGTCTCATGTTCCGGCTGATAGTCGGCCAGCATATATGCGCCTCGGCTGATGCGCCGCAACACGCCCTTGTCTGCAAGGTAAGGGAGCAGTGTGCGACTGGCGCCGGTCTCCTCCACGTCGGCAGCTCGGATGACACCGCGTCGCCGCGTCAGGTCAATGATTTTTTCGGTTTGCATGCCAGTGACTCCATGTTGACGTTCCATGTCCATATAATAATAAGTGGTCTCGATTTGTCAATGGCGGGGCAGGTAATTTTTTTTACTTCTACGCATCAGGCATCCCACGGGCTTGTTCAATAAACCGGGGTTGGAGCGGTCATGGCATCCGTGAAACTGGTTGGAGCCGTCCCGCCGTGGCTGGCCACTAAAACAAAAAGACCCCGTTTTTCACGGGGCCTGAGGTTGAATGGCTCCCCATCCATTCGCCGGGCAGCCCGCGCGGTTGGCCAAAACTCTCTGTCGTGATGGCCCGGCGGGTGGCGCGGTGAATTCGTGGCGACGGCCCTCGAATCGAGTCCCTGGATTAACTGCCGCCTGGGAATGCCACCGCCGGGCAGTGCGCTGCGCCAAAGCCGTCGCTCGGTCAGGCGATGTCGAGGACGACGAAGGCGTTGGCCGGGTCGCGGTGGAAGTCGGAGAGGCAGATGATCTCGGCGGTTGCCCAGGCGGTGACATCTCCGGGACGCGCCCTACCCGTGGTTCGGTAGTTCGCGG
This sequence comes from Lentisphaerae bacterium ADurb.Bin082, assembly GCA_002070945.1. Taxonomy (GTDB): domain Bacteria; phylum Verrucomicrobiota; class Lentisphaeria; order Oligosphaerales; family Oligosphaeraceae; genus JAAZKI01. The sequence continues at coordinate 6,114 of MWEG01000081.1, forward strand.
GCGTGGACCATGCGGATGTGGGTGGTGAGCATGGTCGGGGTGATGCGGAGGCGCTTCGGGCCCTGCGAGGTGAGCAGCGGCACGTCGTACGGCGCTGGGTCGCGGGCCATGATCCGGTCCTGAACGGAGGCCTCGTGCTCGGGCGGGACGAAGTCGAGGATGTCGTGGCCGACGAGTTCTTCGGCGGCACGCCCGAGCAACCGCGCCATGGCGGCGTTGACGTAGAGGATGCGTCCCTCGGACGAGAAGCCGACGGCGCAGTCGAGGCGGTCGAGGGCCAGGCGGCAGAGGCTGTTCGTGGACGGCAGATCGTATTCGACAATCTGGCAGATGCGTTCGCCGATGGCGTCGTCCAGGCGCTTACCCGGCTGCCGGAGGATGCGGGTGATGGTCGATGGATCACACTCGGCCATTCGCGCCAACTCAAACTGCCGGTGACGCGTCGCGACAAGCCACTGCCGAACCGCCTCCTGGAATTCGACGGTTACGATCATCCGATCTCCATCGCCGTTGACACCATGGTACGCCGGGCACCGCTGCGATCCTGAAGGCGCTTGTCTGGTCCCGGTCAACTGGATCAGACCGGGAATTGCTCTGCGGTCGGGTTCGAGTGGTATGCCTTCGCATTCGGCCCCACGACCCGCAGCGAGCCGGCTCAGCCAGAGCTTGAGTATGCAGGCAGCGCTCAGCTTTTCCGAACATAGTCCAGCTTCCGGAGCGGTACAAGGACGCAGGTTGCCATTCCTTGCTGTGGGCCAGCGGATTGGGAATGTCTTGCAGATCTGCAATGCGGCGTTTGACAGAGAGTTTTCAGGGAGTATCTTAATGGTTACCAGAGGCAGCTCCCGGAGTCCCGGGAGCTTTCTCTTCGTGTCTTCTTGCAGATGGTGCGAACCCGAGCGGGCTCCGAGCCGCCTGGGCGCGCGCGACTTTATGGGAACGGGTGCGAACCTTAAGCTTAAGGAGTCGCGCGCTCGAAGAGAGCAGGTCCGGGCTCGGCATCGGCACAGCTTCATTGGCCGCTCTACCATCTTCCCACAAGGGGACGAGGCTGGGGCAAGTCTCGGAAGCGAAATGCGGCGGGTAGAAGATGAAGAAGGGTGTCACTCGGCTGTTGCGGGTATCGGCGGTGATTCTGGTGCCGCTGGCGGCTGCCGATGTCGTCACGCGCCCTGCACTGGCGAACCATGAGGCAGCATCAGACTTGCTGATGAACGATCAGAGTAACCGTTCACGGGGGGGGGGCGAAGCAAATCGATGTTTCCGTGTGCCTC
>MWEG01000082.1 GCA_002070945.1 Lentisphaerae bacterium ADurb.Bin082
CGATAAGGCACCAGCGCCAGAGGCAGCTGCGCCGCCGCCCGCCGAAACGCCAGCAGCGGCACCAGCAGCGGCAGCGCCGTAACCCAGGCTCTCGCCCCTAACGAATGATGAATGATGAATGATGAATGATGAAATGCGCCTCAGCATTCAGCATTCAACATTCAACATTCAGCCCTCGCCCCTCGCCCCTAAACAAAGCCCCTATTCCCTCCATGCCAGACTCCTCTATCAGCCTAAAAGACCACCTGCTGTCCAGCTTTCCGCAAGGAGGTCTCGTGCAGCGGATCGCTGAACGGCTGCACCGGGCTGGTGGCAGAGCTTTGGTCGTCGGCGGTGCTGTTCGCGACGCCTTGCTCGGCCTTCCGGTAAAGGATCTGGACCTGGAAGTCTACGGCATAACGCCGGAACAGCTCCAAGACGCCCTGGCGCCGGATGTGACCCTGGACCTGGTCGGCGCCAGCTTCGGAGTGTTCAAAGTCCGCCATGCTGACATTGACATCGCGCTGCCGCGCCGCGAAAATAAAACCGGCTCGGGTCATCGCGGCTTCCAAGTCACGCCGACGCCAGACCTGAGCATCGCTGAAGCCGCCGCCAGGCGAGACATCACCATCAACGCCATCCTGGCTGACCCGCTGACCGGCGAAATCATTGACCCCTGGAATGGACGGCAAGACTTGGCCGACGGCATCATCCGCCACGTCAGCAGCCATTTTTCCGAAGACGAGCTGCGCGTGCTCCGAGTGATGCAATTCAGCGCGCGCTTTGATTTCGACGTCGCCCCGGAAACAGTGGCCTTCTGTCAGACCATGCGCCAAGAAGAGCTACCGCAGGAACGCCTGGCCATGGAATGGGAAAAACTCCTGCTCAAGGGCGTCACCCCGTCACGCGGCTTGCGTTTCCTGCAAGACTGCGGCTGGCTGCGTTACTATCCAGAGCTGGCCGCCCTGATAGGCTGCCCGCAACATCCTGCCTGGCACCCAGAAGGCGATGTCTGGACGCACACGCTGCTTGCCCTGGACCATGTCGTCAGCCGACGTTCCGGCCAGCGCGATGATGACCTCGTCCTCGCCCTGGCCGTGCTTTGCCACGATTTTGGCAAGCCAGGCACCACGGTCGCCCAATCAGATGGCCGCCTCACCAGCTATAACCACGAGGTCATCGGCGAAGACCTGGCCCGGTCGTTTATCACCCGCATCTGGCGCCAGCTCGACCTGCCAGGCAAGGTGCTTCCGCTGATTAGATGCCACATGCGGCCCATAGCCATGGTCTTGAACCAGGCTTCTGACAAGGCTTTTCGCCGGCTGGCAGTCGACGCTGGGCGCCTTGACCTGCTTGCCAAGCTGGTCGAATGCGACATCCTCGCCACGCTCCCCCCCGACCCTGACCAAGCCCTCGCCCCCATTCGCGCCTTTGCTGAACGCGCCCATGCCCTTGATGTCGCCCACCAGCCTCCTGATCCGATCATCCGCGGCCGGGACCTGCTCGCTCGCGGCCTCACTCCGGGGCCGCACCTGGGAAAAATCCTCCAAGCCTGCTATGAGGCCCAACTCGACGGCGACTTCTCCGACCTCGCCCAGGGACTCGCCTGGCTGGATCAACATCCGGAACTGCTTGAACTGCCGAACAGCGATGAGGCCCCATGATGCAGCCAACGCTTATGCCGACGGCAATCCTTCAGTTTGGCGTCGGCAACGCATACAGAGCCACCGTCACGGCGGCCTGGGCGCCCAGGCGCTCACCCAGCGCAGAGGGGACGATTCGGCAGGCTGCCAAGGGTCCTGGCAGCGCTTCCCGGGCTAGCTCCTCCCGCATCGCCGCGTCCAGCCATTGGCCGCTGCGCGTATAGACGCTTCCCAGCACGATCATTTCCGGATTCAGCAAATCAATGATGATGGCCAGGGTTCGGCCCAGCCAGCGGCCGCTTTCACGCAAGATGGCAAGAGCTTCTGGCACGCCCTCAGCGGCCAGGCGAGCCACTTCTTTGGCATCCGGCGAGGGGTGGCCGGGAATGCGGCCAGCTGCCAGGCGGGAAATGCCGCCGCCGCTGCAGAATCCCTCGCAGGAGCCTTCCTTGCCGTAGCCGCGTGGCCCTGTCGGTGCCAGTCGGACATGGCCGATTTCCCCGGCATCGCCGGTCGCCCCTTCATACAACCGGCCATCAAGGATCAAACCAGCGCCCAGGCCAGTGCCATGCGTCAGGAAAACCATGGACTGCGTGCCTTGCCCAGCGCCAAACTGCCACTCGGCCAAGGCGCCGGCATTGGCGTCGTTCATCAAATATCCCTGGCCGCCAAAGTGCTCAATAAGCCAAGCGACAATCGGAACCCGATCCCACCCCGGCAAGTTTGGCGGCGACAGAATCAGCCCCTCAGCCGAATCAAGCGGCCCGCCGCACGCAATGCCAAAGCGCGGTGCTGGGCCGGGCGCCAAGGACGCTGTCGCCTCACGTACCGCCGCGAGGGTTGACGACACCGAACCAGTCGGAAAAGCGATAGTCGACTCTATGCAGCCGCTGTCGTCAGCCCGCGAAACAGAACACGTTGTGCCGCCAAGGTTGACTCCAATGATCACGCTGCCCACCCTACCCTATCTACGCTGTCAAAAAGGCTGCCCGCCCTGCTCACGGCAGAACCTTTGGATTCTGGCACAGTTTTCCGTAAGCGTCCATGACCAGCCGCCCAAGGACGCTTCCCGGCTCTACGCCGGACACTTCGAGCAGAGCCTGTTCCGGGCCTTTTTCCTTAATCGCGGCCTGGAGCTTCTCAGCGCTGGGATCGCCAGCAGGCGCGAACAGCAGCGCCGCCGCCATGCCCCAAGCCAGGTGCACGGGCTTTTCGCCGCATTGGCAGACCAGGTTGGCGGCGCCGGTCAGACGGTCTTCGGCCGCCAGCTTGCGCACTGGGTCGCGTCCAAGGCGGAAAATCGTGTCGCCCAGCATCCGGTTGGTGAAGCGTCCCAGCAAGTCATTGACGTGCGCGTTGAGCCAAGCCGGGTCAGCATTGAAGGCCGCGCTGATGCCCTTGACGCTTTCTTGCAAGCCAGCCAGCATAAAGCCGCGCACCGCCGAATCAGCCATCGCTTCATAGCCCAGCTCGTACCCATGCAGGTAACCCACGTAGGCCATCAGCGCATGGCCGCAATTGTGAATGTAGAGCTTGCGGGCCGTGAACACGCCGAAGTCGTCATACGCCGTCATGGCGCTAATCGTTGGAATCGGCCCCACAAAGCCCTTGCGGTCAACCGGCAGCTCCTTGTAGGGTTCCACCCGAACCAGGCTGACGTCCCTAGCCCGCATCTCCGGCGTCGGCACCGGCACCATCCGGCCAATGACCGTATCGACGAAGCCGGTCTTTTCCTGGACATAGCCCAGGGCCTCTGGAGATGCCGCCGCCGTCACCAGGCCACGCACGTGCGCCGCCGCGCCATGCAAATTCTCGCAGATGATGAAATTGATCGGCGCCGCGCCAGCCGCTGCCCGCCGAGCCAGCCCGGCAGCCAAATTCGGGACAATGAACTTGAGGGCGTTGGCTCCCACGGCAGTGGCACCAATGTCCGCCTCAGCGACTGCCGCCGCCACTGCCTCGACATCGCGGCTGCTGACCGCTCGCACCGGCCCGATCTCAACGTTCTCGACGCCAGCGTTGCTGACTGCCTCCAAGCGATATTTCCGGTCGCGGTTCAAAGCAGCCATCAGCTCTTCATCGACGTCGACAAATACGACCTCATATCCTGATTCGCAAAACAGCTGGCCAATAAAGCCACGGCCAATATTGCCGCCCCCGAAAATTACCGCGCGCTTTGTCATCGTACCCAAGCCCTGTCGTCTGTTTGCTATAATTCTATTGAATGTGGGTTGCAGAGACCCGGAAAAGTCATATCTCGCGCGTCTCCCAGGTCTTGAGGCGCAGCTCCAGTCCCAAGGTCATGGGGCTTTCTTCAATTCAATCAACAGCGTCGTCGTTTTTTTGACTTCCATGCGCTTGACAGTGCGCATGTCAAAGACGCGGTCGTCCTGCTTGATGGTCAGGGCAAGACCTTCTGGGATGCTATCCGGCGACCAGCTCAAAACAATGGCCTGATTCCCTTCCGGCTTGCAGTACAGCTTCCACTCCTGCGGCAAATCAAGGTTGCGGATGTCCTTGTACAGCAAAGGCAGCTTAGGGTTGGGACTGGTGAAGCCGACGTAGCCGGTCTGCATGCCGGGCGGCGGCGCGAAGATGTCAATTCCGCGGTCATAGTCGCTGGTGGCGCCATCCTGGCGCCCAAGGAAAATCTCGCCAAGGTGCGCCCTCTGCAACTGCAATTTAAGCTCAAAGCCCTGCCCAGAGACGACGGCGACCAAACCGAATATGCCAGCCAAAAAGAGATAATGGAAACTTGAACGAACCATGACTGCCTCCAAAATGTTGACAACGACCGCCAAAAGCGCTCGAAACCCGACCGGCGCCCCTAGCGCCGGAGGGCTGGATAGCTGTGCGCCGCGCATCTATCCAGAATACGCTACAAAAAATAATGCCAGGGACGATAAAATCAACTGCCCGCGCCGTAAAAGCCGGGAACCGACTCGGATTGCCGCTGGCCAGGCAACGCCTATTTCTTCGCAGCTGCCGCCATTTTAGCGGCAGCCTGCTCCGGCGTCATGACGCCGGCAAACAGATTTTGCGTCGTGTTTTTGTGTTCTACGGCCAGGCGCGGCGTCAGATATTGGTCATAATACGGTTGCAGGGACGAAGCCGCTTTCAGCATGGCGTAGGCTTGCCGCGTCGGGCCGGGGAGCTTCGCCTCCTGTTCCGGGGTTGTAACCAAGGCTGGAATGCGCCCGCCCTCGCACCATTCTGTCACCACCTGGTCATCGGTGAGGTAGCGCAGCAATTCCATGGCCAGTTCCGGATGCTTGCAGGATGATGTAACCGCGAAGCCGCAGTTGATGCCGCCAAGCACAGCGCTGGCATCGCCCTTGCCGCCAGCAACGACCGGAAACGGTGCCGCCTGCATGCGTTCCAAAAAAGCCGGCTGCTCGTCTTTCACGCGGGCGACCACCCAGCTGCCCATCAGGAGCATGGCGGCCTTGCCGGAAAGGAAGCGCGTCCTGGCCGGGCCGTCATCCAAGCCATTGAAGCCAACCGGGAAGGCCTCGGCCTCAATCAAGCCGCGCAGCAATTCCCCGGCCCGCACAAAGGCCGGATCAGCAAAACTGGCGTTGTTGCGGCCATGCGCGGCATCCAGGAATAGCTCGGTGCCGCCGCAGCGATTCGCCAGATAGCTGAAATAAAAAGCTCCAGGCCACTGCTTCATATTTCCTAACGCGCACGGGTCCAGGCCAGCGGCGCGGAACACCTTGCACAGACGCAGCAAGTCGTCGTAAGTCTTAGGGAATTCAACCCCATGCTGGGCAAACAAGTCGGCATTGCACCACAACATCACGGCTGACAAATCCAGCGGAACCGCGTAAAGGCGGCCTTCAAACCGGCAAAGGTCCAAAGCCTGGTCAATAAAACGGGTTCCCCAGCCGTCTTTATCGAAAACAGGACTCAAATCAACGACTTTTCCGGCTCGCGCATATTCCCCTAGCGGCCCACCCCCCCAGGTGAACATCACATCAGGGGGCGAGCCACTGGCAATCTCCACCGCCAATTTCGTCTTATAAGCGTCGTTTTCAAACTCCTGGATTTCCACCCGACAGCCCGGATGAGCGGCCTCAAAGCGATGAGCCGCCCGCGACAAAATTTCCCGCGGGCCGCTGTAATTCAAGATATGCCAGAAGCGCAACGTCACCGTGCCATCGCCATCCCCCGAACTGACCGCCTGCTCTCGCTTGCCACAACCAGCCAGCGCCAATACTGCCGCCAGAACCACCGCCATTCGATACATACCATTCATAGTCATTCCTCAACAGCTTAGATAGTAAACTCTAAAAACTACGCCCTGCAAAAAAAACAAACGCCTTTTGTTTAATATATTACCGCCGTTTGCAGATTTTTCCCCTTTGACAGAGTAAATTAATCTTATTTAACCGATTCGACCCCAATCCACCTTTCCATAAATATTTCTAAAAAGCACTATGGCGCGCATTCTCCTTTTCACAATGTTGATTTCGACTCTGGCCGGCGGCTTTGCCTCGGCCACACCGGCAACTTGGCAGGAATCTGCGGCGCCAGTGCGCCTGCGCATCGAACGGCCAAGCCGGCCTTATTCGCAGCTTCTCGTCCCAGTGCCGACGGAATGGTCGGCGGCCTACCAAGGCGCACTGGCGTTCACTGACCAAGGCACCCCCCTGCCAGCCTCACCCATTGCAGTCGGAGGAAATCTGCTTGCCGTCGCCGTCAATGCCCAAGGCCAGTTCACTGTCCGGCCGCCCGCAGCGTCTGACCAAAACGACATGGCACCGCCCAAGCCAGAAATCTCCATCTACTTGTTTCCTAAGCCTCCTGCCCAGCCCCGCCCCTATGACGGCAAGACCGTAGTGACGGTCGACCGCGAAATCCGCTCCCTCACCACCAGGGCCTTTACCGCAGCGGAAATGCTGCGCCTGTTTTCAGCGTCAGGACGCCGACGGAGCCGACAGCATACCGGCCTGGTCGAAAACTTCGGCCAACTGCCGGATCGGGACAATTGGAAGACTTTCCCCGACAACCGCAACGCCGCCGCCCTGCTCCACTGGGAAGCATCCTGGCTGACGCCCGCCAGCACAGAAGTCGCATTCGGGGCTGACCAGACCCATACGGCGTGGACCATCCTGGTCGATGGACGCATCGCGGCCTCTTGGCAGGAAGGCGAGCCACGAGCCAGCGGCGGCGCCTTCGGCCCCAAGCTGCACCTGGAACCAGGAGTCCACACCATCCAGATGCTCGTCGTGCAAAAACCGGAGGAGCAGCTCCCCAACTGCCTCGTCCGCACCGCTTCTGGAAACCCTGCTGGCGACACGTTGAGCGAGCTGCTGCCGGCCTTCCGCCCAGAATGGCTCGGCGCCGAAAGCAACAATGAAGCCAAATACAGCCTGCACGCCGTCATCACCCCAGATACGACGCACCGTTTTCGGGCGACCGACAACGCCATCAGCGCCTTCACCGTGGCCCTTGAGGCTGACGGCACCAGCCGGTCCTATTTCGACCTTCGCGGTCGGAAACTGTCCGCGACTGACGATGGCCTGCTGCTCTGCCCAGCCTGCCAGACGCCGACAGCCGTCATCAGCAAAGACTCTACCCGGCTGACCTTCCCAGGCCGGCGGCACTGGCAGGCCGGAACGCTGGTCAACGGCCGGCTCCGCCTGGATGACCTGCCGACCGTCCTCCCACACGCCAAGCCGCTGACCCTCAACCTGCGCCTGGAATGGCAGGAGATGCTGCCGGAAGCCATCCAACAAGCCTTGCTCGTCACCGTCACCCAGATGGACGGGAAAGGCGCCGAACTTGCCACCAGCACTGCGGCCACCGTTGCCGAAAATGGCGCTGTTCTCAGCGTGACCATGCCCTTGGCTGACGCCTGCCGCCAGGTGACGATCACCTACGGCCTGCCTGGCTACTCCGTCCTCGCTCCGCTGACCCTGTCCGTGCTGCGGCCGGGCGATTCCCTGGCCGGGCTGAACGCCATCGGCGTCAACGTGTTCCAGCACGACAACCGCGCCATTTTCGTCTGCAACCCGCTTCCCCAATCACCTCTTGCCAGCGATATGCCAGCGGTCTCAAGCTCCAGCCCCTCTCTCCGCATCGCCCTGCTTGACGACTTCATGGCCACGGCCACAGCGCCTGGGGCGGAACTGCTGCCGGAAACCGTCATGGAGACGACCTTGCAGCAGAAAACCCCTGCGCTGCAAATCACCCGCGTCCAAGCCGTCAACCCGCCAGGGGCGACTTCCCGCCTGGCGCCTTGGGAAGCCTTGGCCGCCGCCCACGACCTGCGTCCAGAGATGATGATCCTGGCCATTGGCGCCCTGCCCCTGGCGGATGGCATGACCCCGCGGGAATGGTCAAGCCACCTTCTCTTCGCCGCCCAAAGCGGCCTGGCCGCAGGCATCGTCCCGATCCTGGTCGCCCTGCCCTCGCTGCCGACTATCGCTCCGGCAAGCAGCCGCTTAGCCGCCCTGTACACCAAAGAAATCGGCCTTGCCCTCGGCCTGCCGGTCCTGGACCTCCATTCCCGCCGCCTGGCCGAAGCTGACAATTTGCCCCCATGTACCCAACCCGGCGCACCAGCGCCAGCAACCCCCAATGACCAGGCCAGACATTGGCTGGCCGCCACCGCCGCCAAAGCCTTCCAGCAAAGCGTCCGCCTTGACCAGGTGAATCCGTAACCTACTACCGGTGACTGCCCCATGCCGAAAAAAATCTGCGATCTGACCACCCACATCAGTCCTAACCCGCTATCGCCACGCGGATTCCCCCAGGCTACCCTGAACCTCTGCCGCTGGCAGAAATGGGCCATTGTCATCTTCCTCGTGATCACCGTGGCCTGGGCCGTGCTTGACTATCGCTCCGAGCTGCTCGTCCTCAATGCGGCACTCACCATCTTCTACCTGCTCACCACCTTGTACCGGATGCTCATCATCGACCTCTCCTTGCGCAAGCCGCGCGAAATGATTATCACGCCGGAAGAAATGACCGAACCCCCAAACGGCAAAGAGTGGCCGCGCTACATGATCATCCTGCCGATGTATCACGAAGCCGCTGTCCTGCCGCAATTGGTCGAAGGACTGAAGAAACTCGATTATCCCAAAGACCGCCTCGAAATCCGTCTTCTGATCGAAGAAGATGACGACGAAACCATGCCGGTCGCCCGCGCGCTCAACTTGGAGCCGCCATTCGTCATCGTGCCCATTCCCAAATCCTATCCGCGCACTAAGCCCAAAGCCTGCAACGTCGGCATTGAAGACGGCGAAGCCGACCTGCTCGTCATTTACGACGCCGAAGACCAGCCCGAGCCCGACCAGCTCAAAAAAGCCGCTGTCGCCTTTTCCAAGTCAGCCAGCAACGTCGCCTGCATCCAGGCCAAGCTGGGTTACTACAATTCCGACTGGAACCTGCTCACTAAATGCTTCACCGCCGAATACGCTACCTGGTTCGGACTCTGCCTGCCTGGGGTTGACAGCCTGCACGCGCCCATCCCCCTCGGAGGAACCTCGAACCACTTCCGGCTTGACATTCTCCGGCAGGCCGGCGGATGGGATGAGTACAACGTCACCGAGGACTGCGACCTCGGACTGCGACTGTTCGAGAATGGCTGGCGCACGCGCATCCTGGATTCAACCACCTGGGAACAGGCCTGCCCCAGCCTGCCGTTCTGGGTCAGGCAGCGTTCGCGCTGGGTCAAGGGCTACATCCAGACCTATCTGGTGCGCACCCGCGACTTCTGGGGCTTGCACCGTCGCCTGGGCTTCTGGAACAGCGTTCAGTTCCATCTGCTCATCGGCGGCACCTTTGTCAGCCAGCTGATCAATCCCTTCTACTGGCTGATGACTATGCTCTGGCTGACGGTACGCCCCGAGGGCCTGGACTATTTTTTCCCGCCGCTCATCTTCGCCATGGGTTCCTTCTGCCTCTTCGTCGGCAACTTCATCTTCGCCTACACCAGCGCCATCGCCTGCGTACGCCGCGGCGTCGGACATCTGGCCCGCTACGGCCTGGTCATGCCGGCCTACTGGCTGATGATGAGCCTAGGCGCCTGGAAGGGCTTCCTGCAGCTGTTCCATAAACCCCACCACTGGGAAAAAACCAAGCATTTCGCTGAAACCGACGACGGCCAGCAACAGTCGACGACCTGATTCCACGCCAGCGTATTGATTCCTCCCACACATGCTCTTCAACCGACATTTGGACACGGACATGGACCCGACCTTAAATCCCAAACTGGCTTACAGCAGCACGCCTCGCCACCGTCTCTGCCTGGGCGGCTTGCTGCTTCTTTTCGCAGTGGTCATCTACCGCCTTCCCCATGCGGGCACCGAGGCCATGGCCGTGCACAAGGCCATTGTCGACGCCCTGGTCGCCGGCAACAACTGGGGGCGCCAGGCCCTGGTCGGCAGCATGGACTATCCTGTCCTGCCCAGTTTATCCCTGCTGGCCGCCGAACTGCTGGCAAAGATTTTGCGCTTGGACGGCGAGCGGCTGCTGCAGGCGATCGCCCAAACCTGGAGCGTGGGGTATCTTTTCCGCATCACGCTGCGCCGGCGCGGCTGGCTGGCAGCGCCGCTGGCCATTGCCTTAGCCGTTATCCTGCCGCAGCTCCGCAACAGCTTTCTGCTCCTTGACCCCAACTGGGTCACGGCCGTGCCCTTGGCCGCAGCCTTTTTCCATTTAATGCTCTGGCACGAGGAACGCGGTCTTCGCGACCTCATCATGATCGGCGTCCACTGCGGCATGCTGTCGCTGTGCGGATTCGGCCCTGCCCTCATCGGCGTTGGCATGCTCATCGTCGTCTATCTCGAAATCCGCCGAATCAATGCCAGCCAGGAAACCGCTGCCAGAAAAAGCGCTGGGTTGCGTTCGTTGCTGTGGGCGCCCTTTGCCTACGGCGCGTTCCTCTGGCTGCTCTGGAATTGGCTGGTCATGGACAACATGTTCTTCGGCCTGCATGATGCCTGGCTGAGAGCCGACTACGTGCCCATCGGCGACCTGTGCAAGCACGCCAGCAAGGCTTTCCCGCTCACACTGGCACTGTTGGCGCCGCTGATGTTCCTGATGCTGAAGTCGGATCAGAAGATGGTCGCCCGCTGCCTGCTGCCGCCAGTCATCCTGATACCCATCGCCGCCATGGTCGCCGCTGCACTTGGCGTACCACAGACCGGCCTCATCCCCCTGGCCGCTATCCTGATGCTGGCCGTCTTCATCCTCGTCTTCCTGGCCAGCTTCAGCGCTCAGCCAGTCCGAATCAGCGCCATAGTCGTGTGCCTCCTGATTGCCGGACTCAGCTTCTGGCAGTCCCAGCCGCCGGCCGCGCCAGCCGTCGCCGAAGCCCAGGCGCCTTCCCGCCAGGAAATTCTCGACTTCATCGACCAATACTGGCCCGAGTCCAGGACAGTGCTGTATGGCGTCAAGCTGCCCGCAGTCTATCCCGATCCAGAAGAAAAACGCTTCGTGGCTCGGCTGGACTACCAGGAAGCCGATTTCCTGGAACAGGCGCAAGACGAGCAGCTCCACATCCTGGTTCCGCCTGCAGACGGCGTCTACTACCCCCTGGTCGGCTCGCCTCTGGCTGACATTCACGCCAATGGCAAGCCCTGGCTGCTGCTGGAAAAACAGTGGCCGAGCCAATGGCAGCTCTGGCGTTGCGTCATTCCCGCCAAGAACGAGTCAAGGCTCGACTTCCTCCGATGAACACCGTCATCCCCTCCACATCCTGTCGGCGCCTCGGCATGACTGACCTGGGGCTAGTAGCCATCACCGCTGCTAAAGGCGCCATCATCAGCATGGACTTGCTGCCGCCTGATACGCCTCTGGATGACACTTCCCCAGAGCCGTTGCTGGAAGCAGCCTTTACCCAGCTCCGAGAGTACCTGGCCGGCCAGCGCCAGACCTTTGAGCTGCCCCTGGCCCCGGTTGGAACCGTCTTCCAGAAACGCATCTGGACGCTCCTGGCCGAAATCCCCTTTGGCGCAGTCGCAAGCTACGGCGACATCGCAGCGCAAGCGGGACGTCCCAACGCGGCCCGCGCCGTCGGAGGCGCCTGTCGCTGCAATCCCATCCCCATCTTCATCCCCTGTCACCGGGTGGTCACGGCTGACGGTCGCCTCGGTGGCTTTGGACTGGGGCTGGAACTGAAGCAGCGCCTACTTGACCTGGAAGGCGTTGCAGCAAGAAAAATCGCCCTGCGCTGACAGCCGGAAATCGCTTGAGGACACCCCCGGGAGTCCATAAAAAACCGCCGAAAAAGCCGCAGTGTCCTACAGGCGAAAAAACTTTTTCCCAGGTGCCATCTCGCATATTTCCGGGAATGGCCTTATATTACCTTTTCCGTTTTTTCTGGACTTTCCCATCCGGGGACGCTTTTATTTATTCTAACTATATCATCATCAAATAATTAGCTCATCGAATGCATAAACCGGATTCACAACGCATCGTCATCACCGGCATCGGCCTTGCCGCACCCAACGGCAACAACCTGGCAGAGTTCCGCCACAGCCTTCTGAACGGCGTCTCTGGCGTGTGCGACTATGATATCCGCTATTTTGGCCGCACCGTCGCCGGACTTTGCCGATTCGACCCCCTGAAGTACCAGAAGCGCAAGGAAGTGCGCGTCGGCACCCGTGCGGGTTCCATCTCCATCTACTGCGTCCACGAAGCCTTGGCAGATGCTGGTTTGGCGATTGGCGCCGAGGGCGGCGTGGCCCCCGACCGCGTCGGCGTATTCCTCGGCATCACCGAACACGGCAATGTCGAAACCGAAAATGAGATTTACGAAATCAGCCAGTACGACTATAACACGAAATACTGGTCGCACCATCACAATCCGCGCACTGTCGCCAACAACCCTGCCGGGGAAGTGACCGTCAACCTTGGCATCACCGGGCCGCACTACACGATCGGCGCCGCCTGCGCTGCTGGCAACCTTGGCTGCGCCACGGGCGCCCAGCAGATTCTGCTCGGCGAAGTCGATGTCGCCCTAGCTGGCGGCATCTCCGAAAGCCCTGGCACATTCGGCATCTTCGCCGCCTTCAAAAGCCAGAATGCCCTGGCCAGCCACGAAGACCCGACTAAAGCCAGTCGTCCGTTTGATGCGGCCCGCAACGGCATTGTCGTCTCCGAGGGCGGCGCTGTCTATGTCCTGGAGCGCCTCGACCGAGCCAAAGCGCGAAACGCCAGAATCTACGGCGAAATCGCCGGCTACTGCTACAATTCCGACGCTGCTGACATGGTTCTGCCCAATCCGGTTCGACAAGCCGAATGCATGCGCAAGGCCTTGGATAAAGCTGGCCTGACGCCGGCTGACATCCATATCATCAACACCCACGCAACCGGTACGCCGGCCGGCGACGTCAAGGAATGCGAAGCCATTCGAGAAGTGTTCGGTCCGTCCTGCCGGGACACCTACGTCAATAACACAAAAAGCTTCATCGGCCACTGCATGGGCGCAGCCGCTGCCTTGGAACTGGCCGGCAACCTGCCCAGTTTCGAGGACGGCATCGTGCATCCGACCATCAACGTCGATAACCTTGACCCACTCTGCGAACTGCCGAACCTCGTCCTCAACCAACCAGTCAAAGCCGAGCACGTCAACGCTATCCTCAATAACTCGTTCGGCATGCTCGGCATCAACTGCGTTCTCATCGTCACCAAAGTCTAAAAAATTCCCTAAACAAACAGTACGGAAAATATCCACAACCTCTTACCCAGGAAGGATTAAAGATGACTCGCGAAGAAATTTCCCAGGCCATTGTTGAGATTCTCAGCGACATTGTTCCCGACGAGGACTGGGCTTCCCTGAAACCGGAAGACAGCCTCCGCGGCAAGCTGGAGTCCATGGATTTCCTAGACGTCGTCATGGAACTGCGCAAAAAATACGGCGTGGAAGTGCCGGAAGAAGACTACGGCCAACTGGCTACCCTGAAAAGCTGCGCCGACTATTTGGAAGCGCCGTTGGCCAGCAAATAACTGCGTCAAAAGCCTGTTCGCAGAAAGGATGGTCTCATCATTATGCCCAACGTCGCCGAGAACCTCAATGTTCCGCCGCCCAACCATGTTCTCGTGCTGGATGGCCAGGGCTGGATTGGCCTCGTCGACCAGATGGGCACGGAAACCAGCATCGTCAACGCTGCCCGCGTGTCTTTCGGCAAAATCCGCCAGGTGATGGACCAGCGTGACGCGGCCCTGGTCAAGTACCTGATCGCCAATCACCACACCAGTCCGCTGGAGCATGTCATGTTCACGTTCCTGGTGCACTGCCCGCTGTTCGTACGCTCGCAATGGCACCGGCACCGGACTTGGTCCTACAACGAAATTTCGCGGCGCTATACTAACGAAGACATCACCTTCTACCTGCCGGGTGCGCTTCGCGAGCAGGCGGAAAGCGACCGCCAGGCTTCAAAGGTGGCCGAACACATCAACCAGGACGAATGCCGCTCCCTGATTGCTAAGCACCATGCCGCCTCCCTGCGGCTTTTTGAACGGCTGCTGGCAGAAGGCGTCTGCCGGGAGCAGGCTCGCGGTGTCCTGCCGCAAAACATGATGACCACCTTCTGGGCGACCGTGGACCTCAACAACCTGATCAAATTCATTGAGCTGCGCGACAGCCCGCACGCCCAGTCGGAAATCCGAGAATACGGCCAGGCCATTAAAAAGCTGATCACGCCGATTGTGCCCCACGTGGCCGAAGTTCTCAACTGGTCGTGATGGACGGCAGCAGCAAGTACGGCGTCCTGAAGTGTTTCTGAAAAACAACCTCAACCTGGGAGCCGACCATGACTTACCGGCGTCTTGCCCTCCTTCCGTGTGTCCTGCTTCTCTCCCTGACCCTGGCTCAAGCGCAGACCAATCTGCTCAAAAACGCCTCGTTTGAGGAACTCGGCGGCAACGGCTTCCCAGTCGCCTGGGGTGCGCACTGCACCGGCGGCGCTACGGCTGGGGCAATCACTGAAGGCGCCCCTGTCGGCCAGAACGCGGCCTTCATCAAAAAGGTCATTGACGGCACCAGCCATGTGGCTGCCATCCACCAATTCGTCCCCACTGAGCCGAACACTGAATATCTGCTCAGCGCCGTGGCCAAAGGGGATGGCTTGCTGTTCCTGTATGAGTACGACGCCAACCAGAAGTACCTCCGCAACCGCAACGGCGTCCGCGTCAGCTCCGAATCCTGGATGCCCATTGAGGCGTTCATCAAAACCAGCGACGATGCGAGATACTGCGACATCCGCTTTGAAATCTACGGCAAAGAGCGCGAGGGGCAAGGCTGGGTTGACAATATCTTTTTCGGCCGCACGCCGGAACGCCTGGGGCCGCCGGAAAAGATCGCCTGCCAATTCAACCAGGACACACGCCAGATCAGCCTGACCTGGAACCACGCCCAGCTTGCGGACGTCAACGCCTTCTGCATCTACCGCTCGCGGTTCCCCGATGTCGGCGTCTCCACTGTACGCTCGCAATTCCCCAATGTCGGCGTCTCGACGGCTCCCCATGCCATTGTCAAGGACTGCTCCTGGACTGACCAGGACGTGCCAGCCGACTGGCCGCGCGTCTTCTACAGCGTAGTCGCCTTGTCAACCCCCACCAACCAGCTGGGCCACCTGCCAGAACCGGCCGAGGTGTCCCTGCTGCCGCCAGGGCCGGCCGCAGCACCAGTCGTTTGGACCACGTCAACGATGGACAAAGTCCGCCTTTTCCAGGAGCCGCCTATCCGACAGCCGCAGAGCATCAACCTGGTCATGGCGCAAAACGAAACTGAGAGCAGCCAGGTGGCCGTCCATGCCGCCGGCGGCCCTATCCAGCAGCTGAATGCGACCTGCTCGACGCCCTGCCAACGCGACACCGGCGCCGCCGAACCACGACTGAGTCCGGCCATTTTGCAGGTCTGCTACACCCAGGTGGCCAGACCGCGAGTGCCCGGCGCCGACCCCGGCTTGTGGCCCGACCCGCTGCCGCCCTGGCGCGAGCCGGTTGACGTGCCTTTTGACGCCACCCAAAGCATCTGGTTCCAATTCACCACGGCTCCCGACTGCCCGCCCGGCGACTACACCGCCACGGCAACGCTGACCTCAACGTCCGGACTCAACGTCAACATCCCGATCAACATCACGGTCTTTGATTTCGCCCTGCCGACAACGCCTTCCTACCAAAGCGCCTTTCTGATCTGGGAAAACCATTTAGCCAAAGCCTTTGGCCTCAAGCACGGAACGCCGGAATTCCGCGCCCTGCACGAAAAATTCTACTGGTTCATGGCGGATCGCCGCCTGCTGCCCAGCCGCCTGCCAGTGCCGGTGACCGACCCCGAGGCGGTACGTTTCCTGAACGACCCGCGTGTCAACAGCGTCAGCCTACCTGGGGGCTGGCTGAAAGTCAATGTCCCTGTGTTGAAAGCCGCCGCTGACCGGCTGCGCGAGCTGAATTGGCTGGACAAGGCCTTCGTCTACTGCTTTGACGAGCCGAACCGGGAGCAATACCAGCAGTGCCGCGAGCTGGGCGAAGCCATCCACCAAGTCGGGGCCGACATCCCAGTGCTGCTGACCGAACAGCCGGAGCCGGAACTCTACGGCGCTATTGACATCTGGTGCCCGCAACTTGATGCCTGCAAATGGGATGTGATCGCAGAACGCCGCGCTGCCGGCGACAAAGTCTGGTGGTACACCTGTATCTGGCCGCCGCCGCCATATCCGACCTACTGGGTTGACGACATCGGCATCGCCCATCGCATCCTGTCTTGGCTGCAAGCCTACCATGATATCCGCGGTGTACTCTACTGGAACGTAACGTACTGGCACAAGAAGGACGAAAAAGGCCAACTGCTGCCAACCAACGTCTGGAACGACCCAGAAGTCTACCCGCGTGGAAACGGCGAAGGATTCCTGCTCTATCCAGGCAACCACATCGGCATCGACGGCCCCGTCTCCTCCGTCCGCCTGGAAATTCTCCGCGACGGCAACGAGGACTTCGAATACTTCGAGCTACTGCGCCAGCGCCTGATCGCCAAAGGTACCTCCGCCGCTGAAATCGAAGCCAAAATCAGATCCTTCATCACTCCGCTGGCGAGCAATCTGAAGGAATGGGGTCGCGACCCCGAGGCGCTGCTCCAGCAACGACGCCTGCTCGCCGAGGCGATTCTCCAGCTCAAATAAGCTGCGGGCGAGGGCTTTGTTTAGGGGCGAGGAAGGGGGAATTCCGGCACTGAAGTGCCGGCACTGGACGGAGGCGAGCAGCGAGCGGCTTTATCCGCTGATGGCGCTGATGACGCAGATTTTCTGGGATGCGCCGTAGGCGCTTAACCATGCTTAACGCCAGGCTTTAGCCTGGGGGAAGCACGACGATGACGCCGTCGCTGCATACATATCCCCGCCAGCACGTTCCTGGCCGCACCCGATTATTCAAAAATCAAATTACCAAAATACATCGTATTTCCGAATTGCGCCATTTCCGGGTTTGGCGACCATAGGAAGAGTTTATTTTTATGAACTCTGCCGACATTCATGGTTATTGATTTGCCGGGTTTGACTTGGAACCCGCCAAGGTCTTTGAGCGGGATACGCACCTCGGCAGTCCACGTGTTTTGCCCCGGAAGCAGCTGGAAAGCATAGGTCCAGTCGCTGTCCCAGCTGCGGTCGAGAATATCCTCGCGAGGGTCAGCGCCACGAAGAGCAATATTCATCGCCGCGTCCATGCCGGAGTCAGGGGCGGGTCCTAAAATAAACTGAAAGTAGCGTTTCGGCAGTCCGGTCGTATTGATCAGAAGATCAATATTTTCCTCCCTTATGTAATTGTCTTTGCCAGCACTCGTAAATGCTTGCTCAGCCAAAGAGGGATGAGCCGCTTCAAACGCGAAATACAGAAATTCGTCATCATAGGCGACTTGGAAAAACGTATCCGTATCCGCAGTCCCTCCGGAGACTTTTTCCAGGCGATGGCGTGGCGCATTCTGCCAGATCTTCTCATCCAGCTTGCCGTCAATGGATACCGCGCTGGCGGCTTTCGGCGCTTTGGCTTCTTTTGTACTGACGATCGGCAAGCGTCCTGCTTTCTCCATTTCACGGTAATTCCAGGTAAAGGGCGCTCCCAGTTTGCCCTTTAACGAACCACCGGCCAAAAAATGACTGCGATAATGAGGTTTATCCCAGTGCCGAAGCTTCCATTCCTCCGGTATTTCCGCTGTTTGAAAATTGGCAATGGCTTCTTCACGTTCCCGCAAGGATTGACAAATCTGCTGTAAGAGGCTCTGCTCCGGAAACAGCAAAAAGGCACGATACGCAGTCAATGCCTTGACAGTGCTTTTCAAATAGGCGAAATCCAGCTCGACAAATTTCAAGCGCATCTTTTCCTTCGGCGTCTTGACCAGCTTGCTCGCCTTTTGCAGGCTCTCATCCATGCGGTTGATCAGCGATGGAGGATAACACTGGCTGATCATCAATTCCGCAGAGCGTATCAGTTTGTGGTCATCACAGGTGAAATACGTGTTCTCAGGATACTTTTCAAGATATTTATGCATATCCGTAAACATGCTGTACATGATCGGTCCTGCATCCCCAAACGAGCTGCGGCAATAATCTTCAACAAGCAATTCGGGATTCAAATCAACCTGGTCAAAAAGCCGCCCGTATAGATACAGGACCGGCCCTTGCAAGCCGCCAAGGCCATCCCGGTAGCCACAATTGTAAACGTCAAGCACCTGATATTTTTTCAGCCTTTTTATATGCTCCGAAATCATGAATGGGGTGCGCTTGGGAAAGTAGCCCAGTTCATTATAGCACCCCCATAAATAGGTGTAAACCATAAAGGGCACCTTGAATTTAAGCCACTTCTGGAATTCAACCTCGTCATACTTGGTTAATTCTATCACCACATTGCCCGGAAATGAATCAAAATACACAGGTGGTTCCTGGCTTACCTCATAGGCCATAATGCTGATTTTACAGTCCGGATATTTAACCGCCATCTTTTCCGCCAACGCCCGGTGCACCTTCCATATGCGTTCATTGGCTGTTTCGCCCAGTTCGCGACAGGACTGACATTCGCAGGCTTGAAAACCATCCGATTGCCCCAGCTGATATAATTTATTGCCACTGGCAAATGCTTGATCAATATGCTGAAGCATGATCTCCTGAACTTGCGCATTGCTGATGCACAATTGATTGCCAATGGCATCCGGACGGCGCTTCCCACCCTTCATAACAAAAAACTCCGGATTGGACTTGGCATACTTTTCAGCGGGAACAGACTGGGGCCAGGAATGCCCCCAGTGCAATCTGTAATGCAATTGCCTGAACATATTATTAGCAACCATATAATCATCGTAAGCCCGGTTGTGCAAATAGGCGAGATCAGTGGCGGTGTGCCAGGGGATGTCCGGCTTTCTGCGCAGGGAAAGATTGGATTTTATCACCAACGGATTGGCTGCGGGAGTATGTTCGCCCATTCTTCCCGGCAGCAGGAAACGCACCCCTAATTCATTTTCCAGAAAAACAACAACCGCCCTGTGATCCCCGTTCCGGTGCGGGAACCGCAACACCTCCTCTGTATTTTGCCCTTTGTATTGAATGGAATTCACCCCGGCCAAATAGATGTTCCCATCTTTTACCGAATACATGTATTCCGTTGTGGAAAGCGTCTCCAGGGCAAGGTTGTTTTCAGCAGCCTGACGGGTTCTGCCGATGAAAAAAGCCGGCTTGTCAATTTTCTCACCATCCGTCAAAAGCGGAAGCTTGGCGCCATTCATTTCTTCAATGACGCGCTGCAACAGCACAGCCGCCCGGCGTGAAAAATCCCATGGGTCATTTTCAGGAATGACAATGACATAATCTGACTGGCCATCTTTGGCGATCGTCAAACCTGGGGTCATCCTGTTGATGATAAAGGTTCCCAAAAGGCTGCTGCTGCCCCATTTCTCCCAGGCGAAATCAACCGTTGACCCAGCTTTCACGGCTGTTTTATATTCTAGACGATCACCACTTTGACTGAAATTATGCTGCATGACCTCCTTGGAATCGACGTATATACAAAGCCGGCGCTGATTTTTATTGCGCCCCTCGACAATAATTTGATATTGACCATCTGCCGGACAACGCCAGCGCCGGACAATGTCACGGTTTTTCCCCGTTGACCAGGCAATCGAATCACGAAAGATCGCTCCCTGGGAAAAATTGCCATCACCCCAGTAGTTTTTGCTGCAATGGGAAAATTCCTGGAAGGTCTCCGGCTTCCCGTCCGTATCATAAAAACCAAAAAACCAGTTTCTGAACCCCTGCGCTGGCGGAACCGGTTTGCCTGTCTCCAAAGCCGCCGCATCCCAGTCAGCGCCGGAATGGGCAAGCGGCTCGAAAAATGCATTTTCCGCGCCAAGACTGCAGACAAAGAACAACATGATCGAGACAAAGATGATTGACATAATTCCCCTCGCACAAACTGATGTTACACATGAATCCGGGAAGTGGCAGGCTTGAGTTTGCTCCTTGATTTGCCTCGGAGAGGCGAAACTATGAGCAGTCCCTATACACTGGAATTCGTAATCGGCGCCCATTAATACTCAGAGTTTGAACAAGTTGCGCAGCAAGGCGCACAGGGTAAAGCACTTTAGTGGACAGTGGACAATGGACGTCAGTGGACTTTTGTAGACGGTAGTAGACGATGGACTGTGGACGTCAGTGGACGTTAGTGGAAGTGGACGTGGACAGAAGTGGATGTTAGTGGACTAAGGAGCTTTCGACACGTGTCCTTCACAGGCTTCCAGCCGGCAAAAATGTATCATGCTTACAGTCATGCCTCCTTGCGCCGTAGGCGCTTAACCATGCTTAACCCCAGGCTTTAGCCTGGGGATAGGCGTCCCCCAAGAGTGGTGCCCAGTAGGGGCACTACGGGACGTCTAACAAACAGAACCGCTGTGTCAAATCTCCCTTTCTATCACAAGACTTTGCACATTAACCATTTCATTGTTCTGTTCTTGCCTTGCTGATTTCAGCATTGATTTCTGAAAGGGATAACCCAGCGACTCCGGATTGTTTTGCCTGTTGCCTTAGTGCCTGAAAAGCCCCCTGCGGTTTACTTGCCCTAGGCGTAACGGTGATTTCAAAAGGAATCCTTCGTTCCCTAACAACGGCACGGGCAAAAACATTGATTGCAACTGAAGTGCTCATTCCGAACTCATTGCAGATTGCATCCAATTCCCGCTTTAGCTGGCTGTCCATGCGAATACTGAACGTTGCTGTACTCATAACGACCTCCTGTGTTCGTTCTGATATAAAATATAACACATACGGTTGCAATGTCAACCAATTTTTTTCACAACGACAAAACTTCGCACATTAATAAGTTTTTTGCACTTGCCAGCTATCTAAAGATAAAGAATAATAAAACTTGAATTAAGCAGCTATAATGATATTTTATTAGTAGTTATACAACTTCAGGAGACCATTATGGCTAAGAAAACCCCGGTTCTTTTTCCTAAAACCGAAGCGATGCTGCGTGAATTTGGCGAGAATATCCGCCTGGCCCGTCTGCGGCGCAACGTCACCGCAAAACTGACAGCGGAACGTGCCGGGATCAGTGTAGCAACCCTGGCGCAGATAGAAAAGGGGTCTCCATCCGTTTCGCTGGGCAATTACATGCAGGTGCTCGTAACCTTAGGATTGGAGAAAGATATTCTTCAGGTCGCTGCCGATGACGAATTAGGCAGGAAACTGCAAGACGCGGGATTAGGGGTACGCGCAAGAGCATCAAAGCGGCCTGGAAAATGAACAACACCAAAACCATCTATGTGTATTTTGCCGACCAGACGGGAACATCGGCGCCGACGCTGCTGGGAATCCTTTCAGCGCACTACAGTCGCGGCAAAGAATTCTTTTCGTTTGATTTTGATAAGGAATGGCTGCGGAACAATCCTGTCCGGAGTCTTGATCCAGATTTGCAGCTGTACGCCGGTCCGCAATTCACCGCAAAGCCGAATTTTGGACTATTCATGGATTCCGCACCAGACCGCTGGGGACGGATGCTGATGCGGCGCCGAGAAGCTGCCAGGGCACGGCAGGCAGGGATAAAACCAAGAACCCTTATGGAATCAGATTATCTTCTGGGGGTCTACGACGAAACTCGGATGGGAGCTCTGCGCTTCAAGACGGAGCCGGATGGGAAATTCCAGAACGACGACAGCGCCATGGCAGCCCCTCCCTGGGCACGGCTTCGAGAACTGGAGGAGGCCAGTCACCACTTAGAAACTGACAGCGATGACACCGAAAGCGAAAAATGGCTTGCCATGCTGCTTGCGCCCGGTTCATCGTTAGGCGGCGCCAGGCCGAAAGCCAGCGTGACCGATAGCAAAGGAAATCTTTGGATCGCCAAATTCCCCGCGCATGACGATACATCAAATACTGCCGCCTGGGAATACGCGACGATGCAGATGGCTCGTGACGCAGGCCTGAACACCCCGCAGGCAAGACTGGAAAGACTTTCCAAGTTTGGCTCGACCTTCCTGGTCAAGCGCTTTGATCGAAACGGCGCACGAAGAATTCATTTTGCGTCCGCCATGACGCTGCTTGGCAAAAGCGACGGCGCTGATGCGCAAAGCGGCAGCAGCTATCTTGACCTTGCCGAGTTCATTATGCAATATGGTGCAAGACCCAAAGAAGATTTGCAGGAACTCTGGACGCGCATCGTGTTCTCCATTGCCGTCTCCAATACCGACGATCACCTGCGCAATCACGGATTTCTGCTGACGGATTCCGGCTGGACTCTCTCACCAGTCTATGACGTCAATCCTAATCCGCAGGGTTTTGGGCTGTCACTGAATATCACTGACGCCGACAACTCGCTGGATTTCTCTCTGGCAATGGAGATTGCTCCGATGTTCCGCCTCAAAACAAGCGAGGCAGGCGACATTGCCAGCCGGGTGCGTTCCGTAGTGTCCAACTGGCGCACGTATGCAAGCCACGCCGGAATCAGTCCTACAGAGCAGAATCAAATGCAAAACGCATTTCGCCTGGAGTGAGGCTCTCCCCCCCGGGTTTGCGAAAAAACCAAAGCATCACTCTCAGCCGCAGCGTAGCTCAACAACAGAAAGCGGTCGGCTGTCTCCGCCGTACTTTGGAACTGCCCTTGCGATAAGGACTTTCACGGCATAAACGGTTTCTCCCGCTGCAGCTCCCAATTTGTACCTAAAACCCAGCCCTTACCCTGCTTTTCCCCCCGGCCGCGCCCAAAACGCGCCCGTGCGCAAGAGGGCTTAGCGGAAGTCGCACATTTTCCAGACTTCCTCGTTAGTCCATTTTTCCCAGCTCACATGGCCATCGCAGAAGCCGTAGACGCTGCCGTCGTTGTGGCGATTGACGACGTAGTCGGTCGGCAAGTAGTCCAAGTCGAAATAGCCGTCGTTCGTCGTCGGCTTGGTCGAACCTTCTTCCAGCAACAGCGGGATTGAGGACGGCCGGTCGACTTCTGACAGCTTGGCGTTGCGGGTGTCGGAATTGGCGCCGTAGCTGCAGAGCGACTCCGTGACGTCGCTGCGGCAGGCGTAGACCCTCTCATCATTGACGTACTTGTAGAGAGTGCCGCGGCTGGCGTCAAAATTGCCTGCCGCCGGCACAGGGAAGGCGTCATAGTAGACCCAGCCGCCTTCGCGCCCAGCCCCTCCGCCGCCATTGGTATAATAGGGAAAATGGCTCTTGCTGTCATCGATGTACATCATGAAAGCCAGCGTCAATTGTCGCACGTTGCTGATGCAGTCCGCCTGCTCTGCTCTTTCCCGAGCCTTGGACAAAGCCGGCAACAATATGGCGGCCAGTATCGCAATGATAGCGATGACCACCAAAAGTTCTATCAAGGTAAACTGACTTTGTTGGTGCTTCATGGCCGCCTCCGACTTGAACAGCCCCAGACTCTGAATACATTAACCCTTGTCATTTCATAATATGACAAACATTCTTATTCCCGCAAATCAACCGGTCATTTTCCATCCTTCCCAACCCCTGGATTTTCTGGCAGCGGAATCACCCCGGTGGCACGGCCTGGGAATGCCGCCCCACCCTTCATGCTGCCATCAGCAGCCAACCCCTTCCCTATCCCACAAGGAGCAGAACACCATGTTGAAAGTCGGCATCGTCGGTCTCGGGCGTCTCGGTGGTACCCACGCCAACATTATCGCGGCTCTTCCGGACGCCAAGCTCACGGCTGTCTACGATCCCAAGCCAGAAGCGGCTCAATTGGGCAAAGAAAAATACGGCATGGCCATCATGGGATCGGCTCAGGAACTGGTCAATTCGCCGGAAGTCGACGCTGTCTGCGTCGCCTCGCCGACCTATTGCCATATCGAAGCGGTGCTGCCTGCTCTCCAGGCTGGCAAGCCGGTCTTCTGCGAAAAGCCCGTCTGCCGCACTTGGGCTGAGGCGGAACAGATGCTGGCTGCGGAAGCCAAGTCGAAAAGCCGCGTCGCGGTCGGCTTTGTCCGCCGCTTCCATCCTGGCCAGCAAAAATTCGTCGAACTGGTCCGGGACGGTTTAGTCGGCCGCTTGCGCTTCTGCAACGTCGACTTAGTCGTCGGCGTATTCAAACGCCTTCCTGGCGACTGGTTCGCTGATTTCCAGCTTTCCGGCGGCGTCATCCTGGATATGCTCGCCCATCACCTTGACCTGCTCAACTGGAGCTTCGGGGCTCCTGCCCGCGTCTACTGCGAAAGCCTGCTGCTGGCCCCCTCCCTGCCCGAGCCGAATGACTACGCCTCGGCCACCCTGACCTATAAAAACAACGTCATCTGCAACATCCTTTGCGGCTGGCAGCGCTTTGGACGCTCAGCCAACTGCTATGAAATCTATGGCGACAACGGCTCCCTGACCTACAGCTGGGGCGCCAAGCATATTGTCCACTTCCCTAAAGGCGGCGAAAAACAGGAGATTGCCTTTGAGGCAACCGATGAATCGCCGTACGCCACTGAAATCAAGTCCTGGCTGGCCTGCATCGCCGCTGGGACGCCGCCCAAGGTGACTCTCCAAGACGGCGTTGACAGCCTCCGTATCGCCTTGGCCATGATCACATCCAGCCAAGAAAAACGCCTCATCCACCTGTAAACAGCGCTTCAAACCGGGGCGGGACGCCACACAACGCGACCGCCCCGGCCTTCATTCAGCCCTTTGCCCTGTATCCAGGAGTCAACCATGTTCCGACGCCTCTGCGCCGCTGTTCTCGTTGCTGTTTTAACCGCGTTCCCGGCCACAGCCGCCATCACCATCATTCCAGAAAAAGCCGCCGTAATGGCCGCAACCAAGGCCGACATCCCGGCCGCAGAGGAACTCATCCTGCACTTAGAGCTGGTCACTGGCTGCAAAGTGCCGCTGTTGACCGCCGGGCAAGTCGCTGATGGTGCGTTTATCTTTGCGGTTGGCACGGTGCCAGCTGATGCGGCGCCAGCAGTTATCGGCGAGGCTGTCTGGAGCGTCACCCCGCAGAAAGCATACTTCTACGGGGACGGTGCCAAGGGCGCGCGCAACGCTGTGTATGATTTCCTGGAGGATGAACTCGGCGTCCGCTGGCTCAACCGCGATGGCGACATTGCCTATCGCAGCCAGAATCCCCTGATAATCAACGCCAGCAGCGGCCGTTGGCAGGCCGCGTTCCGCCATTTCGGCATCCGCGGCGGCAAAATCTGGAATATCCGGCAACGCATGGGCGCCTATAACGACCCGCCTAAATACGGCCACGCCTTCACCAAGCTCTGGCAGCAATACGGCGCTACCAACCCGGAATTCTTCGCGCTGACCAGGCTCGGCGTCCGCGCCCCTGTCGCCAAACCTGGACAGGACCCGAATGACATCGCCGCGTTTACCGGCAAAGCTGCGGAAGCCATCAAAATCTGCGTCTCCTCAACAGCCTTGTACGACCACATCATCGCCCAGTGGCAGAAGACCTCAAAGTCGCGCTATGTCAACATCTGCGAAAATGACGGCAATGACGGCTTCTGCACTTGCCCCGGCTGCACTGCCCTTGACGTAAATTCAGAGCTGCCTGCGGACAATGTCTTCTCCCGCCACTATACTGACCGCTATATGCACATGGCCAACGAAATCGCCAAGGCTGCTGTCGCCATCCGCCCTGACGCCCGCGTCGCGACCTACGCCTACAATGAATATGAGACGCCGCCGCGCCGCGTCAAACTCCTGCCCGCCGTCACCATCGGCATTGTACCCACCGTGTTTGATGTGGAATCCAGCTTGCAGCTGCTCCAGGGATGGAAACAGGCCGGCATGACCGAATTCTTCTGGCGTCCCAACCAGCACTACTACTTTGACGGCGCCCGGATGCCATTTGGACTAGAAAAGCATTTCTTCGAACTCTTCCAGGCCATCCAGGTTCATCAGCCGACCGGCTTTGACTATGACGCCCCCGGCTCTAACATCTACTCAGAATTCTCCTACTACGTCCTTGCCAAGGCCATGCAAGAGCCGGACAAGCCCTTTGAACACTGGGAACAGCACTTCTTGCAAGCCTACGGCGCTGCTGCGCCAGCTGTCGGCGCTTACTATCGCCACTGGCGCGGACTGTGGGACGCCAAGTTCGGCCCGCAGCTCAAAGACATCCTCGTCAAAGGCAAAGTCTTCAACTTCGCCCGCGGCGTGATGTGGAACTTAAAGGACTTCTACACAGAAGCTGATTTTGATGCAACCGACGCACACTTGGTTGAGGCGGCCGCCCAGGATTTGCAGCCAAGGGAACGAGCCCTCGTAGACAAGCTCCGCCTCGCCAACGCCCATTCGCGGCAGATTTTCTTAGCTGTCGCCCGCCCCTCGGACGATAATTCCCTGGCCCTGCTGAAATTCCGCCGCGAACACGGCTTGGAGGAATTTCCGCATCATGAGCAGTATTGGGGCGACATCACCGGCGTGCGTCGCGTAGAACAATTCAAGGAATTCACCCCGCCCTACCTGCGCACTCCGCTGTTCTGGTCGTTCCGACTTGACCCCAAAGATGAAGGCCAGGCGCAGCAGTGGTTCAAAACCGCACCGGCCGACTTCCGCAAGTGGGACAAGATGCCCACCAACAGCAACTGGGAAAATCCAGGGCGGCATTACTCCTACCCGTCTCCGGAAACCCGTGCCCTGACGGCTAACTACGATGGCATCGCCTGGTATGCCACCACCGTCACCGTCCCCACAGACTGGCAAAACCGCGATGTACTCCTGTATTTCGGCGCGGTTGACGAATCCTGCTGGATTTACGTCAATGACAAGCCAGCCGGCGAACACCTGTTCCGCAACCGCGATGACTGGACTACGCCGTTCACTATCCCAATCAACGATGTCATCGACTGGAGCAAGCCCGAGCAAACCATCATCGTCAGAGTTGAAGACAAAGCTGGCGCCGGCGGCATCTGGAAACCCGTATGGCTCGTCTCAAAAGCCCGATGACCAGCAATAACACCATGCCAGACATTGCAACCAGCCCCATGCCGCCGGAACCCGGCCTAGCCGCTGAACCGGCATTGTCCCCGCGCTTTGCGACCAAAACGCAGACAGTGACTGTCCGCAATCTGACTTTCCAGCTTTCCATGATTGCAGACTTGGATGCTGCCCTGGATCATTATGTGACCACGTCGCCGACTGACACGGACATGATCCCGTATTTCTCCAGGCTGTGGGAGTCGGCCAAGGCACTGGCCGAGTATCTGGCTGACCACCCGCAGCTCTGCCTCGGACAGGACGTCCTGGAATTCGGCTGCGGCCTGGGCCTGCCCTCCATGACCGCAGCCAAGCTCGGCGCACACTCCGTAACCGCCACTGACTACCATCCAGACAATGAACCCTACCTGCTGCGGAATGCCGCCCTCAACCACATTTCCACTATCACCTATCATCGGCTCGATTGGCGCCATCCAGACCTGACCGGCAGCTTTCCTTTGGCCTTTGGCAGTGACCTCATCTATGATAAAGACATGGTCCCAGCCCTTGTCGACTGCGTTGACCGCTTCACTGCTGCCAACGCCACCTTCATCCTTGCTGACCCAGGCCGAGCCGCTCTCCAGCACACCGCCAATATGCTGCAAGAACGACGTTTCCACCTCGACATCAAAGCCACTGACACTATATTCCTGCTCATTTTCACCCGCTAACAAGGAGTTGTCCCCATGATGCCCACCCGCAAACACCTCTTCCTGGCCCTCGCACTGGCAGCGACTGCCTTCGGCCTGAATCTGTGCGCCGAGGTCAAGCTGCCCGCTGTCTTCGCTGACTACATGGTCCTCCAGCGCGACCAGCCCATCCCGGTCTGGGGCTGGGCTGAACCAGCCGAAAAAATCACTGTCAGCCTGTCGACCACACCGGCTGCAGTCACCGCTGTGACCACCGCCGACCAGAACGGCAGCTGGCTCGTCAAACTCCCGCCGCAACCGGCTGGCGGCCCCTTCACCCTCGCTATCGCAGGCAGCAACCGCGTCGAATGCAAGGACGTCCTAATCGGCGAAGTCTGGCTCTGCTCCGGACAGTCCAACATGGCCTGGGTGGTCAAAAATTCGCTCAACCCCGAGGAAGAGAAGAAACTGGCCGCTGCCAACAGCCACATTCGCCAGTTCAAGGTCAAAAACGTGACTTCCGGGTATCCCGAGAAGGACCTCCCCGGCGACTGGGCTGTCTGCACCTCGGACACGGTCGAATGGTTCACTGCTACCGGCTACTTCTTTGCCCGCGAACTCAGCCGCCACCTTCCCGGCGTCCCGATCGGCCTGCTCAATTCCTCCTGGGGCGGCACCCGCATCGAACCATGGACGCCTCCCGAGGGCTTTGCCACCGTCCCCTCCCTCAAAAACATCCACGACACCCTGCTGCGCGCTGATCCGCGCCAAGACGAATACAAGGCTAACCTGACCAAGTACTTGGGCGAGCTCGACCAATGGCGCGTCCAAGCCGGCAGCGCCCTGGCCGCCGAAGCGCCTCTGGCGCCGGCGCCGACCTATCCGCCCAGCCTGATTCCGCTCAGCGAACGGCAGAGTCCTGCCGCCCTCTACAACGCCATGATTCACCCGCTCATCCCATACACCATCCGCGGCGCGCTCTGGTATCAAGGCGAAGCCAACCTCCGGGACGGCATGCTCTATGCCGATAAAAAACTCGCCCTGGTCAATGGCTGGCGGCAGCTCTGGCAGCAGGACTTCCCCTTCTATTTCGTCCAGCTTGCCCCCTACCGCTATGGCGACGGCAAGCAGGACAGCACGGTCATGGGCGATTTCTGGGAAGCGCAAAGCGCCTGCGAAAAGATTCCCGGCGTCTACATGGCCGTGATCAACGACATCGGCGACGTCAATGACATCCACCCGAAAAACAAGCAGGAAGTCGGCCGCCGGCTCTGCCTGCTCGCCCTGGCCCACACTTACGGCAAAACCGGGATTGAGTTTTCCGGGCCGAAGTTCAAGGCAATGACTATTGACGGCAACACGCTGCGCATCACCTTCGACCATGCTCGCGGCCTGACCACCCGGGATGGCAAAGCGCCGGATAACTTTGAAATCATCGGCGAAGGCACTGACTTTCTCCCGGCTGTCGCCAGCATTGACGGCGAAACCATCGTCTTGTCCCATCCTGACATCGGCAAGCCGGCGGCCATGCGCTTTGCCTGGCACAAGCTGTCAGAACCCAACCTCACTAACGCTGCCGGACTTCCTGCTGCCGCGTTCCGCGCCGGCGAGGTGCCTGTCATCGACTACTTCCAGCTTCGCGTCCCCGAGGCCAAGGACATGACCCTTGTCTACGACCTCAACATCGGCAGCCATGGCAGCGACATCGTCTATGACGTCAACAACGCCGCCAATATCAAGACCTTTTCCCGGGTCGCCTATTTCCTGGAGTTGCAGCCTAGAGGCGAGCCCGTTCAGTACGTCTACGTTGCCATGGACGCCTTTACCGACGACCCGACCAAAATCGGCGTTCCCACCTTTGAGTCCAAAGCCGTTTTTCAAACCAAAGTCAGCAACCTGACGGTACTTTCGAATGTCAAAGGCATCGTCAACGGCAATCTCCTGCAAGATGCCGGCTGCATTGAATTCTGGAGCCACAACTACTCCCCTGACAACGCGAAAGCAATTCCCGGCGCCAGCAGCCAGCTCTACGATTTCGGCGACGCCATCAGCCAAGGCAAGCCGGACGGCTATGGCAGCATGCAGGTGCACAACTACGCCGCCCAACAGACTATCTTCGCCTACAACACCTGGAAGTCAGGCCAGAGCGCCGATCTCGGCATTGGCAACAGCCCAGCCGGCACTGGCTCGGCCGCCAATACCCGCGATTGGACCTTCAACAAAAATGCCTCCAACTACACTATCAAGCGCCTGCGCGTATTTGTCCGCTGACCCGCCCTTCCCTGCGCCAGCAGCCGTTTCCCTAAACTGGCGCCCGCAACCATCAACACTCTAACCCTTTACAGGTCACCATGAAAATCGCTGTTTTTCTTGCTCCTGGCTTTGAGGACATCGAAGCCGTCACGCCGGTCGATGTGCTGCGGCGCGCCGGCTTCACCGTTGTCACCGCCGCGGTCGGCGCCAATGGCCGCCAGGTCACCAGTGCGCATGACCTCACCATCGTCGCTGACGCCCTGGCCGAAGACCTCAAGCCCGCCGACTTTGTCATGTCCATCTTCCCCGGCGGCCTGCCCGGCTCCACCAACCTGGCTGCCAGCAAGACCGTGACTTCCTTTGCCGCTGCCGTCCATGTCAAAGGCGGCTGGGCTGCTGCTATCTGCGCCGCGCCTATCGCCCTGAAAGCGGCCGGCATCCTGGCGGGACACGCCTACACCTGCTACCCGTCCATGGAAAAGGAAATCGGCGGCAATTACACTGGCCGGCGCGTTGAGCGCGACCGCCGCGTCATCACCGCCTGCGGCCCGGGCGCATCCCTTGAGTTCGCCCTTGAGCTGGTCCGCGCCCTGGGCAAACCGGAAGTCGCCGAGCAACTGGCCAAAGGCATGCTCAAAGCCTAACCCCCAAGAAAAACCGCCAGGACGGCGCGGCGCAGATGGGAAAAGACGCCTGGAAACCGCAAATATGCGGTCTTCATGCTCAAGCCGCTTTGCAAAATCGACGTCAAATTGTTATAATATGGATTTGCCTATCGGCCTGTCTCTGTTGCTGCCGCCTGGCGGCTGAAAACAGCTTCTCGTTTCGGAACAACCACCGGCGCCTTGCCCCGCCAAGACCAGGAATGCCACGTGAAAGCCTTTCTTGCCATCGTCACCCAGACCATGCGGTCTGCCATCCGCTCCAAGATCTTTCATGTCCTCTTCGCTCTCATCATCCTGGCTGTATTCCTGCTGCCGGTGACTGTCTCCGGCGACGGCACCGCCGTCGGCCTGGTGCAGATTTCCCTCACCTATTCGCTGGGCGTCGTCGTCACCCTGATCTCCACCACGACGCTATGGCTGGCCTGCTCGCAGCTGTCCCGCGAAATCGAGGCTTACAACATCCACCTGGTCGTGTCCAAACCCTGCCCACGCTGGAAAATCTGGCTCGGCAAGTGGTTCGGCATCTTCATCATGCACGCCGTCATCCTCGTCGTCTCGGCAGCCGTCATCTTCTTCTTGATCAACTGGCGGGTCAGCCGAGGCAACTTCTCGGCTGAAGACCTGAACCGCCTGGACAAGGAAATCCGCGTTGGCCGCCGGGGCTTCTACCCGCAAGCCCCGGAATACGACCGCCAGGTCGACGCCGAATACGAACGCCGCAAAGGCGAGTTCGGCGACAACCATGACATAGCCAGCACCAAGGCGGAAATCAAGCGCCAGCTCGTCGCCAAGTCTGGCGAAGTGCCGCCAGGCACAGCCAAAGACTGGGTCTTCCGGAACGTCGTCACCAAGTCGCCCGACGCCACGTTGTTCCTCCGCTACCGCGTCTATTCCGGCTCGACGTCCAGCACCAACCAGAAGCAAATGCCCTGCATCTGGGGTTTGCGTGACCCAGCCGCCCCTCCCTCAGTAGCTGATCCCTTCCGGTATATCGCCTTTAATGTGATGGGCGGCACCTTCCAGGAAATGCCGCTCAGTGCGAAAAGCATCGACGAGGGCGACTGCATCACTGTCCGCTACAAAAATCCGCCCCAGGAGTACTGGCTGGGCGCTGAGGCGACCCCAGCCGTGTTCCAGCCGGCGGATGGGCCTGCCATCCTGATGGCGGTGTCCTCGTTCGGCAACAACTACACCCGGGCTATGTTCCTGGCGCTTTTGCAAATCGCCTTCCTGGCCGCCCTGGGCTGCACCGTGTCAGCGGCCTTTTCGACCCCGGTGGCCGCCTTTGTCGCCGTCGCCTATCTCGTCATCGGACTGTCCATCCAAGCCGCCATTACCGCCCCCCTGACAAATGACGACGGCTCCTACAAATACAAGAACGTCACCGAAATGGTCTTGCACAAATTCGCCCAGGGCATGGGTCACGTCATCGTCTCGGTTGACGACTTGGACGCGACTTCAGACCTGATCCGCGGCCGCCTGATTGAAAACCGCCGGCTGTTCAACACCGTCGGATACCTGCTCTTCCTCCGCACCGGCCTGATTGCCGCCCTTGGCATCTGGATTTTCAATAAGCGGGAGCTGGGCGCCGTCATCAGAAAATAACAGCCTGCCGACCGGCAAAGACATGTGCCAACGCCGGCAACGGTTGCCCCACAGTATTTAGGAAACACACTGCCAAAGCCATGAAAAATTTCGCCCGTCCCATCCTCGGCTTCGTGATTGCCTTTGCCCTTCTCGGCCTGTCTTTGTCGGTCGTGCAAAGTCGCATGAACGCCATCCGTTACACGGAACAGCTCACTGACACGGATCCGCTGGAAAACGCCCCGCCCCTGGTCGCCTTCACCAGCGTCGCCCTCGGCGGGTTCCGCGGCCTAGTGGCAGACTGGCTCTGGCTCCGTTCCAGCAAAATGCAGGACGAAGGTAATTATTTCGAAATGGTCCAGTTAGCTGATTGGATTGTCAAACTGCAGCCGCGCTTCACCGGCTCGCATGCCTTCCTGGCCTGGAACATGGCCTACAACGTCTCCGTGACCTTCACCAGCTTCGAAGACCGCTGGCGCTGGGTGAAGCGAGGCATTGAGCTAATTCGGGACGAAGCGCTCGAATTCAACCCCGGCGACCCAGAGCTGTTCCGCCAGCTGGGCTGGATTTACCAGCACAAGCTGGGCAAAGACCTGGACGACGCCAACCGCTACTATAAAACCGAATTCGCCAAGGAAATGATCCGGCTGTTTGCCGACTACTATGGCCAGTGGGAACTTCTGCAAAAAGCCCCTGCCAATGAAGCCAAGCTGCGCGCCGCCCTCGGCGACAACGAATTCTGGAACATCCTCGCCAAGCACGGCTACAAGGACTTCGCTGAATTCGAGAAACGCTTCCGTGACCTGGCAGTCATCCCTCCGGAAATTCTGCCCGACTTGAAGAAGGCCGGCGTGGAGAAAACCGTGGAACTATGCCTGCGCTATCGCTGGATGACCATGAAATACCGCCTGGAACCGACCTGGCTGCATAAACTCAATGTCAAATACGGCGACCTCGACTGGCGCCTGCCAGAAGCACACGCCATCTATTGGGCAGAGCGCGGCAAGGACAAATGGACCGAAGACAAAGACACCTTCAAACGCCTGAGCTGCGACCGCATGCTCTTCCAATCCCTGAGCGCAGCCTTTGAAACCGGCAGGCTAGTCTATCTGAAAGACATCCAGCACCTCGAAATGACCCCGAACATCTCCCTGGTCGACGCCGTCAACAAATCCTACATGGACAGCTGGGATGCCTACGACGAAAACACGATCGGAGGCGCCTACGGCAACTTCCTCGTCGACGCTATTGTCACCCTGTACAAATTCGGCCAGAAGAAGAAGGCGGCGGAAATGCAGGCCCATGCCAGGACGTACAAGCGCTACGGCACCCGCTTTAGCCCCAATCTGGATGACTTCGTCCTGAAGGAACTGGCCGAAGACATGGAGCAGGCGTCCCAACCGACCGCCCAGGGCACCGTCCAAAGCTACCTTATGAACGCTTACTACCAGCTGGCTATCGATGAAGACGAAGTCGCCGAAAGCTACCTGACCATCGCCAAGCAACTCTACGACCGCTACCAGAAATTCGTCGCCGGCACGGAAAGGCGCCGCGGCCTGCCGCCCTGGGGGCAGATGCAGATCACCAGCCTGGAGACGACGAAGCAGCGCATCCCAGTCCCCATGGCCAAACGGCTGGAGGAACGCATGCCCAGGGCCAAGGAAAAATTCATTCCGGAAGCTGGCGAAATTGCTGCTCCCGTGGTTCAGTAAGGAGTACGTCACTCGACTTAGGGCCAGACGGACTGCCTGACTTCATGCTTACAATTTTTGCCGCCGTTCCCTCAATATGTCTCCAGCTGGGGCTAATCGTGGTATGACAACACCGCTGCCGTCCTCTTTCCGTGATCCCGACGCCTACGTCTTCCGGGACAATGGTCGCATCCGGCGTCGAATCGCCGCTTCTGGCAGGCCCAACTTCCAGATGCTGATGACCTCCGGCCTCTATGACGCCTTGACGGCGGACGGGTCGCTGACGCCCCACGAGCTGATTGAGGACACGGGCGAAGCCTGCGTGATCGAACCGTTGCAGATTCCCTTCGTGTCGTATCCATACGAATGGAGCTTCTCCATGCTCAAGGACGCCGCCCTGCTGACTCTGCACGTCCAGACCATGGCGCGCCAACACGGCATGACCCTGAAAGACGCCACGGCCTTCAACGTCCAATTCCTGGATGGCAAGCCCATCTTCATTGACACCACATCGTTTGCCGAATACATCCCTGACACCCCGTGGGACGCCTACCGACAATTCTGCCAACACTTCCTGGCGCCCCTGCTGCTGATAACGTATCGCGACCACCGGCTCCTGTCGCTCTTCCGCAATTACCTGGACGGCATTCCGCTTGACCTGGCTTCCAGCCTGCTGCCGTGGCGAACCCGCTGGCGGCCCTCCATCTATCTGCACCTGCACCTGCATGCAGCCATGCAGAAAAAACACGCCAGCGACGGCGAACAGGAAACGCCTGTAGCCCACCAGCGGCCGACAGTGAAGCAGGCGCAAGCCCAGGCCATGCTCGACAACCTGAAAAACCTGATCAAATCCCTGAGCTGGCAGCCAGCCGGAACAGAATGGGGAGACTACTACGACTTCACCAACTATTCCGAAGAAGGCTTGAGCGCCAAGAAGGACATTGTCTGCCGTTTTCTGGATGACGTCAAGCCGTCATCGCTCTGGGATTTAGGGGCGAACAACGGCCTGTTCACCCGCCTCGCGGCAGAACGCGCCATTCCCTCGGTCGCCTTTGACATCGACCCGGCAGCCATCGAGAAAAACTACCTGTACCTGAAGGAAAACCGGCTGCCGTGCCTGCTGCCCCTGGTCTGCGACCTGTGCAACCCGTCGCCCGGACTAGGCTGGGCTAACGCCGAACGCGACAGCCTCGCCCAACGCGGCCCGGTTGACGCCGTCCTGGCGCTGGCCCTGATCCACCACCTGGCCATCTCCAACAACCTGCCTCTGCCCAAAATCGCGGAGTTCCTAGCCAGCATCGCCAAAGACCTGCTCATTGAATTCGTGCCAAAAACAGACTCCAAGGTCAAAATCCTGCTGGCTACTCGACCGGATATTTTCCCTGAGTACGACTTCGAGCATTTCCTGGCCGCGTTCAGCCAGCGCTTCGCCATCCTGAAGCAAAGCCCGATTCTCAACTCGGATCGCATCGTCGTGCATCTACGCCGACTGGCGTGAATTCTGCCCCAGGTGCTTTCAAGGGCGTTTGCCAGTCTTTGCGCCCTCTCCAGTTCGGTTCGGAACCGTGAATTTCCGGAATGCTGCCGATGCCTCGGGGCAGGACAAGATATGGGTTCCTGAGCAGACCATGATGTCCTTGCCGCCGGCGTCAAGAATGGCTTGCAGCTCTAATTCCAGGCGTGGGCCTGACTTATAGGGAAAAGCCGGCATCCGGCTGGCGTCGTAATATCCGAGAAATGGGATGCCGGCCGGATAGGATGTCACCTGTTTCGTGTAGCGATAGATCTTGCTGACATCCCAGGGAATGTACCAGGCAACCGTCTCGCCGCAGGCATCAAAAGGCAACTGCTGGCCATAAAGCGGCTGCGGCAGAAAAACCGGGTACAAGTGGCTCATCACGAGCAGGCCAGGCCGCGTGGCGCGAACATAATCCACCAGCTCGCGGTTGATGGCGAGGATTTGCCCCAGGTAAAAGGCTGCTTCGCCCGCTGGCCCCGCCGCTACTTCGCCCGCCTGGACGGCTGCCGCCAGGGCCGCTTGGCACCGCTCGCAGTAGCACCCGCGGAAATTCTGAAAACCGAAGAAGTCAAAGGCAATGCCGTCCAGTTCCGGGACAGCGCACATCGCCTTGATGGTTTTTTGCAAGGCTTCTCGCAGTTCCTGGCTTCCCAGGCACGGCAGCCTCGTTCCCAGCATATCACGGGCTGGTTCGACGCCGTGCAGGCCAACCATGGGTTCGCCACCGTAATGACTCGGATCAACGCCCCGGGCGCCCTCGTTTCTGACCTTGCCCAAGATATCGCCGCGCTCCGCCTTGCGTCCCCACAACTCCTGCCAACGCGCCTGCTCCGCCTCTGACATCTTCTGCCAGGGACGCGGGTTTTCCGGCGTTTCCGGCGCTGGCCACTCCCCGCTGGTAGGCATCAGAATCGCATACGTCCTGATCCCGTATTTCTTTGCCAACGCTATCTGGGCGGCGCTTTTCCAATTCACCGTCGCATCGGTGAAGCCAAGTTCCGCCGCCTGCCGGATGCCGTCCTCGTCTGACGGCAATCCCCAGGAGTAGAATCGCTCAAAGCGTCGTAAGCGGTCCAGGAAAACAAGACGACCGGCAGGAGCGGCGATAGGCCAGCGGAAGGCGATCGGCTCGGTGCCAAAATCCTCGCGGTGGCCGCGCAACAACGTCATGCCCCACTCGTCGCCATCCTGGGGCATACGGTTCCCCGCCGCAAAAGGGGTCAAGGCAGACCAGGGAATGAATACTTCCAGACTCCAACCGCGGTCAATATCCGTCGCATTGTTGAGTGTACCGTCGAGACACACCGCCTGCCGCAGACCAAAGCAGCTCCAGTCCTGGTGTCCGCCCCAGGCGTCCTTGCCGTCTGCGTCAGCCTGGCGTTCACGCCATTGGTGGCTGACGAACCCAAGCGGCGTCCAGAACCATTCCAATTCATGCTCAGGCGACGGCGTCAGAACCAGCCCGGCATGACGTTCAAAGCACTCCGCCATCCGTTCCAGCAGCTCGGCGCTCTCTTCTGGCCCCCACACCGCTTCTTTGAGGGCTTTCGGAGCCTGGCCCTCGGTCAAAGCCCAGCTTGCGCGCAAATCAGGATCGCACAGCTCATAGCCGACGTACAGGCCGTCGTCATCCCAGAGCAGACGAACCGTTGTCCCAAGAAAACGGCTATATGCGGTCGCATCGCCAGTCAAGGGCACGACCGGCGCCTCCCGCCACGCCGCCTCGGTCAGCCGACCGTCAATGACCATCTGTTGCCGGATACGATAGCAGGTATAGGCGGCTTCCTCGGCCACTGCGAAAAATCCGCCTGCCATGAGCAGCATTGCCAGACACATCACCCGGGTCGACATGGCGGTTCGTTTCCTTTCCGCACCTGCCAGGCGCGCTATGGCTATTTTTTGGGCATGCGCAGGAAGTCCTTGGCAATCATCCTGATTCCGTCAGCCTCGTCGCCATATCTCTTGACGCAAAAGTCGCAATCGTTGCAATTGCGGTCATAGCAATTCCGGTGTACGCGGGCTGGATACATCCTCCGGAACGCCTCGTAGCATTCATCTGAACAGAAGCAATATCTTTCCTGGCTGACGCCAAAGGCGACGTGCACTAGGTGGAAGCCGTCCTTGCCGGTGTCGCACAAGCCGCCGCACCATCCGCAGGCAATCTGCAAATGGTCGGTGAAGGTCTTTTGGCGCTGCTCCAGCTCCGTATCACTCCAGACGTACTCGACCCAGGAAAACGAACTGGCCGGAATCCTGGCCAGCACCACATCGCCCTTCACCACTAGGCAGTCGCCGCCTTTCAACACGTATGCGTGGTCGCCTTCAATCGTGGACTCTGTCTGCCGCAGATGCACGCGCACAGTCCCTGACTTTGGCGTGTCATAGCGGTTCCAGCCACACGATTCGCAGATGTTCGCCGATATATGCTGGCTGAGGTGCTCGCCGCACACCGGGCAGCGCCCCATCTTGATCACATGCAGACGCTTCAGCGACTCCTCCGCAGCGCTGAACACTTCGCGCTCCGCCACCTTCAACAGGCGCTGCTCCTGCGTACCGTCCTCATCCTCCAGCAACGCAATGTCAAGCTCAAAATTCGCCCGCTGCTCATCCGGCAGAAACGCCTTGGTAGCGCGTTCCGCTGTTGGTGCTTCTTCTTCCTTGTCCTTGTCCCTTTTCCGACTGAAAAAGCTCATCATCGGCATAGCATCACCTCAAACGGCTGAAATTGTCAAAACATCTGGTTACGGCTGTTCATCCTGGGCGGCAGGAAGCATGGCTTCCTCCCGATACCCGATTGCGTACATATAATTAGCCCGCGCCCGCAGCAAATCGGCCGCCGCCGTCGTCTGCCGATGCAGAATCGCGGTCAGATTCTTCTGTGCGTCGGTGACGTTCTTGCTGGTGCTCTCCCCGAGGCGGAAGCGCTCCTGTTCGGCAGCGACCGTATCCCGCGCCGCGGTTATGCCTTCGGTGACCATCTTCAGGCGCGTCAGCGCTGCCTGGTAGTTCAATTCCGCATTGCGGATTTCGGCCCGGATGTCAACCGTCAACGCCCGCAGAAGCTCGTTCAATTCATGCACCCGGGCCTGGAACCGGGCCTGCCGCGCCCGCGGGCCGCGATAGTCCAGGGAACGCCGCCAAGCGACCGTGACCTCGCCGCCAAGATGGTGGTTCGTCGTGATCTTCTCCGACTGGAAAAAATGGTCTTCGCCTTCGCCCATCCAAGTCACGCCGAAATTCAAGGACACGTCGTCTTTGGCCTCTTCCAGTGCTCTGTCCATCTGTGCTCGGGCGACCTTCATGGCATTGAGTATTTCCAGGAAACTGCCCCGGCTGTGACAGGCTAGCTCAAAAGGCACGCTGCCCAGCACTGGCTTTTGCAAAGCCTGCGCAAAAAACTGCTCTGGGTCAATGGACAACTTAATGGCGCGCTCAACGCCGATGATCCTGGCCAGGGAAACCAAGCCGAGTTCCACGCGATTACGGGATTTTTCCTCGTCTTCCCGACCGATTTGGAGATCCAGCAGCGCCTGGTTGATCTGATAATCCGGCACTACTTTGAGGCGGCACAGCTCTTTGGTCTCATTCAGCAGCGCCAGGAAGCGCTCGGTAGCCGCCTGGGTGACCCGATGTGCGGCCAACGTCTCATAAGCGGAAATATAAGCAAGCTCAATGTCGCGGCGCAAAACCTGGTTTTCGCGCAGCATCGCGGCTGCGGTGGCGTTGTATTCGGCCAGGGCCTGGGCGCGCGAGATGGACAGGGAACGAAAGGCGCGGTCACGCAACAGGGGGATGCGGACCTTGACGCCGTGCAGAGTCTGGTACAAATAGTCGGAATCGCCGACATCGTCCAAAATCCGCAAAGCCGAGCCGAGGGTGACGTACGCGCCCGCCGGAACCGGAATCTGGATGCCTGCCTGTATTTCCCGGCTGTTGCCAGCCAGCGAAGTATAGCCCACCGCGCCCGGTATTGAGCGGATGGCTTCGGACTTCCCAACCGCGCCCTGCCAGGACGGATCCAAAAATTCCAGCAATTCCTGGTGTTTCAGCAGAGCTTGTTCGACGCGCCAGCTAGCTGCCTGGATTCCGGGATTGACCCGTTCCGCCTCTTCCAGGAGGGTCGCCAGCTCATCCGCGACAAGCGCTGCCGGCAACCAAAGCAGCAAGCAAAAAAACAATACGCGCCGGATGTTGGCGCGACGTGATGTGATAAGCATCATATCCTACCGGGTATTGTCAACCCTCTCCGATGTACATCCCCGCGCAGCCAATCGATTCTGACGGTCGCCCTGGCGCCGGCGCCTTGTCGCACCGCCGTTCAGGCGCAAGCTGTTTTCCCAGCCTGGGAAAACGGCATGGCTGTAAGCATGACATTACTATAAACCGTGACGGAACTTTCGACACCCGAAATGGATGTTTTTTGCATATTTTTCTTTGGTTGGTATCTGTTTCGGATCGTGGCAGGCAGCCTGGGCGTCGCGTTGCTCTGGTTCAGTGGCGCTCTTGCTTCGCCGCCTTCCACCAGTTAAGGTCAGCCAGGACTGCCACCAGCATCACCCCAGCTGCCAGCAAGCATGCCGTCAGCAGCCCAAAATGTTGATAGGCCAGGCCGCCGAGCACGGCGCCGACCACCCCGCCCGCCGCCAGAAGAATCTCATGCAGAGTCATGCGGAAGGTACGGTCAGAGCTGCCGGAGACGCCATGAAAAATACTGTTCGTATAGGAATGGCCACTCATCAACCCGCTGACCACCAGCAGAAAACCGATCACACCCACGTTCCTGGCCACACCCAGCCCAATCAAGGCCACTATCGTAATCAGATGGCCAGCCAAAAGCTGCTGCGGCTTGAAATGCCAGAAACGGCAAAATCCGAGTACGCTCATAGCCAGAGACATGGCCAAAGCACGCAACAGTAGCAGCACGCCAATTTGCTCTCGGTTCAGTTTGAGGACATCCTCGGCCACCCGCGGATAAATGAAAAGAATGAAGCCGACGCCGACCCAGGTGCAGGCGATCCCAACCCAGGCCGGATAGCGCATCACCACGCCAGCACCAGTCGAACCGGCACCCGATGACGAGTCCTGTGAATCGCCCCCGCCGGAGCCGGCCTGCACCAGCATGGGGGCATTGCGATGTGCGACAAAAAAGACAAAAGCCAACAGATAAGATATGATTCCCATGACCAGCGGGTAACTGGCGTTGCGGCTGCTCAAATAGCCGGTCAGCATGGGACTGATGATGCACCCCATGCTCCAGCTGAAATTATAGATGCCGGTTGCCCGGCTCAATGCCTGCCCCTCCAGGCCGACCGACAGCCAGCCCATCAGCGGCGGCCAGAAAAAAGCCGTGCCAACCCCGCAGATGCATTGTCCGAAATAGGCCAGTCCAATCGTCTTCGCACAGTACATGAACAGAATCCCGACCAGGAATGACCCGGTGGCCAGAATCATACTCCAGCGGATGGCCAGGCGGCTGATGACCCGACGCAACGCTATGCAGGCCACCACATAACTGATGTTGTAACAAGCAGTTAGAATGCCCGTCTGAGTCGGTGTGGCCTGGAATTTCTCCTTGCTGTAAAACACCAGCGCCAAGTTGACGGCATTGATGGTCAACGCCATTACGAAAGCCGTGGTATAGATGATAGTTGCTTTGCTGTTCTTGGTCATATCTGTGCTTGCCAATTCTCCAAATATATAGCTTCTGCCCGCTGGACTCTCGTCCCTTGGCCAACGGCCGTTGAGTTAACCGATCCGAACCAAAAAATAGCCGCAATCATCAGGAACGACGAAGTTGACAGCGCCGTCCTGCGGTGAAAGT
Organism: Lentisphaerae bacterium ADurb.Bin082; assembly: GCA_002070945.1. GTDB lineage: Bacteria > Verrucomicrobiota > Lentisphaeria > Oligosphaerales > Oligosphaeraceae > JAAZKI01. The sequence continues at coordinate 41,203 of MWEG01000082.1, forward strand.
CGGCGCGGCTCTTGCCCTGCCAGGGGCAGGAGGAGTTCCGCCGTCCGGCTTTTCGGCGGCAGAGGCAGGGTGAATTGCCGGCAGCAATCGGCACTCGGCCGGATGCGCCGCACAATGCGGAGCATGCGATAGGCGCGAGAAGCTGGGTCGCGTTTGGCTTCCAGGGCGTCGTCAAGCTCCTGCTCATACTGGCTGGCGAGGAAATGCACCAGCAGCCGACCTTGCTCATCGCGGTATTTCCGGCAGTGCCAGCCGGCTGGCACGGTCACCGTCGGCAGCCAGCTCCTGAGCAGCCCGTCTGCCTCTTCGTCCAAGCCAGCGCGGCAGCGAGCAGGAAACCAATGCAGTCCAGGCAGCGGCGCCCAATGCGCACTGGCTGAAACGCAATCAGCCGGCGTTGCCGCTCGATATACATCATCAGGAAACGCCGGCGGCCGGTTGATCTCCGGCAAGGTCACCTGCACGCCCAGCTCCGCCGCCAGGGAGAGTTGTCGGCGCTCACCGCGTTCATCACAGAAACCCAAGGGTCCCAATGCCAGCGCCATTCGGCCAGACTGAACCCATGCCAGCAGCCCGGCCTTCTCGTCTTCGGACAGACAGACCGCTGACGGCAGCACCAGCACGGAATATGGCGATGATTCAGCCGACGGCATCTTCAGCACAACATCAGCATCATATCCGTTGCCAAATAAATGCTGGCACAGCCCGACGTAGTCAGCCGCAAAGTCACTCTGGTTGCCGCCGTACAATTGCAGCGTCGACGTTGAGAAGAAAATAGCGACTTCAGCGGCTGATTCGCCCTCGAACCATTCCGCAAAACGCTTTTCCGCCTGAAAGGTCTCGGCCAGCAGTTCCGAGTCGTCTGGCATGGCGGCCATATCTTCATCCGGCAGCCCCAGGCGGTGCACCAGCGACGAGAACCACATACCGGCGCCCAGGAATTTATTGAATGCCCAGACGGTGCGGGCAGCGTCCTCGGAATAGCCGTAGCCCAGGCCAATGCACGGCAGGCGGTGTTGGCGGGCAATGCCGAGCAGGTGAGCCTGTCTCGCCATCTGTGCCATCAACGTCCCGTTCATTGCCGGCGTATTGCCGCACATCTCAAGCATCACCGTATCGGCGCCGCCGGCGATGAACTCCTCGTAGGACAAGGCGGATGCATTGGAGGCGGCGTTGCAACAGCCGCTGCAGCAGCTCATCAGGGGGATGTTCGCTGGCGACGCCGTGCGTACCCGGCGGAAGAAATCCTGCACAGTTTGATACCGCATAGCCACCCAGTCGCGCCAAGACGGATTCGACCAATTCCCCCAGAAGTCAAGGCGTTCCGCCGGAGGCAGCTCGTGGCCGTATTCACGCTGGAAACGCTCCCGGCAATGCGGACAGGCGCAGGCTCGGAACAGCGGGTAGAAGATGGCGTCGTCGCTCATCAAGCCGTCAATCCCGGTTTCAGCAAACAGACGACGGACATAGTCCATGTAGGCGTCGCCGAACTCTGGATTGTTCATGCAGAATTGCTGGGCGCCGTATTGGGACAGGAAGCACGGCTTGCCGGTCGCGACGTCAACCATCTTCCAGTCATTGAGTTCATCCGTCGGCAACGGCACGTCGCTCGGAGGTGAAATCAGAACCTGGCGGTGATTGCTGAAAGTATGGGCGAAACGGTCTGGATCGCGGTTGAAATAGCACGTCAGCACGGATGAGTGATGATCAAAAAGAATCATATCCCGTGCATGCAGCTCGTCAGCGACAAAGCGGATCAATTCATGCAGAGGTTCCCAGACCCGGCAGAAGTCCCAGCGGAAATGCGCTCCGAAAATGATGGCCGAATCTGCCCCGGCTGCTGCCAAACGGTCAGCTCGACGGCGAAATGTATCCTTGAGGGCTTCGTTGGGCCATGGCAGCGCATCCTTCCGCAGCCACCAGCTAACCATCCGGTACGTTTTCATGCAATCCCCATCCTAAAATCTTGCTATCCCCTACTCTGTCCGCAGCCGCCATACAGTATAAAAATATAATGACTGAACACGGCTTTGCAACGCCTGATGACCCAAATCGCGCTCTACAACAATCCGGCAGCGTAATGGGTCAGTCTTCTGCAGTGCCTTTACAAGGCACCACTTTCAGGGCGCACCTATCCCCAGGATGAAGCCTGGTGATAAGCATGGTTAAGCGCTTATGGCGCATGTTGATATGACTTTAAGCATGATACATTTTTGCCGGCTAAAGGTCTGTGGAGGACACGTGTCGAAAGCTCCGCTGTCCACTAACATCCATGAACGTCCACGTCCACTCTCCACTCATGTCCACTTCTGTCCACAGTCCATCGTCTACTAACGTCCATTAATGTCCACTTAAGTCCATTGTCCACAGTCCACTCAAGTGCTCTATCCGGGAAGCCTGATTCTGGAGCTCACCGGAACTCCGAGTATCAATGACTGGCGCATTACCCGGCAGCAGGTCCTGGTTTGCCTTTACCTGGCATGACATTATTTTAACGGAGTCATTATCTGCCGCCAGTTGACAGCCCGTGACCGACGACGGCTTCCCGCGTTTTTCTTTTTTTCTTTGCCAAGGACTTCCTCATGTTCAAGCCTGCGTCCTATTTTTCCGCCTTGATGTTCTGTGCTGCGGCGTCCTCGGCTGCGGCCTTGCCGCTGGCCACGGAAGGCGCGCAGACCTGCTGCATCGTGCGTTCCTTCCCGGCGCCAGAGCCAGTCTGCTTCGCAGCAGATGAACTGCAACGCTTCCTGTGGGAAATCACCGGCGTTTGCCCATACGTGAGGAAATCCCCCATGGGTGGCAAGCGCACCAATATCGTGCTCGCCTGCCCCGATGCCTGGGCCACCGCCAATCCGGAAACCTTCACGCAAGACTTGCAGGCCATTGGCGACACCGACGGCTTTGCCGTGCGCACGATCAGAAACACGGTCTACATCGTCGCCAATGAACCAAAAGGCGTGCTCAACGGCGTCTATGACTTCCTGGAACGCAACACCGACATCGTCTTCCACCGCCCCAACGCCCAGCCTATCTACGGCCATACTCCCAACCTGACTGCCAAGCACGCGGACTACCGCCAGGTTCCGGCCTTTATCCAGCGCGGCTTCCAAATCAACGTTGACCAGCAGTACGAACCCTCGGAACTCTGGCTGGCCCGCAACCGCAACAACACGACTGCCGCGCCTGAGCAATTCCGCGACAACCGCCTTAAATACGGCATGTGGCAGAGCTATGGAGGCGGCCACAACCTGAAACGCTGGATTCCGCCGCAGGTCTATGGCGAATCCAATCCCGACTTCTTCCCCATGATCGATGGCAAGCGCGACGTCAACGGCCATAATCAGCTCTGCTTCACTAATCCACGCCTGCTTGACGAAATGACCCGACTGGTCCTAGAACAAATCAGCCTGGCGCCCAGCCCGACCTACTACAAGACTTATAACATCATGACGGAAGACTGCAACGGCCTGTGCGAATGCCCGCAATGCCTAGCCCCTATCAAGCTCCCTGACGGCGCCCTCCTCCCTCCTGACGACCCGAGCTTCCGCTCCACCCAACATTACATCTTCATGAACGAAGTGGCCAGGCGCGTCACCGCCATTCATCCCAAAGTCAAAATCAACACCTACGCCTACTCGTGGTCTGTCACGCCACCTAAAATTGAGCTTTTGCCCAGCGTGACCGCACGCTTCTGCACAGTGATGAAAAACGACAAGGAGTCGATCAACGGCCCGTCCAACGCCAAGTGGCTCGACCTGACGACCAGGTGGAGCCGCCAAAAGGCCAACCTGGTCTGGCGGGAATACTACGGCCTGGGCGCCAGGTTCTGCCGTCCAGTGGCAGAAGTCGTTGCTGAAGACCTCCGCACCATCCTCGCCCTCGGCATCAACCGCGCCTTCTCCGAATCCGCCTTCAATGAAAATCCTGACCGGCAGAAAGAGCATCATCCCTTCGACGTCTCAGCCATGGAATACTGGGTGATCAGCCGCCTGTACTGGGATCCGACCCAGGACGTCCAAAAGCTTCGGGACGACTTTCTCCGCCGGACTTTCCGGGAGGCTTTCGCGCCCATGAAGACCTTCTTCGACGCCATCCGGCAAAAATGGTACGCGACCGCCAAAGCTTCCACCTTCCTGGACAATCCGGTCAAATCGGCTGACTACTACATCATCCAGGCCGGCATTGAGACGCTGTGCCGGGACTCCCTGGTCGAGGCCGAAGCCCTGGCTGTGCATCCCGGGTCGCTCAAACAGGTCCGCGCCATCCGCTCTGTCTTCGAATACTGGATGGCCGAGGCGCCGAAATCACGCACTCCGGAAATCGTCGTCCCCAAAATCAAGGATGTCGCCGCCCTAGCTGACATGCCTTGGCAGATCAACGGTCTCAACCGCATGAATTCCGCTGAGCCGTCGCAGTTCCAGAGCCGAATCCGCCTGGCCCATGACATGGACAACCTGTTCATTGACTTCGCCTTTGACCACCCTGCCCCCGATCAGATCAACGGCGTGCGTCCACCCCAGCCCAAGGAAACCTGGCCAGCTGGCGAACATCTGGAATTCTTCCTGGACGGCGCCCTGGCCGACCAGGCGCAATACTACTTCTTCGTCTTCAACGCCTTTGGCCTTAAATGGGATGGCATCGGCACCGAATCAGACTGGAACGGCGATTGGTCCCTGCAAACAGAAATCCACGCCACCGGCTGGACAGCGCACCTCATCATCCCTATGAACACCATCGGCGTCAACGTGACCCAGCGCAGCAAGCTCAACGGAACGTTCTACAAACAAACAAATTACGGCGAAGAGAAAAACCGTGTGCGAGAGCATTCCAGCTGGGGCGGCGCTGGCCTGCACTCAGCCGCTGGCTTCGGACAATTCGTCCTCGAATGGTGAACCGAAAACCAACCTGGCCCCAGCCCATGCTCAATTCGTAGATGTCAAACAAGGAGATTCCATCGTGAAAAGACAGCGATTCAGCCGACATGGCCTGGCCTTGCGATTCTGTCTTATCCTCGGCTTGGCTATGGCCGTGAGCATGAACGCATTAGAAGTCCGCAACCCGTCTTTTGAGGACGGCCGCCGAGGCAAAGAGGAAATCGGCTCCAGCTGGTGGTGGAACAACATCAATTGCAATGCCATTACCCTGGATACAGAAGTCAAGCGTTCTGGCCAACGGTCGCTCTGCCTTGACATCACCGAAAACTCCATCCTCTCACGGCCTCAAGGCCGCTATTGGAACCGCCATCTGCTGGTATCCCAGTCCATCACCGCTGAACCGGAAACCATCTATACCGTCAAAGCCTGGATCAAAACCACCCTAAGCAAGGGCACTGCCGGAATCGCCATCCAAATGCGAAAAAAAGACGGCGCACTCATCCGTAACCACTGGGCACCCCAGAAATTCTTCGTCGTCACTGCGCCGATGGACGATTGGCAGGAGTTGGTCTATACCTTCAAGACGCCAGACGAATGCGAACGCTTTGACCTCATCCTGGGAGCAGAAGACGCCCTCGGCAAAATCTGGTTTGACGATGTCTCAGCCGCCGAAGGCGCCAGCATCCCGGCTGTGCCCAACGCCATGCGCCGTCCTGTTATCGACGGCCAGCTGTCCTTCCCCGGCGAGTGGGATAACGCCCTGGTGCTCAATGGCTTCATCCAAGTCGGCGACGAGGCTCCCAAGCGCACTCCCGCCATCACCGACTCCGAAGTCAAAATGCTCGCCCACGGCAACCTTCTGCTCTTCCGGGTCTGCTGCCAAGAGCCGACGCCAACCCAAATCATCGCCCATGCCCTGCTTAGAGACGGTAAGGTCTGGAATGACGACTGCTTCGAAATCTTCATCGATGCCCAACGCAGCGCCGCCGCCTACTACCAAATCATCGTCAATGCCGCTGGCGCCATCTACGACGCCAACGGACGTGACACGACCTGGAATCCGGAAGGCTTGCAAAGCGCAGTCTGGAAGGACGAACACGAATGGGGCTTTGAATTGGCCATCCCCTTCATTGACCTCGGCTATGGCCGCGTCGAAGCCGCCAATCCCAACAAGCCCATGGCCTTCGGCTTCTTCCGTAAACGCCACCTCCAGGACATGGAAAAAGGCGAACGCAGCTCCTGGCTGATCTGGCCTATTGGCAACTACTCCACCCCGAAAAACTACTGCCCAATCGACGTCGGGCTGGACGTGCCCGGTGCGACCGTGTCTTTCCGAACCCGCGGCACTGATGCTGTCTCCATGAGCATTCCCCAGGCCTGGGTGACTAAAAAGCCGCTTTATGAGGAATTGATGGGTGATGAGCCGCTGCTGGCACCGGGGCAATCGGCTGGCACCATGTCCATGTATGGCCTGATGTCCGGCCTTCAACGCAAGCCCAGCACGGCCTTCGCGCTCCAGCATGGCCTCAAGTACCACTACGACGAACTGGCGGCGCTGTACCGTGAACTCAATATCTCGCCTGCCATGCGGGTTGAAAACGACCCGCAGGCTTTCACTTCCCGCATGCAAAAAAAATACGGCTTGAAGACTGCCATCAATCCGCAGCCACAATACGGCGGCTATCAATTCCGCGGCCCTCTCATCGGTGTGCCTAACAGTTATGGCTCCAAGCACTACTTGATCGCTGACCCGCGCGTCCAGGACGCCATCGTCGAACACGTCAAAAAGGAGACCGCGCTATACGCTGACCGCCTTGACAGCATTGTCCTCGGCCATGAAACGCATTACATCTTTTTCCAAACATATAACGAACTGAGGCAGGCTTACTTAGAGCAAAAGCCGGAGCAGTGGCGACAATTCGAAAGCGACGCCAAAAAACGCTATGGCTTTGACAAGTACAGCCTGCCGGAAACCTTGGCCGGAGCCAATCCGTTTGAGCGCATTGTCGTACATCGCTGGATATTAGATGCCTACAACGACTGCATGCGCCGCTGCGCTGACGTCATCCGCAGCATCGACCCGAGCATCGCCATCGTCTCAGACATCGAGGTCAATGGCATCTTCCCCATGACCTACGAAAAAACGCCCGGCGTCTATGACTATGTCACCCAGCAGCTGCTTTTCGGCGGCGGTTATTTCCGCCAGGACGTGGCCTTCGGAACCAAGCTGATGGGCGACGTCTCCGGGATTCCGGTCATGGCAGGGCCGCATATCGAACACTATTTCCTCAGCCTGAATGAACACGAGGTCAACGAAGTGCTTTCCAGCGCCTTCAGGGTCGGCGCCGGCGGCATAAAACTATGGCTCTGCGATTGGTTTGGCAAAACCATGACCGACTGCTATGGCGCACCCAAGCGCTTCCATGAAATCATCAACTGCGTCCGTCATCTCAGCACCATGCGCAAACTGCGTTTCCCTGAGCCAGACACGGCAATCCTGTTTTCTAACTTCACGCGCTTTGGCCGCTTCAGCTGGCGCGACGGCGGCGACGGCACCGAATACGAATCCCTGTTCACGGTGCTGGGGCCGCGGGCGCGGTCGTGGTTCCGCTTTCTCAGCGATCAGACTTTGCCAGCAGTCGGTGACCTCAGCAAATACAAGGTCATCTATGTGCCTGACGCACGCTTCCAGGATCAAGCCGTCGTCGACGCCCTCGTAGCATACGCCCGCGCCGGCGGCGTCCTGGTTTTGGAATCGCCAGACGCTTTCCGCTTCGACCTGGATGGCACGGAACGCTCTGACTTCTGCCGAGAGTGGACCGGCATAGAGCGCCAAGCCCCGCGGCCAAACCCCGGCGCTTTCGCCATTGCCCCGCATCAAGACTTCGCCGGCCTATCTGCCCTCACGAGTCCTATCCCGTCCTTTCTCAAAAACATCCCGCAGGTGGCCATCACCAGCGCCAACGCCACTGCACTGGCTGCTTATCCTGATGGCGGGCCGGCCGTTGTCCTCAACCGCCTCGGCCAGGGACGCATCATCACGTTCGCCGTCAACCCGTTCACCCAAGACCTGTACGGCAATGCCGCCTGGTGGAATTTCTTCCGCGCTCTGCAGACTGACCTCGGATGCGCCGTCGACCATGACTTGTGGCGCTTCCGGTTTCCCATGGCCACGACTCCAGCGCCCGCCCCCTGGCCAGTCGACCTGGCCTGCTTGACCGGCAATGCCTTTGCCTGGGAATACGACGCTGTCCAGGAAGGCCCCAACTTGCGCCTGCCCTTCACTGTCGCCTACTCCACTGCGCCAGACTTGCTCCCGGACGCCAATCGGAACCTGTTCAACCGCGGCTTCTCCCTGCACCAAAAACCAGTGGCAGCCTCCCGAAAACAGCCGTATGCTGGTCTGGAGCCGTATGCCGTAGCCT
>MWEG01000083.1 GCA_002070945.1 Lentisphaerae bacterium ADurb.Bin082
GCCAATCTCGCCTTCTTTGACGGCCATGTCGAATCCTTTACCGCCAGGGAGTTGAAAAGCAAATTCGCCAAGGCGACCGACTTCGCCCACAGCCCCAATTCCTACCGCCAGCTTGATTGATCACTGCCCAGCAATTAAACTGCGGAAGACACCGTCCTCCTTGTTGACACAGCGCAATGTATCGCAAACGGCCAGGAGTATGTCTTTTTACTCCTGGCCGTAAGTCGTAAAGGCAGTTGACAGCTTGTGCATCTGCCTTTTTTTGTTATATTTTATGCGTGGCTGGCCATATCCGCCAAAGCAACAACCATAAGACGAAACTTCTGCGTCAGCTCGTGCCTTTCATAGTTAAAAAATAGGTTGTGGTCGGATAGTCCACCCTAAGATGTTTTCATTCTCCATCTTCTTGGTGAGTGCTTTAGACACGACGGGTCACGCCTTGGTCCTATGTTCTCACAATGCTCCGGCAAGAGCCATCGTCGACACCCAGTCGCCGATTCACAGCAGCCCTTAGCCCTCTGGAGACCTGCCATGTCTTCATTGCCCACTCCGCGTGAAAACCTCCTCGCCCTCTGGCGACGCCAGGGCATCCACCACGCACCGGTCTGCTTCAGTCTCTGCCCTGACCAACTCAACACCTTCCGGCAGCATTACGGCGCCGACGCCAATCCCGCCGACGTCTTCGGCTTTCCCTTCCGCTACCTCGGCTCGTCCTTCCTCAAACCCAGCAGCCAGAACTGGCAGCGCTTTTTCCCAGGACAGCGCTTTGATCCCCGCACGCACTTCAATCTCTGGGGCGTCGGTCACGAGCCTGCCGACGGTTCGCGGCATATCACCCGCATGCACCATCCCATGGCCAATTTCACCACGCTGGAACAATTCACCGCCTATCCCTACCCCACCGTTGATCTTAGTCAATTGGACAAGGCCCGCGCCGAAATCGCCGCCCTCCATGCGCGTGGCTTAGCCGCTGCCGCCGGCATGGCCTGCACCGTCTGGGAAATCGCCTGGTATATGCGCGGCATGGAAGACCTCATGGTTGATCTTCTCACTGACAATCCCTGTGCGGTCTGGCACCTCGACCACCTCACCGATATCGCCTGCCAGCGCGCACAAGCTTACGCCCAGGCCGGCGTAGACCTGCTCTGCATCGGCGACGACATCGGCATGCAGAAAACCACCATGATGTCCATGGACAACTACCGCCAGTGGCTCAAACCACGCCACGCCGCCGTCATCAACGCGGCCAAAGCCGCCAAGCCGGATATCTTGGTCACCTACCACTCCTGCGGCTTCATTGAGCCTTTCATCCCGGAACTGATTGAGATCGGCGTTGACGTCCTCAATCCTGTCCAACCTGAATGCATGGACTTCGCCAAAATTCACGCACAATACGGTACGCATCTCTCCTTCTGGGGCACTCTTGGCACCCAAACCACCATGCCCTTCGGCAGCGCCGATGAGGTTCGTAGCACCACCCTCCACAACTTGGCCATCGCTGGCAGCAAAGGCGGCCTCTTCTGCTCACCAACTCATATAATCGAACCAGAAGTCCCCTGGGATAACATTGAAGCGTATGTGCAAGCCGCCCGCGACTTCCAAACGGCCGGGAACTGAGGCGCTGATGCCTCAACGAGTGACCGATTTACACTGATTGAACTGTTCGTCGTCATTGCCTCGTCGCTATTTTAGCGGCTCGCACCGCGCCTGCGCCGCCGATATGTTGAAGCAAACCGGCGACGTCCTCCTTGCCTCTCAATCCAAACCAAGCTGCTCCAGCTGGCCAGCGCCTTTTCAGTCGGCTTCCCCGGTGCCCATGCAGTCTTTAATAGATGCCCTTGCTGAACGCCCTGACGTTCTCCGCCTGGCGTGCCTGACGCCGACGGACGTTGATCTCGTTGCGTTGAAAGAACGCTTTGCCGCTTGGTACGTCGTCAATAGCGGCGCCCTGGCATACATTGACTCCCGGCGCGACCTGCTTCTCGATCCGTTTGGGACACGCCCCTGGGCCAAGGCCGCCCTAGTGATTGCCTTTGCACCGCGCCCTGAGCGCGAATCGCCGTTGCGGCAGCTGCCCCTGGCCCGGCCAGGACTGCCAGCCGCCTTGATTGCGCCCTACGCCCTCCACGAAGATTACCATCGCACTGGTCAACGAATGCTCGCTGAAATCGCAGATTGGCTGACCGCCCAGGCCGGCAACGATGCAGATGCCTTATTCGAAGCCTGCGTCGATACCAAACCCGTCCTGGAAAAACTTCTGGCGGAACAGGCAGGAATCGGTCAACGCGCCCCAAACAGCCTCCTGCGCATACCGCCCTGGGGCTGCCAAGCCCATCTTGCGGTCCTGTTCACCAGCCTGGCGTTGCCCAGTCTTATCCTGCCGCAGCCCCGCGATACTCTCTGCCAGTCCTGCCAAGCCTGCCTGGAAGCCTGTCCCAACCGCGCCTTGACCGCAAGCGGCCTTGACGTCAGACTCTGCCGAGCCTGGGTCGCCAATGAAAAACGCGGCCCGCTGTCACCCGCGGAACAACTCCTGCTGGGCGATTCCCTGTTCGGCTGCCCATTCTGCACCATGGCCTGCCCAGACGCTTCCGCAGAGCCTGGCCTCCTCGCCGTCGACCCCGAAGCCATCCTGGCCATGTCCAATGCCGCCCTGAAAAAAATCATCGCTGGAACGGCCCTCCAGCACCTCGGCCCCAACCAGCTTAAACGGAATGCCAAGGCCGTCATAGAGAACCAACGTATGCAAGACTAACCGCCCAGAACCCCAAAAAGAGGAGTAACATGTGGAAAATCGTCAAAAGCACCGAAAAACGGTGACGCACATGCCGGCCCAGCGCCGATGAGTTCAGGACGAGACAGCAACTCCTCGCCACCCGGGAGATGGGCCTGGACTCGTTTTCCCGCAAGGGCACTGTCTTCACCCAAATTTTCTCGACAGCTTTTTTAAGTGCCATGCCCCATCAGCATCAAAGACTTACCGCTCTTGCGACATTTTGACCTCAAAAAAAACATGACGAACCCACTTGCCAAGTCCGAGAACATCATTAAAGTTTTATCTATGAACTAACATTCGGACACAGTCTTCCTGTTGTCCTGCCTTCCCCGACCCTCTAACCACCAACCACCCGTCCCCAGGGGTCTTTTTGCGCCTCTGGATACGATAACGCCCGCGATGACGCTATGAGTGACATTCAAGACATCTGGCAAAATGCCACGATAATCCTCCGTTCCACCCTGAATGCCGATACCTATGAGCGCTCGATAGCAGACATCGTGCCGGTGCGCATTGAGGGTAAAGCCATTGTCCTCGGCGTCTCGTACGGTATTTTCTGTGAATGGCTTGTAGCCAATTACAAAGACATCATCGCTGAAGCCCTCCAGAAGGCGACCGGGAAAAAGTGGAAAATCGTTTTTGAGAGCGGGCATACGGTACAGCCCCGGGCGGAAGAGGCGGCTGAAAAGGCGGCGCCGCAGGCTAGCGCCTTGCAGAAGACGGCGGAAAACGCGCCCGCAAACACCGCCTTGGCGACAATCGCCAAACCCGACCACGGGCAAACGTCGTCCTCGTCACGGTTCAACAAACGCTACACTTTTGACGCCTTTGTCGTCGGTGACAACAGCCGCTTTGCGCACGGCGCTTGCCTGGCCATTGCCGCCTCTCCAGGCACCGCCTACAATCCGTTGTTCATCCACAGCCCCACCGGGCTGGGCAAGACCCACCTGCTGCACGCCGTCGCCCAAGAAACGCTGCAACGCTTTCCCAAGGCACGAGTCGAATACGTCTGCAGCGAGGAATTCTGCAACCTGTACATTGACGCCCTGGTTCGGAAAAACCTGCCGAACTTCCGAAATCATTTCCGCAACATTGACGTCCTCCTGGTTGACGACATCCATTTTCTGGGCGGCAAGGAAGGCATCCAGGAGGAATTCTTCCATACCTTCAACGCCCTTTACAACAGCCACAAGCAGATCGTGGTCGCCTCTGACCGACCGCCCCATGAAATCGGCGGGCTGGAGAAACGCCTGGTCTCGCGCTTTGAATGGGGCCTGACCACGGATATCCAGGTGCCCAACTTGGAAACCAGGATCGCCATCCTGCACAAAAAACAATCAGAGCACGCATTCAAGATTCCTGAGGAGATCCTCCGCTATATCGCCATCCGCCTGAAGTCGAGCATCCGTCGCCTGGAAGGAGCCTTGATTCAGCTGGTGTCGTATTCGTCGCTGTCTGGCGGCGTGCCCATCACAGTCGCCACGGCTGAACAGCTGCTCTGCAACCTGTTCAACGAAGAGGCCGGCGCCCAGATCACCGTCGAGCAAATCCAGCGCGCAGTCGCAGACTACTATGACATCCGGATCGCTGACATGACCAGCAAAAGGCGCCCAGCCAACATCGCCTTCCCACGACAAGTGGCCATGTTCCTGGCCCGGAAGCTGACAGACCTGTCCCTGACGACGATCGCGGAACACTTCAATCGCAACCATGCGACGGTCATCCATGCCATAGATGCAGTCAATGAACGGCAGACCAACAACCAAGACTTCCAACGCGAAGTCGCGCTGATCGAACGCAAGTTGAAAAACCTCTGAGACGACGCAGGTTCGCTCAACTACACATTGACGATCGCAGAGCGCGACACTCCCCTCTTGGGACTTGTCCTGGTCGCGTAGCCCATCATAACCTCAAGTTAGGTTTCCTGCCATGTTCCATCAAAACACTATGACCTATCGCCTGACCGGCGCTTGGCAAATGCAGGTGCGCATGAACTCTATTGAGGCTACATTGGAGGTCACGCCGCAGGAATGTTGCCAAGTTCAGGACGAATACTATGACAGCCTGCAAGAATACAATCCAAACGCCGGCGGCTACGCCCGCGGCACGGCCCTGCGCGGCGTCAAGGCCGACAAATGTTCCACCCGCTATGCCTTTGTGCCGGATTCCCTGACCGTTAAATTAGCCGCGCCGCCGCACGATACGCTGCTGCCAGGCATTGATTTCAAACTGGAGCCGGAATGGGGAAACATCGGCCGCCTCCCCGACGGTCGCCTGGCAGCGCCGCAGCCAGTACTCTGTTCCTACCAGCATACTAAACAGCGATTGGACGCCATCGTCAAGACCAAAGACGGTAACATCGTCCTGCGCCAGGGAGTCCCGCATGTCTGCCTGCCCGTGCCGCCGCCGTTAAAGGAAGGTGACACCCACCTGGCCAATGTGTTCATTGATGTGACTACCACGGCCTTGACCGATGACCTCGTTTTCCCTATCCTGGAAAAAGCCTTCCCAGAACCGCCCCGGACTACGCCTACTCCCGCCGAAGAGCTGCTGCCGAAAACTATGGTTCGGCTGAGAACAGGCCAGCCCCTGCGCATCCTGGCCTGGGGTGACAGCGTCACGTGCGGCTCTTTTGTGGACGCGCAGGATCGCTGGCAATGCCAATTCGTCCGCCGCCTTCAACAGGCTTTCCCTGGCGCGGTTATCGAATTGCTCACCGAAGCTTGGGATGGACGCAGCACCGGCGCCTATCTCCAGGAACCGCCCGGCAGCATCCACAATTACCAGGAGAAAGTTCTCGACCTCAAGCCCGACTTGGTCATCTCGGAATTCGTTAATGACGCTGGAACCGCCCCGGAAGTCATCCGAGACCGCTATGAAAAACTGCATCAGGACTTCAAGGCCATCGGCGCCGAATGGATCATCCTCACCCCGCACTATGTGAGGCCAGATTGGATGGGTCTCGCCAGCCAGAAAAACATCGACGCGGACCCACGCCCGTATGTGAAGACTATCCGCGAACTGGCCGCTGATAACAACATCGCGTTGGCGGACGCGGCGCTGCGGTATGGACGGCTTTGGCGCCAGGGCATTCCCTATAATACCCTGATGACCAATGCGATCAATCATCCAAACGCGGTCGGCATGAAACTCTTCGCCGACGCCCTCATCGCCCTGTTCTGAAGCGACAGGAAACCGCTGATTTCCGAACGCCGGCCTAAGCCCAGCGCTGAGGCCGGCGTTCGTCTTGCGCCGTGATCATGCGACCGATTCAATAATCTTGGTACGGTCAGTGATATTGGCGATGTGCCTGGACACCTTGCGGATTTCCGCCAGCAGTTCAATATAATACACGCCGATGACCGGAAGGCAGGAGCCGTCCTTCAGGCGCTGAATATGATTATCCTCGAATTTCTCGGTGAGTGTCCTGATTTGCTCCTTCAGCTCATCCGCCCTGGGCAGGTATTGGGCAACCTGCTTGTTCAGAACGCCGCTGGCGCACTCGACTTGCTCAATCAGCAGCGTATGAAGCTGCTCCAGCTCTCCCAGCGCCAGCGAGCTGAGGCCTACGCCGCTGGCCTTGATCTGGTCAATCTGCTCCAGGATGATGGCGGCGTGGTCGCCAATGCGTTCAATATCGTTCGTGCAATGCAAAAGCACCGGAACCGCCCGAGCCTGGGTTTCGGTGAGCCTAAGCTGCATCAGCTTAGACAAATACTCGGTGATTTGCGCCTGCGTGGCGTCAATGCCCTCCTCGCGATCAGGAAGCTCCTTGACCAAGGCCTGGTTGGCGGCATCGTTCCTGGCGTATGTCTTCAGGGCGCAGTCAATCATGACCCAGGCCTCATGCAACATTTCCCGCAAGGCAGACACCGTCTGCACCAACGCCAGCGGCGGTGACTTCTGCAGGTGCTTCTCCAAGGACTGGAATTTCAGCTCCGGCTCTCGCACCGGGATGATGGCCTCACAGATATGCGCCAGGATCGGAATGAAGGCGGTCAGAATCAGCGTGGTGAAGACATTGAAAAGCGTATGCGCGTTGGCGATCCGGCGCGGCAAGTCGCTAGAGCCGCTCAGGACATTGACGATGTGGAAAAAGACCGGCTCGCCAGTGTCGCCCCAGCGCAGCCAGAAGGTCGAGACGACTAAGATCACGCCGATGACGTTGAATAGGGTGTGCGCCAGAGCCGCCTGCTTGGCGATCCGGTTGGCCGGGATAGCAGCCATCTGAGCGGTGATCGTAGTCCCGATGTTGGAACCGAGCACCAAGGCCACCGCCGTGTACAAATTGATCAACCCGCCAGCGCCCAGCGCAATGATGATGCCGCTGCAAGCAGAGCTGCTTTGAATGATCATGGTGACGCCCATGCCAATGCCGATGGCACCCAAAACGGCGCCGAATGGCATCCAGCCGTTCCGGGGAGCGCAGTCAAAAAAACTGAACATCGACAGCACGGTCTGGTTGTTGGCCAAGAGCTTTAACTCGTCGCTCATCATATACATACCAAAGAACAGGAGGCCAAACCCCAGTATAGTCTCGCCGCGACCGCGCCAGGAAGGCCGGGTGACGAAGGTCAGGATTACTCCGATGATGATGCAAGGCATGATTACCCATTCAATGTCAAAGGCAACCAGCTGGGCCGTGATAGTCGTGCCGATGTTCGCCCCGAAGATGATGCCGAGCGAATTGAGCAACGACAGCAAGCCGGCATTGACAAAGCCAATGACCATCACCGTCGTCGCACTCGAAGACTGGATCACGGCAGTGACTATGGTTCCAGCCAGGACGGCGACGAAACGGTTCGAGGAAAAGAAACGCAAGATCATCCGCATGCGTTCGCCGGCCGCCTTGTGCAGACCGTCACTCATCAGCTTCATGCCATAGATGAAAATCGCCAAACCGCCAAAAATGGTAAACAAGGACATCAACATATCACCCTCTCCTTAAACAACATCTCTGCTTAAACCAGCTAACCCGCAGCTGCGGAAGACATCTGCCACCTAACATCAACATCTAATCAATGGCTACCTGGCTGACTTGCCTGTTAATCCGACCATGAATCAACCTTTACCCAAACAACCAAAGCCGACAAAGGGTCAGCCCAAGGCATAAAAAGCAAAAGCCGACCCGCGACATGCCCATGGCATGTCACGGGCCGGCTCGAATCAGCAGCCCAACGCCCAGCGCAGGATTGTTTCCGACCCCTTCCCCCCCCAGGGAAAAATGCCGCCAAGCAGGGGTGCCAAGACGGGCACTGACAGCAGCCAGGGAAGCCAGGCCAACGTGACCTGCCCAGGCCAATTGCGAACGCTTCGCAGCAACAACGCGCCCCTGTCAACAATGCCAGGAGGAACCCGCTCCACCTTGGCTTCCGGCAACCAAGGAAGCGACCATTCGACGCTGGCGCCGAATGAGCCTGCCGACCAAAATGACAGGCCGCCGCCCACGAAGCAAAGCCGCCGAACACAGGTGCCGACAAGACTGGAAACAGCCAACGCTGTCCCAGAAAAACTCGAAAATGATGAAAAATATTCAGTGCCTGGCTGTTTCACATTGCGTCCAGAGCGTCATGACAACTCATCTAAAAGTTAGAAACATGTTAAATATATATGAGTTTTGTGTTTTGACGACTGGAAGAGCCGCTCCTTTTGTTAGGATTGTGTTAGGATTGTCAATTTCTGTCACTTTGCACTATTGCATCGCAACGCCGATCCAGCGTCAGCCGTCAGACTCGGCGCACGTTGCCACTTGTCGCCCCGCGTTATGGCTGAACTATTTTTCCGGGATTCGGTCCAGGCTATAGGGTCCTTCGGCGACGTCTCGTCGGTTCATCCATTTTCCGTTAGTGAAATCCGGGATGGGCACGGGCTGTCCTCCCATGGCGACAGAATCCTCGCTGAGGCAGGTGATGGCCATCCATGCCGCTGTGTCATAGACGTCGATCGGCGTTGGCGTGCCGTTTTTGACTGCTTCCACAAAGGCCCGCTGCACCAAGTAGTCCATGCCGCCGTGGCCTTCGACCGTTTCAGTCAGCTTGCCGCCGTCCTGATAGCTTTTCCAGAGCGGGTGTTCGTACTCGGGATAGTATTTGTCGATGCTGTCCCATTGTTCTTCCTTTTCGCTGATGCCGTCGAAATAGAAGCCTTTTTTGTCTTCCATCCAGATGCCCTTGGTGCCTTGAATGACGGTTCGGCGGCTATAGGGCCTGGGCAAAGTCGTACTGTGGGTGAGCATGATGGTTTCGCCGTGTGCGCATGTGATGATGGTCGTGGTGACGTCGCCCATGGCAAAGGGATAGTTGGCCTTCTCATGGTCAGCGCCGTAATGTTCGTGCAGCCAGGTGTTAAGTCCGCGGCCCTTGGAGGAAACCGAGGTCAGCGTCATCATCCGGTTGCCGCGATTAATGTCCAGGCACTTGGCAATCGGCCCCAGCGCATGGGTGGGATAGACATCGCCGTTGCGGTGCTGATTCTGAGCATGACGGAAATGCCCGCGCTCATAGCCCAGGGCGATTTCCTTCCGCAGATCATGGAGATAGCCGCCTTCAGCGTGGATGATTTCCCCGAACAGACCCTGGCGCACCATGTTCAGGACCATCATCTCCTTGCGACCATAGCAGCAGTTTTCCAACATCATGCAAGGCATCTTCGAACGCTCGCTGGCCCGGACGATGTCCCAGCATTGCTCAAGCGAATTGGCGCCGCCGACCTCGGTGGCGACGTACTTGCCAGCCAGCATCGCCTCGGCGCACAGCCCAAGATGCTCATTCCACCCCGTTGTCACCATGACCGCGTCAACCTCGTCCCGCCGCAGCAATTCCTGGTAGTCCACAGTCGCCACCGGCTCGACGCCGCGCCGTTCCTTGACTAACGCCACGCCCTTGGCCAGCATCTCGGGCCGCAGATCACAGACGCCGACGACCTCCACATCCGGCATCCGCAACATGATGCTCATAACATTGCGACCACGACCGCCAAGACCGATAAACACTACTTTGATACTGCTCTTCATGCCGTAACACCTTCTTGATGACACGTTCCTGAATCCCCGGCGACGCCTTGAAAGCCGCCCGCTGAAATTCCTAATATATGCCGCCTTTCCTCGACGTCACCTGCCATTATGATACATTCCTGGAGTCGCCGATGTAACGTCATGGCGCAATAAAGAGAGGTTCCCGGCTGCTTGGCGTCGAAAACGTATTTTTCAATTGAAAATAACACCGGTAAGATGTATAATATCATAACGTCGTGAGTTCAATTATGTAAAAGGCGCATGCCTTGCTCAGTATGCGGAGCGCCCCTCAACCGCAGCCAAGCAGTTTTTATATTCTTTAATCCATCAAAATTATAGTTATTGTGCGAAATCCTGTGACAGAAAGAGAGATTTGGCGCAGTGATTGTACTGGTAGATGTCCCGGTAGTGCCCCTACTGGGCACCAGTTTTGGTGTATGCCTGCCCCCAGGCTAAAGCCTGGGGTTAAGCATGGTTAAGCGCCTACGGCGCAGAATGCATGCACAAATGCCTGCTAAGCAGCTCACTATGATAGCGGCAATATGTGATTGCTGAAGCTATATTTTGACAATACGCGCAGGAGTCATAGTCATCCGATGAGAGCAATTCCATCTGCGGTAGCCTGAAGGTTTACAAGCATTCATCACAAAACTTCGCACATTAACAAATTATAGGGAGAACGATCATGTACAAGCCACATTTCCGCCGTTTTTTCACGCTGATTGAACTCTTAGTCGTCATTGCCATCATCGCAATTTTGGCGGCCATGCTGCTGCCGGCGCTGTCCAAAGCACGGGAAAAAGCCAGGACGATCTCCTGCACCAGCAACCTCAAACAGCTTGGTCTAGGGCAACTGATGTACTCGCACGACAACGAAGAGTACTTCCCGAGCTGTCACTATGCCACCATGAAGATGCCTAAAAACGTCGCGCCCATCCCGGAAATCCCCAATTTTCTCAAATCCCCAACCGAGGCAGACACCTGGTATCCCGGCTGGCCCGATGGGATTTATCCGTATGTCGGCGACATCAAGCCCTACAAATGCGCCTCCAATCTCAACAATTTCTACATGGTCAACTACGGCATGCCTGCCGGTGCCGAATACTATGGCACGCCGCATCCGGAGACGCTGTTCTGGCATCCGCGCGTCGCCCAGTCCATCACCCGCCCCAGCGGCTGTGTTCTCCTGTCCGAAAAAGGCGCAGGCGGCGGCACCCCGTACATTCTTGCGGGCAAATACTACGCCATGTGGATTGGCCACAACAACGGCGCCAATGCCGTGCATGCTGACGGCCATGCCCAATGGTGGAAAGGCACCACCGTGCCTATCGGCGGCAACTGGCCAGCGCCCCACGATACTACGACCTGGGCATATCACATCGTCGATGAAGCCTTCCTGTACTGGAACAAGTGAGCAGCAGCTCGGCTCAAAGCTGGCATGGCTCCTACGGAAACCCAAGGCAGCTCCCTGAAAACCACTCCTCCATCCCCGTGATTCGCGCAGGATGGAGGAGTTTTCTATGAACTGAATGGCCGAAGAATTTGTCGCCTTGGTATATTGAACTGCAAGACGCCAAAAACAAGTCTTTCCAATTGAAAATAACACCAGCAAAGGGTATAATAACTTAAAGATAATGGGAAGTGGCAGTCTAATTCCGTGAGATGGACGGCAAGACCCTTCCACTGCCAAAGTGGGCGACCCCAACCACAGCCAGCCAGTTTCATCATAATTATCAAGGAGAACAATCATGTACAAGCCACATTTCCGCCGTCTATTCACTTTCACGCTGATTGAGCTTCTGGTCGTCATCGCCATCATTGCGATTCTGGCGGCCATGCTGCTGCCGGCGCTGTCCAAGGCGCGTGAAAAAGCCAGGACGATCTCCTGCACCAGCAATCTCAAACAGCTTGGCCTGGGACAAATTATGTACTCGCACGACAACGAAGAGTACTTCCCGAGCTGCAACTACATCACCATGAAGATGCCAAAAGACGTCGCGCCCATTCCGGCAATCCCCGATTTTCTCAAATCCCCAACCGAGACAAACACCTGGTATCCCGGCTGGCCCGATACGATTTATCCGTATGTCGGCGACATCAAGCCCTATAAATGCCCCTCCAATCTCAACAATTTCTACATGGTCAACTACGGCATGCCAGCCGGTGCTCGCTACACCAACTCCGTGGTTTATCCGGAGACGCTATTCTGGTGGCCGCGTGTCGCCCAATCTATCACCCGCCCCACCGACTGCATTCTCTTGTCCGAAAAAAGCGCAGGCGGCGGCACCCCGTACATTCTCGCCGGCCAATACTACGCCATGTGGATTGGCCACAATAACGGCGCTAACGCCGTACATGCTGATGGCCATGCCCAATGGTGGAAAGGCACTACCGCGCCGATCGGCGGCGGCTGGCCAGCGCCCTACAATAGTACCACGACCTGGGCTTCTCACGTCGTCGATGAAGCCTTCCTGAACTGGAACAAGTGAGCCGCCGCCCCAGGCTGCCAGGTACTGCTGAACTCACACATCATGCTGAACACCACGAGCAGTGCCAGCAGACCGTGTTCGAACTGCTTAGCCGCCATTGCGGCATCCGACCCGAGGATAGCGTTGAACACCCCTTCCGCAACTTTTGCGCCACTGACTGGTTCCTGGTCAACTTCCCGGAATGCCTGCCGCTGACCCTTGAATTCAGCACGTGCAGCAACTTTGACCTGCGCGTCGGCCACACCGTCCCGGTTTCCCAAGACACCATCGCCAAGCTCGGCCGCCAGCTCGCCGTCGTCTTGCAAAAACTGATCACTGCCGAGACCTGACCGCTGCCATGCCATAACCTCAACCACACCTTCCCCCGCCCTGTTCTTGCTTCTGGGCAGCGCTTCGCTTTCACTATCCATAATCACGGAAACCCACTGCATGATCTCGAAAATCGACCTTTGCCGCGACATCGCCCTGGATGTACTCAAGCCGTCTAAACGCGACCTTGAGCATGGCCTGGAGCTGCACCGTGACGCCCTCGTCTGGGACGCCTACGCCTTTGCCCCTTCCGGCGCCATCCCACCCGGATACGCCGCCACTCTGGCCGAGGAAAGCCTCGGCCGTGACGAGCGCACCAACCTGCTTGAGCAGTACCGCCAAGTCGACTTCCTTGAAGATTTGGATATGCGCACTGAATACCAGGCGGCATGGCAAGCGTCTGGGGTCGACTGCGTCTTCCAGAATGCCGGCGTCGAAGGCAATGCCATTCCCCAGCTGATCAAGCGTCTGTCGCGATTCACCTGGCTTCCTGACCGCTATCCGGAACTGTATCAGCGCGTCGCCTTCCCGGATCAAGTCGTCGCCGCCCACCAGGCCAATCGCCGCTCCCTCTATCTATGCACCAATGGCGTCCCCTTGCCCGGAGACCAGTACTCAGTTGAGGAATCGCTGTATTTCCTCACCGTATTCCGCCAGCTCGGCGTCCGCATGATGCATTTGACCTACAACCGCCGCAATCTCCTGGGCGACGGCTGCGCGGAAAGCGCTGACGCCGGTCTTAGCGACCTGGGACGGCGAGTGATCGCTGAAATGAACCGCGTCGGCATCATCCCGGATGTGGCCCACAGCGGCCAGCGCACCAGCCTGGAAGCAGCCGAATGCTCAAGCAAGCCGGTCGTCGCCAGCCACAGCGTCGCTGGCGCCCTCAGCACCCACTTCCGCGCCAAAAAGCCGGAGGTCATCCGAGCCATTGTCAAAAGCGGCGGCTACGTCGGCGTCTGCGCCATCAACGAATTTTTCCGCGGCACCGGCAAAATCGACTCCTTCCTGGATCACATCGACCACCTGGCGGAAAATTATGGCTATGACCACGTCGCCATCGGCACTGACCGCGGCCATTTCTGCGGCGAGTCCAAAGCGACTGCCAGGATGCCTAAGTCGCGGGCGATCCTGGAGCAATATTGGCCCCCGGCCCAGGACCCCTTCCCGACCACCGAGGAAATGACGGCCTCGGTCGCCTGGACTAACTGGCCGCTGTTCACCGTCGGCCTGGTGCAGCGAGGCCATCGCGATGATGACATCCGCAAGATCATCGGCGGCAACGTCCTCCGCGTCACCAGAGCAACCTTGACGTAAGCCATAGGCCTAGGAAGACAAAAAAACTCCAAACCGCCAAGCGCACTACAAATGTCAAAAACAAACGGGCGACTGCCTCAGCAGTCGCCCGTTTGAATTTTTCTCAATCTACAATTGCCTGCGCTGGTTTCAGGCTGCCTTGGCCTTTTTCCGACGCAGTCCGCATACAGCGCTCCCTCCCAGGATCAGGCTGGCTAAGACGCCGGGCAGGGGCTGCCCCACGGCGGGCGAGCCAGCTGGCTGGCCGCCGATGACAAACGCAATCACGTCGCCCTTTCCCCACTTTTTGTCGCCAAACGTCCAGTACGTCTCTCCCTTGTTGGTCAAGCCGGAGAAGAAATAGTCCTTCCCGTCGACGTTCATTTCTTTGACGCTGTACAGAATCTGCTCAGGGGTCTTGGCAGAGGAAAGCCAGAAGCCGACCTGGTCGCCAGCGGCAAACTCGCCGAGCGACACCGTGGCGTTTGCCTTGATTTCAAGTTCAGCCTGATTCTGAATGCCGCCCTCGTTAAAGGTGAAATAGCCGAATTGGACATCCTGGCCGTATTTCGAGGCTGGCGAATAATACTTTATGGTCATTATCGAATCCTGCATGATGTCAAACCAGCCGCCCACATTGTGGACAATCGCCCCGGAACCATTGGAGTCATACTGGTAAACAGCCAGCAGCCGAACAGCGCTGACTAACAATGCCAGCGCGAAGATACTTGTCTTGAGGTGGTGGTGATTTTTCATAATCCGCATACTCTAGTGATAAAAACCCAAATGCATACTTCTGTCATGCTTACATCAACATAGGGAAAAAATCCGCAACACAGCCTATGTAGCTATGTAAACCAAAAGGTTTCATCAGGCGAAACCTCTGTCACTTCTTATACTTTACTATGATTTATCTGGTTTTCAAACGCAAATAACACATTTTTTAATATTTTTTATTTGCAAAAAAACAACATTTTGGTTTTTTTATGTTGATTTTTGTTTAGGTTTCGTGTAGCAGCTCTTTTCCGTGGACTGGTCGCCGGTGTCTACCTGCCGTCTTGGCGGCTGGCGCGGCTGGCCGAATAAGCACCTGCGTCCGACTTGCTTTTCCAAGCTTATACGTAGATATTATCTGCTGCTCAGCCGCCCTTGCGCCTGTCGCCATTGCCAGGCAGGTTTCCGGCGGCCTGTTGTATCTTACTCCATCCACTCAGAGGGATTGACAATCATGCCGTCATCCACGTTTCAACGCGCCATGTCTGTCCTGGCGCTGGTGTTTGCCTTGTCCGCTGCCGCCGACGTCCGGCTCTGGCCATTTTTCTATGCCAAGACCGATCCGGTCGCGCACCGCAACCAGCTGGAAGTATTCTGGCCGCTGTACTCCCGCGACGCTGACGCGCAGCGCACCGTGCATCGGATTCTCAGCTTCCAACGCGAATTTCCCGATCATTATCCCTGGCAGGTCTACTTTCTCTGGCCAGCCACCGCCCTTCGCTGCGGCAACGGCCATGACGCCTGGCTCTTCCCCTTCTTCTGGAGCGGCAGCGACGGCGGCAAACGCAGCCACAACAGCGTGTTCCCATTTTGGATTTACTACAGCAATGACGACTATCGGGCGCTCAACCTCGCCGTTCTCAACCACAACTCCTGGTCCGACCGGCATCATTCCCATTACCTCTTCCCGCTTTGGTGGGCCAAATGGTCTCATTATGGCAACGCCAAGTTTTCCTCGCACGGGCTGTTCCCGCTGTACAGCCTTTATAGTAAGGATAAAAACATTCCTGACCGTCCTGAATACGTTGCCCGGCAGCGGCGCGGCAATGCGACCTTGGCATACTGGAGCAGGCATGCTGTTCAGGACCAGAAGCTACGCCGCGACAAGGCCTCCTTCGGCATCTTCCCTCTTGCTCACTGGTCCTCGAACGATTTCCTGCGCTGGGACAAGAAGACAGCCGGTGATTTGCTCACCAACCACCAGACCTCGCTATATCTCTTCCCTTATTGGCAATCCACCCGTATCCGCCAACAGCTGCCCTTGCCGCCGGCACCTGGCCAGGACTACACTGAAATGACCGGCAAACTCCGCCACCAGGAGCATTTCCGGCTCCTGTTTCCCTTGTTCTATGACAAGGGAAAGACGACCTACACGGCTGATTTCGCCCTCTCGGAAGCGCGACGCACGACCTGGTTTTTCCCCTATTGGCACACATACCGCACGCAAGTCAACAAGCCTGCCGCCAACAGCGAGTCCGCAGCAGCCAAAACCGCTGTCGCCCCAGAGCCGGCTGAACCCTCTGCCCAGGAAAAGCACACCTCCCGCCATACGGTGCCCCTGCTTTTCAGCCGCACAAGCACGACCTGGGTCAACCCCGATGACACGCCGCCGCAAGTCGCCGCTGACGAAACCTTCTACTTGTTCCCATACTACCGTTCAACCTATCACAGCGCAAACGCGGAATCAGCCAACAACTTTTTCCTGCTCGGCGGCTGGGGACACTCCACCCAGACCAAGCCCGCAGCCAACAAGCACTATGCCTACCTGTTCCCATTCCTGTTCTACAAGCACCAGGCCAAACCCGCGCCGCCCGAAAATCCGGCTGAAGACTGGGCCGACACCAAGCTCTGGATTTTGCCCTATTGGCGCCAGCACGGACACACCGGAAACCAGGAAAATCACACCGACTTCCTCTTGCCGCTCTATCTGCGCAGCTACGAAGCACATGCAAAGGAGCGCACGTGGTGGACGGTGCTGGCCGGAGTCGGAGAAACCCAGGCGCCGGCGTATCTGAAACGCCATTCTGACCCGAATGACGAGGCATCGGTCTCCTGGCACAGCCACAACGTCAGCACCCGTTTTTTCTTTCCGTTCTGGCGCCAAAGCAACACCAGCACGGCCCGCTCTTGGAATATCCTCCCGCTGCTCTGGCACCGCCATACCATCGACGAGCAGAGCACCACGACCACAAGCAACACCTACCCGCTCCTGCTCAGCGGCAGCCGCCAAACCGTCACCGAAAAAGGCCAGGAAACCACTGGCCACGCCTATTTGCTAGGGCTAGGCGGTTGGCGACGATGCCGGGAAAACACCCCTGCCGGCCAGCAGACAACCTCCTTGCGACACCATCTGTTCCCTTTTTGGCGCCACCGGCAGTCGTCGCATGAAACCAAAACCTCCATGCTGCTGCCGCCCTTCTCCTATCAGGTTGTCAACCACGCCCCAGACTCAAGCCAGGAGCAAACGCGATCCCTGGCCATCCCGCACACCTGGCTGCCGCTCTATAAAAGCCAAAGCACGACGAATGACGACAACACGACAAACAACAGCAAAAGCTGGCTGTTCCCCTTCTATGTCCACGAAACCAACTATGAGGACGACTTTGCGCGCTTCTCAGTCCTGTGGTGGGTGTATCAACGGGAACGCTCCCGAGGCGAGACTCGCGCCTGGGGCCTGGGCGGAGGATTGGCCAATTACTATGAAAAAGACGCCAACGGCTTTGTTGAACGCAGCGTCCTCTATCGATTGTATCACCGCGAGGAGCGCAGCTGGTTCGAGGAACTGGAAGTCATGCCATTCTATCACCGCAGCCGCCAAGAGGACAACAGCGGCGGCTGGTCAGTGCTGGGGGGCATGTTCGGCAGCCGCCAGGACGGCCGCATCAAGACTACCCGCTTCTTTTACATACCCTTCCGAACAACGGTCGCGCCAGCACAGCCGTTCGACGCGGTCGCCAGCTCCCAGCGCCATCTCAAATACGCCCTCAACTACCTCGAAGCCCGGCGCTTCGACCGCGCCGCCATCGAATTCATCTTTGCCGAAGGCAGCTATGAAGCCGACGCCGTCATCCTCGAACAGGCTGGCGACGCCTTTGCCCAGGCTGATGCCGACCACTTCCAGGAATTCTTCCGCCGCGACCTGCCCTCCTCCCTGGCCAAAATTTCGGACAAGGCGCAGCGCTACCGCCAAGACGCCTCTGGGTGCCAGCTGCGCCAACGCGCCATCGAACTCTATCGCCAGGCCATAGCCAATGGCGGCAACCAGGACGACCTGGAGCTGAAAATCGCCGTCTGCCTCGCACCCCGCGACTTAGGCGGCGCCAAAGCTATCCTCGAAGAGCGCTTCAAGCGCTCCGGGGACTTCCATCATGGCCTGGATTGCCTCCGCTTGCGGCGGAAGTGGCAACATGATGAAATATCTCCCCTAGAGGTCATCGCCGAGCTGCGCCGACGCTACCCGGAATATGCCCTGGTCCATTATCTCCAGGTCATGCACGACTTGGACAAAGAACTGGTCAACAGCATCAGGCCCAGGGATTATATCTGGCAATGGAGCTGGCGAAATGCGACCCCCGAAGAACATGAAAAGCTCACCGCTGCCTTGGCCGAGGCTATGATGCTCCTGAAACAGACGGTTGCCCTGCCCCATGTCGACTACCCGCCAGCGCGACCAGTGCGGCTGCCACAGCCCTTGTTGCCCCTGCTCAGCACCGAGTATGATGTGTACCCAACCACAAGCGATGGCCTGCCGACGCCGGCCACTGTTCGAGGCCTTGCCGCCAAGAAGATACTTGAAATCATGACCCAGCAATACCAAATGATCCTGGCGAAGAAGCAGAACACGCAAGACGACAACGCCAAGAAACGCGGCCTGCTGGCCGAAATGATGACCTATCTGCCCCTATTGCAAAACATGAAAAGCGGACTTCTCTATGATGTCTGCCGACTGCATCGGGATTATTATCGCGACCCGGAACGCCTTCTCAATGAACTGCTCAAAGTCCAAGCGCAAATCCAGGCGCCGATGCCAGGAACACCAGCTGAACCCTCCTCATTGGCAAAAAATTGCGCCGACGAGATCACCCGCTTGCGCCGGCAGCTGTCTTACCTCACCCGCTGGGACGTCCAGCTGGTGTCAGGGCAGCCGTCCTCGCTTGGCATCGGGCCCTTTGTCACCAAGGATTGCGGGAATGGCTATGTTGACCTCGACTTTTTCTTCGGCTGCGTTGACAACTGCGCAGTCGAGGCCAACACCGTCGTCGTCACGGAGAAGGCTCAGAAGGCAGTGCTGCTCCTGGGCTTTGACCGCGAATTGACCGTCGAACTGAACGGACGCATCGTCTTCGGCCCTAAGCGCGACCTCATCGCCCGGCGCGACCAGCATCAGGTGCCCATTCAGCTCTTGGCCGGCTCCAACCACTTCAAGATTTTGGCGAAAGACGACAAGCTCAGCTTTGGCTTCTATGCCCGCCTGACGTCACCCGAGGGCGAACCGCTCTTCTTCCCGGCCAAGCCATGAACAAACCGGCCGGCCTTGCTCTCGCCGCCACCAAGCAAACGGGCGGCGAAATCTGACTTCCGCCGCCCGTGCCTGAGCTTGCTTTGACCGATCTTCAGAATTGGTGCAGAAAACGGACGTCGTTTTCGTAAAGCAACCGCAGGTCGTTAATGGCGTACCTGATCATGGCGGTGCGTTCTATGCCCATTCCAAAGGCATAGCCGCTGACCTTCGCAGGGTCATAGCCGACACTGGCGAAGACCGCCGGATTGACCATGCCAGCCCCGCCGATTTCCAGCCATCCCGTGCCCTTGCAGACCCGGCAGCCCTCCCCGCCGCAGACAATGCATGATGCGTCGCACTCGACGCTCGGCTCCGTGAATGGGAAGAAATGGGGCCGGAAACGAATTTTGGTGCGCTCCCCGAACATTTCTCGGGCAAAGGCAGCCAAAGTGCCCTTCAGGTCAGCCAGGGACACCTTCTCGTCAACGTAAAGCCCTTCGAGCTGGTGAAAGCTCATCCCATGCGTCGCGTCTGGCGTGTCGCGCCGATAGCAACGGCCTGGGCACACAATCCGGATCGGCGGCGGGTTGGCCAGCATGGTCCGAATTTGCACCGGCGATGTATGGGTACGCAAAATCATGGTCTCCGGGTCCAGCCAGGAACGCTTCTCAAGGTCAAAATAAAACGTGTCTTCCGGCGTCCGCGACGGATGATCCACCGGCGAATTCAAGGCGTCGAAATTGTGCCAGACCGTCTCCAGGTCAGGGCCGTCAGCGACCACAAAGCCCATGCGCCGGAAAATCGCCACGGCTCTGTCCATGACCAGGTTGATCGGATGCTTGTGGCCAAGGTCGCGCCGACGCCCAGGCAGCGACACGTCCAGCGCATCCTGCGCCGTCTTGTCCTGCCGGAGCCGCTCCGCTGCTTCCTCGAACAGCTGATGAATGCGGTTCTTGACTGCATTCAACGTCTTGCCGACGGCTGGCTTTTCTGCGGCCGGCACCTTGCCCAACTGCGACATCAAGCCAGGCAGCAGTCCCTTGCGCCCCAGGATGCGCACGCGGCACTCTTCCAGGCCAGCCTCGTCACTAACCGCAGCCAACGCAGCTTCGACGTCAGCCTGCGCAGCCCATAAATCCGTTTCCAATTCTGCCATGACTTCATTCCTTGTGTTGCCTTGCGGCAATCGCATTTTTACGACGCCGGGCTATTTTCTCAGGCTGCTTCGCAGCTCAGTTCCTTGTTCACCTTGAAGTCCAGCCATTGCCGCGTCACTGGGTGCGGCAGGCGCAGCCGACAGTGCTGCAAGGCAATGCCAGCAGCTGTCCACTGCCGCCTGGCGCCATAGCGCTGGTCGCCAACAATCGGCATGCCTGCATGAGCCAACTGGACTCTGATCTGATGGTACCGCCCGCTGCCCAGGCGCACCCGCAGCAGGGTTCCTGCCGCTCCGGTTCCGACTGCCTCATAGTCCAATACGGCCGGCTTGGCGCCTGGAGTTCCGGCAGGAACCACGGCGGCTTCGTACTCGCCGTGTACCAGCCAATCCTCCAAGCGACCTTCTCTGCCTGGAGGAGTCCCCTCGACCAAGGCCAGGTAGGTCTTTTCACATTCGCCTGCACGCATTGACGCATTCAAACGACTCAAGGCTTTGCTGGTCCTCGCAAACAGCACAATCCCACACGCTACGCGATCAATGCGATGCACAGCTTCCAGGAAAACCCTGCCAGGCTTGCCATACTCGATTTTCAGCCACTGCTTGCCGCGGCTCTCCAGGCTGTCTTCCGAGGTGCCGGACGGCTGCGTCAACAAGCCGCCTGGCTTGTCCAAAACCAGCAGGTGGTTGTCACAATAGATTACGTCCACCAGGGACATGCGACTCCGCCTCTCTCAGCCCCGACAGTCAGGCTTTCTCCACAAAGGCCGCGTGCAACACGCGCTGCGCCTTTTCAAAATTCTCGCGCGCGATGACGAACTGCATGTTCACCTGCCGCGTCGCCTGGCACAGAGCCAGCACATTAATGTCCGCATCGCGCAGCGCAGTGGCCGCCCGCGACAAAAAACCGGGTATTCTCATGTTGCTGCCGATGACCGACACAATCCCCACCGGAGTTCGCGTGACCGTAGCCGAAGGCAGGCGCTGGCAAATCATGTCAACGCATTCATCCAGCCGGCGGTTCTTCTGGGACACAAAATGGGTGATGGTGTTGGCGTTGGTCGTTTTGGCAATGTAGCTGATCTCGGTGTCGACTAAGTTCCGCATCAGGACATAGTCGTAGCCGACCCGGTTGACCATCTCCGGGTCCATCACTTCAATGGCTTCCACGTCATTGCGGCCGCAAATCATCTCTACCCGCGGCTCAGGGGAGACGTAATCGCAGCTGATCAGGGTGCCGGGATGGTCGGGTTCAAATGCGTTCTTCACCCGGATGGGAATGCCGCAGTATTCCATCTCCTTCGAAGCCTTGGAGTGAATCGCCTCCATGTCAAGGTCTGAAAGCTGGTCGGCAATGTCAAAGTTGGTGCGCCCAATGACTTTGACTCGGTCAACGCCGATCACCGCCGGATCGCCGGTGCACAGATGGTATTCCTTGTGGATGATGCCTTCACGAGCCTTGGTGATGACAGCGACCTTGCTGAAGGTGATTTCGCTGTAGCCGCGGTCAAAGCGCGTCATGATGCCCTCGTCGTACTTGACATAGCCGGTGACGATCGGCATCACCTCCGAAAAGTCCATCCCGGCAAAGGTCTTGCTGATTACTTCATCAAAGGGCAGAAGCTCATCTTGACGCCAGCCGGTCAGGTCGACAAAGACCGCCTTGACGCCATGCTTCTGCAGAATCAGGGTGGAATTGTAGGCGCTGTGTGCTTCGCCGACAGCGCTCAAAAGCTCGCGCGTCGGCAGCAAGTACGTCTTGGCGTTGAAATGGCCATAGCCGCGCAGACGCAGAAGGTCGTACAAGCAGTCCTTGATGCCGTCGATGCGCTCGTTGACGAAATCATCCGCCAGCTTCTGATCCAGCCCCAAGTCTTCAAACTGGCGATTGCATTCGATCATCCGCTGCCGAACCTGCTCCAGGCAATCCGTCCAGGAAGGATCGCCCTGAGCAAATTTGCCATACACGCCAGGAGCGCCGGTCTTCTTGTTTTCCAGCAGCATATTCGTGATCCCCGCGTATGCCGAAACCACGAAAATTCGGTTGTAAAGCTCGTTGCCCGACCGATTGCCAATAATGACGTTGTTCAGCACCTCGCCAAAACGGCTCATAGAGGTGCCGCCGATTTTTTCCACCGTATGTTGCTTCAGCATAGACGAAATCTCAAATCTTTTGTTCGGTTGAAAGGAATGCCGCAGACGCCTTGAACAAAATATAAGTTCAACAGCAAAATCATATAATGTAAATTTTGCGGGTCAGTTTGCAAGCGCGCCTGTGCCAATCAGGAGCCTGTCGTGCCAAAATTGTCTGACGTCCGCCTTTCCAGCGGTCTGTGGAGACGCTCCGTGCGCTCACCTGCCCTGTATCTCTGCCTGGATGTCCTTTGCTGCTTTGGCCGGGTCAGCGGCGGCCAGGATTGGTCGGCCGACCACGATGTACTGGGCTCCGGCCTGGGCGGCTTCTGCCGGGGTCATCACCCGTTTCTGGTCGCCGAGGCTGGCGCCGGCCGGCCGGATGCCTGGGACGACCAGCAGGAAATCCGAGCCGAATGCCTTCCGCAGGGGAGCAATTTCATGGGCTGAACAGACTACGCCGGGAAGACCGCAGTCCTTGGCCAGGCGCGCCAGCCGCAGCACGGCTTCGGCCGGCGTCTCGGTGATGCCAATGGCGTTCAGCTCGGCCTGGTCCATGCTCGTGAGTACCGTCACCGCGACGACCTGCATGCCAGTGTCAGCGCCGGCCTTGGCTGCGGCGCGCAACATTGCCGGGCCGCCCGAGGCATGCACATTGCACAAATCCGCCCCGATGGCGGCCGCAGCCCGGACAGCCTGCTCAACCGTGTTGGGAATGTCATGATATTTCAGGTCAAGGAAGACCTTCTTGCCGCGGGCCTTCAAGCCCCGCACCACTTCCGCGCCGCAACGGGTGAACAGCTGCTTGCCCACCTTGAACCACTCGGCCGCCGCCCCAATCCGATCCGCCACAGCCAAAGCCGCTTCCTGCGTATCCACATCCAGAGCCGTAATTAACGTCGTTACCATCTCTTCTGACTCCTATTCCTGAACCAAGTTAGATATCGCCGACGCCATAGGACTGGCCATCAGTGACAACGTCGCGCCTGACGCCAGCTCCAGGCCGGCTGGACAGAATCGCCGCAGCCAGGCAGTTGGCGACGACGTGGCAGCCGCCCCAGAAAACCAAAACCCGCAAAGCGTCGCCGATGATTTTCGGCTGCGTATTCCAAAGCAGGCCAAAATCAAATGCCGCCCCGGTCCCGGCGTTCAGCACCAGTAGAAAGAACGCGCCATGCCCGGCGCAAAGCGGGATGATCACGCCATACACGATTATGGACAGGCTCCGGGAAGCAGCCCGCGCCAGCTTGGCATGGCCGCCCGCAACCGCAGCCAGGCGAACCACCTGCAACGTCTCCAGCCAATGCCAGACTACCGCCGCCAGCAAGAGCAGGACGCAAATCCGGAAGTAAAAATTGCCGTCACTGAGCAAATGCCAAGTCAAGAACGGCGCTAAGCCGGCGACCATCAACGTCGCGCAACGCAGCCGCAGCCAACCAGCCGAAGACCGCGCCGGCGGCATCACGGCCAACAACCCCAAGACCACGGGAAGAACTTGACCATATCCGTAAAAAGGCAACGGAAAACGACGCAACAGCCAAAAGGCAGACATGGCCAAGCCAAGACCTAAAGCTATGCTCAACACCGCCAGGCGCCAGGCAGACATGACGCCTTCAGAAACAGGTGGAACAGACGATGCCGAAACTCCAAAAGCCCCAGCCGCCAAGGACGGATGGGACTTTGTTCCGGAACAAGCGCAACCAAACAGGCCAGCGCTGCCCGGCAGGACAACTCCGCCGGACGGGGCGGGGCATTCGTCACTCATAACATATCCAAATGCCGTTGGTACTGGCTGGCACTCATCAACAAATCCAATTCGCCTGGATCGTCGTACTCCATGCGGTACAGCCAATGCTTGTAGGGATTCAAATGCAGCAGGCTCGGATTGTCCAGCACGTCCTTGTTGATTTCAAGAACCCGGCCAGTCAGCGGCGAACGCAAGTGGTGAATCCGAGAGCCGATATGCAGATGGATGCAGAACGTGTCAATGTCAAGCTCATCGCCTACCATCGGCAGGTCAACCCCAGCAATCGCCTGGAGCTCCTCAGTCAAAAAATCCGTCATCCCGACGTATGCCTTGCGACCAGTTTCTGCGGGCAGCACCCAGACGTGACGTGCTGTATAGGCGCGGTTGTCGTTGTCTTCAATCATAATTCAAATCTCCGTGTCTATATCGCATGCGCAGCAGGTTAAGGACAGCAGCAAAATCAGGCATCAAGCACAATAAGCCAGGGGCAGCAATGTCTGCATACGCTAACACCCCAGAAGCGCACAAAGTCTTTCCAGAGTATAGGACACCGCGAAGGCCTATGAGTTCGAAGCCAAGGTTTTTTTTCAGCGGTTTTTTCAAAGCCGAATATTAAAACATGGTTCACGGGTTATGTTATACATGATGCTTTACCATCTGTCAAATCGAATTCATGCAAATGATGACGTTTTAGCAGTTTTTCGCCTGTTTTTCTATACTATTCGCCTAGGGCGACGGCCATCGCCGCTACAACAGCAGGAACCTGACCATGACACAAACGAAAAAAACATACCTGGCACAAAACGAGGCCGGCGAAGAATTCGGCCCGGCAGACCAGGATACCTTGATTCGCTGGGCCCAAGAAGGCAAAATCAACGCATTCTGCAAAGTCAGGGCGACGCTGATACCAAAATGGGATCAAGCCGTTAACGTGCCCTTCCTCAAACCGCTACTCATTGGCCAGCTGGAGGAAAAGCTCCGCAAAAAACACGACTCCTTCTTGGTCAGAATCAAAAAGCGTGCCACTCTCTGCGCCGAAGACGTCGTCGCAACTAATACCCTAGTCAAACTCAAGCTGGAGACGTTTAACAACGCTAGCCTGCCACACCGCTTCATGGCCGGACTCATAGACGCTGGCATCATCGTCGCCGGCGCCATCCTCATCTACCTGTGCTTCGCACTGCTCTTCTATCTCGGCCTAGTCGGCCCGGGAAAAATCTTCTATTTCGGCTTCGTCATCTTCTGGCTGTGGCTGCTGCTCTATTTCACGCTGACAATTAGTTTGGGCGTGCAGACGGTCGGACAGCGGTTCTGGGGCATCTTCCTAGTTCGGCTTGACGGACGCCCCTTCTGGATGGGACGGGCTTTCTTCTTCACGCTTTTTCTCATCCCCTTCGGCTGGCTGACCGTCCCCATCGGCATGTTCAAGAGCTCCTACCGAGGCATACCGGAAAAAATCACCTATACCCGCATGGCGAAAATGAAGCTGCTCAGCAAAAAGCCGCGCTGAAAGAATCTTGCCATGGCCAACGACTGTTCCCTGCCTGCACCTGCGCACCGACGGCTGTCCCCCTCTATACTGCGCTATTTCGCGGCCAGCTTCGCGACCCCACTGGCCTGCGCCCTGATTGCCTTCGCTGTGCTTTTCCTGGTCAACGACGTCTTTGATGACCTTGGCGACTTCATGGGGAAAAACGTCCCCGCAACCGTGACTATGACGTACTTCCTGGCCTGCCAGCCGCAGAATTTCGTCCATGTCGCGCCGATTTCGACCTTGCTGGCAGCCAGTTTCATGATGATGATCATGGGGCGAAGCAACGAAATCACGGCCTTGCGCGCCGCTGGATTGTCGATCGCGGCCTGCGCCATGCCAGTCTGGGTGATCGCCGCCCTCGTCTGCGGCGCCATCTTCGCCGTCAATGAAGTGGTCGCGCCCCGCTCAGCCAGCCTGGCCCAGAAGCTGCGCACAGAATGGACCGAGAGCAAGAAGCAAAAGGAAAGAAACAGCATCGCATTCCATCATCCGGTGGAACGGCGTGACTGGTTCTTCGAAGACTTCGCCCCGACAGGGCAGTCCCGCGGCGCGATCGTGCGGCAATACCGCCCTGACGGCTCTACCGCGTGGGTGCTGTCCGCCGCCCGCGCCGAACATCGTTTCGACACGTGGATTTTCACTGCCGGCGACGTGAAGGTCTATCAGCAAAACAGCAACAACCTTGACGGCCCTCCCACCTTCTTTGCCCAAAAGCTGTGCCATTTTCCGGAAATTCCCAAGAACATCCTCAGCCACAGCCGCAACTGGGAGCAGCTGACTATTCGTGAATTGTACGAGGTATTGCGCGCTGACATCATGCCGACGGCCAAGACCAAGCGACTGCTCATGGTGCTGTTCTGGAACCGAGCCACCTTCCCCTTGGCCAGCCTGGTCGGTGCGCTCTTCGGCGTCGCCTTTACCATCGTGCCAGGACGCACCGGGATGGTGCGCGGCTTTGCCGCCGCAGTAGCCATGCTGGTCCTGTTCTACCTAATCAGCCAGTTCACTCTCGTGCTTGGCAAAAACGGCTGGCTGCCGCCATTCGTCGCCGGGGCAAGCACTAATCTTGCCTTCCTGGCGACAGGCATCATAGCTATGTGGAAAAAACAATAAGGCGCACCTCCCGCCCAGCGCTTGCCGCGCCAGCAGCGATGACGCCAGCTTCCGATTCACGCAGCCGTCCCAGCCAAGGCAATCAAAGGACGACCAAACATGCCCAACCCGCAACAACGCACGCCGCCGGAAACGACAGCAAATGGCGCCGACTCTGCGGCGAAGAAACCTCGTCGCCTAGTTGCCGCCAAATCACGGCCGGCCAACACGGCTAACCCGCCGTCAGAAGCTGAGGCCAAGTCGCCGGCAACGACAACGCAAACTCCCATAGGCAAACGCCGATGGGAAATTCCACCCCGAACCCAACCGGAAGCCGGAACTGCGAGCCAACCCCAGCGCCGACGGCGCTTTTCCCGACGCCGCTATGTCTTATGGGCATTTGAGCTGGTTATCCTCCTCAGCTGCTTAGAGTGCTTCATCCTCAAGCCCAGGCGCGCCCGACAGCAGCATGAGGCCAAGGCGACACGACAAACAGCAGCCGTGCCGCGCCAGCTGGAACCCATCACGCCCCTGGCCGAACGAGCCCAGGCACTGCCTGGCTTGAGCGAAGTGGTCCCGGCCTATCTCGCACCCCTTGACGGACTTGCCCCCGGCAGCGCAGAAATGCGCGACACCCAGCTCAAGGTTTTGGAACAAGAAGGACTGCCCATCGAAGTCCAAAACACGATCGGAATGCTGTTCCGCCTGGTTCCGGCTGGAACCGCAATCATCGGCAGCCCGCCCACCGAACCAGGCCGGGGAATCCAGGAATGCGAACACAGCGTGGATTTCCCAAACCACTTCTATATGGGCAAAATGGAAGTCACCCAGGCGCAATGGCGGCAAATCATGGGCGATGACAACAACCCGTCAGGATTCCGCGGCGATGACCGCCCAGTCGAGGAAGTCAGCTGGTATGACTGCCAGCGTTTCACGCATCTCCTGTGCATGCGCGAAAATCTGCCGATAGGCACCTACAGACTGCCGACCGAGGCAGAATGGGAATACGCCTGCCGAGCTGGCACGAAGACCGCCTACTGCTTCGGAGACAACCCGGCCAACTTGAAGCACTGGGCAGACTATGCCGGCAATAATTACCGGCGAACCAACAGCGTCGGACGCCGCCGCCCCAACGCACTCGGGTTGCATGATATGCACGGCAACGTCTGGGAATGGTGCCTGGACGACTATACCAACTACCCAGGAGACGACACCCCGCCCGCAGAATATCACCAATACCCCAATCTGCGTGGCGGCAACTGGTATGTCGAAGCCCCCGAATGTCGCTCGGCTAACCGCGCCCGCCTGCCAGGAGCATCAACCGGCAACATGCTCGGATTCCGCGTCCTGCGCATGATCGCAGCGCCGCCCACCGTTCGCTCCACCTGGGAACCGCCCCGCCAAATCGAACTGGCGCCAAAAGAGCAGCAACCATAAGCAATTAGCCCCTAACGAATGATGAATGATGAATGATGAATGACAAATGCGCCTCAGCATTCAGCATTCAGCCTCTATTCCTATTCACTGTCCGACAACACGGAAGGCAGGCGCTGCGGCTTTTGGCATAGGGACAAAATCGCGCCGCGCCATGGTGTGTCGGCTATGCATCCGAATCGAAGCGGTCACCTGGCAGTTTTCGATTTTTTTCCCACCTCTGGCCATCAGCTGCATGGGGTTGTATTGGCGACGCACCACCACCGCTTCGCCCACGCGCCAGCTCACCGCAGAACGGTTGCCATGCGTCAAGGGCACCGAGTCGTTGAACAACGGACCTGCCGCATTGGCCATTTCCACTTCCATAACGCAGTCAAACTGCATGTCGCCCGTGCATAGCCAAAGGTATTCCACCTCGACGCTTTCATGGAATTGACTGACCGCAGCCGGCGTGACCCGCAATCCGCACCAGGTTAAAGCCGGCGTAAAGCGGGCCATCACCGGCGCTGTCCCCTGCAATGCCTGGTAAAACGCCAGAATCTCGCGGGCATTCTCGCTGAGAACCAGGCCGCCTGGACGGCTGCCGGCCAGCTTCTCCAAACGCAGCAAAACATAAATGTTGCCGGGACACAATTCCAGGCTGCGCAGATAGGCCTCTAGAGCCTGCTCCTGGGCACCGGCCAACTCATGCGCACGACCTGCAAAAAACGGCAGCAGGTGCTTCTGCAGCCAAGTGCCATGCTCGCCGTCCTCAAGCATTTTTTCCAGGCGTTCAAAGCCTTCGGCCCAAAGCTTGGCCGTCTCCGCGTCGCACTCTGCCCGGGCCTCGGCACCCAGCAGCGGCAAGGCCAGGCGCAAAAAACGCTCCCTGATGTTGAAGGCGGAAAAGCCCTCCTCGCCAATTTGCGCCAGCAGGTCGACGGCCTGGCTCAATTCCGCTGGCGACGGCGGAGTCAGCATTTCATACGCAAAAGGAAGCAGGACACTCGGCGCTGTCTCGGCTTTGCCCAGCGCTATGGCGACCTCTGCCTCTCGCTGCAGCGTCGGAAAGGACAAGGGCATTTCCTGCCGCAGTCCAAGCAAATATGCGGCGGCCTCGCTGGTCTTTCCTGCGGCGCAGAACTCATCACAGCGGCGCAGGCGGACGCCAGCGCTGACAGCCGCCAGACGCAGATATTCAGGCATCAGCTCAGACCGTTTTCCCCACTGGCCAGTCAAGCCCAAAAGCTGAATCTGCCGCCCGTGCCAGTCTCTCCATGCGGCGGCGGCTTCAAAGTCGTTGTCCTGGCCTGCTGGCAACCCCTGGCGCATTTTTGCCTGCAACTCAAAGGCAAGGTCATAGTTTTGGCTGGAAGCCAGAAAATCAAATAGCATGCGGTTCATCTTGGCGCCCTGCGGCATGATTTCCAGCAACTGCTCTGGACTGTCGATCAAGTCCCTGACCATCGCCACCAGCTCCTGGGAATAGATGCCGCCGGAACGCAGGTAGTCCAAGGTGAGTTCCAAGGCACGCTGGCGCTGCTGCTCAGCTAATGCCGTCGCCTCGGGGTCCGTGCGGCTGGCCAGGCGTTGATACGAACGCCGATACGCTCCGCCGACTTCGCAGATCATGTTCCCGACCCGGGGCTGGCTGGCTAAAGCGCTCTCGTAAATCTGCGTCACCTGCCGCTCGTCCACCCGCCCATCCAGAAGCCCGAAATGCTCGTGGACATTGGCGCAGATGCGCAAGGTGTCCCCATCCGCCGGCAGCCGCAAGCAAGCGGCCGCACTGTCAGCCTTGGCGGCAGCCATGTATTCTAACGACTCCCCAGGAAGAAGATAAGCCAGCGGGACGAGACTGATGGCGCGCATGCGCAATATTGCCGGGTGTCCGGGATAGCCGACCAAAGCCGCGTCAGCCAGACCGACCCGGCGCTGATAATCCTTCCGCCCAGGCTGCCAGGCAACGCCTTTTGATTCGACTTCATCATACAGCTTCGTATGCTGCCAGGCCGCGTCAATGCGTCGGACATGCCAAGGAATCAATGACAGCGCCGCCAGTCCGACCAGCAGAAACGCCAGTCGTTGCGGTTGCCAGGGCCTAAGCTCCGCGATTGCCTGCCGACCAGACTTTGACTCGTCCTCTGGTGACGGTCTCGGTCTTCCGCACAGGAAAACTATAGCCAGCAAGGTCGAAAACAACATCGCATTTGGCATGGCCAGCAAGTTGAAGTCAAACATCTCATGGATCAGCCCGCCCAGAACAGCTGCCAGTGCGCCCAGGCCAATCCAGCGCAAAGTCATATCTTGTTGTCGCCAGATTCTGCTGGCAGCGCGCGCCAGCAGCCATCCAGCCAGAAGGATAATCACCGCCGCCATTGGCAGGCCGACTTCGGCCGTCATTTCAAGCCAGTCATTGTGGGCGTGCTCAATCAGGCCGTCGGTGAAAAATCCTTTTTCATACGGCTGGATTGCGTCACCGTATGCGCCCAGGCCGGTTCCGAACCATGCGTAGTCCTTGATCAACTTCCAGGTCGTATGCCATACGATCAGCCGGTCTTCGCCAGCAAGCGAATCGTTGGCAAACAACTCCCGATAGCGTTCAGACAGCCGACTGAGCGCCGGCGGCAAGGCCAGCAGCAGAGCCGCCCCAAGAACAATGGCCAAGGCAAAAATCTTTTGGCGGCCGGCAGCGACGCGAGCTCCACGCACCAGCCAGACCAACCCGAAACAGGTGGTTCCGATAACGGTTGCCATAAAAGCGCCCCGCGACAAGCTGAGTACCTGTGCCGTCTGCATCGCAAACAGCATGAACGTAATAGGGATGAACATCCGCTGCCAGACAGACGGCACGTCATACGCTGACGTGCGCTTGGTCGCCCCGACAGCAGTCAGGAGTCCCATGCCCGCCAGTATGCCCAACAACATCATAAAACCGAAGTGGTTACGATTCAGGAAGACGCCAGTGAACACGGTCAAGGCAGACATGCCGCCGCTCTGATCCAGACGCCAGAATTTCCAAAACGCAAACCCGGCGTTGGCAAAAGCCGACAGGACGACGGCGGCCATTGCCAGGCGCAGCCCTGTTCGGTGCCTGGCCTTGTACAGCAGCAGCACAAAGATGAGCAGGCACAGCAGCAGCAGCTCACAGGTCCGCAGCGTGTAGTCAGGCGCCAGCGACAGCCGTGCCGGGGCCTCGCCTAAACCAAGGCGCTCCAGGTTTTCCCACCATGACCAGCTGACTGGCGACAGCCTGGCCACGACGCCATCTGGCAAAGGCAGGAATTGCACCAGCCCCACAGCCAGTGGGAGAACGAACAGCAATATGCCGGCATGCCAGCGCCAGCGCACGGATTCGCCGCCCCGCCACCAGGCAGCCAGACTCCATAAAGCGTAGAGCAATGTCAACAAGCAACTGGCCGTCGGAAGCCACCAGTATTCGCCGCCATGATAGGTCAGTGGAAGCATGACCAACAGGAAAAGCAAACCATAAAACGGCACCGCTTCCAGCTGTTCCATCAGCCCATCAAAACGCCGCAACAGCCTCCCCCACCAGGAACGCCGAGACCGACGCGACCGATGACGGCGAGAATGATGCCGCATTGACGCCGAACCGGATTCATGGTCGGCAGCGACGATATCCGCACAGTCCGAAGAAGAACGGAGACCGCTGACAGATGAAGGCGACGAAGCAGGAAAACTCACGGAATCATCTCCAAAAATGTTGCCAAAACAGAAACGTCAAGGACGGCCCAGCCAGTCGCTGTGCGCCCCAACCGGCTTTTAATTAAACTGAAAGTTCCTTAGGCATTTGAGGGTTTTTTCGACAGTAGGGTAGTCGCGGAAAAAAAATCCGC
Organism: Lentisphaerae bacterium ADurb.Bin082; assembly: GCA_002070945.1. Taxonomy (GTDB): domain Bacteria; phylum Verrucomicrobiota; class Lentisphaeria; order Oligosphaerales; family Oligosphaeraceae; genus JAAZKI01. Next base: position 32,090 of record MWEG01000083.1, read on the forward strand.
GTTGTTCGAACCATTCGGATTGTTCAAGTTGGTCGCGCAGCTCTCGGTCGTTGCAAGCGGCGCGGTCAATGCCGATGATCAGAGGCAGGGTCGGGTGCTTCGCGACTTGCTTCAGGCGGCTCTCCAATTGACTGCGATGCCAGCGGTGAAACAACTCCAAATGCACAACCCGGCCCTGTTCATCCGTAAAGCTGAAGTCAGGAAAAATCATCTCGCCGCCTCGAATGCCAGGCAGATGCGACGTCTCGTCCAAGATGCGCCAGTCGATTGCCGTCTGACGGAAATGCCGCTCAAACATAGTGATTTCCTCGGGCACATACGCGCCTGAATGATGATAGTGCCCAACCAGGCCGCTGCTGTCATCCAGTTCCAGGTTGCCTTTCTTGCCCCTCCAGGTCACTTCCGCTCGCAGCCGCCAATTTTCCAGGCCGCAGACAGCCGGGAAAAAACTTGCCAATTGCAGCCCGTATCGTTTTGTCTGCTCCAGGACGCTGGCTGGCCCGTCAATGGTCAGGCGCAAGCCCTCGCCCCGCTTTTCCAGGCTGGCCAGCAGGCGGAAAAATTTCACATAGCGCATCAGCCGTCGCAGCCGCGCTGGCGACGACGCACCAGTGTCAATCACCAGGTTCTCAGCGTGCAACAGGAGTCCTTGCACAAGCCCGCAATTGTAGCGTTCCAAGAGCTGCCGGGCGCTGAGCGCCGGATAGGCGCACAAACGGTCGTTGGCCGGCAGATCAGCGTACAAACCGCCGTTTTCCAACAGGGGCTGGCCGGGCAGGCGCTCGGCAACCGCCGCCCGGTAGGACTCCTCGTCCTCGTGCTGATTCAGACGCAGCAGCTCTGCAGCAGTTTGCAAAATTTCCAGCCGTGCGCCGGCATAGTCCAAGTCCGCTGGCTGCGAAAATTCCGCCAAGTCAGTCGCTATCTTGAGGATTCCCCGAGCCTGGCGCAAATTCGGCCATTCCGCTGTCATAGTCGAGGTCAATTCCTCGATCTCCTCGCGGGTCGGGTTCTTTTCGACATCAAAGGCCGTCAGGATTTCCGCAGCCAGGGTCAGGAAGCGCTCGTCATCAACCCGGAGAAAAAGCGGCCGCAGCCGGCCACCGCGTTCATTCCGGCATAGAATCAGGTCTTTCGTAAGCACGATGCTGTCGTCTCCGATCACTCACATTCCATTCAGCAGTTCCGTAGCTGATCAGCTCATACAGCACGGCCTGCTTGCCAGCGGCCGGCCGCAGAATCCGACCTAAGCGCTGGACATGCTCGCGGATGCTGCCGCTGCCTGAAACGACAATCCCGACACTGGCCTCCGGGACGTCGACGCCCTCGTTCAACACCCGACTGGTCACCAAGACAGGCAAGTCGCCGGCTCGGAAGGCATCGAGCAGAACCCGCCGCTCCGTGATTTTCGTATGATGCGTAATCACAGGAAGATAAAACCGCTGCCCCAGCTCGTACGCCGTCCGATTGTCAGCGGTAAAGCACAAAATCCGTTCCCCGGCATGGCGACGCAGCAGCGTCCAGACTTGCCGCAATTTGGCGCGGCAGGTCTGGGCTAGGCGGCGCTGCGTCAGGTAAGCTCGCAGAGCCTCCCGACCGCCAGCCTGCCGGGAACATGCCAGAAGAAATTGATTCCAGCCTCGTGGCGCTGATAAATTGATCCGGTTCGCATGCAGGAACTGGATGTACACCGCCCGGTTCGCCTCATAATCGCGCATTTCGTCTTCTTCTAAATCAAGGCAAATCCGCTCGGTGCGATAGGTGGCCAGGACGTTTCCCTCCATTTCATCAATGTCCCGGCGATAGCAGATTGGCCCCAGCAGCTCGTCGAGAACCGCATCCCCGCCGTCCTGCCGTTCTGGCGTAGCGCTCAATCCGAGGCGGTAGGGTGCGATGGCGAACCGAGCCAGCTGCTGGTAAATCGGGCCAGGCAGATGATGGCATTCATCGACCACCAGCAGTCCAAACCGATTGCCGATGAAGTCCATCATCATGGCAGCAGAATCGTAGGTGCTGATGGTGAGCGGCCGCACGTCCCGGCTGCCGCCGCCCAGCAGCCCGACCTGGACGCCAAAGGCCATTTCCAGCTGCCGGGCCCACTGCTCCATCAAGTCAATAGTCGGTGCGACCACCAGCGTCGAGCGCTGTACCTTGGCCATGGCTAAATGCGCGACGTAGGATTTCCCGGTTCCGGTCGGCAGGACGATCAGGCCGCGACCGCCGCTGCTCCACCAGCTGTCAATCGCCTCCTGCTGGTATTCCCGCGGCGGATGGCGGTGGCGCCATTGCAAGGACAGCACTTCATACGCCCGCGCCCGGTCGTCATAACCAAGGCCCTGGCGGTACAGATGTAGGATGATCGCCGCATAATGCCTGGCCTCGGCGCGCCATTGCCCGACCCGGTCGTCAAAAACTGCCCAGTCAGCCAAAGGCAGCGGTGTTGTTGCCGGGGCGTCCAGCAACAGCGTCCCATCCTGGAAGGTAATCTTTAACGGCTGGTAGGACACCATGCAGCAGTCACCTCTTCATCCTTACTTCTGACTGCGGCCGCCAACCAGAAACTCCAACCCGGCCTGAATCCACGTGTCCCAGAAACCCCAATTGTGCGTGCCTGGGCCTTCCCGATATTCAAAGCCCGGGTACCCAATGGCTCGCAAATGGTCGCGCAAACGAAGGTTGCCCTGGTACAGGCCGTCCTCTGTGCCGCAGACCATCAGCAGACGCGGCGGCGCCGCTGCCCGGATCGCCTCATCCGCCAAGGCGAACAAGTCATTGCCTCGCGCTGCCAGCTGGTCAACGCCGCCGAAAATCCATTTCCGCTCCGGGTCGTTCGGCTGCAAGTCCAGCCAATGGCGGACGTCGGCTACGGAAGACAGCCCCACCGCAGCGGCAAAACGGTCTGGACAACGCAAAGCCAGCTTCAGAGCGCCATAGCCGCCCATCGACAATCCAGCCGCATACGTATCCTCCCGCCGAGTACTCACCGGAAACAAGTCGGCCACTATGGACGGCAGCTCTTCGGACAGCATGGTCCAATAGCGCGGCCCGCATACGTTATCGGTATAAAAACCGCGGCCGCCGTCCGGCATAACGATAATCAATTCGTATTGAGCAGCATAGCGCTCTATGGACGTTCGCCGCATCCAGATGGTGTGGTCATCGCTAAGGCCATGCAGCAAATACAGCACCGGGTAGTTCTTGCGCCCTGAGCCAACGCTGTCCAAGCCGATCTGATTCAGGGTCCGCTGCGGCACTATAGCCAGCATTGAACACGCCCGCCCCAACACATTCGAATGAAAATGACAATCGATAAAGGCCATCTTTGTCTCCTTGCCAATGCGCCGATTCTTTCCGCCGCCAGCTGTTACAGTGGCGTCATGGTCAACATCGTCTCCCGGGTGATTTTCCCGGCTTCGAACAAATCCCGCAAAGCTCGTTCCATAGTCACCATGCCGTCCTTGGCCGAAGTCTCCATCATGCCCCGCAGCTGGTGGGTCTTCTTCTCGCGAATCATCGCACGAACAGCCGTGGTGCCGATGAGAACCTCAAACGCCGCTATCCGGCCGCCTTCGTCACCTTTGCGCAGCATCAGGCGCTGGGAGACAATCGCCTCCAGGCAGGCCGCCAGCTGGGAACGAACCTGGTTCTGGCGCTCGGAGGGAAACACGTCGATGATCCGGTCAACACTCTGGGTGACGTCGTTAGTATGCAGCGTGGCAAAAACAAGATGGCCCGTCTCAGCAGCGGTGAGAACCGTCGCAATCGTCTCTGGATCACGCATCTCGCCGACTAAGATGACGTCAGGATCCTGGCGCAGGACGTACTTGAGGGCATTGGCAAAGCTGAGCGTGTCAGCGCCGATTTCGCGCTGCTCAACCAAGGCCACCTGGTGCGGATGCACAAACTCGATCGGGTCTTCAATGGTGATGATATGGCATGGCCGAGTCCGATTGATCACATCCAGCAGTGCAGCCAGCGTCGTCGACTTCCCTGAACCGGTCGGCCCTGTCACCAGCACCAGCCCCTGCTGTCGCGTTGTCATCCGCAGCAACGCTGCCGGAAGACCCAGAGACGCTGGCGCCGGAATCACGGACGGGATGACGCGGAATGCCGCCGCAACGCTGCTTTTCTGATAAAAGCCGTTGACGCGGAAACGGTAGTCACTCTTGCCGCCTTTGACCTCTAAGCCCTTCACGCTCAAGGCAAAGTCAAGCTCGCGGCCGCTTTCAAAGTCGGCGCGCTGGGAAAAAGTGAGGACGCTGAACAGCAGCTTCTGGGTGTCTGCCGAAGTGAGCACGGGCATGTCAAACGTCCGCAGGGCGCCATCCAGGCGGATGACCGGCGGCGAGTCGACAGTGAGGATCAAATCCGAGGCGCCGTAGCCGATAGCGTCCCGGAGCAGTTTCTTGATGCTGAGTCCCTGGTCGGGATCGCCAGAGTACGACCGCAAGGTGTCGATGCCAGTCTCCATCCCCTGCGCCAGGAGCAGAAATTCGTCTTTATGGCTGGCAGCGTTGGCAGCGACATCCAGGCTGACGATGCCTTGCTGGTAAAGGTTCAGCAGAGACCGATTGAAGCTGATCATGCCCTGGTTGGCGCCGGCCCTAATCACTTCCGGCAGGGCATCCAGCTCGCGGCCAGCGATCAGGCGTTGCGCCAGCGGCGTCTGGACCATGATTTCAAAGGCAGGCGCCCTGCCCTGGCCATCGCGGCGGGGCAACAAGCGCTGGGACACAATCCCGCGCAGCACCAGCGACAAGTCCTGGGCAGTCTGTTCCCGTATGTCTTCCGGGAAATAATTGAGAATGCGCTCTACGGTCTGCTGCACGTCGACTGTGTGCATGGTCGCTGCCACCAGGTGGCCTGTCATGGCCGCTGACACAGCCATCTGCACCGTCTCCTTGTCACGCATCTCGCCGATAAAGATGATGTCCGGATTCTGGCGCACGACATGGCGCAGCGCTGAGGCAAAATCGCGGGTGTCGCCGCCGATTTCCCGCTGCGAGATGACCGCCATCTGGTCCTCATGCGTGAATTCAATCGGGTCTTCAATCGTGACCACGTGCTTGCGCATCGTCGTGTTGATGTAATGGAGCATGCAGGCCAGGGTCGTGGTCTTGCCAGTGCCAGTCGCGCCAGTCACCACGATCATCCCCCGCGGCGCATCAGCCAGGCGAATCACCGTCTCCGGAATCAGCAGCTCGCGGTAATCCAGCGCGCCAGACGGAATCCGCCGAATCGCCAAGCTCCGCCGCCCGCGCTGGTAAGACAAATTAATGCGGAAGCGGCCGCCTTTGTCCAACGCCACGCCCAGGTCAAGGTCGCGTTCCAGCGCCAGGCGTTCTGCCGTTCCCGGCGGCAGGTGGCCGGTCAGGAACGCCTCCACGTCGCTGTCCGTCAACACCGTCCCACCCGGCGTCGGCGCAATCTCCCCGGCTCGGCGCATACTGGGAACCCGGCCTACGCTCAGAAACAAGTCCGAGGCCTGCCACTCCGCCATCTTCAGACATAATGCGACTATATCCATAACGACGTGCTTTCCTTGCTCAGGCTTCCAACTCCTTGCCGTACCGACCACATTTTTCAGCCTCGTGTGCTATCTCGCCCCTTTAACATATACCGACTTCAGCCGGGATTCTTGCAAGCGCTGTTGTTTTTCCGTAAAAAAATGGCCGCAGCCCATTTGCTGTTTCCTATCCGTCGTATAAGATTAAACTAACGTCATGGGTGCTTGCGGAATTTGCCAGGCGCATCATCCTTATTGCCGGTCACTGCCCAGTGTGGCGGCGTCCTTGTCACCCCTTACATAAAGAGCACGCATCATGGAAAAACTCAGAGTCGGAGTCGTCGGAGTCGGTTCAGTCGTCCGCGAAATCTACCAGTATCTTTACTTCCGCAGCGACTTCACCCCCATCCTTGACATTGTCGCTGTCGCTGATCCGAACGACGAATTCCGCGAATGGTTCTGCGACACCTACAACATCCCGCCACCACGCCGCTACCGCGACTACAAGGAGATGTTCGCTCAAAACGAGCTTGACGTGGCCCAAATCAACACCCCAGACCACATCCACGCGGCGCCGGCCATTGACGCCCTCAAGGCCGGCATGGACGTAGTCGTGCCCAAGCCGACCGCATCCACCGTCAAGGACACGCACGCGATGATCCAGACGGCCCGCGAAACAGGACGCCTGCTCGGGGTCGACTTCCACAAGCGCGAAGACCCGCGCTTCAAGGAGGCCGAGGCGCGCTACCAGAGCGGACGCTATGGACGCTTCCAAGCCGGCGTCTGGTACATGCTGGACAAACTGCTGGTCGCTGACCCCAACCACTCGCCGCGCTTCTTCGCGTCCCCAGACTTCGCAGAACGCAACACACCCATCTCCTTCCTGACCGTCCACGCCTGCGACGCCTTGATCAAAGTCGTTGACCTCAAGCCAGTCGAAGTACGCGCCACTGGCTTCTCCCACAAGATGCCATCGCTGTCCCCTATCCCAATCAAAGGCTATGACGTGGTCGACACGGAAATCGTCTTTGACAACGGCGGCGTCGCCCACATCTTTGCAGGCTGGCACCTGCCCAACACCGCCCACGCCCTTACTGTCCAGTCCAGCCGCATGATCTGCTCAGAAGGCATGTTCGACATTGGCCTCGATACCCCCGGACTGCATGAAATCCACCCAGACGGCATCTTCGAAATCAATCCCCTGTTCAGGAACTTCGAAAAAGACGGCATGGTCACCGGCTACGGCATCAGCAGCCCGGGACGGCTGTTCCAGAAAATCCTGGCCGACCGCAATGGCACGCTGACCCCGGAAATGCGTGACCAGATGATGACCGCGACCGCACTCGGATTCTATACCTCGCTCGTCCTTGAAGGCGCCGAGGAAAGCCTCCGAAAAGGCAAAGAAATCGCAGAAGGCGTGACCCGCGGCATCGCCATCGACCTGAAAGCCCTCCTCGCCCGGGAATTAGGCCAAAGCGCCCTGGCCGAATACGGCTATTGACAAGAAGCCGCCAGCCAAAACACGCTGCCAGAGCCGTTGGCTGCGCCCAAGCTTTTCCAGCCTGAACTTTCCGCTGCCATCCAAACACGTTCCCCCTAACCCAGAGTCTCCTCATGATGACGACCGACCCCATCCCTCCCTTTGCCATTCTGCGTACAGAACTGTCAACCCTGCCGCCAGAACAGCCGGTCTGGCCAGAAGGCGTGCCTGATTTGCCCTTGCTCGACGGTCACACCCCGGTCGAACGCGACGATAGCCGCGGGGCCGTTCATCTCGACCGTTTCATCGGCAACATCAGCGTGCCAGGGCTGTTCGCGTATCCGGCAGCAACGGCCAGCAACACGGGCGCAGCGATCCTGGTCTGCCCGGGCGGCGGCTATGGCGGCGTAGCCATTGACAAAGAAGGACACGACCTGGCGCGCTTTTTCAACAGCATCGGCGTCTCGGCATTTGTCCTCAAGTACCGCGTCCCAGCCCCGGACGACCGGCATGGCCTGCTGACTTACGCCCCGTTGCGGGACGCACAGCGCTCCTTGCGCCTGATTCGCAGCAAGGCCAAAGACCTCGGCATCAACCCCAGCCGAGTGGGCATCATGGGCTTTTCCTCGGGCGGACACTTGGCCGCTACTGCCTCCACCCTGTTTGACGATGCGCCAGAGAGCGCCCCTGCCCTGAAACAGTTTTCCGCCCGGCCCGACTTTACCATCCTGGTTTATCCAGTCATCTCCATCACCCAGGAATTCATGCACTCCGGCTCGCGCCTGCGACTGCTCGGTCCAAACCCAGACCCAGTCCTGAATCGGAAGTTTTCGCCGGAAACGCAGGTCAAGGAAGACACTCCGCCCTGCCTGCTCATCCATACTGGCGACGACTCCGTGCCAGTCCAGAACAGCATCGCGTATTACCAAGCCGCCCAAAAAGCCAAGGTACCTGCAGAAATGCACCTGTTTGCCGCTGGCGGACATGGCTATGGCATGAAAAAACGCGGCCTGCCTATCGACACCTGGACCGACCGCGTAAAAGACTGGATCAGCAGCACAGTACTGACGCTGCCGTGATCCAAGGCCTTTTGAAAAGGGTCAAAAAGCACCGGCCCTGGGCAGAATGACTGACCAGGGCCGGCGCTTTTGTTGCTACATATCTTTCGACGCTTGCGTCATTTGCCCATCAGAGAGCGAATGATCAGGCGCTCCAGACCCTCGTAGTCGCGCTCAGCGATGAAGCCGTCAATGACCTTGTCGTCAAGCGAACGCGACACAGCCAGGAGATCCAGGAAAATTTCCCGGCTGTTGCTCAAGTGGCGCGTGTTCTTCTCCAGCTTCTGCGTCCGCATCACCTTGACGTCCAGGCCGACGGCCTCGCCTTTGTTGCCATAGCCGTGCTTGTCAAGAATCCTGACCTGGTTGAAAGCGCGGCGCAGGTCTACAGCGCCGAACGACTTATCCTGGTCGAACTTGAGCCCATTCTGGTCGTTCAGGTGTACCGAGAACAGCTTTTTATGTGCCAGCGCATAGCCCATTTCATCGGACGGGTCAAGGTTGGCCAGGATCGCGTGCGCGCTTTCAATGTTAACGCCGACTCGGGACGGATCGCTCGTCAGCATTCCGAGAGCGATCGCATGTCCCGTGGTCGGGATATAGGCGTGATCCATCGGCTCATTCGGCTTCGGCTCAATGGCGATCTTAATGTTCGGGCAATACTGCAGTATCTCGTCGATGGCTGCCGCAATTCGCTCCACGGCGACCGCGCTGTCCTTTGCTTCGCGGATGTACGTGCCTTCCCGCGCCAGCCACAACACAACCAGGTTGGTTCCCAGCGCCTGCGCAATATCGACCGTCTTCTTAAAACGCTCCATGGCGAACGCCCGGCATTTCGGGCAGTTGTTCGTGAAGCCGCCGTCAATCGTGCGCGGGTCAAACCAGAGGCGCGGCGCCACAAATTCGGCAAACAGACCGTGCGAGTCCAGTTTGGCCTTCAGCGCCTTCGCAGCCGCTTCGATTTCCGCCGCCGTCATGTCATTCAGATTCGGGACAGCGTCGTCATCATGCAGCTGCACGCCATCATAGCCAAGCTTCTTGTACATCGCCAGCTTGGTGTCAAAAGCCAAGGATTCACGCACGTCTGGACCAAACGGGTCGGAGCCTTCATGAATGTTCCAGGGTCCAAACGTAAACACAAACTTGCCTGCCATGTTCGCTGTTCTCCTTTGCATCCTTAATAAATTTGAATCCCTACTGGAAGCGAGCCGCTTCGCCAGGAAGAGCGGCCTCTATCCGAATTACTCTTAACAGTATAACACCGGAATAAACTTCTGCCAGTCTAAACTAGAGAACTTGACAGAACCGAGGCCAAGGTGTAAAATTTATTGACGTGCAAATCGTTGCGTTGAACACTCGCAGTTGCCAAGCGGTGATTCCTTGCACCAATATAACTGAAACCCCATTTCGCGAATTCGCAATTCTACCTGTCTTGAATGCATGAAAATACAAGCTGTGGTATGCAAGGTGCTACCCACGCCAGGAGGCGCATGATGTCAGAGGAAATCAGCCGCGATGTTATTCTGGATGTATTGGAAGCCATGCTCAGCTCCGGCCTCCGCGCCGTCCGTGAAGCGAAGCGAGCTGCTGGCACTGCCCCTTTGCGCCGCCGCAGTCCAAGAAAAAAATCGAACATCAAATTAGTTGAAGACATCCTCAAAGCAGCCAACCAACCGCTTCATGTCAACGATATCATTGCTCGTGCGGAAACCGACTACGGCGTGCAGCTTCGCCGAGAGTCCATCGTCTCGGCACTGACCAAGAAGGTCTTAGAGAGGAAGGTCTTCCGCCGGACGGGACGCAACGAATTCGCCCTGCTCGAAGCCGAAGAGAAGTGACTGCGTGGTAATCTGTCTGCGATGGATACTTGTCGTCCGGTAAGCTGCAAAGCCAAGCGCCCCGAGCAAGGTACCCTAGGGACAGTCCTGACTTCTCCTCCGCTCTCCGAGGATACCCTGAAGAACCGTTTTTTACTTTGCGTGCTGACGCTGTCATCAGCATACAGCGCAGACTTTTCGCAGGTTGTTTTTCATTCAAGCTGAGACAGGGCTGCGATCTGTTCGGCATTTAGGGCCAAATCGTAGATGCGCAGGCCGCTGATGCAGCCTTCAAAGCCGTATCCGGACCTCTGGTCGGCTGATGCGCCGATGCGCATCTCCAACTTGCGTATTATAGGCATTTTGACCTGTACGCCATCGCAGCTGCCTTGCAAAAGACCATTCACATAGACCCGTGCGCTGCCTTGTCCGTCATAAACCGCCGCGACATGATACCATTGTTGTGGGTTTATGCTCAGTTCGAAGCTATTGCTGCTAGGTCTGCATAGCTGCTCCCCATCGCCCAAGTAAAACCAAAGCCTGCGCCAGCTTATCAGCAGTCTAAAACCCGGCCCCTTTGACGTGTGGTCAATGAAATTGACGATTTCATACTGTCGGCTGCGGTGCAGACTAGGCGGGGTTTTAACGAAAGCCACAATCGAAAAGGCCGATTGGACATCAAAGGAGGGCGGCAATTGGCAACTGATCATGCCGCGTTTCTGTTCCTCTCCATCATTTTCAAAATAGAGTGTTTTCCCGGTAGGCCCTTCTACCCATTTGATATATTCCTGATGGTGCACTTTTGGCGGCTGTTCAAGCCCCAGGCCGCGCAAAGCCTCGAATTTTCCTTCATTAAATGGAAAATAAAACAAGGGTTCGGGCAACTTCTGCAACTGTGCCGATGTTACGGCCTGAAAGCAAAACAAGAGCATCAGACAAAAATTTCTCACAGCCATATTTTCTCCTATTCTCCTAAATTTGTCTATGCAGCAGATATCTGCGGACTTATTTCTCATAGACTTCAATCTCATAAAGTCTGGAATTTTTACCGCGATTTGCTGTGATCATCAAGCGCAGAGTTTTTGCGCGCACCGGTTCGAAGCTATGCGTCAGCACTTCGCCGTCAGCGCCTTTGATATCGGCGATCGTAAAATATTCACCATTTTTTTTCACTTGCAGCTGATAATCCAGAAGAGAATTTTCCACAGGATAGAGCAGCACTTTGCCGATATTCACTTCCTCGTGAAATTCCAACTCGATCCAGTCCGGCAGCTCGTCAGGCGTATTATCGCAGTAGATCATGGCGCCTTCCGAATGCGTATTTTTGGCGACCGGGCCATCGGTGAAGCCGTCAGTCAAATGCCAAAGCACATTATCCGCTCTGGTTGTACCGTACAGGTTGCTGGAGGCCGTGACTTGCAGGCGTTCGCCTTCGAAACGCTGATAGGCCAGATTGCCAGGCTTGGCCAGACGGGCGTATTCAGCTTCGATGATCGCATTGATATCAGACACGGTTTTCAGTTGCGCTTGCGCTGCCAACTTCGAGTCGGTATATACCCGCACCTCAAAGGGCCTGAAGCTTTCGGTCAGGCGTGAATTTTTGAATCTGACCTGCCGCGCTTCGCTAAGCACATGCACCTCCTTATCCGGCCAAACCGGCCAAAAAATTTCCGTCTCAAGCGGTTCTTCGGAGACGCTGGCTGCCAGCAGCCAGAAGCTGCCGTCAGTGTTAGCCTTGCTCAAAAGCCGCAGCTGTGCGTTAGAGCTTAGCGCTGTTACTTCCGCATCAGGCTGAATTATCGCCTGCTCGCCTATCAGCTTCTGTTCTTTCACCAAGTGCGGCAGACCCAAGTACAGTTCAGGGTAGTGCTCCACAGTGCGGTTATAATGGAAAAGGCCTACTGCTCCCAGCACAAAGCTTAGTATATTTTGATTGCGAAATTCTTCGTAGCTGGGAATGCGCGTGTTGCGGTTGGCGCAGTCGCCGTAGTTGAAGCCCTGATGCATGTAGGTTATGCTCTGTTTGATAGGTGAGGTGGCAAAAAAATCTCGCGCCTTATCCATCAACACCACGATTTTGCGGAAGTTACTCATAGGTTGGCCCAGTACCGGATTGGGATAGCAATGAAAACCATTGATTTCGCCACAGTCAGCATAGCTGATAATGCCGCCCGAGCCGGTTGAGATAATAATGGGATGATATGGGTCCTCATCTTCCAAAACCTTGGCAATACCGGCAAAAAGTTCCCTGGTATGGCCGGTGCAGTCAGGCTCATCAACCAGATAGTGCCCAAACAGGTCTGGATCATCTTTTGCAGCTTTGGTGCGGGTTCTGTACAGTTCCAGCGTCTCCGGACTGGCGCCCTCGGTCTTGAGTCTTTGCCAAAAGGCGGCGCCAAAGCCGAAGCCGGTTTTGCCGTTAAGGAACATATTCAGATAGCGCCCTTCCTGCTTAAAGGTGGCGTTGTACTCCGGCAACAGGCTGCTTTCGCCGACGCCCCAGCACATCAGCAGAAACACCCTTTCGCCGTCCACGCGCCAATGTCCATCCTTGTCGCGCCAGACTTCATTTTTCTTATAGGGCAGCTTGCGCAGTCTGGTGGTGCACTCATTTCGATTTGCTTCTTGGTCGTCAAGCAGTTGGGCAAAGACCTCCCAGTCTCCATCAGGCAGGTCAGCCGTCTTGAAACTAAAGTTATTATGCCCTTGGGCGTTCAATGTTTGGCCCAGCACCGTATTTTTGCTTTGCGGATCGCGTATGCCGCTATGCAGCTTTCTTCCAGCGATGTTTTCTTCCGGCAGGTTGATATCGACTTGGTAATTAATCTGTTCCAGTTTTTGGGTTGCAAAGATCGCTTGTCGATAGTGTGGGTCCACCAGAGTGATGGCCATGGGCACATAATTCAAGTCCAAATCGAAATGCTTGCGGCTTAATATGCGATTGCTTTCCGACTCCCTGAGCGTGATAGCGGCCTGGTAGCGGCCTGATTCAGGCAGTTGCAGCGAAGGCCAAAGCAGTTCAAAGGCCTCCAAGGGTCTGGCTTCATAATTCAAGGTGCTGAGGAAACGCTGTCCTTGCTCCGAGAAAAAGGAGAGTTCGGCCTTGATTTTATGCATTTGCTCGCTCAGATTCCGAATGCTGCCCTTGCCGTTGATCTGCAATTGACCGTCCCGCACCTTTTGCTGTAGATCACTTAGGGATGTATGCCAGAGGTAAGGCGACAAGTCCAGTCCAGGTCTCTGTAAACGAGCGAAGTCTGCCGCCGAATGCGTTTGGCCGCGTCGTGCCAGGCTGGACACCTCATGACCGGCTGAATCAAGATTGTAACTTTCTCTGACGGCATTAAAACTCCAATATGCAGCTGCGGTCTGTGAGAGTTCGAGTGAACTGTAGGGCAGCGCTATCTCAGCACACCAGTATTGCTCGTGGCGCTGCACCGCACTATGCCAGTCACAACGCCAAGCAGTGGTGCCGACAAAGCCGCCTTGCTCTCGCGAAGCCACATATCTGGAGTTGACGCTATTGACGATAAAATGAAAATAGCTGTCGGCGCCGCCGTCCGGCCCCAGCATGATTTCCACGCAATCTGTGCCGTATGGCTTCATGCTTTGGGCCGTTGCCTCGTCTGCCAGCCTGTCGGCAGGCACAAAAGCCTTGAAGCCGAAGACCATAGCGGTGTCTGTATGCAGGATGCGCAGTTCGGTGCGTCTCGACGCTTGGCGCTCTGTTTGCATGACCGTGAAATGATCATAGAGTGTAGCGTCAGCCCAAGCGGCCTCGTCCATTTTTCCATCAATGATGGGCGGAATCGAACTGTAATGGCTGATCAGGGCTTCTTGTGAACAAAGAAGACAGGAGGCCAGAGAAAAGCAGGAAAACAATAGTGAAAAACGCATGGCGAGTCCTTTTTACAGGGTTCAGAGGCAGGCAAGGGGCGACCTAAGACATGACATCAGGAGCCAAAGTGCTGATTTTTTATTAATTTTACATAAAAATAAATACTTATCGATAATAAAAATACGCCAAAAAGGCACATCAAACAAATCCAGATTAACATAACACCTGGATTAGTATAAAAATATGTTCCGTCTTGATATATAACGCTTTGAGAACCAAGTATTTTTTCCGGTCCTAAAAATAAAGTAATTTATCAAAGATTTCATCTCTGAATACAATCATAATAACGCCTGTGTGAAACAGAAAAGTTGCTCCCAAATATGCAATGATTTTTTTCATAATTAAAACCTTATTGGATTATGATTTGAAATATAGTATATGAGGCTCATCGATTTTCCTTACTACCGATAGGAAATTCCACAAACCCAACTGTTTTTATATTACCTTTATAATTCTCTCGCTAAGTGCGAAAAAATAAGTTGCAACCACTCCCCAAAATTAAGATTAGGCAAAGAAATATAGCAATGTAAGTCTTATTCATCTCTGTTTTCCATTGCCTTTGGTGAAATAGAATATAATTGGGAGTCTGGAGCGACACATAATTCTAAACGATGTACGGCCTGTACTATATCCTGTATCAGAAGGCGCCGCATATAGTTCAGACTTCAGTTTGCCATAATTTTTGCGCTTTTAGCGTTTCTGCCGCTGTGTGGCTGGTTTCCCCGTACAACACACCCTAAAAAAATCTGCGTCATCAGCGTCATCTGCGGATAAAACAACAATTTCTCGCCCCTCGTATCAACGGATGACCGACGACGTTTCTTGAAATCGTCGCTGTCAAGCATTGATGATAGCCAGAGAAAGGTTACATTATATCTAAACTGTCTCCGTCTCTTCGCTCACGAGCGCCTCAATCGAAGGGCCAGCCATGTTCTTTCAAAAGCTCTGGGAAGAACCCGTTTTTTACTTTTCCTGGATTCTGATCGTCGTCTTTTCCATCTGCGTCCACGAATTCGCCCATGCCTTGGCAGCCCGCAGCCAGGGCGACGACACTGCCAGCGCCAATGGCTTTATGAGCCTTGATCCCCGCCGAGTCATGGGCTATCAGTCGCTGATCGCGTTGGCCCTGTTCGGAATCGCCTGGGGCGCTGTCCCGGTTGACCCCAGCCGCTACCGGAGTCCGGCCAGCTCCGCCCTGGTCTCCCTGGCCGGACCGCTGGCCAATGCCGGCTTGGCTTTCTTCTTCGCCGTCATTCTAGCCGGCATCGGCATATTCGGAAACCATTTGCCGGAAAATTTCGCCATCTCCTTTGCTTGCTTTTTCGGCATCGCTGTCAAGGCCAACTGCCTTCTTTTGGTCTTCAACCTCCTGCCCATACCGATGCTGGACGGCTGGAGCGTGGCTGAAGCCATTTTGCCGCCTTTGCGGCGCCTGACCGCTGAACAGCGCGGCGCCTACTGCCTCGTCGCCATTTTGCTGATCTGCTTCTCACCGCTCCAAAACATCGTCTTCCAGCTGTCCGGCATGTTCGGGGGAGTCATCATAAGCGCTATTTGCGCTATCGCGAACCTGCTTAAACTCGTCTAAGCAGACCTCTCCATCTCCTAAACAGCTTTTGCCAGCCCCCTTGGACACACACTTACCATGATGCTCAAAAAACTGCTCATCGCCATCCTGCCCTTGGCCATCATCATTGCGATTCCCCTAGTGCTGCAAAAGCCGGCCGAGAAAATCGACTTGAGCGCTGACCAGCTGGTGATTGTCTCGCCTCACAACGAGGCCATCCGCTTTGAATTCGAGCAAGCCTTCCGCGATTATTACCGCGCTCGGACTGGCCGTTCCCTCTCTATCGACTGGCGCACTATCGGCGGCACCAGCGAAATCGCCCGCTACGTTGCCAGCGCCTTCACCGCCAACTTCCGCAACCTCTGGGCCAATGAACGCGGCAACCCCTGGTCTGACGAAGTCGCCGCCGCCTTTCTCGACCATAAACTGAAACCCGACCACCCACTGTTCCCGGCTCGTCAGGCTTTTCTCGACTCTGACCTCGGCATCGGCATTGACCTGTTTTTCGGCGGCGGTCAATACGACCTCCACAAACAGGCTGGCATGGGCACCCTCGTCCCCTGCGGATTCAAAGACCGCCATCCAGATCTGTTCACTGGCGACCAGCCTGTTCTAGTCCAGAAAATGGGCGGCGAGGTCTGGTATGACGAACATGACCGCTATTACGGCACCTGCTTCTCATCCTTTGGCATCTGCCAGAACCTGGACCGTCTCGCTGAACTCGGCTTCACAATCACCGATGACACCCCGCCCCTGACTGCTTGGACTGACCTCGCTGATCCGCGCCTGCTCGACCATATCGGCGTCGCCGACCCCACCAAAAGCGGCTCCATCAACAAATGCTTTGAAATGCTGGTGCAAAAGCAAATGCGCGACACTCGCCAGCAGCTCCTGCCTCAAATCACTGCCGGGACGCTGACTGAACAGCAGGCTTTAGACCAGGGCTGGGAAGACGCTATGACCCTGATCCGGCAGATTGGCGGCAATGCCCGCTATCTGACCTTCTCAGCCGGAAAAGTTCCTATTGACACTGCCGCTGGCCAAATCGCTGCTGGCATGTGCATTGATCTCTACGGGCGCTCGCAGGCGGAGTGGGAGGAAAAGCACGTCGGCCGCCGTACCATCGTCTATCACACTCCTGCCGCCGCCTCCTCGGTCTCCGCTGACCCCATCGGCGTGTTCCGCGGCGCGCCCAACCGCGAACGCGCCGAGATGTTTATCGACTTCGTGCTCAGTCGCCAGGGGCAAAAGCTTTGGAACACCATCCCTGGCCGACCCGAAGGCCCGCGCAAATACGCTTTGCACCGTCTCCCCATCCGCCGCGATCTGTACGGGGAAGACGACCGCCGGGACATGACTGCGCCGGAAGCCGACCCGTTTGGACTTGCAGCCGAATTCACCTACGAAGGCGCTTGGACCGGCCCGCTCTTCGACACCCTCCGCACCCTGATCCGGGTCATGGTCATCGACTGCCAGGATGAATTACGGACCGCCTGGAAAGCAATCGTCCAGGCTGGCGGCCCTGAAGCCGCGCCAGCCGCTCACGACGCTTTCCGCAAACTGCCGTTCGCCCACCACGAAGCCCTGGATATCGCCAAAAAACTCCAGACGCCGGAATCGCAGACTGTCACTGTGCGCGAATGGACTCTCTTTTTCCGCCAACAGTACCGACAAGCCGCGGAGCTGGTCCCATGACAGCCGCCGTCCCCCCTCCCCCGGCCGACCTTGCCCAGCGGCCGACGCCCAAATCCGGCCTGAACAGCATCCGCGACATGCTGCTGCGGGACTTGCTGCTGCTCTGCCTGGGGACGTGCTTCCATGTCTTCATCCTTTATCCCCTGACTGCGCATGAGGACCTGTTCACCCCGGAAGGACTCATCCCAGTTCCGCCCGGGCACCTGCTCATCGGCTACTTGCTCCTTATCTTGGCTGGACATGTCCTGCCGTGGTTGCGTTTTTTCCATCTGGTCAGAAAAGAGCGCGTGGCCTCGGCAGCCGATGCCACTCCTCCCAGTATGTTGATGAGCGGGGCCATCGCCATGATTCCCCTGCCCCTGTACCTGCTTGTTTTCCCGGCCAACCCATACGCCAGCATCTTAGGCATCGCCGCCGCCATGCTCCAGGCCCGCCTGCTTATGCTCTCCGCCCCGGCTGGCGCCAGCCGCAATGCCTTCAACTTCCGCCGACTGCGCTCGTTTGACGTCACCCGCGAAGGGCTGCTTCAGCCGGCCACCCTGCGCCAGGCCAAGCTAGCCCTCGCTGGCCTCGGCGTTGTCACCCTGTATCAGGCTGGCGGCCTCCTGCTCCCGAAGTCCCCCATGACCGTCGCAGCGACGCTCCTGGCAGCCGGAACGCTTTTGGCAAGCCTAGTGGTGGAAATCAAAATCCTGCGTCATTTCAAGCTGATTGTCAGTTGGAAGGCGCGCTATCTGCCGCCAGAACACCCCAGGGTCGCCGAAGCCGATCTGAAGACAATCATCACAGCCGAATTCTGGCGACGTCTTCCCGGCAGCTTCTGGGCGACGGTTGCGCTTACCGCCGCCTTTCTGATCATCATCGCCCTGCCCTCAATGCGTCATCTCGGCCTCATCGCCCTGTTTATCCGGCAAATCGCCGCCACCGTTTTTCTTGGCAAGGGCGCTCCCCGCCCGTACGGCTTTTGGGACCGCCTGTTCGAACGGCCAGGCCAGCTTCTGATCACCAGCTTTCTCGCCCTGATTTTCTGCGGCGGCATCATCCTGGCGCTGCCGGTCTGCAGCGCCAGCGGCGAAAGCGTCGGCATCATCAACGGCATGTTCACCGCCACCAGCGCTGTCTGCGTCACTGGCCTGTCTGTCCTGGACATTGCCACCGCCTTCACTGCCACCGGCCAAGCGGTCATCATCGTCCTGGTCCAGCTCGGCGGCCTCGGCATCATGACCATCTCCTTGTTCGTAGTCACCATGCTCAGCCACAAGATCGGCGTCCGCGGCGACGCCGCCATGCGCGAAATGACTGGGGAGGAGCGCAACCGCGCCGCGCAACGACTGCTCAAAATCATCGTCCTCGGCACCTTTGCCCTCGAAGCCATTGGCGCCGCTATTCTCGCCAGCGTCTATTGCTTCGACCTCGGCTACCCAATCCTCGCCAGCCTCGCCCACGCCGTTTTTCTCAGCGTGAGTTCCTTCTGCAACGCCGGCTTTTCTCTACATTCCGACAACCTGATGCTCTTTACCAGCAACCCTCTTGCTCTGCTCACCGTCGCTGGTCTCATCACCCTCGGCGGCCTGAGTTTCATTGTCATCATCGGCGTAATCCAGAGACTATTCTCACGCCGGCGCATTCCCCTTGGTTGCTACGAGCGCCTCATCCTCACCATGACAGCCATCCTCACCCTGTCTGGCTTAGTCTTGTTCCTTCTTTTCGACCGCCATGTTGGCTTTCGGGACCTAAGCTTCGTCGATGCTGTCTGCAATGCCCTGTTCATGTCAGCCAGCACTCGCACGGCCGGCTTCAATTCCATCAACATGAGTAGTCTGACCGCTGCCAGTGTCCTGGTCGCCATTGTTCTCATGTTCATCGGCGCTGCTCCGGGCTCCACCGGCGGTGGCGTCAAAGTCACCACGGTCGGCGTCTTATTCCTGCTGCTGCGTTCCTGGCTGGCCGGCGAACGCGACGTCATCTACGCCAAGCGCCGCATCCCTCCCCAAATCATCATGCAGGCCGCTGCTGTCGTGACCTTGACCCTCGCCGTCATCGCCATCGCTATCATCAGCCTGACCGTCATCATGCCCGGCGAAAACATCATGCTGATCATCTTTGAAGCCGTCTCGGCCATGAGCACGGTCGGCCTCAGCCTCGGCCTGACGCCCCGCTTGCCCGAGGCCGCCAAGCTGATCATCATGGCTATCATGTTCCTCGGCCGCATTGGCCTGCTGACTTTCCTGATGTCCCTGAAACCGCGCGTCGTCTCCAAAGTCCAATACGTCGACACCAGAATTCTGATCGGCTGAACGACATGTCCTGCAAAGGGATTGGCACTATGCAAAAACAAATCGCTGTAATCGGACTCGGCATCTTTGGCCGGGAAGTCGCTCTCTCCCTCATCGCCCGCGGCTTCACCGTCTTGGCAATCGACAATGACATGGAAGCCCTGGAGGACATCAAAGACCGGGTCACCGAGACGCTGCAACTGGATACCACCCAGGAAAAGGCCTTGCGCGAAGCAGAAATCAGCCAGATGGACACGGTCGTCGTGGCCATCGGCACCGGCCATTTGGAAAACAGCATTTTGACCACTGCCCTGCTCAAGCAAGTCGGCGTCAGCCACATCATTGCTCGCGCTGCCAATGATTTGCATGAAAAGATTCTGCGCCAGGTCGGAGCGCATGAAGTCATCAATCCTGAACGCGAAATGGGCCAGAAAGTCGCCAATAAGATCGCTCGCCCCGGCTTCTATGAGATGTTCTCACTGCCGGATGGCGTCTGCGTCGCGGAACTACCTATCCCAGAGAGCTTTATCGAACACACCCTGGAGGAGCTGAACGTGCGCCGCCGCTTTAACATCAATGTGCTGGGTGTGCAACGGCTGCGGCATTCGGAAAGCGCTGGCCACACGGCCCCAGAACACGCCGCAGGCAGGCCTAAGGCAGCAGCCAGACTTGAAGGCGACGACATCCGCCCAGGCGAAAGGCCGGGGCGCCGCATGATTATGAACATCTCCCCAAGCAACGACCGCTTCAAGCCCCAGGACATCCTCCTCGTTATGGGACACCAGGACGACTTGAACCGGCTCCTGGCCGAACATTGACCGCAAGCAGCAGCTGCCCAGCCACACCGCCGCCTTTCCACACTCCCGCCTTCAGACCAGAATTGACCCAACCATGAACGAATGGCTTTTCGTCGGCATGTTTTTTCTTGACTATGGCCTGTTGCTGCTGTTGTACCAGCGCTACGGTCGCCTCGGGCTGTTCGCCTGGATTCCCTTTGCCACCATTATCGCCAACCTGCAAGTGATCAAAGTCGTCGAGCTGTTCGGAATGACTGCCACCCTCGGCAATATCGCCTACGCCAGCATCTTCCTGGCCACGGACATCATCTCGGAAAACTACGGACGCCGCGACGCCTACGCCGCCGTCGGCATCGGCATGTTCAGCATGATAGGCATGACTCTCATCATGCTCCTGGCAATCGCTTTTGTGCCAACGCCCGACGACTTTGCCCAGCCGGCCTTGAAAAGCATTTTCTCCTTTGTGCCCAGGGTCGTCCTCGGCTCCCTTGTCGCCTACGTCATCAGCCAGCACCATGACGTCTGGAGCTTCCATTTCTGGAAAAATCGCCTCCCGCAGACTAAATTCCTCTGGGTCAGAAACAACTTTTCCACGCTTGCCAGCCAGGCCATTGACACGCTGATCTTCACTGCTATCGCCTTTTTCGGCGTGTTTCCCACCAACACCTTCTGGTCCATCGTCATCACCACTTTCCTCCTCAAAGCCTTGATCACCCTGTTGGACACGCCATTCATCTACCTGGCCAAATGGCTGTTCGTCACCAAGCGAATCCGAGAATTCTAACCCCACCTCATCGACATGACTGCCAACAACGACTCTCTTCGACCAGTACCGGTCACCACCCCGACCGCCAAGCACGCCAACCGCACCTTCCAGGGCATCCCTGGCTTCACCATCGCCCCTAACGGACGCTTTTTCGCCTGCTGGTACGGCGGCGGCAAAGGCGAAGGGCCTGACAACTTCGTCCTGGTCAAGACCAGCGCTGACCAAGGCCGGACTTGGCAGGGGCCAATTGCCGTTGTCGACCCGCCCGGCCCCAATATTCGAGCCTTTGACTCGACCCTCTGGACTGACCCCGACGGCCGGGTCTGGCTGTTCTGGGCACAGTCCTTCTCTCCAGGCATCAACACCATCGCAGATGGCGTTAACGGCGTCTGGGGAGCATACCTGAAACGGCCGGATGACTTCTCCGACTGGTCAGCCCCCATCCGCATCTATGATGGCATCATGCTGAACAAGCCGACTGTGCTTCCAGACGGCGCTTGGGGCTTCCCAGTCTCAATCTGGGCGCCAGGCGTCGGCGGCGGCAACCCGCCCGAGCGCCTGCTCCCCGAAGTCGGCGCAGGACTCGTTGTCACCAACGACCACGCACGCACTTTCACGCGCCGCGGCGGCTTCCTTCTTGACCAATCCATCTTTGATGAACACCATATCGTCGCCTTGCGGGACGGACGCCTGTGGGCGCTGGTGCGGACGCGATACGGCGTCGGCCAAGCCTACTCCCGCGACGGCGGCGTCACCTGGACTGACACCGGTCCAGCCGCCATCGACGGCCCCAACTCCCGCTTCTTCCTCACCCGCCTCCGCTCTGGCCGACTCCTCCTCGTCAATCACCGGCCGCCAGCAAAAACCTCTGAAAGCGACGCCAAAACCATCTGGAAGACCAGAAGCCACCTGGCCGCCTATCTGTCAGACGATGACGGCGCCACCTGGGTCGGCGACCTGCTCCTGGACGAACGCAGCCAAATCTCCTATCCGGATGGCTGCCAGGACAGCGACGGACGCATCTGGATTATCTATGACCACGACCGCTACGGCAAAGGCGACATCCTCCTGACTGCCTTCACCGAGGAAGACATCCTCAACGCCCAAAATGCCGCCCCGCAGCCCCTGCCCAGGTGGACAGTCGACAGCCTTGCCGCCCAGAAATAAACCGCCTTTCCCGCCCGAGACCGTTGTCATGCCCACCCCAACCTTATCCTTCTACTACTCCTGGCAGTTCGTGCCGGATGCAATGATCCCCAATATCATGGCCGAATTCCGCGAAAATGGCGTGCGCCATCTCGTATTCAGCCATATCTGGCTACAACGACTCATGACTGAGCCGGATTTTCTGCCCAAGTTGCGGCAGATGACCCACGACCAGGATATCACCCTGGCCGAATGTCATGGACTCTGGGGACGCGGCAAGGACCTCAATTGCGTTGACCCGGACCGCCGTCCTGCCATGATAGCCGATCACCTCCGGGCTATGCGCATCGCTGCTGACAACAACTGCAAGACCTACACCGTACACCTCGGCGCCTTTGAGAGCGTCACCGCCAAAACACCCAATGACATCCTCCGTCCACTTGCCATCAACACCCTCGAAGCCCTCATCCCGGAAGCCGAAAAACTCGACCTGATCATCGCCCTCGAAAACAGCTATGAACGCTCCAACACCCCAGACGAAGTCGTCTTCCTCATTGAGTACTTCCAGTCCAAGACCCTGGGCTGCTGCTTTGATGTCGGCCATGCCAACCTGATGGCGCCAGCACCAGGGAAAAAACGAGAGAAGTACTTCTCGGAAATGGACGCTGCCTGGGGTGACGTGATCGAAGAATACCCGAATGCCCTCGAACGGCTCGCACCGCACATCGTGACCGTCCACATGCACGACAATAATGGCTACGAGGACAGCCATAACCTACCAGGCACTGGAACCGTCTCTTGGGACGTCTTGATCGACAAGCTAAAAACCCTGCCTCGGCTCCTTACTCTGCAAACCGAAACCAGGACCATCCCTGGCGCTATCACTATCAAAACCCTCGCTGGCACCTTTGCCCGGCTGATGCGCCGCTGGTAAAGAACACGACCGCCTCAATCTGACCAGCCTGACTGCCTTTACCATGCCCATGCTCCCCATGACCAAAGCCGAAATGGCCGCCCGCGGCTGGCAGGAACTCGATATCCTGCTCATCTCGGGCGACGCCTACGTCGACCACCCGTCCTTTGGCACACCGCTCCTCGGCCGCCTGCTCGAAGCCAACGGCTACCGCGTCGGCATCATTGCCCAGCCTCGCTGGGACACGCCTGAAGACATCGCCCGCCTCGGCCGACCGCGACTGTTCTGCAGCATCGGCGCTGGCAGCCTTGACTCCATGCTCTGCCATTACACCGCCTTCCGGAAAAAGCGGCGCGACGACGCTTTCACGCCGGGCGGCAAGGCCGGCGCACGCCCTAATCGCGCCAGCATCGTCTACGCCAACTTGGCCCGCGCCGCTTTCCCCGGCATCTTCCTGGCCTTAGGCGGCATTGAGGCATCGCTGCGGCGCACTGCCCACTACGACTTCTGGTCTGACTCCTTGCGCCGCTCTCTGATTTTCGATGCCAAGGCCGATATCATCCTCTACGGCATGGCCGAAAAGTCCATCCTCGAATTGGCCCGGCGCTTGCGCGACGGCGAGTCGACCGTTGGCATCCCCGGCACAGCCCGAATCAGCGACCTGCCCGAAGACGCCACCCTGCTCCCCTCCTACGAGGACATTCTTGCCAAACCGACCCGACTGCTTGAGGCCACTCTCGCCATCGAAGAGCAAGTCCACCACGCCGGCCCCCGCCTGGCGCAGCCGCACGGCAAAAAATTCCTGCTCTTAGAGCCACCGCCGCCACCGTTGTCCCAAGCTGAGCTTGACGCCCTCTACAGCCTGCCGTTCACGCGCCAGGCGCATCCGTCCTATTCCCAGCCTATCCCCGCCCTTGACATGGTGCAATGGAGCATCACGGCCGTACGCGGCTGCGCGGGGGGCTGCGCTTTCTGCTCCCTGGCTCTGCACCAGGGCCGCCGCCTTGTCTCGCGCTCGCCGCAGTCCCTAGCCGCTGAAATCAACGCCCTCACCAAGATGCCTGGCTGGCGCGGCACCATCTCCGATGTCGGCGGCCCTACCGCCAATTTCTGGAACGCCGCCTGCCGCGCCAATCCCTCCACCTGCCGCCGTCGAAGCTGCCTGACCCCCAAAATCTGCCCGCACTTTGACCTGAAGCAAAAGGAATACCTCCAGCTCCTCCGCCAATTGAAAAAACTCCCTGGCGTCAAGCACCTCGGCATAGCCAGCGGCATCCGACACGACGCTGCCCTGCAAGACCCTGAATTCATAGACGGCCTGGCCGCAGAGTTTGTCAGCGGCCAGCTGAAACTGGCCCCTGAACACGCTGCCCCGGCTGTCACCACCCTGATGCGCAAGCCAGACTTCAGCCAATTCGAACGGTTCTGCGAACTCTTCACGGCATGCAGCCGCGAACACGGCAAGGAGCAATATGTCGTGCCCTACATCATGAGCGCCTATCCTGGATGCACAATGGCTGATATGCAGCGCCTCGCCGCCTGGTTCCGACGGCGAGGCTGGAAACCGCAGCAGACGCAGTGCTTCATTCCCACCCCAGGGACTGTCGCCACCGCCATGTTCTATGCACGCTGTGACCTGGACGGCAAACCGCTGTATGTGGCCGCCACTGACCGCGAACGAGAAGACCAACACGCAACCCTGCTGCCTAAGAAACGTTCATGAATGCAACAAATGTTCAGCGCCCGTTGTCCGTTATCTTAAAGAGGTATTACATTAATGCACGATTCCTGCCCGCCACGGCGGGCCAAACCCAGTTTTCCGTAGGTCGCTGCCATGAAACTGTCAAGATACATGCTTATTTCGCTGGTCTTGTCACTGGCCCTGCATCTGTTGCTGATGCTGTTCCTGTCGCGCATGACTTTCCCGACCTCGCGCCTGGCTGCCCTGCCGACGGAAGAAGCGCCCAAGCGCGCCCCGACCATCCAGACGATTGACCTGCGTGACCTGGCCAAGCCAAAACCACCGTCGCCCAATACCAAGCTGAATCGCCAAGCCACCGCCGAAATCAAAACCGAACTGGCGGAAATAGGCGAACAGGCAGTCAAGGAAATACTGCAAAAAGAAAACCTGGTGATCCCGCCGCCGCTGCCCAGCCTGCGGTTTGCCGGCGTTGATAAAGCCATCCTGACCCCTAAGCTGCCGAACGCCGAGCCGCCCCGCCAAGCCACGGCGCCGCGTCCGAAAATCATGGCCATAGATTTCAACGACCTGCCTCCAGCCCGCCAAGCTGTCCGCCGCGATGACATCATCCCTGGCGTCGAACGCATCGATGTGCCAGACCTGCACCTGCCCAGCCTCCTGCCGCACGGCCCGCTGACAGCAGCCACCGGAGCAACCTACGATGTCGGCATCAAACTGGGCCCCAATCCAAAATTCGGCATCCCAGAAGGCATCGGCGAGGAAGACACCCCGTCCCCTCCCACCCCCGGCAAAGACCTGGCCACACTCCTGAAAGAAGGCGCACTTGCTGCAGGCAGCGGCAACGGCAAGGACATCGCCCTGAATAACCTGGGCGACGCCGGCCTAAAGCAGCCGCCCAAGCCGTTCGACGCCTTTGTCGACGTCGTCGTGACCGTCTGGGAAGACAAGAAAAACGGCGGCGGCTACTTCAAAATCGCCATCACCCCGAACCGCGAAAGCGATTCCCTCCATGACATCCCCAAGGATTCCCTCATCATCATCGACCACTCAACCAGCATTGACGTCAACAAGCTGAGGCAATTCAAGTCCGCTGCTGTTGACGCCCTCTCGTATCTCAACCGCCAGGACAGGTTCAACATCGTCGGCTTCAATGAAAAACCAGACCAGCTGTTTCCCGACTTCGTCCCCCTGACTGACGACTCCCTCGCCGCAGCCAGAGCCTATATCCGCAACCTCTACCGCGGCGGCATGACCGACGTGTTCGGCGGCATCTCACCGTTTGTCCAAAAAAGCAACCGCAACGCCCAGCGCCCCCTCAACATCTTCCTGCTGACGGACGGCAAGTCCACCATCAACATCTACCGGGAAGACGACTTTATCCGCCGAATCGTAGGCATGAATCCCGGCAACGTGTCCATCTGCCCGTTCAGCGCCGGGCAGGACGCCAACCGGCAGCTGCTCGACTTCCTCGGCTACCTGAACCGCGGCTACAACTTCCATGTGCCTGACCTGAAACACTTCAAGAACCAACTTTTGTCCTACATCGGCAATCACTCCAACCTGATCATAAGCGACCTCCAGTACATGGTCGAAGGGCAAGTGGGCAACGAAATCTTCCCCAGGCGCCTGCCACACCTCTACCGCCAGGAAACCCTCGAAATCTTCGGCCGCTACGGCCCCCAGGACACGGAGCTGGTCTTCACACTGGCTGGCAGAGACGCGGAAGGCAGCGTCCGCGACCTGGTGTTCCGGCGCCAATACCAGGACTGCCAGACAGCCAGCGAGGAACTCCCCCTGCAATGGGCAGCCAAGAAAATCTTCTATCTCCTCGCCCAGAGGACCTTGACCGAAAACCCCCAGGAACGCTTCCAACTGAACCAGGAAATCCAGAGGCTCGGTCAAAACTACAACATCTACATCCCCTATTGATAGCGTCCTACGAACCATGCCCAGGACGCTTGCCCCCACCCTCAAACGCCTCGTAACTCAGGATTGACGATGCCCCAAAAACCGCTCTTAGTCGCCATGGACCTCGAAGGAGTCCTCGTTCCCGAAGTCTGGATTTCCGTCGCCGAAAAAACCGGCATCCCAGAACTGCGCCTGACCACCAGGGACTTCTCCGATTACTCCGCCTTAATGAGCCACCGCATGAAAATCCTTGACCAGCATCGCCTGACCCTGCGGGACATCCAGGACGTGATCAACACTATGCAGCCCCTGCCCGGAGCCGTCGAATACCTAAACTGGCTCCGGGAACGCCACCAGGCCATCATCCTCTCTGACACCTTCTATGAATTTGCTTCACCTCTGATGCAAAAACTCGGCTGGCCGACTCTGTTCTGCAATTCCATCCATGCGGACGAAAATGGCCGGGTGACAGGCTACACCATGCGCGTGGACAACGGCAAAAAACGCGCCACCCTCGCGTTCAAGCAGCTTAATTTCAGGGTCATCGCCATGGGTGACTCCTATAACGACACCGACATGCTCAAAGAAGCCGACCTCGGCATCCTGTTCCGCCCTTCCGAAAACGTCAGGCGCGAATTTCCCCAATTCCAGGTCGTCAGCGAATTCACCGAAGTAGTTGACATCATCAACGCCTTCTGCAACCAGCCCTGATGACCGCCTTTAACCCCATATCGTCCCAGCAAGGAGCATCGACTATGACTCTTCCGCGCGTTTGGAATGAACCCCTGACCGGGCAAATCAGCGGCCAGCTGCGAGCCGAGGCCGAACGGCTGTTCCGCGTCCACCAACTCCCCAAAGCCAAGGACGACTGGCTGAAACTCCGCGAGGAGCTGCGCAGTCAGCTCTGGAACGCCATGGGCGTCAGCTATGACAGCGCCATTCCCCTGGATGTCCAGGTCACCAAGACGATTCCCTGCGACGGCTATAAAATTCTCTGTCTGCACTACCAAAGCCGACCGGGCATCCGGGTCACCGGCAATCTCTATGTGCCGGACGGCAAAGGGCCGTTTCCAGCCGTAATCAACGTGCATGGCCACTGGGCCCAGGGACGGCTGGCGGAAAGAGTCCAATCCCGCGGGCATTCCCTGGCTAAGAACGGCTATGTCTGCTTAGCCGTTGACGCCTGGGGCTCTGGCGAACGCTGCACTGAACACGGCGTCTATACCTATCACGGCTCCGCTGTCGGCTCTTCGCTCCTGCTACTGGGCGAAACCCTCCTCGGAGCGCAAGTCGTGGACAATATGCGCGGCGTCCAACTGCTCACAGAACTGCCCTACGTGCAGGCGGACAAAATCGGCGCAACCGGCGCCTCGGGCGGCGGCAACCAGACCATGTGGCTGACGGCTATGGACGACCGCATCCAGGCCGCCATGCCGGTCGTCAGCGTCGGCACCTTCGCATCGTATGTGATGCGCTCCAACTGCATCTGCGAATTGCTGCCAGGCGGATTGACCTTCACCGAGGAGCCTGGCGTACTCGCCCTGGCCGCACCCCGCGCTCTCAAAATCTGCAACTGCCTGAGAGACAGCAACCCGACTTTCTTCGTCTCGGAAATGCTGCGTTCATTCAACGAAGCCCGCAAAGTCTTCCAAGCACTTGACGCTGATGACAAATTCAGCTACCAGGCTTTCGACCTGCCGCATGGCTTCTGGCCAGAGGTGCGCGAAGCCATGCTGGGATTCTTTGACCTGCACTTGAAAGGCATCGGACATGGCCAACCGCGCCGTGAACTGCCCTTCACCTGCCTGCCCGAAGAAGAAGTCATGGTCTTCCCAAAAGGAGAACGGCCAGAAACGATCACCACCATCGTCGACTATTGCCGGGAACAGGGCAAACGACACTTAGCTGAGCCGATGCCTGACCAAGACGACATAAAATTCGCCGATTACTACTTGGAAGGCCGCCTCAATCCCCCACTCCTGGAACTGGACGATGACCACTACCATCGTCACGATGATGAAGACGGCTGGCAGCGCTGGAGCGTGCCTTCGTTTATCTACGGGGGCCGACTCATCCCGGTTCTCTACCGTCCCCCGGCTAACAAGAGTGACACAGTAGTCATCCTATCTTCACCAACCGGCAAAAATGGCCTGGAAAACAGCGCCCTCTTATCAACGGTTCTGGCCGAAGGCAATGGCGTTTTGCTCTTTGATGCATACGGAACCGGAGAAGCACCCAGCGACAATGAAAGCATCTCTCACACACCCTTCCATACTCTCAGCCGCGGACTGCTCTGGCTGGGCAGAACCCTGATGGGAGAATGGTGCGGGGAATTCGGTTTAATGGCGGAATTTGCCCGCTTGTGTCTCGATGCCCATAAAGTCACCTTCGGCGGCACCGGTGACATGGCTGTCGCTGCCTGTTGCGCAGCGGCGCTCGGACTCACTGCATCATGCGAAATGACCGAAGTCATGGTCGAAGACATGCCTGAAACGCTCACATGGCAGGATGGACCAGACGGCACCGTAGCCAAACGCACCATGGCATCGTTTATCCCCGACTTTGTGGAATGGGGCGACATCAGGAAAGTCAAGGCAATCCTGAAAAACGACAACATCACCATCCGCACAGTCACGGCCTGAGCTGAAAATCAGCTTCCAAATATCTTGGTTGACTCAACAGCGAGCCGGACAAAAATTCGGCTCGCTGTTTTCGTATTGTCACACAGAAAATTTCCGTTGTCCGAGCTTGCAGTTTTTGTCGTTGAGCAGTAAACAAGGAGAAAACGTCATGTGTGTATGGGTAGCATATACTGGCAAATGCGAGTCAGCCCCTATTCTATGGGAATGTGCCAAACGAATTGAAGGACTCTGGAGTGGATACTATACGGGCATTGTAACCAATGACGGCGAAAAATTGCAGCTAGCCAAAGTGGCTGGACACAGCCGCTTTTGGGAGGAGAAGTATTCCCTGAAAGAGATGCGTGGGACTACCGGACTGTGGCATAGCCGGACAAACAGCGGCGGCGATCATCGAAAAGCCCACCCGTTCCTCGGAAACAATGGCCAGCTCGCTCTCATCAGCCAAGGCAGCGCAGGGATATTCGCTGATCGTGGCCCAATCCACAACCAACTGATGAATCGTCACTTGCGTGAAGGAATGGCTTTTGCCAGCGCCTCCGAACCATTAGGCAACATAGCCTGCACCCTCGAAAATGGCAAACAAGTACACTGCTCGGACTTTGTCACACAACTCATTGAAAAAGAATTTCTGCGCACCGGGGATCATATTGGCGCCCTGCGTTACGCCCTGACCGAATATCAGGAAGAAGCATCAAGCATCGTAACTTTCCTCGACCAGCCTGGAAGACTCTATTTTGTGACAACCAATCAGCGCATCGTGGCAGCAAAATATGCCGATGGCATCGCACTCTCAATCACTGCACTATCATTCGGAAAAAATCCTCCGAAGATCACAGAGCTTCCGGTCAATTCAGTCGGTTACATTGACGCCAATACCCTGCATGTTGAAAAGCTGTCGCCCCAGTATGACGACATCAACGAAACGATGCCAGACGGTTGCCTCAATGCCATGCGGGAATACCTTCGCCAAAATGGCCCGTCCCTTCTGGGTCATATCTGCGATCGAGCAATCAAACCATTGCACACTGGGCAAGGCATGCAATGCCGTGCCATTTCAGCTTACAGAGCACTCGAAACCCTATATTTCAACGGAGAAATTGAGCTAGTCCATCAAGAAAACCAAAACCCGACAAATCGAGTGACCGGCATAATGTATCTGATCAAACTGCTGGATTGACTGGAATGAACCTAGGGTGGACTAGCCGTCCACAACCTGTTTTGGGGACAACGTGCAAAATCTTGTGATGAATACTCGTATGCCTTTGTGTTGTCCTTTAGCCATAGCGGCGTTCATGTCTTGCCCTTTCAGAACTCAAAAGTAGCGCCCCGCAAGAACACTACCAGACGCCTGACAAACCCGACCACTTTGCCAAATCTCCCTTCCTGTCACAAAACTTCGAACATTGCCGAAAAGCTTGTTGTGTCTTTTTAGCCTCAAAAAGAGCCGAAAGTGAGTAAGTCGGGCTAAAAAACCCCAAAATAAGTTCTCACTCAGCTCGATCACCTTTTCATTTTGGTGCCGCATTTATCGCAAATCGGCGGTTCTGCTTCCCCAAGCAGTCGAGACAATAGGCTCGGGCCACTGTGCATGATCAATAGACTCCGGGGCGCCTCTGTGATTGTCTTATGCCCGCATTTCGGACACTTCCACTTGATGTACTGGGGTGGCGGCTGAATAAAATCACTCATGGTATTTCCTCCAGACAACTTGGGGTTTTGGTACGTAAGCGTCCATTCAGGACATCTGGCCGACGTCGAATCTTACATTAAAATAATTCAAATGCGGGAAAAAAACTACCCGCTCAGGATTCCAGACCCCGTGAAATGTCCTGAATGGACGCTTACTTTGCGGACGTCTTTTTCCATTCATTTCGTGGCATTGTGCTTTTGCGGCAGTCCGTTAAGCTATCCTGAAGCGGGATTTTTTCAATGCCGGAACAGTCGTTTTCCGAAATACACGGTGGCAGCTCCCAGGAGGAAACCCGTCGAAGCGACTATGAACTTCTCGTCTTCCAAGAGTTCTTCGATTTTTTCGCCGATGTCGTCGAGAATGTCCGAACCGGTTTCGGTGCCAGTACTCGTGTCGCCGTCATCTTCTTCCGTTTCTGCGGCTTCCTCCTGTAATTTTTCATTGGCAGCGGCCTTTGCTTCTGCGTCAGCCAGGCGCTGTAGCTCCTCATCTAACGTTTTTTCCAGCTGTTGGCGCAGAGGGGAATCCTCTTCCAGGCTTTCGATGAGGTTTTTCAGTTCGTTGATTTTGTTTTCCATGGTGCTTGCTCCTTCTTTGCTCAATGTTTGGTTGGCTGCCTTTTGCATTCAACGCAGTGCTTGGGCTTTTGCAGAGGCTCTGCGTTAAAAGGAAATGGGCATCTTGAGTTTATTTACTCTATATCCGAGCCTATGACAAAATACGTCAGGGTGGTTTTAATTCGGAGAAAAAATGCAACCGGTCGGTAATGGGTCAGTACACATCCCGGCGCTCCGCTGGGACAATTTGCAGGAAACCCGCGTCTAGCAGCACACCTGCCCAACCAGAGTTTTTCGGGCGGCAAGACAACTGGCGCTGTTCCAGGTCATTTGACGCCTGACAAGGAAAAGTTCGTGCCCCAATCACCCCGGGTTGAATAAAGCCAAAAGCGCAATACGTTGCATGAAGGAGCTGCGGAAGAGCGTCCCACATGCCTTTCAACTTTCCTTCACACAGTCACTCAACCCTCTTCCGTGATTAAACAGATGGCCACTAAATGTAACGCGCAATCCACAAAATCACAAAAAACCAAGTTTTCCGGGACAATGGAAATCATCAACCCGCATTGCGCGGGGCTTGACCTGCACAAGGACACCATCTGGGTGTGCACCGGCCCCTTCCTTGACGGCGTCACACCGGAGGTGGTCACCTTCCCCACCCACACCGAAGGCCTGCACCAGCTTGTCAAGCACCTCAAGGAAAGGCAGGTCACCACTGTCGCCATGGAGTCCACGGGCGTCTACTGGCTCGCGCCGTACCTGGCCCTGCTTGACGCCGGCCTCGCCCCCTGCCTTTTCAATCCAAGTGCCTTGAAAAGCATCAATGGCCGCCCAAAGAGCGACCGCGCCGACAGCATGTGGATTTGCCGCCTCCACTCCTACGGACTCCTGCGCGCCTCCTTCATCGCGCCCCCCAACATCCTCAACCTGCGCAACCTGTGCAACACCCGCGAGAAGCTCATCGTCGAAGCCGGCAGCGCCATACAGCGCATGAACAACGAGCTGGTCAAGATGAACATACGCCTGGACAGAGTATTGACCGACATCGGCGGGGCAAGCGGGATGCGGGTGATGGAGGCCATCATCGAGGGCAAGCGGTCGCCCGAGGCACTCCACGACAAGCTTGTCCCCCAAGTTAAAAAAAGGGGCAGAAAAAATATCATCCCCCTCCTGACCGGGAGGTATGACGAGAT
This sequence comes from Lentisphaerae bacterium ADurb.Bin082, assembly GCA_002070945.1. GTDB lineage: Bacteria > Verrucomicrobiota > Lentisphaeria > Oligosphaerales > Oligosphaeraceae > JAAZKI01. Next base: position 64,701 of record MWEG01000083.1, read on the forward strand.
CTGCGTATTCAACCTTAAAACGTGGCACTCCGTCCACAAGAGCATCCAGCAGAACATTGAACAGGTGAACGAAAAAATTTACCAACTGTTGCAAAGCCTCCCGAAGAAGGCCAGCGCCTCGAACCTGCCGCCCGAAAAAAAAAACTACCGCGAGGACTACCTAAACTTCCCCCATCCCCTGCGTCCAGTATTCTTTGAAATCTTCGGCCGCGACCTCACCCAGCTGCCCGGGGTGGGGGCGGACCTGCTCCTGTCGCTGGTCTCAACGGTCGGAACCGATTTGTCCGCCTGGCCTGATTCCCAGCACTTCTCATCATGGCTTGGACTCTCCCCCGTCAACCGGGTGAGCGCCAAGTTTCGCAAGAGCGGAAAGAGCAAGTGCACCGGCAACCCCCTGGCCAACGCCTTCAAAATGGCGGCCATGGCCGCCGCGCGTACCCAAACCTACCTGGGGGAGAACGCCCGAAGGCTGCGCAAGCGCATCACACCCAAAAAGGCCAAGGTGGCGATTGCCAGGAAACTTGCTGAAATCGTCTTCAACATCATCCGCCATGACATGCCGGTGTACGTCAAGACAGTGGAGGAATACGAGATGAGAAGACAAAAACGTGAAATCCAGCATTTCGTCAAAGGCCTGAGCAAGTTTTCCGTGAACGGCGAGTTCATTCCGGAAGTCCTTGAAGAAATCAAGCGACAGAACGCAAGATTCACAACCACAGTTGCAATATAACCTGCGGCGAGCGAGCGAAAGCCCCCGCCCCGCATTTTCAACCTTGGGCAAGGACGAATCGAAAAAAACTATGGTGATTCAATCCCGTGGTCAGTATGATTGAGCTGGCTTTCCGAACATTTTTTGGTGGAACGCCTAGCGTTGCCCCGTATAGGAGAGTGGCTTCCAAGCATTGCGTCTTTAGCCAGGAACCCGGCCGGCCACTTGCCCATTTTTTCACGACGGAGACGGAAAATGACTTAACCCGCATCGAGTCAATGACAATGCCATCGACGCAGTGAATGCTGTTTTACCCTAAAATATTTTTTTTCGAGGAAAAGCGGCAGGGGTGTTTTTTGTCTAAAATCAAAGCTCTATTTGTTTTCTTAACTAGTTGTATAAAAGCACGTTACATTGTTTGCCAGCGGCAAATTCGCCCTCTGTTCCAGGAAGAGTTTGGAATTTTAGTCAGGTCAAAGCCCTAAGGGGTTTCATAGGAGTCTTCTGTAGTGCCTTTACAA
>MWEG01000084.1 GCA_002070945.1 Lentisphaerae bacterium ADurb.Bin082
GCTGAACTTGAACAAGGTGGCAGCGATGGTATCTTGCCGTCAGGTCACTTGAAAGGAGGAAACGGTACTGTCAAGTATGTATAATCTCCTTCTGTTTCTGCCATCACCGAAGAAAGCATGGCGCCAAACGCAATGGCAAAGATTAATGTTCCAGCCCAGCGAGCGCAAGAACTTCTTGCTCCTTGAAATACCGTTATGCCCCAGGCACACAGCTCAGCTGAAGTCCTGAGCATCCAATTATGGCGTTGACTACTCCATCTTCCGTTGGATTCCTCATAGCTCGAAATCATTGCCTGTTTCCTCTTCTTGCCTGACTATGTTGGCCAATCTGCGGCTGGTTCCGAATGAGAACCATGCCGCTGTTCTGGAAAATTAGCAGCAAACCTCAATCAACACGACTGCGCTTTTGCTATCTGTGAAAAATGATCAGATACGCCTTGGTAGACAAACGTAATTCGTTATCAATAAAAGTCAAACCAAAGCATCAGCCAAACTGTGGCATCGGGTAACCGGCCAGCCATGGATAATGGCCATCCCGACCTTCTGCCGCTCCGTTGCTGTGGACGGTGTGGACATGGTGGACGACGGCTGCGGCATTGTATGTAGCTCAGCTTTAGCTTGCCGTATATAGTTCAGCTTCAGCTTGCCGTAATTTTCGTGCTTTTAGCGTTTCTGCCGCTGCACATCAGTGAACGCGGCGGACAGCGTAGTCCGAACTCGCCTCTCGTTCTCCTTCGCTCGACGGTTAGTGCCACAGAACTATGGAGGGCGAGGGGCAACAAATGCCCCAGAAGGACAATACAAAAAAGCCCAGGGCGAGCCGTAGCCTTCCAATGGCGAGTCCAGCCCTGAGTGAGATTGAGATGGTATATATTTTTGGAGTTCTGAAAAGGGAGACACCTAAGCGCTAATTTGAAGAAAAGCTTTCCCCCCCAAAAAACAAGATTCTGGCTGACAGTAGTATGACGCCCACATCATCCGCAGCTGCAGAGCGGCAAATGCCCTGAAAGGTTCTAACATGCCTGCCAGGGCAAGCATGGGATGCGCACGCCATCCAGGTGACAAGTGAGCGAAGGCGCCGGCAGGATCGACACCATCCAGGGAAAATTAGCTGCGAAGCGGTCTGCTGCGCCACACAGCGAAAAATTGACAAGGACTATGGAACTGCCCTCACAAGGCGGAAGCCCAGATGGCCGGTCTGGTGCGACGTCAAGTGCCCGCTGCGGCTCGCCGAACGGCAGCAGCCCGCGTCGTTGTACCCACTGCCGCCTCGGGCGATGCGGGTGACGCCACTGGCATCGCCTTCAGGGTCTGTTACCATATATGGTGGGTAATCACAGCAATCCCACCAGTCCAAACACCATTCCCATAAGTTGCCGTGCATGTCATAAAGTCCCCACTGATTCGGCAGATAGCTGCCGACCTTAGCACTGCCGCACGAAGTATCGCCATCCCATACAAAACCCGAGCCGCCATTGTGGTAGCATCGTCCGACCTCGGCCATATTCGGACAATTTGTTGTGCTGGTCAAATCCTTGCCTGAGTTCAAGGCGGCCGTGCTCCCGGCCCGGCAGGCATATTCCCATTGCGCTTCTGTCGGCAGGTCGAAATCCATGTCGGTTCTGGCCCTCAGCCGCCCCAAGAACGAATCCGCATCAACCGCATTATTGTCTGGCCAGCCCGAGCCGATGCCACTTCCCCGAATGTCGTCGTAGCTAATCATTTCCACCGGCCGTGCATCGCGGCAGGATGCATTGGAGAAATAGCTTGGCCAGTCGCCCATCACCAGCTCCCATTGCTTCTGGGTCACTTCAAACACACCCACATAGAAGTCCTTGGTCAGGGTCACCTGATGCTGGGTTTCGCCACCCCAGCGCCCTAATTCGTTCTCTGGCGACCCCATCATAAAAATTCCTGCGGGAATCCGGCGCAACACCAGCTTCGTGGTCTTGTATTCGTCTGACCAGCCGCCAACAGGAGGCGTAGAGGGGATGTCTATCGGGTATCTCGATACGGATGGCCCGCCTGACAAATCAATGATCAGATACTCGCCATTGAAAGGAGCGACCTCTCCGTGTTGCTCAGGCCAATACAGGTAATATCCAGAACCACTGCACACATTCTTTGTTGGGTATAGATGTTGGCCATCCCAGCCCCAGGCAATGGTATTGTCACCACTTAATAGACTATCTATAATCGGCCCGACCAAATTCCAGCCTGGCTTCAAACTTGCAGCAAAATCAAAGTTTTCCGGGGATGTGCCCAAAAGAGTGAACGTTTCAGCAATCCGGCAATAAATCCAGCAGGCTTGCGTCGGCGGCAGATTTTTACTGAAAACGTAGGCGTCGCCGGCCTGAGGCAATGTCATCGCCTTTCTCGAACGCAAATACTGTTGGGACTGATTGTTAAGAATCAAATTGTTACTGATTAGATTCCAGCCAGCGTTAAGGTTATATCTGTGGGCATATATCGCCCGAGCCGTCAGAGGGCCGATGATTCGGCTGAAATCAACATCCCATCCGATTAGGTCCAAGCCATTTTCCGTTGCTATTTCCGGGGCAATCGCCGGTTTGTCGTGGGCAACCTGCTGAACCAGCTCACCGCCACCAATGCGCTGCCCGATATCACCTGGCTTGAAAATCACAGTATAGACTTTTGGTCTATAAGTTGCAGTCAGGATGACATTCGCCGCAGGCATGGTGAAAGTAGTATTGGCTGAGTTGGCATCAGCAATTCTTTCTGCATACTGCCTTGGTTCCACCGTCCAGGCTTCGAAGGACTCATATCCAAAGGGTATGGGGTCTGCTACAAGTGGAAAGATTTGATTCTCTTCATAAATACCAGTCCACAATCCGGAATTGACCGTTGCATTATAGCTACGGGTATATTCGGCTGTAAACGGTTCACTGGGACGCCAATTGGGTTTAAATGCCCTGAATTTCAATTTCGCCGGCAGATCGACCATGCGATCCGACCAGATTGCAGAATTTTCTGTGGGTTCCGTTCCATCTTTTGTATAACGTATCGTTGCCCCGTCTTCAGGGCATGTCACCGTAACTGCAAGCGGGCTGAGATAACTGCCTGAAACAGGAAGTGCGTACGGAGTGGGCAGAATCTCCGGTTCGGAACGGTAAACAAAAATCGTTCTTGATTCTTTGTTTTCAACTGCATCCGTTGCTGTAATAACAATTCTGTTCTCGCCGACAATCAAGTCAATGGAACAACTCCAGTTTGTATTTCCATTGCAATTTCCGCTAGTTCCACTGCTCTCATTCTTCCAGGTGACATTGCTGACAGAGGTCTTATCCGATGCCGTCCCACTTACCGTAATGCTCGTCGTAGCATTGGGTACCTGACGTTCGTTGGCAGGAGGGGTGTTGATGATTATATCAGGCGGTGTCGTTTCATGAGTGTATGAAATTAGCAATGCACAATCGTCAGTACGAAGACAACGCAGAAAACCATAATAATTGTAGTCTCCCCTCAACCAAAAGCCTTTGTTTGGTCGATTCCAATATACCCAGCCCTTGACAGCAGTTGTAGCATCAATTCTAAGCGTCGGACGTTCTTCTTTATCGACATCTACATACGAGGGGACGATTTTCTCTGTATCAGGATAGATATGGGTTGGACGATTATTCCACCTTACGTATTCTACATCAAGTTGCCAGTCCTTGATTGCCCCGACGATTATATTATAAGTTCCAGTGCCCAGAGACGATTTACCTCCTACTACTGTCAACATCAACTCGGCAGATGTGATGGGTGTATCATGGTCAGGTTGGGTTTCAGCGCCTACTAATTTATCGGAAATATCATTAAATCTTAAAAAAAGCTCATTCCACCATCCATCCTTATCATAACCAACATCCCATATATTACCACCATCATCGCCATAATGCTTTTTGGGTTTCGCCTCCCAGACACCTCCCCACACATAATCGCCCTCTCCAAGTGCTATCGTCCGTATATTATCCCGTCGGAAAATTGTTATTGATGCTTCATCTAAAAGACTATCACCATTATATGCCTTTAGAGTTATGTCGTTTCTGTTATTATTGTTTATATTTTTTTTCAAGGTGATTCTGCAATTCCAAAGCCCATCATCACCTTTGCTTAAGTTCTCATAAAAAACATTGTTTCTATAACATTCAACTTTAGTGGTTCCATTAGGCGGAAGAACTTCAACCGTGACCCGGGAGTCACTGGTATAGTATGGATTCGCAGTCGGACGCGTAATAACCAAATCCTTGGGATAATCAAATTTACCTACAACAGGTCCACTAAACAATTCTGATTCGATTATATTTCCATTCCCAGATTCAAAATAAAACAGGTAATTATGCGTCCCTTCCGGCAAGCGTGTCGGATATTGATAGGTTCCATTGGCATACGAACCACTTTCCAAAGCCATATCGTAAGCCGTTCCGTTGATATAAACTTTGGCTTCCTGAGGTGCCATACCCGACTGATCGTAATAAGTAACCCGATAGGTAAACGTATCTTGCGTTGTTCCTGAAGAAGGGGTTACACTCATGTTTGAGAGAGACGGGGGAATGATACGCAAGTACTTTATTTTCGACTCAGCTCGCTTCCCTCCGCCGTTTTCGGCCGACACCCTAAACCTGTAGAATGTCGCTGGTCTACGGGGGGTAAAATATACGGAGTTACCGGTGGATATTAAGGTACGTGATACTGATTTCCAATCCGACCATGAACTGCCAGTCCAGTAACTCCATTGAAATTTATAATTCTCTTTTAGTATACCACTTTCCTTATCAGATGCACTAGCAGTAACATCAAACGCTGAAAAAGAATAAACTTGCGTAGGATTATTAATATCTGAAGAGTCCGGATAGTCTAAATCCACTGTTGGTGGGCTAGTGTCAATAAGGGAATAAAACGTTCGATATAAATCTGCACATCTAGCGATAGCATAAGGCATAAGGTCATCAGCAATGATCCATTTCTCGGGATCACTAATACCACCAATTAAAGCATTGCGTGAAACCTCGGAAGGACGATGTTTAGTGCAGCTGTAATCAGACGGTTCGTAATATGATGAATCACCATCACGATCATCCGAATCATAGTCGTCAGTATAGTTGACTGTTGCATAAAAAATAGAGTATATGTCTTCGAAAAGTATTGGTACCCTTCTCCAATAGCCACCTATATTCTCATATGTGTACTTCCGGAAATTTTCTTCAACTGCCATCAATTCCTCATATCCATCTTTGCCTATGTAAGGCACCCAGTGAGGATCCCCCAAGGCGTGGGCAGGGACGCACATGTCCGCTACTAGGTGTGCCAGATGTCCAAGCCAGTAGATTGCCTCTGCCTTGTCTGTGTCCCATGCTGGCTTTGCAAGATTTTCAAGAATATACTCCGCTCTGGTCAGGGCAGACTGCCCTAAACCATACCAAGGCACCGAAATTCCAGTGTACAAGCCGCTGTGTCCTATGACGAAATGGTCGTGCATCGGGTATTTGGGGGTTGTGGCTCCAGGTGATCGGTAAGACACATCTTCAGCCCATGCGCCATCTAACAGGTTTGAACCGGCTGGGCTGCTATTCCACGTTTGATCTTTGTACGTTGTAAAAAATCCAAGATTTGCACCTTCGATATGGGAATTAAAGTATTTATATGCTTGGTAAGCGATCCACTGATGGGTACCGTCATTGCTGTGAGATATCCTGATCATATCATCATTTGCACGATGAACAATTTTAGTGCAATAGGTGTTGTCAATGGTTAACTTCTCTGCTTCTTCCCCACAGAGTATTGTGGCGTTTAAAACATGAACAGGACTCAATTTACCAAATGATGGCTGGCCAGGCAATTGCCACGGAAAAACAAGTTTTTTCTTCTCTCCGGGTTCAAGGCTTACGGTCAGGTTGCCAAGCTCTGCTTCTTTGTGAAGGTGCAATAGAACTGGTGCGTCTGCAACTGTCATGTTCCCTTTATTGGCAACCTCAACCGTGATGTTGAGGTCTATGCCTTCTCTCACCATGACACCCGCGCCGCAAACTGGGCGAACACTGAGCACCGCAACATCATAATACTCCATATCTGTCACAGGAATCTCAATTTGTCTTATCGAGTTACAGGATGAGCTGATTTTACCTGTTTCAGAGCTGATTTCCACAACCAAATTAACCTCTTTTCCTACGTCTGATAATGATGGCATCCATTGCAGGCAAATTTCCTTCGTTTGTTTTGGGGCGACAGAAGGGATGTCAACCATAGCAACCACCTGACCATCGCGAGAGATGCTTGCTGACGCTCCTTGAAGAGGCCTTATACAATGATTGCGAACCGCCAGAAATATGTTAACAGATTGGTTTGCTAACGGGCGTTCCGGAAGTGACACAACATTGACGATGCCAATATGTTCCTGACTGACTGCTTGTTTGCACTTAACCGCTGCAGCGCAGTCGACCAGTCCAAAACCGGTTTGAGCATCCCAACCGCCGACCTCGAGGTCTGACGCAGTGTTCTGCAGGATTGCCTGAAATGATTCGATATCAAGCGATGGAGAGGTCGCAAGCATAAGGGCTGCGACGCCTGCCAAGTGAGCGGCGGCTGCGCTGGTGCCGGTGAGTTCCTGATGTTCGCCATTGTATGCCGTAGTAAGGACATCTTGTCCAGGAGCTACGATGTCCACATAGGCGGCGCGATTTGTGAAAAAGCATGGTTTGCGAAATTTGTTCACTGCGCCCACAGCCAAAGTCTTCGGAAATGCCGCTGGATAGGTGGGTTCGTCACTGCCATTATTGCCTGCAGCGGCTATGATAAGGCAGTTTCTACTTGCTGCATATTCAATAGCCGCCTCAAGGACGCCGCTTTCTGCATAGGTGCCCAGGGCAAGAGAGATTACGCGGGCGCCGTAATCAGCTGCGTACACAATTCCTTCCGCCACGTCTCCAGCCGTGCCTTCACCATTGGCATCAAGGACTTTGAGAGGCATCATTCTGGTGCCAGGAGCAATGCCTGATGTGCCAGTTTGTGGATTCGCCTGAGCACCAATGATACCTGCCACTTGTGTGCCATGACCATGATCGTCTTCAGTATCTGAGTTGTCAGCGCAAAAATTATAGCCGGCAACCAGATTCTGAGACAGATCAGGATGATTACCGGCTATGCCGCTATCGACCACTGCAACAACAACGTTGGGATCACCTTGGGTGATTTGCCAAGCTTCGGGTACGCAGATTGCCTCCAGGTTCCACATCGGGGTAAATGCAGAATCAACAGGTGACTTCTCTGCATTCGAACGCAAGATTACATTGGCCTCTACACTCTCAATACTCGGTTCCTGCCGCAAAGAAGCGATAAAATCACTTAATGAAATTCCTTCTGGAACAGTGATGCATTGATAGCCAATCTTAGCCAGAACATTTGTCTTGCGTTCGGTAATCTGAGAGCCACGCTTAGCCAATAGTTGCTCCACTTCAATATCCGTAACGCTCTTCTTGAACTTAACAAGCACCTTACCAGCTTGAACATCGACGGAACGGCCATTGCGTGTGTCCAGTAACCTGACAATGGCGAGACCAGTATCTTTGCGCGATGAAGCGGGAGTTTTTACCGATTGGTCTATCTCGGATGCAGCGAGGGAGCTACTACCATCTTGATTGAGATCGCTTCTTGTTTCACTAAGCGCTATTTGAGGGGATTCATCAGCCTGTGAAATGGGAGAAGTATCAGGTGGTGCTGGTGGAATTTGAGCATCATTTCGGGCTACCGTTTGTTCTGGTAAAGAAGGCAATGATTCCCTATCAATCTTCGGAGGATTTCCTTTTCGATCAGTGTTAATGATGACGATTAAAAGAACTGCTAAAATCGCCAGAACAAATCCTGAAAGCAACAGCTTTATTTTTTTTTGTTTATTTTCTAAAGTCAACCGCATTACAGACCTCCATTTAGTAAAATAAAACAAAAAACAGTGTTAACAAAGCAGTGATAAAATTTAGTTAATGTGCGAGATATTGTGATAGAAAAGGAGATTTGGCACAGCGGTTCTGTTTGTTAGACGTCCGGTAGTGCCCCTACTGGGCACCAGTTTTGGGGTATGCCTTCCCCCAGGCTAAAGCCTGGGGTTAAGCATGGTTAAGCGCCTACGGCGCAAGGGGGCATGACTGTAAGCATGATGCATCTTCATGGTCTGGAAGCCTGTACAAGACACGTGCCTTGACTCCGCATGTCCATGACTGTCCACTTCCGTCCACGTCCACTCTCCACTAATGTCCACTAAAGTCCACAGTCCATCGTCTACTGATGTCCATTAAGGTCCACTAAAGTCCATTGTCCACTGTCCACTAAAGTGCTTTACCCGGGGTGCCTAGCGCCGCAGATTGCCCGGAACTCCAAGTATCAATCGGTGACCAATACTACAAGCATTCATCACAAAACTTCGCACATTAACGAAAATTTACAAATTGCCATCTATGTGCCCCCAGGCAAATTCCGACCACCAGCCCAAGACAGCCCTAATTCTTCACAACACCGTGAAGGGGCTCAAATTATGGGGATAATCGTTAGTATACCCCGGCGGCAGACTCAATGCAAACTGAACAAATGCAATATCGTATAGCACAAGGGGGAGGAAAGGACTGCAAACCCTTTCCTCCCCCCTCGCGCTACTCATTTATCTCTTTTCGGCGCATGCCCAGGCATATCACGCCTACTCATCCTCAAACAGCCACGTGGAAAGATACCGCTCGCCATTGTCGGGGAGCACGGCGACAATGCGCTTGCCAGCCATCTCCGGACGTTTGCTCAGCTCCAAGGCAGCATACAAGGCCGCTCCAGACGAAATGCCAATCAGGAGCCCTTCCTCCTTGGCAGCAGCCCGAGCCGTCTGGCCAGACTGCTCTGTCGTGACCTGGATGATTTCATCAATCAAACTGACATCCAGCACCGAGGGCACAAAGCCAGCGCCAATGCCTTGGATTTTGTGCGGTCCAGCCACGCCGCCCGACAACACCGGACTGTCCGACGGCTCCACTGCGACGACCTTGACCTTGGCGTTGCGCTCCTTGAGTACACTGCCAATGCCCGTCAGCGTGCCGCCAGTGCCAACCGTGGCTACCAGCACATCAACGACGCCGTCCGTGTCCCGCCAGATTTCCTCGGCAGTGGTCAAACGATGCGCCAGCGGATTGGCTGGATTATCAAACTGCTGCGGCACCAGCGAACCGGGATTCTCCTGATGCAACTCCATGGCTTTGTCAATGGCGCCTTGCATGCCTTTGGCGCCTTCCGTCAACACGATTTCCGCACCGTAGGCGCTGAGAATCTTCCGGCGTTCAACGCTCATCGTGTCCGGCATGGTCAAAATCAGCCGATAGCCCTTGACAGCCGCTGCCAGCGCCAAGCCAATGCCGGTGTTGCCGCTGGTCGGCTCAATGATGACCGCGCCCGGCGACAACACGCCGCGCTTCTCGGCATCCTCAATCATGGCTACCGCAACCCTGTCCTTGACACTGCCCCCCGGGTTGAAATACTCCACCTTCACCAACACTTCGGCAACGCCGTGATTCAACTTCCCGATCCGCACCAGCGGCGTATTCCCAATCGTCTCAACCAGGTTGTTTTTAATGTTCGCCACGGCCTGTGTCCTTCCTGAACGTGTATTCGCGATACCTCACAGCAATGGACGCAGGAAAGCAGCCGCCTCGCGCACGACATTTTCCAGCTCGCCTTCGGCTGGCATGGGTTCCAATTCGTTCACATAGCCATCAAAACCGACTTCGCGCAAGGCGTCAAAAAAGACGGCAAACGGCGTATGGCGATTTTCCGCGTACGGCACCCGCGTATACCTGACTTCGCGACCGTCACACAGCTTGAGCGCATTGGCGCCGTCCGGACTCACCACCAGCGTCTGCACATGCACGCCGACAATGCCGCCGTGCAGAGGCTCAAACATATCCCGGCTGAACGGCAATCCAGCCAGCGCCAAATTCGCCGGTTCAGGCACCAGGCCAAAGTTCGGTTCGTTGATTTCGGCCAGCACCTTGGCAGCCCCATCAATCGTCTCAAACGGACTATTAGTATGCATCTGATAATGAATCCGCAACCCTAATGGCGTCACCAGCTGCGCAGCCCGCTTCAATACAGGCGGCTGCGCTCCCATCCGTATGCTGAACGCGCCCAAATCCGCCAATTTGGCCGCAAACTCGACAAAGCGCGCCTCTTCGGCCGCGTCTGCCAGTTTGCCATGATACTGGCCAGCAAACACGGCGATCCCCGTGGATTGCAACACAGACTTCAATTCGGCAAACACAGCCGACGGCGTGTCAGGATTGACCTGCGACCCGCGCAAATCTACAGCGTCATAACCATAACGAGCTGCCAAACGGATAAAATCCGTCACTGGCATCGCTGACTGCGTGCTGCTCTTCTCAACCAACCTACCAGATAATGACAATTTCATGCCGCACTCCTTTCTGCCTGCTCCATTAACGTTAATTCAAGGCGGTTCAAATCGTATAAGCATTAAAAAACAAGGTTATGTACACTATTGTAACATGATGCCTAGTCTTTTCAAGGCGATGTTCAAAAAATTACGCAATCAGTCAGCGATTGATATTCGGAATTCCGGCAAGCTACGGTGCCAGGCGCCCCTAACGAATTATGAATTATGAATTATGAAATACGCCTTAGCATTCAGCATTCAGCATTCAGCATTCAGCATTCATTCTCACGCCACTATCGTCTGTGATGGCTAATAGCGCTTGGCGGATTTTCTCCACCCCGGTTTCTCGCGTCTCCCCGTCATCCAGGAAAAAAGGTTTACCGATTTTGAATGTGACTTTAGAGAACGGCTTAGGAATCTGCGTTCCATCCCAGCTTTTCAACTGCCAGCAGTTCTCCGCGTTGACTGCTGCTGGCAGCACCGCGACCTTTCCCAGGGACGCCAAGGCGACTACCCCGGGATGCACCGTGTAGCGCGGCCCGCGGGGGCCATCGACAGTCACGACGATCATCTGCCCGTCCTTCAGCTTCTGCAGCATCGTCCGTGTCGCGTGCATGCCGCCTCGGCTTGAAGACCCTCGCACCACATCAATGCGGAAGAAACGTATCAACGTCGAGATGTATTCACCGTCTCGGGAGGCGCTGATCAGAACCGTGACCTGCTTCAACAACGTCTTCGGCGCCACGGTCGCCAGGAAGACAAACCGGTTGTGCCAGACCGGCATCACCACTGGCCAGGGCGTTCGGCTCTGCAACCAACCGTCAGGGTCATCATAGCGCACCCGGAACGTCCACCCATACAAACCGACCAGCCGAGCCAGCAGCCAGCCCAGCCAGGCTGGCATGCGCCGCTTGTTCTTTAAAGTGAACAACCGCCGCCGGCGCTTGGGCGGCGTCCGCTCTGCCGATTCCTCATGACCCATGACTGTCCCCGCACCTGAACGTGCGCCACAAAAACCAAGAATGCCGTCGCCGAGTTGCATAGACGTGCTTGATGTGGTAAAATATCCCCTCGACCACAACTTCTCAACCCAGACGGCCGCTTTTTGCCGACCTTCCGCACAGCCAAAACAGCAACATCACCAACGAGCAAGCCATACCATGACGACCACCTCTAAAGTCCGCAAAGCAGTCATCCCCGCCGCCGGAATCGGCACTAGGATGTTCCCGGCCACCAAGGCCATAAAAAAAGAAATGTTCCCTATCGTCACCCCGGACGGCGTCTGTAAGCCACTTATCCACAACATCGTCGAGGAGGCCGCAGCCGCTGGTGCCGAGGCCTTCGCCATCATCGTCCGCCCCGGCGATGAGACAATCTTCAGCGCCTATTTTTCCGAGACTGCTCCGGACTATTTTGACCGCCTTGGCGCTGCTGCCCGGCAGCAGGCTGAGCGCATCGCCGATTTGGCTAAGCGCATCACCTACATCCGCCAAGAGCAGCAGTTGGGCTTTGGGCACGCCCTCCATACGACCCGCGATTGGGTCGGCGACGACCCGTTCCTGCTCCTGGTCGGGGATCACATCTATTTCTCCTACGCAGCCAAGCCGACCGCTGCCCAACTGACCGAATGTTTCAGCAGCAACGATGGCTCCAGCGTCATCAGCCTCTACCAGGCTCCTGGCAAAGACGTCCACCACTATGGCACTGTTTGCGGCACCTGGCTTCCTGGCAGCACGACTACCCTCCGCCTCAGCCGCTTCGTTGAAAAGCCAAGCCTTGACTTTGCTCGCCAGCACCTGGCCATGCCGGGCCTGCCGGAGGACACCTTCCTGTGCGTCTATGGCCAATACGTCCTCACCCCTGGCATCTTCCCGATTCTCGGCGAACACATTGCCAAGGGCAACCGCCAAAAAGGCGAAATCCAGCTTACCCCTGCCCTTGAGGAACTACGCCAACAGCAGGGCATGCTCGGCCACATCGTCGAAGGCGAACATTACGACACGGGCCAGCCCTTTGCCTACGTCGAAAGCATGGCCGCGTATGCTTTCAGTTCCCGGAAACATGCTTGATAATGACTTGCAGCACCTGTTTATGATTCTTTCCATTAGGAAATTGCAATCCGCCGGTGCCACCCTAACTTAATAATTCAGAAGGACACGCTTTCCGTCATCGCCCTGAAATCAGCTCCAGCCCTCTCCGCTGCTCATGGATCACCGCACAGCCCTGCTCATCCTGAACATGCTGCCCGGCATTGGCCCTGGCCGCAAGCGCCAGCTAGTCGACTACTTCGGCTCCGCCAAAAACGCCTTAGTCGCTTCCGAGCAGGCATTGCGCCAGGTGCCCGGTATTGGCCAGCGCCTGGCGCCTATCCTACATGAATGGGAAAAGCATTGCGATCCGGCGGCTGAAATCAACCTCGCCCGCCAGGCTGGAGTCACCATCATCACCGAGGACGACGACGTCTATCCCCCGCTTCTCCGTGAAATTCACGACCCGCCCATCTGCCTGTATGTCAGCGGCCACCTTGACGTCTTGAAGCATTCGGCTGGCGCCATCGCCATTGTCGGCACCAGGCACACATCTTACTATGGCATTCGCATGGCCGACCTGCTGGCCGCCAGCGCTGCCCAGGCCGGGTGGCCTGTAGTCTCTGGCCTGGCGCGGGGCATTGACACTGCGGCGCACGAGGCTACTCTCCGCGCCGGCGGCCAAACCATCGCCGTCATCGGCAGCGGCCTGGCTCACCTCTATCCCAAGGAAAACACTGGGCTGGCCATCCGCATCGCTGAACAAAACGGCGCTGTCATCTCGGAATTCCCCATGCTCTACCGCCCTGACCGCCGCAGCTTTCCCATGCGCAACCGCATTATCTCCGGCATCACCCGCGGCACCATCGTCGTCGAAGCCGGCATCCAATCCGGCAGCCTGATCACAGCTGCCCAGGCCATTGACCAGAACCGCAATGTCTACGCAGTCCCCGGACTGGCTGACACACCCCATGCCCGCGGTTGCCACGCCCTCATCAAGGACGGCGCCAAACTCATCGAAAACTTCCAAGACGTCATTGACGACTTCAATCTCCTGCCCCTGGAACAAACAGCGGCCGCCGAAACCGCCGCCTCGGACAAAACCAGGCCGCCAGCCTCCGAAATACACTTGCAGGGACTCGAACTCAAAATCTGGCGTTTAGTGCAAAACGGCGAAGCCTATATCGACGACGTCATCGCCATGGCTGACGAGGAAACCTCCAGCGTCCTGGCCGCCATCCTCACCCTCGAACTGAAGCGGCTCGTCAAACAACTTCCAGGAAAAAGAATAGCCCCCCTCTGATTTTTGGTGTATATTATTCCTTCTGTTTCCCTACCGGAACGACCACAATCGACGGACACTTCCGAAACGGCCTTAGCCAATGCCAGAGCCGTTCTTCAACAAAAGGTTATAAAGCATTATGAGCAAGAAACTCGTCGTGGTGGAATCCCCCACCAAAGCCAGAACCATCGGGCGCTTCCTAGGTCCCGGCGTCCAGGTGCAGGCTTCCATGGGACACGTCCGCGACCTCCCGGAGAAAAGCCTCGGCGTTGATGTCAGCAACGACTTTGCCCCGAGTTACGAATTGACGCCCAGCGGCCGCAAAATCGTGCGCACTTTGCGCCAGGCCGCTGCCAGTGCTGACGACATTTACCTGGCCACTGACCATGACCGCGAAGGCGAGGCCATTGCCTGGCACCTGCAAGAAATCCTCCAGGATGCAGGCAAAGCCAATTTTCACCGCATCACCTTCCATGAAATCACCCGGAACGCCATCCAGAAGTCATTTGCCAACCCCGGCGTCATCGCCGAGGACTTAGTCGCCGCCCAGCAGGCTCGGCGCGTCCTTGACCGTTTAGTCGGATACCAGGTGAGTCCCCTGCTCTGGCGGCACGTCAAAAAAGGCACCAGCGCAGGCCGCGTCCAGTCCGTCGCTCTCCGCATCGTCGTAGAGCGCGAACGCGAAATCCTCGCCTTTGAGCCGCAGGAATACTGGAATCTCGACGCCTGGTTTGAAAGCCGCGAGCAGAAAGCCAAGTTAAAAACCAGGCTGGCTCGCATCAACGACGCCAAAGTCATGGTGAGCAACGGTGCTGACGCCGAGCGACTGGCTGACGCTTTGCAATCTTCCCAGGTGTCCCACCAGGTAGCCAAGGTACAAAGCACCCCGCGCCGCAAAAATGCGCCGCCCCCCTTCATCACCAGCACCTTGCAGCAAGCCGCTGGCAGCGCCCTCAAGATGGGCGCTGCCCAGACCATGCGGGTTGCCCAGCAATTGTACGAGGGCATTGAGCTGGGCAGCGGCGGCCCGGTCGGCCTCATCACCTATATGCGTACCGACTCGGTCAACGTCGCCCGCGAAGCCCAGACCCAGGCTCTCGACTTCATCGCCAAGCACTATGGCAAGGAATATGCCCCAGCCAAACCGAATGTCTATCGCTCACGCAAATCCGCGCAGGAAGCACACGAAGCCATCCGGCCGACCGACGTCAACCACACCCCTGACAGCGTAGCGCCCTATCTCACCCCGCAGCAAGCAAAAATCTACCGCATTATCTGGAACCGCTTCGTCGCCAGCCAGATGGTGCCGGCTCAGCAGCTCGACCACGTCATTGAAATCGAAAGCACTGGCGGCCCGCTGACCGCCATGACGGCGGACAACCTGGTCCAGGACGACGCGCCAGCCAGCAAAAAGACCGCTGCCGCTGCTAAAGGCATCGCCTGTCTGTTCCACGCCACTGCCCGGGAGACCCTCTTCCCCGGCTACCTGGCCGTCTACAACATCAAAGAAGTCGGCGAAGAAGACGACCCGGATGAGAATGCCCGAGCCCTCCCTGACCTGAAGGTCGGGATGCGTTGCGACCTGCTTGAGCTGACCAAGGAGCAATGCTTCACCAAGCCGCCCAGCCGCTATTCCGAAGCCGCCCTGGTCAAGGCCCTGGAGCAAAATGGCGTGGGCCGGCCGTCAACCTACGCTTCGATTGTCAACACCATCCAGGAACGCGATTATGTGACCAAGGACAAGGGCAGCCTCGTGCCTACTGAACTCGGCTTCTCCACCAATGACTTCCTCGTCCAGCACCTTCCGCATCTGTTCGACATCGGTTTCACGGCTCAGATGGAAGATGAACTTGACCAGATCGAGGAAGGCGATCTCAACTGGGTCAGCATGATCACCGAATTCTACCAAAAGCTCCAGGACGCCCTGAGTGCCAATGCCAGCGCCAGCGCCAGCCAGGGCTGCACCCCGGAAAACCTGCAAGTCATCCTGGCCCTGTTCCCGGCTGACTTCCCCTTTGACCCGCCAGTCAAGCGGGGACGACGCACCTACGACGACGCTAAATTCATCGCCAGCATCACCGACCAAGCCGAGGCGGAAAAAAACCTCAGCGAGCGGCAATGGGCCGCCATCCTCAACCTGGTGGCCAAGTACGGCGCCAAATCTCCTGCCATCATCGCTGCCATGGATGACATCGGCTTGGGCGACACCGTCCGCCAGTA
Organism: Lentisphaerae bacterium ADurb.Bin082; assembly: GCA_002070945.1. Lineage (GTDB taxonomy): Bacteria > Verrucomicrobiota > Lentisphaeria > Oligosphaerales > Oligosphaeraceae > JAAZKI01. The sequence goes on from MWEG01000084.1 coordinate 15,950, forward strand.
CATCGAAGAACAGGAAAAAGCCAGCCAGGAGGCGCCCCCACCCCCGCCGCCGCCGGAACAGCTGAAACTGCTGGAAGCCATGAGCAAGGTCGCCTGGAATGAACCTGTCAAACGCGGCAAACGCATTTTTGACGACGGCAAATTCTTCCGTTCCCTCCACAAGCAGGTCTTGGACGGCGTCACCTTGAGTCCGGCCCAAGTCACAGCCCTGCTCAAGCTGGCTTCCAAATACGCTGCTGTCATCCCTGACTACCAGGAATTGACCCAGGCCCTAGGCGGCACCGAACCGGTGGCGACCGAAGACAACGCCGCCCCAACCACGACCTTATCCGAAGCCGAGCGCGAGAAAATCGACGCGCTGGTCGCCATGGCCGCAGAAATCAAGACTTGGCAAACACCCAAGCCCGGCGGTCGACGGTCCTTTAACGACAAGGACTTTGTCAATTCCGTGACCACCCAATACAAGCAGAAGGGCAGCCTCAGCGAGCGCCAGGTCGCCGCCCTCACTAAAGTCATCGCCAAGTATCCGGAGCAAATCGCGGATTATGCCAGCCGCGCCAAAATCGCAGGCATTGGCGAACCGCCGCCTCCCCCCAAGCTGCTCGATGAGAAATGCCCTCAATGCGGCGCTCCGCTCATTACCCGAACCTCTCGCGGAAAATCCTTCACTGGCTGTTCCGCTTTTCCCAAATGCCGCTATATTGCTAAATAAGCCCGCCGCGGCCATGACCAAACCGCAGCCGAGACGGTACCGGCCGCCTTCTCCACATCCATCAACCTCCAGACAAGCCAGGCCCATCTCCTTGCCCCGGAGCGCGACGACACCCATCTCCATCCCCTGCCCCAACCGAGCGGCTGCCCAGTCAAACTCCCGGCAACCTGCCTGCACATTACCATCATGAGCTTCTGCGATGTCTCCATTGTCATGCTCGCCCACAACGGCGTTGACTTCACCCGTCATGCCCTGACCAGCATTCTCCAGGCGAAAACCCTGCCCTGGGAAATCTTCCTGGTCGACAATGCTTCCGAAGACGACACCCCAAACCTGATTCGAGACTTCACGCCGCGACTGGAAAAAGCCGGCATTCGCGTACACACCTGGCGCAATGCCGAAAACCTCGGCTGCTCTCTCGCCCGCAACCAAGCCTGGGAAAAAGCCACCAGCAAATACACGGTGTTCATGGACAATGACGCGGTCGTCTGCACCAGCGACTGGCTGGTGCGCCTGATCACCATCTTTGATCAGCGCCCCAACCTGGGCATCCTTGGCCCGAAAATAATCTATCCCTACCGCCCCCACCCTATCCAGTGCGCTGGCGTCAGCATCAACCGCATGGGCCGCGTCGCCTTCCGAGGCCGCGGCGCCGAACGGCATGATCCGCGCTACCAGCAATTCTGGCTGACCTGGTCCCTGATCAGCGCCACCTGGCTGATGAAAACAGACTTGCGCGACAGCGTCGGCATGCTCGACGAACTGTTCCACCCGGTCCAGTACGAAGACCTTGACCTCTGCATCAGAGCGCGGCTGGCCGGATTCGAGGTCGCCTATACGCCCGAAGTCGAAATGTACCACTTCGAAGGCATCACTACTGCCTCCTTTGGCCAGGACGAATACAAAGTCAACATCGCTCGCAACTCCCTCAAATTCCGGGAACGCTACCACCAACTCTTCAAGACCTTCACCGAAGAACTGCCAGCCGAAGAATACCGCTGGCTGAAGCGACCGGAACTCGGACTCCGACCGGAACTGGACCTGACCCAGACCGTATAAAGATAACGGACGGCGCCAACCAGCACGGAAATAATGGCCGCACCCGCTGGTGCGCCGTTGCGCTCGCGTCCTCATTTCGCCTTTTTTCCGGGAGATTTCACTATGCGCATGCATCAACACGTCCGCGCTCTTCTGGTCATCTTAGTCGCCGCTATGACAGCAGCGGCAACTGGCGCAGAGCTGGTCAAGCCGCAGTCCTATCATTTCGCCATGACGACTCTGCACGGTGACGACAGCGCCACGGACCCGAACTTCACCAAGCTGACTGACGGCAAGAAAGGCGGGCCAGGACGGGTCATCTGGCGCAAAAAAGAAAATCACAACGTCCCCTTTATTATCTCCTTTGATTTTGAGCATGACACCAGCCTGAGCGCGGTCACAGTACACTATTTTCGCTGGAAGCGCAGCTATGGCCTCAAGGACATCAAAGTCGTTGGCATCAATGCTGAAGGCGCCCGCTTCCCGCTTGGCGTCGTCACCTTGAACCAGCCCTACCACCTTCCGGAAGGCGAACCGCACGACATGTCCGCGGTCATCCCGTCTGACGATCCTCGGCCGGTTCGCCAAGTCGAAGTGACCATCACCGGCACGGGCGGCTATGTCGGCGTCAGCGAAATCGAATTCACCGGCACTGTCAAGGCCAAGGCGCCGGAAACTGCCGTCGAACAAAAATACGACTTCCTAGTCTCCGCAGCCGCGCCTGGCCTGCGCCTGAAACAAGGCGAGGGCTACGCCGTTCTCGAAAACGACCACGTCATTTATGTGATTGATGCCGGCTGTGGCGGCACGGTCAACTACGCCTACGACAAGCACGCACGAGTCAACTTAGTCAAAACCACTGCTCCCGGACAAGGCTACGGCGGCCTGTTCGTCGACCGGTTCTGGCCTGGCAACTACGCCATCCGCGACATGTACCGCGACCTGCCGTATGCCCTGACCGTCGTCGATGACGAACCTGCTCGGAAAACAGTCCGCGTCTCCAGCGTCGGCAAAAGCGGCATTTTTCTCAATGTCACCTTAGAAAAGACCTACACGCTCCTGGCAGGTTCTTCCACGCTTACGGTTGACTACAAGATCAGCAATGACCAAGCCAACGCCGTGCCGCTGAACTATGGCCTCTGGATGTTTTCCGGGGTGCAGACCCCATCGCCCTATCAGCGCATTTTTCCCGGTCGCGCCGCAGTGGAAAGCCACCCCGGGGCTGGGCAGTTCACCAGCCGTGCCTTCAGCAGCGGCTGGTTCGGCATCCTCTGCGACGACAACGGCCTTGCCCTCACCATCCCCTACGAGCTGTTCAAGGAATTCTACTGCTGGGCTTCCTCGGAAACAGCCGGCAGCATAGAATGCAAACTCGGGGTCTACCCCATCCCGGCCGGCGACGACCTGCGCTGTAGCTTCGCCGTCTGCCCCTTCACCGGCATCGGCAAGCCCGACCATCTCAACCCAATCATGGCCGGAAGTCTCGGATTGGTGCCGGAATACCAGAGCCAACCAGAGACAAGCACCCTGCGGCTCAGACTGTTCCAACCGAATGATTACAACGTCACCGTCAAGGCCGCCCGCCTCAACGCAGATGGCAAGCCGGAAGCATGGCATGACCTGGCCTCGGCCACCGTTGACAAAAACCACACCGTCGCCGCGCTCACCTATCGCCTGCCACCCTTGACCGAAGGAACCTGGCTGGTGGCTGCCGAAGCGAAGCGCTTTGACGCTGTCGTCTTCACCATGCAGGCCGCGACCATTTTCCAAAAGGCCTCTGCCATCTTCGAATTGCCCCAGGCTTGCGATATCCGGCCCGATGTCTCCGAACAAGGCCAAAAACTCAACCTGAACTTCAATTCCATGGATTATGAAACCCGCCACGTGCCCTGGGCCCGACCCTACGCCCAGGGCAAACCAGCCGTGCTCGCAGTATGCTATGACAAAAACGGCTGCCGCGAAATGGTCGAACTGGCTCAACGCTTTGAACTGGACATCACCACCAATTTCATTGGCGGACTCTGGCGCATCAGCGGGCAGACGACTACCCTCAGCCCGAGTTCCTGCCTGGCAGAACTGCAAAAGCAACTGAAAAAGCGCTATGACGCCATCGTCGTGTCCGGCGATGTCTGGAACCTGCTTTCCAAGAATCTCCAGGACGCAATTTTGGCTCAGGTCGAGGCTGGCTGCGGCCTGGTGCTGTGCGCACCGGAAGGGCACCCCAAGGCGCTGGCTGACCAATTCACCCTTGCTGAGAAGGCCAAGCACATTCTCGCCGAATGGCAACCGGAAGACGGCAACGACATCGTGGCCGGAATCCCGTTTGCCGCCCTGCCCCAGACCCGCATTCTGAACTACACCACCACCGGCAAGGTCCTCGCCACCGCCGCAGGACACCCCCTGGCCGCGGAATTCACCTACGGCCAAGGCGTTGTCTTCGCCGCTGCCTGGGCGGTTGACGGCCGCAACCGCGAACAGACCACGCCGGAAACATACAAGCGCCGCTACAGCCCAGTCTTTCTGCCGTCCATGTCCTTCCTCAATCCAGACTTAACCTACGACTATCACGAATACCACCTGTCCCTGCTCGGCAAAATGATTTACGCCGCAGCTGGACGCGCACCGAAAATCCAAGTCAACAACCTCACTGCCTCTGCCGGAACCTTCGCTGCCGTCATCAATGCCGCCGAACCTCGCGAACTGACGGCCAACCTCACGCTCCGGGACAAATTCTCCAACCCCTTCCACACCGAAACCCGCGCCCTCTCCCTCCAGGCCGGCGCCAATGCCATCACCCTCGACGTCCCCGCGCCAGTCCTGCCTGGTATGATCCTGGCTGACCTGATCCTGACATCGTCAGCCGGAACCGAATGGTGGGGATCAGCCACCTTCATCCACCAAACCACAGCCGCCATCACTGCTTTTGAGATCGAAGACAAAATCTGGCGCCAGTCAGAAACAGTCACCGGCACCGTGACTGCGACCGGTGACGCCAGCCTGACCGTCTCCTTGTACGATGCCTGGGGAAATGAAATCGCGCGTTCCCACGACCCCAACTTCGCCCTGCCCTTGCGCGATTGCCAATCCCTGGTCTTCTATGCCGAAGCCGTCCTCCGCCGCCGGGACACCATCGTCGACCGCGTCCGCCTCCGCCGCGCCCGCCACGGAACCACTGACCCTGAACTCCTCCAAATCGTCTTTGGCTGGCCAGGCATCAGCAACAGCAATGTGCCGGCCTTCCTGATTGACGATTACATCAAAATCATGCGGCGCTTCGGCATCAACGGCAGCTCCGGCTCTGGCTCGGAGTGGGAAATACCCTTCGTGGTCAAGGCCCTTCGCAATCAAAACCTCGCCTTTGTCAGCACCAACTCCACCGCTGGTACCGGCGGCAAATTCCCCTACGACGCCAACCGCGCCATCAACTCCAAATTTGACCTGGTCCGCACACCCTGCCTGAGCCAGCCCGGGCTGAAAGACAGCATCAGGCAAAGGTCCGCCGACTTCGCCAACTCCCCAGCCACCCGCTATGGAGTCCATACCGTGGCCGGGCCAGACGAAGCTAACATGATCAGCAATAACGATATGTGCTTCTCCCCTGACTGCCAGCGCGAATTCAGAAACTGGCTGCGCACCCAGTACCCGTCCCTCGACGCCCTCAATCTTTCCTGGAAAACCTCCTTCGCGTCCTGGGATGACGTCATGGCCATGACTTCCGACGAGGTGAGGAAGCACCCCTCCTACGCCCCTTGGCTCGACCACCGCTCCTTCAACGACTGGAACCGCGCTGACGCCATCGGCTACGTGGTTCGCGGCATCCATGACGTCGACCCCAACCTGGCGTATTCCCTGTCTGGCACCTCGGAGACCAACCCCTGGAACGCCTGGGACTGGTACCAGCTCATGCCTCACCTCCAGGCCCTGTCCTCCTATACTGGAGAACAGACCATCCAGCAGCGATGCTTCGCCAACGGAAAACTCATGTTGGAACCCTGGATCGGCTACGACGGTGACTACCGACATCACAACCAGTACCTTCTTGACAAGCTGTTCAAAGGCGCGACCGGATTCCGCATCTTTTCCGGCCGCTTTTATATCCATCCCGACTTCACCCTCCCGCCCCTGGCTCAAGACCTGATCAGGGCCATAGACCGCTACCGAAACGGCCCGGCTGAACTGATCATGCGGGCTGATCTGCTCGCCTACCCAATTGCTTTCCTGTACTCGCCAGCCTCCATTAAGCTTGACTGGATCATCGACGCCAACGCGCTGCGCCGCAGCGCTGTCACCGGTTTCGCCAACCTCATCTATGACGCTGCCCTCACCTACGACTATATCGCCTACGGGCACCTGGAAACCACTGACCGCCTCCGCGAGCGCTATCGCATCCTGATCCTGCCAGCCGCCGCTGCCATGTCGCCAGCAGAAGTGGCGACAGTACGACAATTCGCGGCTGACGGCGGCATCGTCATCGCTGACCTGCTGACCGCGACCTATGACCAACACGGCTGCCCCTACGATAAATCGCCGGCCTGCGATTTGTTCGGCCTCCAAAACACCGGCGCCCTGAACATGCAGCCAGCGACCATCACCGGCCTGGACGCCGAGGCCGAAGGGCTGACCCTCAAAAACCTCTCCATGACCGTCCCAGCCTGGGAAAGCGGCCTCATCGCCAAAACCGCCAAGCCACTCGCCGAAATCGCGGCTGACGGCCAGAAGCACCACGTCGCCTTTGTCAATCCTATCGGCAAAGGCTGCGCCGTCTATTTTGGGGCAGCCATCATGACCACCATTGGCGACTGGCAGGAAATGCGCTATACCAGCGCCAACGCGCCGCAATTCAAAATCATCAGCCAGCTTCTGGATGTTCTCTTCAAGCGTGCTGGCATTGTGCCAGTCGCCACTACTGACCTGAAGGCGACCTCAATCCAAGTCCGTCAGAACGGCCCCCTCCGCATCCTCGGCCTGGTCCGCGACTACAAGCAGGCCGCCAACCTTGATCCTGGCGTCACTCCGCGCACCGTCAACCTGGATCGCGAATACCATGTCTATGACCTCCTGGAAGGCGGCTATCTCGGCTTCCACAAAACCTTTACGCACCCATTTGCCGCCGACTCGCAAACCGCCTTCACGCTGCTGCCCAACCAGCCTCAAAAACTAGTCGTCACTGTCACCCCGGGAGCGAACCGCGCATACTCCGTCCACCTGGCCCTTGACACTGCCGGCCCCCAAAGCGTCGAACACCCCATTCGCCTACGCCTGACAGACCCTGGCGGCGCCGAAAACCCCATTTGCCCCGGCCTGCGCTTCGCCCGCCAAGGCCAGGATGACTTCACCCTGACTATGCCGCTCAATGCCACCCCGGGACAATGGACACTCAGCGCTGAAGACGTCATCACCCGATTGCAGACAACCTGCCGCTTCAACGTCCCTAAATGAAATTAATGTGCAAAATATAGTGATGAGCGTTGTAGTACAGGCGAGGGGCGAGAAACCGTTATTTTATCCGCAGATTACGCTGATGACACAGATTTTTTTAGGATATGTTATACGAGGAAACCAGCCGCAAAGCGGCAAAAGCGCTGAACGATGGACTGTGGACAAAAGTGGACATCAGTGGAGAGTGGACGTGGACATTTTCCAAGGGAATCACGAAGGATGTGTAAAAAACGTCCCATACGGTTTTTCAGGCACCAACGGCTTATTTTTGCGGTCTTCACGGCTTTAAGTCTAATGGCTTGCTTGTCCTTGTCAGCCGACGACCGCCTTGGCGCTTCCCTGCGTTTAGAGGGCCGGATGGCTTTGCGTCGCGGCTTGCAGACGCTTTTGGCTTGGCAAGACCATGACGGTTCCTGGGACGGCAGTGCCGCCGCTACTGGCCAGGCGGTCATGGCTATCATGATGTCAGGCCTAGCTTCTGAATGGCCAGAATTGCAGACAGCGCAGCAGCGCGGCAATGCCTGGCTGGAAGCATGGCTGCACACCGACCCAAAACAGACTCCAGCCGACTGGGCACCCAGTGCGTTAGTGGCGGTCAGGCCCTTGCTGCGGCAAAGCGGCCCTGGCAGCCGAGACTGGTCAAAGCTGGTAGAAATGGCCTTGTCGCATATTTCCCTGAACCAGGCAGAACAGTCTGATGTGCCATGGATTCTTGAGGCTGCCGCCCTGAACAACCTGCCGCATGCTGAAACTTTGCATCGTCCAGGCGCTGGCAGCCCGGCTTGTCGTCTGGCAACGGCTTGGCTGACAGAACGCCCAGAATCGGAACAGGCGCTGTTGCGGGCAGCCGCGTGGGAGTCGAATTGGAAACAGGAAAGCCCGGTTGGCTGGTATTGGCTGGCACGGTCTGGACGTGTCTGCAAGGCTCTCGCCCCTAGCGGCCAAGGCGCTTGGCGGGAACGCCTGATGGCCATTGTGCTGAGCCATCAACGCGGCGATGGCGGCTGGGGAGAGGCAAAGGACAAACCTGCGAAGCGGGTTCTTGACAGCGCACTGGCACTGCAAACCATGATGTTGTGCCTGGCGTGAGGAACGTCAGGCATAACCAAAAGCCCAAAGCGTCTCATTAGGCTCCCCCGCCCTAGCCTATTTCGCCAGCCATTTGACCGTATTCTGCAACAGCATCAGTTCTGCTGGAGACAGCTGGCAGTCCTTGTCATCCTTTCCTATCGCCAGGCCAAGCCCACAGGCGGCATAGCGCCCGCGCCCGTATGCGCCGACAACCATGATCGATTCCCCTTGGTCAGTCGTGGCGACAACCGTGCCGCCCCGCGCGGGCGTGACCTTAATGCGATCCCCAAACGTCGAAACCTGGACTTGACGGCCAATTCCCGCCGTCACCGCATGACCGCCAGACACCTTCCACTCTGACCCAGGCAGAGCATTCTCATCCGCGCTGGCCACGACCTCGGGAACAGGATTGACCAGCCCGCGAATGCCGACCAGGGCATGCGTCACCAGCAAACCGCCGCCCTGCTTGACGTACGCATTCAAAACAGCCGCCGTCTCCGCCGACTTAAATAACGGCTGCTGCCGCCGAGGCTGCGGCAAAATGACCACTTGGCAAGCCGCCAAGGACGACGCCTTCAAATTCAACAGCGGCTGCGCATCAACACCGCTTGTCTGCTGCAAAGCCTGCAAAAGCTGCGGCGCCCCGTATGCATCATCCTGCCAAACGCCGACCCGCAATCCGCCCTTCCGAGAAAACACGGGCGGGCCATGGCGCAGACGGAAGTCCGCCGCCTCTGTCTCGTCATACACCCGGCAGACTGGGCTGCGCGCCAGAAAATCCTGGTTAGGGCTGGACAATTCCAGGCGATAGCGCCCCGCCTCCTTGGCCGCTCCGGAAAACTCCAACATCCGGCCCCGCCGCCGCATCTTGAGACCCTTTCCGAGGTCCACCAAACGGCCGTCACAACTGAACCGCGCCTGCAAATCCCTCGACTTGGCTATTGCCGGCGGCAACGTCACCTTGATCGACAATGTATCGCCCACCACATAGCCATGCTCCAAATCAGGCCGGCCTGGCGCTGCCGTAAAGGTCGGCACAGCGACATGATGCGGCAAAATCGGCCCTGCCGCTGAGGCAAACACATTCTTGCCCAAAACCGGAAGAATCTCTTCAACCAGGGAGCGTCGCAAGTCAAAGCATACCACGCCGTCTGCTCCCAGGGCCCGGGACAATTCGACCTGGCTGCCGGTCATGACTGGGCCATCATGCAGGTAGGTGCCTAGTCCGCTGTAAAGCGGAATCCGACCATTCACGCGCTGCACCTGGTACTCCACCCGCCGTTTCAAAGCCGCATAATCGGTGGTGTAATTCATCGGACAGACAAAATCAAGCCAGCCTTTGTCGATCCAGGTTCCGGCTGCCTGGGCAATAGACTCCTCGGCCGACTCCCAGTCGCTGAAGACAGCCGCCGAAACCTTGATGTCAGCCCGAATCGCCTTGGCGCCATGATACACTGCCTCGACCAGCCGTGAGATATTCCCCTGCCGCCAGGCGTTGTACTCCTTCCTCAACTTGCCGCCCCAGGCGCAGTCTTTCGGCCACTCCTCGACCTTGCGCCCTAAAACTGCCTCAAAGGCCTCCCGCGCCCCAGGGCTGAAGTCACACCCGCTGTCTGGATAGCGGATATAGTCGAAATGAATGCCGTCAATCGGGTATTTCCGCACCAGTTCCAACATGGCGTCCCGCTCCAATTCAAAATTGTCCTGCCGGTGCGGTGCCAGGTATCGCGTTGGCTCGCCCTTGACTGTCATTTGCGTCCGCCCTGCCTCACGCATCTTTTCGCGCAGTTCCTCGGGCGTCCGCGATCCCATGTTCCAATTGACTTTCCAGACATGGATTTCGACGCCGTACTTGCGGCATGCGTCCAAGCATTCTTGCAGCATATCGCCGCGGGTAGCGACGTTAGGGTGCATAGGCAAGACATCGCTGGGATAATCAGCCACATAGCCCCAGCAGAAATTGGGGAATATCGCATTAAAGCCGTTTTCAGCCAGTGCCTTGATGGACTTATCCCACCCCCAGTCTTCGACGCCATACGGCGTATGAAACCAGGCGCCGCGCAATTCTCCGGAGCGTGACGGGCAGGTCATCAGGAAGGCCTCTCCAGCGGCCGCAGCGGCCTGTTCAGACCAGTCGATTGACGCGGCATACTGACGCTGATTCAGGGCAGACTGGGCCTGATCCCGCAACTGCCGCGCCCGGTCCAGCTGAGCATTCGCCGCTGGCAGCTCAAACTTCCGCACCCTCTCTGTCAGCTGCTGCAAGGATTCCATTCCAGCTATCTGGCCAATGCTCTCAAGCTTGCGGGTTGCCAAAACCGGCCACAATTCCGGCAGGAAATGACCCAGCAGCGCCTGCAAAAAACGCCCGCCGCTGCGCGCATCTTGATCCAGATACACATGCGACAAGTAGAAGCCATTCGGATGCAAGACAGCCGCCCTGCGATTGGCCGCCTTGCCGTCCTGGCCAATCCACTCTCCGACAATCTGCCCGCCGCCGCCAACCTTCAACGTAGGCTCCATGATGTTATGCGAAGCCTGCACGAGCAGCTCCGGCGCCTGCGGCAAGATATCACGGTCAAAGCGAATCCCGCGCAGGCTCGGCAAGTCCTTTGCCCCGATATAAGGGACTGATTCTATGCCTAACAACGCCAGCAGACGCATCGCGCTGCTGTAAAACAGCGCCAACTTGCCGCCCTGGTTGACATACGTCGCCACCGCTGTCTGCGTCGCTTCCGGGATTCGCGGGTTGTACGGAAAAACCACCATCTTGGCTGTTCCCAGCCCCTTTCCGGCGACCTCGTCATCAGCTATCGTCTTTGAGGCAATGCCAAGCACATCCAGCCGTTTCCGGAACGTGCTGAGAAATCGATCGTATTCGCGCTGCGCAGCGCTGTCAGCCGTCTTGCATCTGACTAGGACGATGTCCTGCCCCCAAAGCGCCGGCATGGCCAGCAGGGCGCCGAATGCCAACGCTAAACATTTTGAACGCATGGGGTTGCTCCTTCTCTGTTTCGTTCTTTTCCCACAATCGCATGGCCAGGCCGACTGGCCATAAACCCTATAATCACGGCCAGGCCGACTATCTGACCATGGCACCATGTCATCGCTTAAAGTAACCTCAAAAACATGGCGCTGCAAACGCCAAACCAGCTTTTCACGCAACTCCCGCAGCAGCAACTTTTGGGGAGGACGCTTGAACAAACCGCTTTGCATGCATAGATTAATGAGTCCGATGTTTCGTCTCTATCCAACCTTTACTTTCAGGGACGCACTAATGAAAGCAGCATTCATGGCGCAACGTTTTCAGGTTGACGGACGCCTGGTCACCGTGGAAGCCACTGGCTCCGGCAACGTCAACGACACCTACCTAGTCACCTTCCGCACCATTTTTTCCGAAGAGCGTTTCATCTTGCAACGCATCAACACCCGGGTATTCACGCAGCCGGACAAGGTGATGAACAACATGCGCCTGGTCACGGCTCATGTCCACGCCCACCTGGAAGCCGAACAAGATGACGCCGACCGCATCTGGCAGCTCCCCCGCGTCATTCCCGCCAAGGACGGCAAGGACTACGCCGTTGACAGCGACGGCGAATGCTGGCGCGCCATCTCCCTGATCGCATCGGCCCACTCCTACGAGCAAGTCCAAAGCCCGGAGCACGCCCATGAAATCGGTGCCGTCCTCGGCCAATTCCATCGCCTGATCAGCGACATGCCCTGCGATGTGCTGCATGACACCTTGCCAGGATTCCACATCACCCCCACCTATCTCGAAAAGCTCGACGCCGCCCTGGCCACGGCCTGCGGCAAGGCGCGCCTCAACAGCGGCGTCGCCCAGAACTGCCTCAAATTTATTGAAGAACGGCGCGAATGGTGCTCCGTGCTGGAAAAAGCCAAGGAGCGCGGAGAACTTCACCTCCGCACCATCCACGGAGACCCAAAGACAGCCAACGTGATGATCGACGACATGACCGGCAAGGGCACCAGCATCATCGACCTCGACACTGTCAAGCCGGGCTTGGTCCACTACGACATCGGCGATTGCCTGCGCTCCTGCTGCAATCCGGCCGGCGAGGAAACCAAAGACTTCGCCAGCATCATCTTTGACACCGACCTGTGCGAAGCGCTGCTCAAAGGCTATAAGACCCACGCCCGCAACTTCCTGACCGATGCAGACCGGCACTATCTCTACGACGCCACTAGGCTGATCGCCTTCGAACTCGGACTCCGTTTCTTTGCCGACTACCTGGCAGGAGACGTCTACTTCAAAACCCGACACGAAGGCCAGAATCTCCACCGCGCCAGAGCCCAGCTCCAGCTGACAAAAAGCATCGAAATGCGCGAAAAAACCATCCGCGAACTGTTCAACATGCTGTGATGGCAGGCAGCTCGCCCAGTGCGCCGGGCGTATCTCCACTGCAAGGCTAGCCCACGACGCATGTTGCGCATTAGCGACAAACTACGGGTCAATGCGAACGCTGGCCAAAAAGTTCGCCACCGTTTGACGACTAACTTTGACTCGCCTAGCTATAGCCGCCTTCGAATATCCCTGTTCATACATTTGCAATATCTCCGATTCTTTGCCATCCAATTTCCTACGGCGATTCTTGGAGCCTATTGGTCTTCCAAGCCTTACGCCCTCCGCCTTTTTTCGAGCTAGAGCCTCCCGCGTTCTTTGAGAAATCAGCTCTCGCTCAATTTCAGCCGAAATGCCCAAGGCAAAAGCAAGAATTTTGGACGTAAGATCAGTGCCGAGCCTGAAATTATCCTTAACCGTCCAGACATGTACACCTTTCTTATGACATAGGTTCAGCACATCCATGATCATAAACAAAGTTCTCCCAAGACGGGATATTTCGGTGCAAATTATCATATCGTCCTTCTTCAATTTCTTCAGCAGCTTTCCTAATCTGCGCTGATTGATTTCAACCGTACCAGAAATAGTCTCTTCCATCCACGAATCGATCTTGAGGTCTTGGTGTCCACAGAATCTCGTTATTTCAAATCGCTGATTTTCCGTATTCTGCTTGTCAGTACTGACCCTGATATATCCATAAATCATATTCGGAGTTCCTTCTGTTTCTTGTAATTACCAAGAAAACAACTTAGGGTGGACTATACGTCGATAATCTATTTTTTACCACAGATGGACACAGATGAACATTGATTTTTATAAGGTTGTTTTTATAACCACTGAACACGCGGAATACACGGAAATTTTGTTTAATGTGCAAAGTTTTGCCGTGAGCGCTTGTGCTACAGAATCCACGCAGACGGATGTCGCACTGCGGCCAGAAGACTGACTTAAGCCTCGGAGGCGGCACTGTGAGTAACCCCAAGTGAAGCGAAGCGGAACCTGGGGTAGATGCACCCCAAGCCTGAGCCTCGGAGAGGCGGCACTGAAGACTGACCCATTGCCCTGCCATTTTTTCAGCTGAGGTCTTTCGCGTCGCTACCCTTGCATAAAAGTGGCAAATTGTTATATTTAGGAGGATTTCCCCGGAAGGTGTAGGTTTTTACAGGAAACCAAAGGAATCTCTCCTAAGGTAATAATATCATGTCAGGTCAGGCATTGTTATGCGCACCTCGCATCGGACTCTCCTGCATGGTGCGCAATCGTTTAGGCGTCATCTTAGACGTACGTGAATTTGGCGGTCAGCAGGAGCGCCAATACCTGGTCAGTGTCAGCTATAAAGACAATTTTACGCCTGAGGTCGAGGAGCTGCTCTGGAACATCGAGCCCGGCATCGAGCTGTTAGAGCCGACTGCCCTGCCCAGGTCTGATAGCCAGCCCATGTCCCACCAGGAAATCGACGCCCTGGTTCGTTCCTGCCGCTGGAATGCGGTGCAGCCCTATCTGGATGTCAATTGCTTCGGCGAGCAACACCGTTCGCCTATCGCTGCTCCGTTTTATGGCGCAATTGCGCCAGATGACTATCAACTCGTGCCTTTGCTCAAAGCCTTGCGGATGCCCAGGGTCAACTTGATGATTGCCGACGACGTCGGCTTGGGCAAGACCATTGAGGCAGGGCTGATCGTCAACGAACTGCTTATCCGCCGCAGGATTCACCGCGTCCTAATCATCTGCCCGGCATCCTTGCGCTTGCAATGGCAAGAAGAGATGCAGAACAAATTCTCTCTGCCTTTCCAGGTTGTTGACCACGATAGCACGCTAAAATTGCGGCGAGAGGTGGGCATTGACGCCAATCCCTGGCGTCATTACGACCGCATCATCACCTCGTACCACTATCTGAAGCAGCCCCTTATCTTCGAACAATTCATCAAAACCACGCAAAGCTCGACAGGCACGTTAACACGCCTGCCTTGGGACATGCTTATTGTAGATGAAGCGCACAATTTGATGCCATCGCCATTCGGCAAAGATAGCGACCTGTGCATCTTGCTGCGCCAGTTGGTGCCCAAGTTCGAGCACAAACTTTTCTTGACGGCGACTCCGCACAATGGCAATTCGGTGTCGTTTTCTGGGCTGCTGGAGATGCTGGACCCAGCCCGTTTCCGCAAGACTGCAATCCTCTCAGACGCCGAGAAACGGCGTGTTCGCCAAGTAGTAATCCGGCGCATGAAGAGCGAAATCAACGCCAGGACCAACCCACCTAAATTCTGCAAGCGCAATGCGCCACAAGCGCTGGAACTGGATGATCTTTTTTCAGAAACGGAATTACGGCTCATTTTTGCCGTAGAGGACTTCAAGACGAGGATTCGCTCCATCATTGCCAAGGGAACGCGGCAACGGCAAGTAGCAGGCTTTTTTGCCATTGAAATCTTAGGCAAGCGCCTGCTCAGCGGACCAATGACCTTTATTGAATCTTGGAAACGCTGCAAGGACAGCTTGAAGTCGCCAGACAGCGAAGCGACCAGCGAGGACGAGTTGGTAAGCCTCCAGCGCTCCCTTGAGAAAGAGCAGACCGACGACCGCGAAGCGCAAGCGCTGGCAGTGACTGCCGCTGCCAAAGTCGGCGCCTGGCTCAAGGATTATGCCGATGACATGGCTGAGGAAATACGCGAAATAGATGAAGCCATAGCGGAGCTGGGGATCAATCTGGCAGATGACATTACCAGCCAGAATCCCAATGCCGATGCTAAATTTCAATCCCTGCTAGCCAAAATTGACGATTTGCTCTTTACTAATCACTCTTGGCGCGATGACGAACGCCTGGTTATCTTCACCGAATACAAGACCACCCAGGACTACCTGCTCCGCCGTTTGCAGGAGACCTTCAAAGATAACGAGTGCAAGCGCATCGCAGTCCTCTATGGCGGAATGGACGACGCCAGCCGAGAAGATATTAAACGACGTTTCAATGACGAAACAGATGACATTCGTATCCTAGTTGCCACCGACGCCGCGTCCGAAGGACTCAACCTGCAAGAGACGGCCCGCTATGTCCTGCACTTTGATTGCCCTTGGAATCCCTCTCGCCTGGAGCAGCGCAATGGACGCCTTGACCGCCACAGCCAGGCGCGCGATGTGTCGGTGTTCCACTTTTCCAGCACAACCGCCGCTGACCTGGGCTTCCTGGCTAAAATCATGGACAAGATTCATCAGATTCGGGAAGACCTAGGTGCTGTGAGCGACCTGTTTGACCGCGCCATTCAACGGCGGGTCGTCAGGGGTGACCAGGCCGATGAGCTCTTCAGCACCATTGAGCAAGGCGCGTCCATGGCAAAAAACTATTCGCAGTTGCCTGGCGAAGCAGACCACTCGGTCATTGATGAAGAGATGACCAAGGTAAGCAAACAGCTGGAGGACTTCGCGGCAGAGCTGGATTTGGACGACACTGCCCGACACAATGTTCTGAACCGAGCCATGAAAGGCCACATCACTGAACCGGAGGCTGATTCCTGTTTCAAAATCACCAAGCCGAACCTTTCTGGCTGGAAAGACACTATTGATGAAAGCTTGCGAATAGCCAAGGCAGCCAACGCTGTGCCAAGTATAACCTTCAACATCGAACCATTCATGAAAGACAAGGGCGGTCGCAAAGTCTTTCGCAATCGCCCTGATGTACGCATGCTGCACCTGGGGCATCCAATTATGCGCAAGGCTGTCAACTCCTTAAGCCGACGACGCTATCCCTGCGGCGATGAAGTGTCACGCTGGACGCTCCGCCAAGGGACTGTCCCCACCGGTGCCGAGGCGATGATTCGCCTCCACTACGAAGAGATGGCAGTAAATGAATTGCGCGAGGCTTTCCACTGCTGGGTGCGCACCGTCGATTTTCCGGTTATAGCAGGAAAATTACAAGCGCCTTTGCCCCACGAGCCTGCTATCAAAAAACGCCTTGCGCCAACTGCACTGCCGACGGGCGCCGTTACAGTCGATTGGGCGCGGGAAATTTTCGAAGACGTCAGTGCTGACCTACGGCGTTTCCTCCGAGAAACAGGCGAAGAGCTCAACGCCAAGATTACGGCTCAATTGCAGGCAGACAAGGCGGTTGTCACCAAGAATGAGCAGGAGGCATTCCAGAGCCGCCAAGGCGAACTCTCGACTCTGATACGTGAACGTACCAATGAAGCCAAACGCAAAGAGCTGAATAAGTTAATCCAGGAGCGCAACCAGCTGTTGTTTGCCGAAGATAAGGAACAGATTGACGACAGCATTGAAGCCCTGCAAAGATACCTCAAGAAGGACGATGAGATTCACTACGAAGAACTGCGCGCCCAGCTGGAACGCGAGCGCACGCGCATCATCGAACACCTGATTCCCAAACGCTATGCTTTGGACGGCAGCGTCCAGGTCTATCCCATCGCCGTCGAAATCATCCTCCCCGCGTCAGGAGGTTCAAAATGACTACGAACACAACTGACAGCTGGTGGAACTCCCTGCGTCACGAGGGCCTACTGCTTGATAGAACCAGGTTGGACGAACTTTGCGGCGAAAAGTCAGCCATGCCCCGCTTCGGGCTGCTGGAAAACTTGCGCCTGAAATGGATGGCTCAAGACGGCTCCAGCGAGAAAATCCGGGAACTGCTTGTCCTGGTGATAGAAAACATCAGCGGCTACTTTGGACAGCATTTTACCGCGCACAAGACGAGCATTCCAGCCGAATGGATTTGCAAGGGCTTCGGCAAGGAAACCATTCGACCTGATTGGCTATACACCAGCAAGAATCAGCCGGTGCTTCCGGTATTCATTGATAACGAGAGCAGTCGCAGCCGCAGCCTGGGCATTGGACGTGGACGGAATGTCTATGCGAAAGTCTTGCGTTGGCTACGCCACTGCAAACTGCACCTAGCCTTGTTGACCAATGGCAGCCAATGGCGCATTGTCTATGCCGGCATGGATCATGACGCCTTCACGGAATGGGAAACGGAGCAGTGGTTTGCTGGTGGCGAAGCCAGCGCCGAATTGGGTGGTTTTCTGGCCTTGCTTAGGCCTGAACTGTGGTTAGGCAAGCCGAGCAAACTGCTATTGGCAGTGCAGGCCAGTCGTCAGGGGCAAAACGACTTATCCAGTGTCATGGGCGAACGGGTGCGCCACGCCGTGGAAATGCTGATTCGCGAACACGGCGCGGCTCTGAACGAGAAGCTGCCTGAGGTCAACTCCAAAGATATCTACATGGCGGGCGTTCGCATGGTGATGCGCCTGGTGGTGGCGTTTTTTGCGGAAAGCCGCGAGGGCTTGTTGCCCAAGTCCAATGCCATCTACAACAAGAACTACTCGCTGGCGTCTTTGATATACGAACTTAAACGCCAGCAAGGACAACGCAGCGCCATGTCCGAACGCTATCACGCTTGGCCGAGACTGCTGGCCTTGCTGCGGCTTATCTATACCGGCAGTGGACACGAAGCCATGCCCGTGCCGACCTACGGGGGACAGCTGTTTGCCCCTGGTCAAGAGGATGCCGCAAACCCCGTTAGCCAAGTAATGGCGCTCTTTGAAAACGAATACCGCAGCCGCCCGCTGATGTCTGACTTGAAAGTCGCCGACTTGTTGGCAATGCTGGCGGAAAATCGAGTTCGCATCCGCCAAGGACACGCTTTCACTACCGTGCCCATGCCCATTGACTTCTCTTCTCTGGGCAATGAGTACATTGGCTTATTGTTCGAAAGCCTGCTGAATTTCGAATTGAAGTACGCAGAGGCCGATAATCCCATCGTTTTCCTGAATATCGGCGATCAGCCAGCCCTGCCCTTGCCCGCCTTGGAGGACATGAGCAATGCCGAAATCAAAGACCTGTTCAAAACCCTGAAAAAACAGGCTGCGCAGGCAAAAAAGACTGCCTCAGACGACGATTCTGAAGAAGATGCGTATAGAGAAGACGATGCGGATAACGAAAACGCCGATGCTGAAGAAGACAGCGAAAGCGAAGAGGAAGAAAACGCCGAGGAGGGCGAGGCTGAAGCCGAAGACGAGGACAACGCCGAGGAAGCCGAAGACGCCAATGAGGACGAGGACGTCACCGCCACAGTGCGTCAACGCGCCCGCTCCTGGGCTGAGCGCGCCGCCAAATTAATCGGGTTAGTGCGCAACCCCAGAACCATCACGCAAGACAGTGCCCTGCGCTATGAGCAGGATTTGCAGCGGGAAGCCAAACGTCTGCTGTTCAAGACCGTAGAGCCAGGGGAATGGTACCTGGTTCGTTGGGGTGGCACTCGCAAGGGTTCGGGCACTTTTTACACCAAGCCCCAGCTGGCCGTCCCTACTGTCATGCGTACCTTGCGCCCTCTTGCTTTTACGCAAAATAGCGGCGGTGAGTGGCAGCCCAAGAAGCCACGGGATATTATCAGCATCAAGGTCTGTGACCCCGCCTGCGGTTCGGGCTCCTTCCTCTTGGCTGCATTGCGCTTCCTGACTGACGCGCTCTATGAATCCATCCAAGTCCACTGTGACCTGGAGAACTGGAACGGGCAAAGTTTGGATGCCATCATCTGGGGAGATGACGCATCCGAGAACCTCTCCGCCCAACAGTTGCCGTGCCGGCCTGATGAGGATGACTTCGAACCCCGCCTCAAGGCGATCCTGCGCCGCTATGTGGTGGAGCGCTGCATCTACGGCGTTGATTTAGACCCCGTAGCCATTGAACTCTGCCGACTGGCGCTGTGGATTGAAACCCTGGACCGCGAACTGCCCATGACTTTCCTGGACCACAAGATTAAGTGCGGCAACTCCCTTGTAGGCGCATGGTCAGATCAATTCATGCATTATCCACTCGCCGCCTGGAGCCGAGAAGGCGGCGACAAGGGCCACAAAGATGGCGTCCATCACGTCAACAACACATGGACAGCAGACATCAAGGCGCTGCTCAACCAAGCCAAAGCAGACATTACCGACATTCTTGACGGCACTTTAGAGTTCATGCAGCCGTTGAACCACGAACAAGTCACGTCCGAACTCAAGGAAAACCTGAAGTCCATGAGTGCCCTCCACGGCATCAATATCAACGATATCGCCGAACGCACCCGCCAATACGCCGCCATGCGGCAGAATCCCAATTTTATCGACTTGAAAGACGCCTTTGATATGTGGTGCGCCATCTGGTTCTGGCCAGGCGAGCACCTGAACCATGCCCCACTGCCTAACGACTTCGCACTGGAGCGGCTAGATCAAAATATATTGGAGATTATCCGCAACGTTGCCGAACAAAACCGCTTCTTCCACTGGGAACTGGAATTCCCTGACGTCTTCAATGAACAGACCTTCGGCTTTGACGCCATCCTTGGCAACCCGCCGTGGGACATTGCCAAGCCCAAGTCCCAGGAATTCTTTTCCATGCACGACCCATTGTATCGCGCCTATGGCAAGCAGCGAGCCATTGCCAAGCAGAAGGAATACTTCAGCAACGAAGACACGGAATTTGCCTGGCTCGACTACTGCGCCTCCTTCAAGGCCATGTCCAACTGGGTGAAAAATGCCGCATCTCCCTTTGGTGATGGCGAAGGCGGAATTTCACTAGGCAGAGCCAAGAGCGATTATCATGCACGCTGGAGAGCCAGGCGGGACACTTGCGCCTCGCACTCCTTCCAGCATCAGGGTGGCGGAGATGTAAATCTCTACAAGCTCTTCCTTGAACAGGCCCATGCCCTCACCAAGGACAACGGCCGCATCGGCTTCATCGTCCCCAGCGGCATTTACAGCGACGCCGGAACCCGGCAGCTGCGCGAACTCTTCCTCAAACAATGCAACTGGGAATGGCTCTTCTCCTTCGAAAATAGAAGCAAAATCTTCGATATTGATTCGCGCTTCAAATTCAACGCCCTGGTCATCCGCAAAGGCGGCACGACTGAAAAGCTGAATGCCGCTTTTATGCGGCAGAATATCAACGACTGGGAAAATGCCGAGGCGCACAGTACGGAATATCCGGTCAGTCAAATCAAGCGCTTCAGCCCGGAATCCCTGTCCCTGCTGGAAATCAAGTCCGCTAAAGACCTGGAAATCCTGGGACGTATTTATGAAAACTCAATCCTCGTTGGAGACGAATCCGAAGACGGCTGGAAAATACAGTTTAGCAGTGAGTTCCACATGACAGGCGACTCCGCCCTGTTTCCCCCACAAGACGTATGGTCCTCCTGGGGTTATCGTGCTGACGAGTACAGCCGCTGGATCAAGGGAGATTGGCGGCCTATCGAGGACTTGTACGCCTTGCCTGATGTTGCGCCCTTTGTCCAGCCGTCCACCGTGATCGCCCAACCACCCTACGACACCTTGCGCGTCAAACGTTGCCATATTCCCGCCGGAATCATCCTCTCCCGGGATTGCACCCAGTGGCTGCGGTACGACGAAATCCCCAACGTCGTCTTCACCGAAGCCAATGGCAAGCCCATAACGAAAAAAATCGGCACCGGCAAAAACGCCGAATTCGTCGAAATCGAAGGCAAGGCAATTGCTATTCCCCTTTACCAAGGACGCATGATTGCACATTTTGACCATAGTTATAGGGCTTGGGTGTCAGGAGTCGGCATCCGCGCCCAATGGGATGACGTGCCAATGGAACGCAAGGATGTTGTCCCCAACTACCTGATGGGACTTGGTGTGGCAAACGCTTTCGGCGGGCAACAGTTCAAAACCGTTTTTCGCGCCATAACAAATTCAACAAACCAACGGACGTTATTTGCGGCACTGTTATCAGGTTCAGCTTGTGGCAACAAACTCCTTGTGATAAACACGCACAGAATAACGTCCCTAAAATTCATCACCCTACTTCTCAATTCATTCAGTTTTGATTGGGTTGTTCGCTTCCGTCTTGCTGGTATTGAGTTAAGTCAGTTTATCATGCGTGAATGTCCCCTTGTCAAGCCCAAAGACATGGAGTGTTTACGCGACATTGCCGAAAGGCTGAACAATAATCATAGGGTGTATTGCAGTGAAAGCACAGAAAAGCTTTCGTTTGCCTTAACCGTGGCCGAAAAACTCCGCCTGATGGTCATTTCCGATGCGGTTATCGCCAAGTTGTATGGACTCACATTTGACGAGTTCAAGTTGGTTTTCGACGAATGCGACTATCCCTTAGAATGGCTGAGCAAAAAAGGCTTTACTGCTAAATTAGCTCCCAAGGGCTTCTGGCGTGTTGACCGTGAGTTATTTCCAGAATCACGTCAGACGGTATTGAGTCTGGTTGCGTTCCGTGATTTAGAGGCGTGCATTGAGCGCTGTGGTGGTGATCGTGATACTGGCATCCAGGCATTTTTATCCCAGAATGACGGTGAGGGCTGGATGTTGCCTGAAACATTGTGTCTTGCGGACTATGGCCTGGGGCACGATGAACGGGCGCAACTTCCCCAACCGGTTGCAGACCAGCTCGGCCCGCGTTTTTATGATTGGCAATTGGCGCAAAGTCAGGACGAGTTCCGAGCCGAATGTCGGATACACGCGCAAAACCTTCGCAACTTAGAGACGTCTGGTTACGTTGCAGCATCAGCACAACCCGCCAAGGGAGGTTCTATGGTGTGCGAAGCAAAAGGCCAACTGACCTTCGATTTCTGAGTCCTTGGACAAGCACCGCAGCGGGCGATTATTCCAATTGACTGGGAGCGAACATGGCACTAAACCCCCTAGCATTTTCTGAGACAGTCATCGGCAACTTTCTGAAGTACCAGATGACAGCGTATCCCTTCCAGGATCAGCGCCTGAATGAGCAGATGAAGAACTTGCTGCGCTTGGATCATGTTCGCCAGTCGCCTCTGCTCAAAGGGCCATACGTGAGCTTATCCCAGACTTTTGCCATGGGCTGCGCGGTATCACAGCTGGTCAAGGACGACTGCCTGCATCCTCATTTGTCCCAGCTGACGCCCTTCCCTAACGTGTATGCACACCAAGAAGAGGCCATTCGCACCATTGCCAAAGGACACACCACCCTGATCAGCACCGGCACAGGCTCCGGCAAAAGCGAATGTTTCCTGTATCCAGCCATCAGCCAGGCGCTCAAACTCAAGGACACCAATGCCTCGGCCGGAATTTCCACCGTCATTGTCTATCCGATGAACGCCCTGGCGGAAGACCAGCTGAACCGTCTGCGGGAATTGCTGGCAGGCAGCGGCATCACCTTCGGCATCTACGTCGGCAAGACACCGGACAAGGAGGCGGAAGTATCCGGGCATCGCATGGCACCAGGCAGTTCCCGCGCCGATTACAGGCAGCAAATTGAGCACGATAAAAAAGAAAAGCGCATAGAGACCATCCACCCCTGCGAGGAAGTATGCTCCCGGGAAATGATGCGCCAAAATGGCAGTCAACCGCGTATTCTGCTCACTAACGTCAAGCAGCTGGAACTGCTTCTCACCCGGGGCACTGATGCAGAAATGTTCAGGAACGCAACCCTGGACTACCTCGTCTTTGACGAAGCCCATACCTTTGCCGGCATCATGGGTTCGGAAAGCGCCTGCCTGGTAAGACGCCTGAAAGCGTTCTGCAACACCCAAAACCACAGCACCTGCATTGCCACCTCGGCGACTATCGTGGACAAGGATAATCCCGATGCAGCCAGGGACTTCGCCGCACGCTTCTTCGGCGATGACAAGGCCAATGTGCGCTGCATCACCGAGCAATATCAACTGGACGCCTGGAAACCAAGCGGCGCAATGCCGGCTGAACCCGCCAATCCCAGCGCCTTGCTCCAACAATGCCTGCAAGCCGTGGAAAAGGAGGACAACGACGACGATTTGGCGCGACTTTACTTCTCGCTTGCCGGGCGGAACGTGAAAAGCACCTTGCACGACGCTCTTCTTGCCAATCCACTGGCACAGCTGCTATCCGAACAATTGCGTCGCCCTGCGGATTTGGCATCGCTGGCCGCTGCTTTGACTGCTCTTGTCAGCCGCACGGTCACCGAGTCCGAACTGATGACTTACCTGGTTCTTGGCGCAGCAGCCAGTAAGGATGGCCGAGCCGTGTTTCGACCAGTGGTGCACGCCTTTATCCGTGGCATTCCCGGCGGGGTGGTGACCTTCCCCAGCAGCGATGATATTCCCAAATTGTGGCTGAGCGGCGAAGATGAGAAACAAGCCAACCCAGACGAGGAATTCTTCCCATTGCGGATTTTCACCTGCACGACCTGCGGGCAACACTATTTCATCCATTACGTCAAAGACTACGTTTTCACCAAAACCAAGCCGCAGGGAGGCGATATCTGCGAAGACGAAACCCGCTACTGGGAAAAGTTGGCCCCGGAGAACGACGGCCAGCGCGTCATCTTGGTGGATAGACTGATCTCACAGGACGATGATGACGATGACGAGCCAAGCAGCGCCCGCATAGTCAATGTCTGGTTTTGTCGCCGCTGCGGCACGCTGCACGACCGTGAAAGTGCCAGGTGCAAGCACTGCTCAGGAACACAGCCCATGGTCAAGTTATACGCAGTGCGTCAAAGCGAAAAGAATCCAGGCTGCCTGGGTTCCTGCCTTTCCTGCAACTCCAAGGGCGGCGGCTACCGTCACAAGGAACCCATCCGGGAAGTCCGCGCCGTCAATGTGGCTGACGTGCACGTCCTAGCGCAGGAAATCATTCAACACGCAGACCGCAAACGCCTCCTGCTCTTTGCCGATAACCGGCAGGACGCGGCTTTCCAGGCAGGCTGGATGAAGGACCATGCCAGGCGATTCCGCATCGCCGCCATCATCGACGATATCCTCGAAAAGCACAGTAATATCACCGTCGGTGACCTGGTGCTGAAACTCTGCAACTATTTTGATGATAACGAGGAATACTCCAAAGCCTTACTAACCGAAGTCTGGAATCAGGCCGACAAAAAGAAAGAACCTGTGGCACATGCAAAAGAACGCCGTAAATACCTGACCATCCAAGTAATGCGAGAAGTATGCCTGGGAACGCGCAAGCGCGTTGGCCTGGAGTCCTGGGGGCGCTTGCAAGTCAGCTACGACGGCATCCAGGAGACAGCCCCGCAAATGCTGGCACTAGCGCGTAAATACCGCTTAGCTCCAGTTGAGCTATTCGCGGGCATCGTGGGCTTGCTGGACTATCTGCGCTGGAAGAACCTGGTCTATGTTCAGGAGTACAATCTGAACAACAAGTTTTTCGGCCCCGGCGACCAGCTGATTGAGCGTGGCTACCTGATTAATCCACCCAATCCGCAAGGCTGCAAGTTCACTCTGGAAAGCAATGACGACGCTAGGAGGATGATTGTCTTCAGCAAAGAGCGAGAGCAGATTTTCTCCACCGTGTTCCAGAAATGGGGCATTGCACCAGAGAAAATAAATACTTTCAAAGCCGATGTCTGGAACCTGATGCAGAACACTAAAATCCTCGTCCCGGTCAAGCTACTTGGGCAAAAAGGCAATCCCCTGCCCCGTTGCAGCGGACTCTATCAGCTGGACTTGACCAAGCTGCGCCTGAATTCCCATACAGGCTACTATAAATGCCGTCATTGCAGCCGCAAAACCTTGCACAAAACGCCCTATGGCCGCTGCCTGGCCTGGCGCTGCCAGGGCGAGCTCGAATATGTCGCCGAACCTCCAGACAGCTATGACCTCCACGTCTTGGAAGAAGGCTACGCCCTGATACGACCGGAAGAGCACACCGCCATGGTGCCGCACGAGCGGCGGGAGTATATCGAAAACTGCTTCAAGAGCGACAGCGACAACCAGGTCAACACCCTGGTTTGCACCCCTACACTTGAGCTGGGCGTGGACATCGGCGGGCTGGATTGCACTCTGATGCGCAATGTCCCGCCATCGCCCGCGAATTACTGGCAGCGAGTCGGCCGTGCAGGGCGACGCAATCGCATGGCAGTGAACATCACCTATTGCCGCCCGACTTCCTACGACAAGGCCTATTACGAAGACCCGCTGAAGATGCTGGAAGGACGCATTGACCCGCCTGCCTTTAACCTGCGCAACGGCAATCTGATCGAAAAGCACGTCCACGCCCTGCTATTGACTGCCACCAACCAGCTGATCTATGGTGACAAACTCCCTCCAGAAGAACAACACCAACTGAAAGAGGCCAGGGACTTGACCTTCCCGCCCCGAATTGACCAATATCTTTTTGACCATAATCGCAATATGCGCCATAAACCATACGAGTTCAATGAGTTCTCACAATGGCTGCATAAATACCAAGAACATTTTCACGCGACAGTGATCGGCGTCTTCAGCTCCGCCTGGCCAGAAAACGACGCCGAGGTGGTGACGCCGGAGATTCTGACAGCACTAATCCAGGACGCGCCCGGTAAAATGGAAGAGGTCGCCAAACGCCTGTTCAGACGCTTGCAGTGGGCTAATCGCGAAATCAAACGCCTGGAGAAGCAGAAAGGCCCGAAAGGAACCTTTGATAATAATGAAGACAAGGCGCATTGGCGGCGTTGCGACAACCTGATCCAAAAATTCAAGGGACTGGGCAGATTCAGGAAAAGACGATCCAAAGACCTAAACGACGACATTTCCACCTACGGTGTCCTAGCTTCAGAAGGCTTCCTGCCCGGATACGGCCTGGACACAGGAAGCATCTGCGCCAGCGGTGAAATGCCGAGCAACGCTGGCGGCTATCCCATTTATCTGCCCAGGCCGACGACGATGGCATTGCGCGAGTATGTGCCAGGCAACTTGCTATACGCCAATGGCCAGAAATTCGTGCCGCGCCAATACTTGCTCACTACCGGCGAAGAGGTGCAGGAAAGGCCGACTATTGCCGTGGACAAGGACAAAGAGGCTATCATGGAATTGCCAGCAGGTTCCCCGCCACCATCCGGTGACATGGAACTCTTGCAGGCGATTTACATCTGCGACGTGGAATTGATGCATGAGCAATTGATTTCCGATGACGAGGAAAACCGCTTCCAGATGCCGATTATGCACTATGCGATTGAAAAAAACAAACACAACGGCGGCACGATGTACTCCTGGGGGCCGGCGACGCTGCAATGGCGAAAAAATGTCCACTTCCGCATGTTCAATGTCGGGACGCCCGGGGCGACGGATGACCAATTCGGCTATTTGGTCTGCCAAATTTGCGGTCACAGCATCTCTCCGCTGAGCAGCAAGAAGGCCATAGAGAAGTTTGCGAAGGGACACGAGGAACGCTGCGGGACAAGGCCGCAATACGTCGGCTTCTACGCTGATGTGATGGTGGATTGCCTGAAGCTGGCTGATTGCGCTGACCGTACAGTCGCCTACAGCCTGATGGAGGCTCTGCGCCTTGGCGCCGCTCACGTGCTGGACATGCATCTGGACGACTTGCAGGTTATGGTCATCGGCCGCTACGACAGCGACACTGTCGATGCCTATCTCTGGGACCCCATGCCCGGAGGCTCAGGCATTCTGAATCAAATCCTCGAGAATCCAGACCGCATCTGCGAAACCGCACTCGAACTCCTGGACGGTTGCAGTTCCAACTGCGAAAAATCCTGCATAGATTGCTTACAAAATTTCCGCAATGCGTTCTATCATCGTTACCTGGACAGACATAGCGCCATGAGCTTGTTGCGCGAGCGCCTGGGGACCTTGCGAGAAATCCAAATCATCCCAGCCACTACCCATACCTCGGAGGGGACAACGCCTGATAGCGCCATGCCCACCAATAACGCCGAACAACGCCTCAAACTTCTCATGGAAAAGGCCGGCTTGCTCGAAGGTGAGTGGCAACACCAAATCCGCTTCAAGACTAAAATCGAAAGCCTGGGCTTTGGTAGCACAACTCCAGATGTCTTTTTTGCCCCGGATGACGATGAAGATGCAAACGACCGTGGCTGCTGCGTTTACCTAGATGGTATGAGCGCCGGAATACACGGCAATCCGGAAACACAAGCCAAAGACAAGGCCATCCGCGCAAAACTACGCTCGGAGGGATACCAAGTGGTGGAAATAACCGTCCACGACCTGCATGACAAAGAGGCCATGCGCTCACATTTCAGCAAAATCGCCAGATATGTCGTCGGCAGAGATTTCTCCAGAAAGATCAAAGACGACCCGAGCTGGTTCCAATGAACCTAAAAAAGCAGTTGAATTTTGGGCATGGATTGGTCAGCGTTTATGTGTCGCCCTTTCAGGGCGAGACATAAGCCTGGACTACATACGACAGCCTGAATGCCTGCAAGTGTTCATCAGTAGAGTAACTCCGGGGGTTGCCCGGAGTCCTCGTCGAACCGTGCGTACAGATTTCCAGTACACGGCTCTCCCTACGTTCTCGGTGCAAGACATTATACGGTGCAATCAGCGATGCTCATTTGGATGTTACAATGGTTTCCATCCCAGACGATGAAGCCCTTGATAGAGGCTCTCACCGCCCTTCAGCGGTTTGCATTTTCGCTGACTGCGGTTCCGGAGAAAGCCCTTGAATCGACGCAGGACGAACCAGTTAAGGTCTCGGAAGCACTTGCGCGGGTAGCCGAAATCAAAGTATTGCTTCCAGCCACTGCTGAGCCGATTGACTTGCTCCAGCGTGTCCCTCATCGACTTCCTGTACCCGCTTCCTGTGAGTGTCCGGACTTTGTCCTTGAAGCGCTCAACAGGCTTGCTGGCCGGAAAGAGATTCAGGTATCGCCGATTCCGTCCATATCTGTCCCAGTCGTACCGCATGGTGAACCCGAGGAAGTTCAGGCTTTCGCCTGTTCCTTTCATCCGTACGATTCTTGTCTTCTCCCGATTGATTGTCAATCCCAGTTCGCCCTCCAGACGCATTTCGAGCCATTCCCTGATTCGTCCCCCCATGTATCGCGCCATGACCACGAAATCGTCCGCATAGCGGACGAGCCGGGCGTTGGCAAACCATCGCGGGGAGGCGGGGTCGTGTTCAAAGGCGCAATCCAGCTGGTGCAGGTAGATGTTCGCGAGCAGCGGCGAAAGTACGCCGCCCTGCGGAGTCCCCTTCTCGGGGCGCGTCCGCCGGGTGTGCCCGTTCTCGTCCTTTTCCTCGACCGTGCAGGTCAGCCACAGGCGAATCAGCCGGAGTACCGACTGGTCGGCGACCCGTCGCTCAACCTGTGCCATCAACCGTTCATGGTCGATGGTGTCGAAGTAGCTGGACAAGTCCGCGTCATACACCTCTGTCCTTCCGGCACCGAGGTTCGACTGGATTTCCCTTATTGCATCGTGGGCGCGTCTGCCCGGGCGGAATCCATGCGAGCAGTCCTCGAAGTCTGCCTCGAAGATTGGCTCCAGAATCAGCTTGGCCGCCATTTGGGCCACTCTGTCCCGGATGCATGGGATGCCCAGCGGGCGCATCTTCCCGTTTGCCTTGGGGATGTAAGTCCTCCTCACCGGTCGCGGACGGTAGGTTTTGGCGCGGAGGTCGTTCCCGAGTTGTTCGAGGAACCGACCCACGCCTCCGGGGGCGTTCTCGATGTCCGAGAACGTCAGCCCGTCACTGCCGGGTGCCCCGCCGTTCCGTTTGACAAACTTCCAGGCGGTTTCCAGCGTGTCAGCCCGATAGATGCGGTCATGGAGAGCGTAGAACCGGAATTGCGGCTCCCGCTTGGCCTTGCAGCCCAGTTTCCAGCGCAGAAGAGAGAGTTTCAGCGGCATACCGGGTTCTCTGCACCACTCCTGCCGTCTGTCCGTAGTGGAGTTTCTGCTCAAGCGGCACCCCCTTTTGCTGTGGAAACGCAACGTAGGCCAGGCTCCTTTGCTCCACGGGAGTTGCCCCGCTTCATCGCTACTATGAGCCTGTCCGACTGCCGCCGCCGCGGTATGCGCAGGTTATGGCTTCCCTGCGTTCCCTGTCCCGTTCCGACCGCCGAAACGGGACTGCGGAGCGGCTCTCCCGGATACCTTGCGTGTTCTGTCATCGCGCGCTCTCCCCAATCACCCCGGGCGTCTCGTCGGATGCTTGCGTTCGTTGCTTCTCCGACAATGGCAGGCTTCACCACATCTTGGGGGGATAGCCGACGCCAACAGCGTAACGAGGCCGAAGCGGGTTCATTTGCATTAGGGCTCGCGACTTCGTTGTCAGGCGGATACCACCCGCCCTCGTCTGCCACAAGGGCAGGCCGCCACGTTTCGCGTGCTTTGTCACCGCCGCACGCCGAGGCGCAACTACATGTTGAACGAACAATTAACATGTGCAGTACCTTTCAACTGCATAGAACACGCCGGCATAGCCGGCTTAACCAAGGTTTCGCACATTAACAAAATATGGCTTTAAATGCTTTTTTTAGGATAAATTATCCCTTGTTGCTCTCATATAATCTAGGAGATATGAACGCCTCGTTGTGCCTGTTTCCTACTTGGCGGCATATAAAATTGCGAAAGATGGGCTAAGCAATACGTGGCGATAGAAGGCGATATGTGATAACGCGCACTGGAATCATAGCCATGCCATGAGGCCAATCCCGCATACGGCGGCCGGGGGCCAGGACTGCAAACGATCGTCACCATATTTTGCACACAGGCTCCTGGCCGTGACGGACAGGGAGCTTTCGGCAGCATCGGGCGGAAGCGGACACGGACTTCCAGCCCATGTCCGCTTCTGTCTGCGCCATTTTCTGCAAACTGGCACGGCTGCGCCACAACGACGTCAGCCGCGCCGCCTTCTCATTGCCAGAACCATGCCGCGCTGCCTGCCGGCAGCTTCTCGCCAGGCGGGATCAGGACAAAGACGCTTCCATTCCAAGCCCAGACCAGTACGCCTTCCGGCACGACATAGTCTTCTGCCGGCGAGCCAGTCATGACCCAGCCGTTGTCATTTGACGGCATCCAGGCTGGCTGGCCAAAACGCTTGAGACCTTGCAGGTCAACCTCTTTGCCGTCGCGGTTGAAGACCCAGTAGGATTCGCCGTAGTCGGGGTGGCGTCCCCGCTGGATTTGCATGGTCGAATCCTTGAACGCCATCACGCCCAAGTTCGCCCAGGCAGCGGCTGACTCGTCGGTCAGGTTGTCGAGGAACATCACCGTCATGCTCCAGCCGACGGGGATGACTTGGACATTATACCGGATTTCGGCCTTGACATCATCGGCAAAATTGAATTCATAATTGCCTGCCTCATTGCCGGTGATAGTGAAGCCATCATCAATGGTCACTGCCCACTTGCCGACCTCGCTGTCAGCGAATTGCGCTGTAGCAGCAGTCACTTCCAGGACATCCCCTTCGATGACGCCGGGGAAGACAAAGTCCCGTACCGTCGCGACGGTCGTGCCGTCGTACTCCTTGTCGTCTGCCGTGAAGCCGACCGTAATCGACTTGGGCGTGATGGAAGCCGTCACATTGTCGGCAAAGTCAATAGCGTAGTTGCCATCGTCATTGCCGGTCACGGTGAAGCCATCATCGATGGTCACGGTCCAGGCGCCGACCTTGCTTTCAGCGAAGTGCGCCGTGGCAGTCACCTCCAGTGCGTCGCCGTCGACGAGGCCGTCGAAGACGAAGTCCCGTACCGTCGCGACGGCTGTGCCGTCGTAGACCTTATCGTCCGCCGTGAAGCCGACCATAATCGCCTTGGCTGTGATGGTAGCCGTCACATTGTCGGCGAAGTCGATGGCGTAGTTGCCATCGTCATTGCCGGTCACGGTGAAGCCCGCCTTGATGGTCACGACCCACTCGCCGACCTTGTTTTCGGCGAAGATACCAGTGGCAGTCACCCCCAGGGTGTCGCCGTCGATAATGCCCGGGAAGACGAAGTCATGCACTGTCGCGGCAGTGCTGCCGTCATAGACCTTGTCATCCGCCGTAAAGCCGACCGTAATCGCCTTGGGCGTGATGGCAGCCTGCACCGGGGCAAAGGCGATTGCGTAGTTGCCATCGTCATTGCCGGTCACGGTGAAGCCGTCCTCGATGGTCACGTTCCAGCGGCCGACCTTGCTTTCAGCGAAGTGCGCTGTGGCGGCCTTCATTTCCAGGGCGTCGCCGTCGACCAGGTTGGTGAAGGCGAAGCCATGCACGGTGGCGTTGCTGGCACCGTCGTAGACCTTGTCGTCCGCCATGAAGGTCACTTCCGTTGTCCGCGCCTTGATTTGCGCGGTCACCTCAGTGAAAGCCAAGGCATAATTGCCCTCGTCATTGCCGGTCACGGTGAAGCCGTCATCAATGGTCACGGCCCAGGCGCCGACCTTGCTTTCGGCAAAGTGCGCCGTGGCAGTCACCTCCAAGGCGTCGCCCTCGGCGATGCCGGGGAAGACGAAGTCATGAACCGTAGCGACGGTCGCGCCATCGTAAACCTTGTCATCCGCTGTAAACCCGACTATAATCGCCTTGGGCGTGATGGAAGCCGTCACATCTCCAGCGAAGTCGATTTCGTAGTTGCCATGGTCATTGCCGGTAACGGTGAAGCCGTCATTGATGGTCACGCCCCAGTCGCCGACCTTGCTTTCAGCGAAGTGCGCCGTGGCCGTCACCTCCAGGACGTCGCCGTCGATGAGGCCGGGGAAGACGAAGTCGCGGACGGTCGCGGCAGTGCCGCCGTCATAGACCTTGTCGTTTGCCGTGAAGCCAACTGTAATCGCCTTGGGGCAGACATCGGCCTGGCCGGTCGCTATGCGGAGCAGGTACAAGTCCGCGTCTGCGCCGGTCAGCTCGGCTCCGGTCAGGGCCACTGGCTTGCGCTGTCCCTGGTGCGGCGTCGCGAAGGCGTATGCGCCATTCGCGTCAGTGACTCCCACCTCATGTCCCTCCATCTGCCCCTGTCCGACCAATTCGCCGGTGCGCGTGGCGACCGTGGTTCCGTCATAGACCCGGCTGGCGACCGTGAACTTCACGTCATAGTATTTCCGGTAGGACACCAGGTCAACCCAGCCGCAATTCTGGCCGACAGGAGCGACATGGCCGCGGGAGTACGTCCAGGTCAGAACCTGGTCGCCAATGCCGGTGATCGGCATTTCCACGACCTCCCAGTCATCGCTCACGCCGCTGATGGCCTGCTGCACCGTGCCGTTGACCGCAAAGGCGAGCATATCGCTGTCTGCGGCTGACGACACCCTCCAGCTGAAGCTCAGGACGCCCGGGCCAGGCACGACCAGGCTCAAAACGCTGATTTCGCCATTGCCGACCGCACCCGAGCGCACGGACTGGCGCGGCTCGGCGTCTGGCGCGTCGGCGCTGAC
This sequence comes from Lentisphaerae bacterium ADurb.Bin082, assembly GCA_002070945.1. GTDB lineage: Bacteria > Verrucomicrobiota > Lentisphaeria > Oligosphaerales > Oligosphaeraceae > JAAZKI01. Next base: position 48,653 of record MWEG01000084.1, read on the forward strand.
GTGTTCATCCACTCTCCAATAGGCGTCTCCGGCGCTGTCAAAGTCTGTCCAGCCGCTGTTGACCGCCTGGGGCAAAGCCAGCTTCTCTTCCGGAGTAAGCGGATACAGCATCTTCCAGGCGGCGCTGCATGTGCCTGCGCCAGGCAGGCCAGATGTCTTCTTCTTTAACGCGCCCAGGTCAAGCCGCAGCAGATGCATCCCGGAAACCCTGGTGCAGTCGTTCAAACCCTCCAGCAGATATTCGCGATCACTGCCCGGCGTCGGCGTGATGATTAGACCGGACAAGTCCACGCCTGCCGCGCTGCCGTTGACCGTCAGGGTCAAACCAGCCCGGATTTGGTTGGCATCCAGAATCGGGGCGCTGAACAGCAGGCGGGTCACGGCCGGAGACACGGTCGGCCAATCGGCAAACTGCGCTGACAGCGGAATCGTGTCAATAAAGATATCCAGGCTGTCGTCCGTGCTGTTGCCAGCCGCATCTGTCATCCGCACGGTCAGGGTGATGGCGCCATCGACCGGCAAGGTGATCGGGATGTTCATCGCCGTCTCACCGGCGGCGAATTGCCGACTGACCAGCGGGGCGCTGACCTTGGTGCCAGTCATCCGGTAGAGGATTTCCACCTTCAGGCCGCCTTCGGGCAAGACGCCTATCACGGTCTTGTTGCGGCCCCAGGTCACGCCGTCGTCAGCTGCAATGCCGTCATCGACTTCGATGCGCAGTCCGTCGACGTGACCAGGCGGGGTGGTGTCAACCGTCCAGGTGATTTCCCTGGTGGCTGCACTGGCATTGCCGCCCTGGTCGACGATTCCGGAGGCAGCGGCGTCAAAGCGCAGCCGATAAACGCCATCGCCCCGGGTGTAGGCGTCAATCCCGACGAAGCTGAATTGGCCGGGCCATTCGCCGGCGCTGGCGACGACATCCTCGCCAAGCGGGACGACCTGGCCGTCACGGGTGAGGGTCAGGCCATTCCGGTTCACGCTGGCCGCCTCAACCGCGCCGTTGAAGTCGATGTCCACCCGGTATTCGCCTTCCTGCATGCCGTCGAGGACGACTTTCTCCATGCGGGCGATGCTGACGCCGCCATACGCGGCCGTGCTCTTCACCCACATTGCCTGCCTGCCGACCTGCCCAGCAGCGCCTTCCCGGTTGGTGATGCCGGCGGCCTGAACGGTCAGGACGTAGAAGCCATCGTTCATGGTCAATGCGCCCAGGTTGCCGATGCGGTACTGGTAGACCTTGTTATGGTCGTCCTCGGCCACCTTCTCAAAAGTCAGGTTCTCCAGAGCCTGCTGGCTGACCAGCTGCCCCTCCCGGCGCAGAGTCACGTCCGCAGCGGTGAATGTACTGAGGCGGATGCTGTCGCTGAAGAACACATCGATGTGCGGCAGAGCCGTCGGCACAACATAGCTGTCAATGCCACCGAAGCCGACGACCTCCAGGGTGACTTCGGCCTTCTTCCGCAGCGTGACCACGTAGTCGTGCGCGGCAGCACTCGGGAAATAGTCAAACACATGCAGTCGCGTTTCATAGACCGGGTCGCGGCCGTCCGGCAGCGTGCGGTCAGTCAGCCAGCAGTTGCGGAATGGTATTTCCTCGGCGCCGCGGGCGGTGCTGACAATCTCATAGCCGGCCAGGACCTGCTGCGGGATGTTGACATAGAACCAGGCGCTGCCGCTCTGTGGCGTTACCGTGAACGAATACGTCGGCGGGTCGGCCGGGTCTTCCGAGCCAGCCGCGAAAGCTTGGCCGCTGACCGTGCAGGCGTCATACACATCGACCGGCACAGGCTCGACGCCGTTGGCGAAATCCCTGCCTATCCAGAGGGTGTCAGGCGTATCCTGCGGGTCGAAGACATCATTGACCAGGAAGGCGGTGTTGCCCTCGAAGTCCTGCCCGGAGCGATGCAGCTCATGGATGGCGACGCCGTCAATCAGGCAGATGTCCGGGTTGCCGTTGCTGGTCAGGTGCGTGTAGGTGGCACTCATGCCGACGAAATGCCCTTGCAGCGACGCAGTCATCCACCATTGCGCCAGGCCATGCCCGCCAGCCTTGATAGTGCCCAGGTTGACCTGCCCCAGAGGCGCGGAATTCGGCTGGCCGTTGAGCGTAGACTCTTCCAGGTCATAGTCCCACAGAGCAAAGTCAATCAGCAGGTCCTTGTCATTTTCAGTGATTTCCGGCTGCCCGGAGTCAATGCGGAAATTCTTGGCGTCGCCATAGCCGGGATTGTAGACCAGGACAGACAATTCAGCCGGGTAGGACGGCTCAATCGCCTCGGTCAGGGGATCGTCGCCCAAAATATCACGCTGCAAGAAGTAATGCATCTGCAAGCGCGGTCCGGGGAACACCTCAAGGGGCACGGGGGTCAGCTCAATCGTCGCCGTCTCGCCCGAGAAGGGATTGGTGTAGGCCAGGATGCCGCCGAAGAAATACGTCTTGCTCGCCACTGGTGCAGCGGCATTTTCGGGGATGAACCGCACTGTTGCACTGCCGGTCTTCTTGGGGCCGAGGACGCCGTCGCCGTCGATTGCCGTCAGCTCCACAAAACGCTCCGGCAGCTCGCTGATGTCAAACAAATCGGTGCAGTCCTTGCCAAGGGCGTCAGTCACCACCAGCTGCAGCCGGACATCCGTCATGTCCTTGTTTTCATGGCCGTTGAACAGCGTCAACGTGCCTTCAAAAGCCTCCCGTGTCAGAGACACGGTCTGCGAAATCTTGAGAGTCACCTGGGCGCAGACGGAGCTGGTGCCCCTGAGTTGCGATTCCATGTACTCCGTGACCTTGAGGTACAGGTCCTCGACCGATTCGTAGCCCAGAAGCCTAGCTTTTTCCTCGCAGCGGGCCATTTCCCGGGACAGGTCGAACAGACGCTTCAGGCTAAGGTAGTCATTTGGATTCGCTCCCTCGGGATAGTCCGGGAAGGCGTCCATGCCGCAGGTCTCCCAGTAGGCCACGGAACGGTTCCAGCGCGCCACAAAGGCATCCAAGTCAGTCGGCTCGACGCCTTCCGGAAGCACGGTCAGCAGCGATGCCTTCTGCGCATCGCTCACCTGGACGGCGACGCCATTGGGCAGCCCCAAGGGCATGAAAGCCTTGAAGAACGCCTTGACGGCTTCCATGTCGGTGTCATTCCAGCAGGGCGCACCGTAAATTTCCCGGAAATACGCCACGCGCTGTTCTGTCTGATCAATGACAATCTGGAGCTTTTCCTGGGAGTCAACCAGCCATTGCGGCTTGTGGATATTCTCGTCAGAACGGGTGCCTAGATTGAGCGCAGTGTCACAAGCGGTGGCCAATTCAAGTATGCAGGAGGCTATGTTGCCGATGGGGTTGCTGGTGGCAAAATTGAAGGCGCAGTTGAGGCCAGCGGTAGTCCAGGAGTAGGCGGTGCCTTCTTGAGACGCTTCCCACACCCCCCATATACAGTCAATGACGCCGACGGCGGTGCCTAAGCCGGGGACAAAGCCAATGGCGCACTTCGTAATAGCGAAGATCATGCCATTGGTACAGGGTTCGCAGTCGCCGTCGATGATGACCTTTTCCCCCTCGTTCGGCTCTATAACATACGCTGCTGATGAACCGGGGCCGCCCCCGCCCGGATTGCCGCCCCAGTCGCCAAAGAGAAGGTAGCCGTAGCCGCCGCCGCCGCCCGGGCCGCAAACCGTACCTTCGACAGAGAAGACCTTCTTGACTTGATGCCATCTGCGGTCAAAGCCGCATTCCCAGGACCAGAGGGTCAGGGAATAGCCAGGGCAGTCCTCGGAGCGCGTTGGCGCTATCCCGGTGGCCACCACCGGAATAGTAATCGACTGCTGCGGCAGCAGGCTGTAGATTCCCTTGGGATGATTGAAGGCAATGGCGCATTGCGGGGCGCTGAACACCTCTGGCAACGCGAACTCGACGTCGTCGGCGCGAATCAGGCCCTTGTTGATGAGGATTACGCTGAAGGCATGCGTCTCCCCTGGCCGCAGGAACGGCATCTTGGACGGCATGATCGTCTCCACCACCGGCACTGGGACATTCGTCTCATAGACAACGGTCATTTCGACTTCGTAGCGGTCTTCGATCTCCACCCGAACCACGTCCCAGGAATAGGTGATGGCCTGGTAGTCCAGGAACGCCACCAAGGTGGTTTCCCGTCCTGGCTGAATCTCGACGTTGTTCGTGTAGTCAGCGTGCTTCTCCTTGCTGACTGTGACCTTGCAGAACCCGATTGGCAGGTTTTCCAGGGTTACCTTGCCGTTGGCCAGGGTGACGCCGCGGGCCAGTTCCTCGTTGGTGTAGGGATTGCGCACCACCACCAGGGCGCCCGCAAGATGCGGCGCATGGGCTTCATAATACGTATAGTTGTCAATGGCGTCCACAGTCAGGCGTCCGGTGCCCTCGGCCACTGCCGTCGCCCGGAACGGCAGCGTCACGCCAGCAAAGGCGTTGGGCGCGTTAATCGCCAATGCGCCGCTCAGCGGGGCGTTGAGGGGCGTGTTAGCGTCCGCAGTCAAGGTGAGCAGGAACGAGGTCGACTCTCCCGGCTGAATGCTGGCCAGGGTGTTGCTGCCGACTAGTTTCATCCAGGTCAGGTTGGGTAGCGAAACCGTGATCGGCCCGGTCTCATCCGCCCCCTCGTTATGAATAATCACTTCGATGTTGCGGGGGGTTCCGCGGTTGTTCTGCGGGTCCAGTTGCATGGTCACATCCAGCGCGGTCGGCGCCAGCGCCAGCTGTGCATAGCGCGGCTTGGCGTGGAAATAGGCGGGGATGTCAAGCGCGGCGCCTTCGACCGTGGTGACCCTGACGGTGAAGTACTGGTAGTTTCTGCCCTCGGTCGGCGCCGTGCCCTTGACCGTGAACGTGACCGTACTCGTGGCATTGCCTGGCAGTTCATCCAGAATCAGGTCGGTTCCGGCGTCGTTCCAAGCCACCTCGCAGTTGGCCGGTGCGTTCACCAGCTGGGCGCGCAGGTTGGACAGCGGCGCGGGGCTGCGGTTGCTCAGCTGGAGCGTACAGGCATTGACGTCGTTCATGGTGACGCCCCATTGGACATACTTGGTGGCAATATCGTTGCCGCAGACGCTCTTGACAAAGCGCATCCCGAGAATGTCGAATTCGTCCTGCGCCTCCGTGCTTCCCAGGCCGGGATAGCAGGCGCCGACGATGACGTGGCCGGCTTCGCCCGGCAGCGGCGTGAAGTCAACCGTGAAGCGGCCGTCGGCGTCGCTGGTCACCGGCAGAATCCGCGGAACGCCATTGACGATGACGTACACGTCCGCGTTGACCTGGCCGATCGGCTCGTCCGAGTCAATCCGCAAGGTGCGGCCAGCCAACGTCACTGGCTGCCCCATCAGGGACGTCACCTGGGCAGGATCAGCCAGCTCCGCCGTCGCCCGGTATGACGCCTCCACGGTGAATTTCTCCGACCAGGTGGTATTGTTGAGCAGGCTGACTTCGCGCAGGGTGCTGCGCGGGTTGACGACGACGGCGAAGCGCCAGTTGGCGCCAGGCGCCATCTCCAGCGGGATGTTGAGGCGCAGGCTGGCGCTCTGGCCGACCTCCAGGCCGCCGATGTAGTTCGTCTCCAGAATCCGATTCTGGTCGTTGAGAATGTCATTGGCGCTGGCGTGGACAGCCAGGGGGATGTTGCCGGCCATGGGCATCCGGCCCTGGTTCTTCAAGGTCAACTCCAGCTCATAGACATCGCCGCCAGACAGCGGCTCAGCCGGTGCAGCCACCGAGGTGACCACATAATCCGGGAAGCTGAGGTCGCTGACCACGACCCAGCAGGTGCCAGGTGTGTACTTGACTCCGGGCTCGTCCGGCGGCTCGTCGTTCGTGTCGGCATATACGGAGATGAGCTGGTTGCCGTCTTCCTCATTGTCATCCAGGGTGGCGATGTCCACGGTCACTTGGAGTTCGCCGGCTGGTATCACGACTTCGTCCACGCGCAGGCCGTTCTGGCGGAACTCGAATTCGCTGTCGTCTTCCACGCCATTCACGAACGCCCACAGCTTCACAGTGATGGCCGGGAGGCCGTCGCCGGTGCGGTCGTTGCGGCGGACGGTCAAGGCGTTCGGATACAGCTTCTCGTTGTCCGGGGGCAAGGGTTCCTGCATGGTGGACGGGTTGACCGTCACCTGCAAGGCCGGGCCGTCATTGTCATAAATCGCCAAGTCGGCGAAGATTTCCGCGCCCGAGCTCGGGGCACCGCTGCAATTGCAGCTTGAGGGGACGGAGACCAGGCCATTCAGGCGGACAATGCGGCCGCGACCCAGCGTCACGCCGTCTTCCGCCAGAATCTCCGTATTCTCGCGCAAGTCATTGTCAATCACCCCAATCATGAACTGGACGCTTTCGCGCCCAGCTGGGATGGTGATCGAGAGCGGGAAGATAAGTGCGCGCACCTCGCTGGGGGTGAAGGCCACCGTGATGCTTTCGCGGCGGTCGGTCTCTCCGCCGGGGACGCGCGGCAGGCGACGCAGTGTCGCCACGGTCGCAGAGGGGCCAGCGCCCTCCGAGACCTCGCCCGGCGAAAAGCTCAATTCCAGGTCTGGGATGTACTTGCGGTATTTGCCAGTGAAGCTGTGGCGTTGGTTGGCGGCGACGGTGACAGTCGCGCCTTCGCCCTGGTCCAGGATCAGGACGCTCGGGCGATGCCAAGTCTCAAAGCCCGAATCGTCCACAACCTGCGAAAATTCAATTTCATACTCGCCCTGCTCCAGGACGACGGAGGCGCCGCTGCCCAGCCATTCCCCGCCCGGGTAGCCGGTCTGCGGATTGGCCTTGACGCGCCACTTTGCTCCGATATTGCTGGGATTAAGCCAGCCGACCAGCGTGCCGGTGGTAATCTTGCTGTATTGGAAGTCCCAGACCAGGTTCTGCTGCGGCAGCACTGTGCGGGTCTGGCCGTCCTCCGGTGGCAGACTCCAGCCATACTGCCCGTAGAACTGCAAGAGGCAGTCCCTGCCAGCGTCGTCCTCGACGTCGAAGACGACCTTCTGGCCGCTGGCCAGCCAGGCTGTCCAGGGAAATCCCCAACGCATGGTCGGAGGCTCCTCGCCGGGAGTGCTGGAAGTCAGATTGACAATGACGCTTGAGGTGCGCACAAATTCGGCCTCATACGTCTTTACGCCCTCGGCAACTTGAAAATTGCGCACGGCCGAGGTCGAACCGTCGCTCCAGCGCACGAAGCGGACATTCGGCTGGGGCGTCGCTGCAATCTGAATCCACTTGCCGACATGGAAGTTCGGCCCGGACTGGGCAGGTGCGCCTTCGTAGGTCATGGCGACCTCGCCCCAGGCTTCCTGACCGGGCTTGACGCTGCAATGGATCGTGGCGCGTTGCGCAAACACGGCCGTGAAGGTGCAGGAATGGTCGATCACCATATCCGTGACAACGGGATTTTTGGAGCCGTCCCAGGTCCAGCGCACAAAGTCACAGCCAGGGTTGGCGATGGCCTGGTAGGAAATCTTGGCGCCAGCGTCAACCACGGCTGAATAGGCGCCGGTGTCGGGGGCGAGGGTGAATTCGGCACCGCCGTCATCCGTGATGGCGACCGTGCCGAGCTGCTGCTGTTCCGGCTGCACGACGACGTTGCAGACGCGCACAAACATGGCCTGCAAATTGATGCGGTTGTCGATGATGTCGCCCACCTCAAGGACGCGCTCCGCCGGCGCGGCCGGGTCGTCAAGCCAGCGGTCAAACCGATAGCCGTTATAGGGAACCGCAGTGACTGTCACCGGGAATTCATCATGCAGCTTCTGGCCGGTGCCGGTGAAGGAGCCGCCGCCGGTCGGAGCCGAGGCCGAAACGCTGATTACCGGCTGGTACAAAGCCGTAAACTCCTGATTGTCAACGTTAACGATGTGAATGGTGCGGCTGGGTTCCGTACTGCCGCTGTCCTCCCATTTGACGAATCTGTAGCCATAAAGGGCTGTGGCCATGATGGTCAGGTCTGTGCCCAGGTCGGGGGTGAAGACATTGGTGACGCCGCCGCCGGGCTCGCCAGTGACGATATTCTTGGCTTTCAGGGTGACCATGCCGGTTTTGACAAACTGGGCGGTGTAGGCGTTGTCGCCAGGCACGATGTAAACCGAGCGGCGCGGGTCGGCGCTCTCATTGTCCAGCCATTTGACAAAACGGTTGTTTGGGTCAGGAATGGCCTTGATATTGACTTGGGCGCCGATGTCATGGTGCTGACCCGGCTGGTAGTCCTGCCCATTGACCTGGAACTTGCCGGTGCCGTTGCCGGCCGGGTCGACGTGCAGGGTCAGGGGCGCCTGGGCGACAAATGACGCCGTGAACTGGTAGGACGGATAGTTCCTGAGAGCCACCGTTATCTCGGCATCGACGCTGCTATTGCTATTGCCGCCATACTGCCAGTTCCAACGCTCAAACCGGTTGATGTCCAAGGGCGTGGCCTTGAGCCAGACGGTCAAACCAACGTCGATATTTGCGCTCCCGCTCTCGTCAAGGAGAATCGCCTCGCCGTCGCCATTGTCCTTCCGCACTTGCAGCAGGCCGCGGTTTTCCTGGCCGGCCGCAGTCCGTACCGTCAGGCGCGTCTGCTTGTAGAACGTCGCCTGTGGAGCAAAATGCTTGGTACGGTTCCAGTCGAGCGTGACCGTCAAGTCAGAGCCATTGACCTGGGCGACCTCGACCGCATCCTGGTCAAACTGCCATCCAGCAAAACGATACAACTCCGGATACGCGACGCTTATAGTATAGGTAATAGTTCCGTCGGGATTAAGTTCGGTCAGTTTTCCCTTGCCGCTGGTGAACGTGATTTCGCTGGCATCGCCGGTGTTGGCGACATTGGCCTGCGGCGCGGAATCAAGGCACCTGGTGAAATTGCCTTGCAGGGCAATGTCCTGGCTGCAGACGATGGTGCGGTCGATGTCGGCAACGCCGTCGCTCCAGCCGGTGAAGACATATCCTTCCAAAGCCTCAGGCCGGAATTTGAGTTCGGTGTCCTTGTCGACTAGTTTGGCCTCGGTGTACTCGTCCTGCGCATAACCATATCGCTGCGGCCACCAGCCGCCTTCGCTGAGGGTGACCTGGACTTGAACCGCTGCTATCAGTACGACCTTGAAGTCGTTTTCGGCCTGGTCGCCATCCTCGTCAGCGCGGATTTGGAACTCCACCTGCGTCTCGGTGCCATACTGCACGTATTGATCGTCGTCAGGTTCATAGCGCTGCCATTCCACCAACACATATCCCGGCGCCGGCTCGACTCGGAACTGCACCCTATCGTTGACGGACATGCGTTCGGTTCCCAGGAAGGGTCGCCACTCGGTGGTCGCATAGCTGACTATGCCGGCGCCAGGCGGCTCAACCGTCACTTTGGGCGTAGCCTTAGGGGCACCAACGATGAAGCGATCCAGCTTCAGCTGACTGATATTGGGCTGACTCGCCCAGTAGTCATCAAACGAAAGCGTGCCGGACAGCCAGCCGCCTTGAGTTATTTCAGTGTCCGATGTCTGCCAGTCTTCTTGATGTCCATGACCCGACCAGCCAAGATGCCCGACCATCCAGAAATGCCACTCGCCAGCGTCATTGAAACCTGGGTTGGCCAAGGTTGAGACCAGACGCCAGCGGAAGCCGATCTTGTCCGGCACTTCATTTTCCGGGTAATGGACATAGACTTCAAGAACAGCCTGGTCGAAGGCTTTTTCCGGATATGGCCCGGCTTGCAAGTAGCGGTTGCCATTGGCTTCCTCGATCACCTGCCACCTGGCTGGGTCGCGGAGCACGAAAATCGCGTCAAAGCAATCCAGGATTTCGCTGAGTTCCTTGGCATTGCGGAACGTGAAACGGGTGACGCCGCTGCAAGGCGTCATTCCCCGGAAAACGCGGGCGCTGACGGTGACGTCGCCAGTGGCGTCATCAAGCTCGACGGGGACGCCTTCATACAACAGGCCGGGGCTGGTAGCCGACGGCACAGCGTCGCCGACAGCATAGCGGACGGTCAGGCCCGGGTCGCCATAGGCGATCATCGTGAGTTGGAAGGGCTGGTTGAAGTACATGAACGCTGGCCATGGCATGTCGCCGCGCTCGAAATCCGGCTCCTTGGCCCGCTCGCCGCTAATGGAGAGCGTCGTCAGGCCGCGGTATATTCCGCCGTCAATCCATCCTGGCTGCCCCTGGGTAAAGAGGATGAAAGCCTGGCCGCCCAGGTCGCCGCCGCCAGCATTAGGCTGCGACCCCAGGAACACGACATGGCGCAAATCGTCGTAACCGTCAAACACGCCCTCGCCCAGCGTCGTCACCGACGCCGGGATGACGGCTTCGTCAAACCCAGAGCAGCCGCTGAAAGCATAGTCGCCAATGCCGGTGACAGGCAGCCCACCCAGTTCAGCAGGGACTTCCAGGGCAAATGGATTCTCCGGGTTCTGATTATTAACGTAGGCCATAACCGTGACGCTGGCGCCGCCCGGATTGACCACATAGCCGAAGTTGCCTTCCAGCTTCGTAAACTGAATCTGGTCGATATATGCCGCCCCGCCGGAAGGCCTGCCCGCAAAGCCCCAACCGACCTGGAAGTTGCCCTCAGGAATGACAACCGTGCACTTGACCCAGGTCTTAGGATTGTTCGTGTAGGAAGCAAGCTTCCGCACAGGAATAGGGCTGTCTATCTTGAAGCCATGCCAGATAGCGCTAGTCGGATCGTTCTCACCAAAGACGAGATTGATGCCTTTCCGATCCGGATAAATCCAGAACGAGAGCAGTCCCGGGCCGGTGACCTGTGCCAGCAGCTTTGTAATCCTGGGTGGGTTGTCCTCTGGGCCGCCAATATCGACCAGCACCGAACTGCCGCCGACCTTGAATTGGTTGGCGCTGACGCTCCAGTATTCCGAGTCTTCCACAGTGAAGTCCAGGGTGTAATTGTCAAGGGCGTCAGCATACTCGTTCCAGCGCAAATACGTCTTGGTCACCGTGCCGGAGCAGTGCTTGTACACGCCATTGACAAGGCGGACGGCGTGGGCGCGGAATGCTGTATTCATGGTCAAGCTGTATGTCCATTGCGCGGCGCCCGCAGCAAGGAAACCGCCGCTGCTTTGGCCAGGCGTCAAAATCGTCTGGACGAAAGTTGCGCCGTTGTCTTCCGAATGCTCGACCAGCAATTTGTCACCTGGCAAAGGCTGTTGCAACGTGAACGTCACCACGACGCTGTCAAGGAAAGTAGGCCTGCCTGTCGGCGTGGTCATCGTTGGCAGCAGGAGCGGCTCGCCGACGAGGGATTCGGTCTGATAGCCGCTGAACCGCCCTTCGCCGTCCAGAACTCCCGCCCAGGCGGCCTGGTGATTAGCCTGATAGACGACCCAGGCCTTGTCAAGGAGCTCAGGAACGCTGGCCATCCCCTCTTCCCCAACCACTGGCGGAGTTCCCATGAAAAACATGACTAAATTGTCGCAGAGGTCAAAGGCCAGATTTCCCACCGATATCACGCTGGCGGGAATGCGGACAGCCGGAAGGTCGATGCTGCCCACCTGGCCATCACCGGCCAGCATGCTTGGCGGCAAAGTCGTAATGCCCTCGGGGAGAATGCATTCACGCAGGCGGACATTGCCAGCAAAGCACCTATCGCCAAGGGTGATGTCGTTCCCGCCGCGGTCAGCGAACACGATGCTAGTCAAACCACTCCATTTGAACGCATTGACGCCGATTTCCTGGACGGTCGCGGGGATGACGAGCGAACGCAGCGCCAGGCAGTACTCAAAGGCCGACTTGGGGATGATTGCTAACGCCTCAGGAAACGCGATTTGCACCAGGCCAGAGCCATGAAAGGCCGATTCACCGAGTTCGGTCAAGCCTGCTGGCAAAGTCACCTGCTTTAAATTCTGGCAATAAGTAAACGCCCTTGCCCCAATGTTTCGCAGAGTTGAAGGCAGAGTCACCGAAGCCAGGGAGCTGAATGAAAAGGCGTCCGCCTCAATGCGCCGCAGTCCTTCGGGCAAAACCACGTTCAAACGGTTTTTATCGTCAGCAAAGGCGCCTTCGCCGATGCTAGTGACCGGCTTTCCCGCAAACGTCGCTGGGACATTCACCTCGGCAGCCAGGCCGCAGTATGCCCAAACCGCATAGCTCTCGCCGTCTTCATTGAGCTGGTACACACACCCATACTCGTCCGCAGGATGCCAGCACACCTCGTCAAGCAGGAAATAATGCTCTGCTTGACCGGGCTGGCTAGGAAATTTCCAATTTTCAAAGCACCACTGCACCGTGTTCTGATTGGCCAACGGAAGCTTCAACTGGTAGAAACCCCATTCGCCGACCGAACCCATGCTGACTTCAATGGCTTGCGAACGAACGTCATTGATGTAGAAACTGAGTTCGCCGTTCCCAGCGCCCTTTGCCCAGAAAGTCAGCAGCCCAGAGCCGGTCAAGGTAGTGCTCAACATGCTGCGGAGGACAGGATTGTCGAATGAATCGCTGTAGCCGATGGCGCCGGAACGGGCTGCGGCCACGCCGTCATGCGTTGCTCCAGGCCCCGTCACCACAGTCCACGGGCAAGGCGGCTCCTGCGTGCTATAGGAGGTGAACTCCAACACGCCCCCAGGCGCGTTAAGCGCCTCATCCAACGTCGTCTGAGCCTGCATCAGACGACCGCTCAACATGACCAACACTAGAAGACACGCACACGAAAGATAGAATCGGTTGCTCATCTTGCTTCCCCCATAGCCTTGTAACTGCCACACGCCAAATTATACAACAATAGACGCCGTGTCGACATGGCCGTGATGATGCCGACGCAGGCTTGAAAAAAATTCCACGGAAACAGAACCTGATCGTCAGTCCCCGACGACCACACCTCACTTTTCAAAAACGACCTGGTCAAGAGGCATCCGAAAAGCCCAACTTGACATCTTGCGCTTCTTCATGGGCATGGTGCCGACGTCCATTTTGTTGAGGCGTCCAAGCATACCAAGGCAAGGAGATGCAAAAGACAGAAAAAAATATCACAAGTTTGATGTTTTACAATTCGGTGAAAAAAATTTTATGAAAAGCTAACAATGGCCAGCGATTGATGCGAGGGGCGAGGGTCTGAATGCGGAATGCGGAATGCGGAATGCGGAATGCTGAGGCGCATTTGTCATTCATCGTTCATCAGCTGCAGCGCCAGGTACCCCGGGTAACGCGCTTTAGTGGACAGCGAGTTCAGTTCTTGCGATGATCATTTCCTGCCATTTTTTGTCAAGGGTGGTGAAGCGTGCCGACCATCCCGAGATTCTTACAGACAGGTTGGGGTAACGTTCTGGATGGAGTTGTGCGTCACGAAGAATGCGGCTGTCCGCGACGTCAATTTGCAGATAGGCTCCGCCTTGCTCCACAAAGGTCTTCATGAATGCGACGAGGGAGTCCAACCCCGCTTCACCTTGGATTGCGGATGGGTGGAGCTTCATGTCTAGCGGAGTTCCGTTGCTGAGCTTGGTGAAGTCGTGTTTGCAGAACGAGTTGATGACGGCGGTTGGCCCGTGCTTTTCGGTTCCTGGCGTCGGAGACAGGTTTGGAGCAAGGAGGATTTCACGCTTAGCACCAAAGGCGGTTGCCAAGCGTTTTGGAGCGAAGGCGAGCTCGCGCCCAAAGGTCGAGATGCCGACAGGGGTGAGGACTCCAGACGGTGTCGAGGTCTGCTTTGAGTAGATTTGGACGTATGCGTCGAAGACCTGCCTGGCGAATTGATCCGCCTGGTCGTTGTCGTTTCCGTAATACTCGATTGAGGATGCGACTTGGACTCTGAGTTGTTCGTTGCCCTCCCAGTTGTCCAGCATGCACTGCCGCAATTGATCCAAGGTGACGAGCCTGTCGTTGAAGACGAAGACATTGATGGCGTGGAACGAGTTTGCGACATCTGGGAGACCGCCAGCATGGGCTGCCCGAACTGAGTAGCGCGCACCGCGATTGGCGTACGATTTGCCACGCTTGATACAATCGTCAACTATGATTGAGAGGACAAGCGCTGGGTCGCTGGGGTCAGAGAAAGCATTGTCCTGGGTTTTCGCGAGACCTTCAGCGTGCTTTGCCATCAGGTCTTTCCAGGCGTCAAAGAGTTGCTGAGTCGAGGCGAACTGCGGCCAGGAACTCGGTTGGTTTCGTAGCGTTTCATCTTCGCCAAAGAGCGCATGTTGGAAGATTTGGAGCGCGTCGAAGGGGATGTAGCCGAAGGCGGTCTTGCCTCCGATGATCGTTTCCCAACAGCCGTCGTTGGTGAAGGCGAATGCCTGCTCCCCATAGCCGAAGTTTTGCAGAGCCTGAAGGACGATGTCCTCATTGTAGATAGAGACGATGCCACCGCCATGACGCTGAACCGAAGCGATTTTTCGTAGAATCGAATCCGGAGTGCGCTTGTTGATGCGTACGGCAATGGGGTAATCAGAGATGTGCAACTCTTCAACGACGTCCAAAATAAGCTCGGCGACAGCGGGATCAATGTCCTGCTTCCCGGAATCGTCAACGCCCAGAAGAATGATGTTTTGGTAGTGCTGCGCGTCACCCGAGCCTTGCTGGATGCCTTTCCATTCGGTTCCCTTGATCCAAAAATGCGCGATGAGTTCACGCGCTTCGTCAAGAGTGATTCGACCTTGAGCCAGGTCCTCTTTCAAATACGGCGCCAGCAATTGGTCGATTCGCCCGAGACCAGACCAGTTTCCGCAGAGCCGTTGGAATTCGAAGTGGAACCAAAATGCCTGCAGTGCTTCATAGAAATTGGTTGCAGGGTATTCTGGGACTTGCTTGAGGACCTTGAGGATGGGTTGCGCGTAATTGGATGCATCCGGCAGCTCGTCCACCAGGCGTCGATGCCAGATTCGCATGGCGTCGACGACCTCCAGGCAAGCATCAAGGAAGTCATATTCCTCTTCGGTATGCTGTGGAGCGGCGAGTGATTGGCGGATTTCTGCTTCGAGTCCAGAGAGTCCAATAGTGACTGCTTTTGCGAGGTTCGCAGTCGTATGGCTATGTCCTCGGAATCGCCCGCCTGGCATGGCGTGTTGAACACCCTGCAAATACGTTGCCGAGCCGACCAGACGCTCCTGCGGCAGGATGCAAAGTGGCGCGTTCTCGGCGATTTTCCTTGCGTTTTCAGCGTACTGCCTGGGGAGCGTCCGTCCGCCAGGCTCGTCCAACTCGAAGTTGCAGGTGGCAATTCTGTCCTTGATTTTGGATGTATTCAGGTAAAGCTTCGCCAGTTGGAGGGTTTCCTGGGAGAGTCGATTAGGGACTTCATAGCCAAGATAATGCAATGATTTCATAACTTCGGGTTCGCGAGATTGTGGACTTACTGGTAGAGGATGGATTCAATGCCGCAGAGTTCCATGAACCTCTCAATTCGCGTAGAAACATAGCTGTCGTATGCCTGGCCAACCCGACCAGCCGCCACCGTGACTATCTCGCTACGCTTACCAGCGCACGTTCGCGGACATGTAAACAATAAGCCGGAATCTCAAAATGCAAGTCGCCCCTCGGAATTCCACAAACACTACAAAGGCATTTCCAAAAACCGAATCATTGATTATCAAACACTTACAAAAGCGAACCCAAAAACACTCCACCTCAAAAAAACTTTTTTGGATTTTTTCGCGCGAAAGTTAGGCTAGAGCAACGGAAAGCGGACACGGGCTTCCCACCCGCGCCGCTTCCCTCAGCGCCGCCTTCTCATTGCCAGAACCAGGCCGCATTGCCCGCTGGCAGCTTCCCTCCAGGCGGGATCAGGACGAAGACGCTTCCATTCCATGCCCAGACCAGCACGTCTTCAGGCACGACATAATCTTCTGCCGGCGGGCCAGCCATGACCCAGCCCTCGTCATTTGGCGGCATCCAGGCTGGCAGGTCAAAACGCTTGAGACCTTGCAAGGCAACCTCTTTGCCGTCGCGGTTGAAGACCCAGAAGGATTCGCCGTAGCCGGGCTCGCGCCCCCGCTGGATTTGCATTGTCGAATGCTTGAACGCCATCACGCCCAAATTCGCCCAGGCAGCGGCTGATTCGTCGGTCAGGTTGTCAAGGCTCAGAACCGTCATGCTCCAGCCGACGGGGATGACTTGGACATTATGCCGGATTTCAGCCTTGACATCACCGGCAAAATTGACTTCATAGTTGCCTGCCTCATTGCCGGCGATGGTGAATCCATCATCAATGGTCACGAGCCAGACGCCGACCTTGCTTTCGGCGAAGCTGGCCGTGGCGTCCGCCATTTCCAGGGCGTCGCCGTCAATGACGCCGGGGAAGACAAAGTCGCGTACCGTCGCAACGGCGGTGCCGTCGTAGACCTTGTCTTCAGCCGTGAACGCGACCACAATCGCCTTAGGAGTGATGGCAGCCGTCACATTGTCAGCGAAGGCGATGGCGTAGTTGCCATCGTCATTGCCGGTCACGATGAAGCCCTCCTCGATGGCCACGGCCCAGATGCCGACTTTGCGTTCGGCAAATTGCGCCGTAGCGGCCACTTCCAGGGCGTCGCCCGCGACAATGCCTTCGAAGACAAAATCCCGAACCGTCGCGACGGCAGTGCCGTCATAGACCTTGTCGTCCGCCGTGAACCCGACTGTCATCGCCTTGGGCGTGATGGCCGCCGTCACATTGTCGGCAAAGGCGATGGCGTAGTTGCCATCGTCATTGCCGGCCACGGTATAGTCGTCGATGGTCACAAGCCATACGCCGACCTTGGCTTCAGCGAAGTTGGCCGTGGCGGCCACCTCCATAGCGTCGCCTGCGACGAGGCCATCAAAGACGAAGTCACGAACCGTCGCGGCAGTGTTTCCGTCATACTCCTTGTCGTCTGCCGTGAATCCGACCGTAATCGCCTTAGGCGTGATGGAAGCCTGCACCGGCGCGAAAGCGATTGCGTAGTTGCCATCGTCATTGCCGGTCACGGTGTAGCCGTCGTCAATGGTCACAGCCCAGGCGCCGACCTTGCTTTCAGCGAAGCTCGCCGTAGCGGCCGCCATTTCCAGGGCGTCGTTGCCGACCAGGTTGGCGAAGGCAAAGCCATGCACTGTAGCGTTGCGGGCGCCGTCGTAGACCTTGTCGTCCGCCATGAAGGTCACTTCCGTTGTCCGCGCCTTGATTTGCGCGGTCACTTCAACGAAATCCAAGGCATAATTGCCATCGTCATTGCCGGTCACGGCAAAGCCGTCATCAATAGTCACGGCCCAGGCGCCGACCCTGCTTTCGGCGAAGTGCGCCGTAGCGGCCGCCATTTCAAGGGCGTCATCTGGGATAACGCCGGGGAAGACGAAGTCACGAACCGTTGCAACGGCGTTGCCGTCGTAGACCTTGTCCTCCGCCATGAACCCGACCCTAATCAACCTCGGCGTGATGGTCGCCGTCACATTGTCGGCAAAGTCGATGGCATAGTTGCCATGCTCATTGCCGTTGACCACGCAATCGGCCAGGTTCACTGCCACTGGCCAAGCTCCGACCTTAGCCTGGGCAAAGGTCGCTGGCACGGCTTGTTCGCCGGCCGGGCCGGTTATGGTGATCTTGTCGCCGGCGGCCAGCTGGTCGCCGAAGGTGAAATCAGTCGCGGTCGTGGCCGTGTCTCCGTCATAGACCTTGTCGTTTGCCGTGAATCCGGCTATAATCGCCTTGGGCCAGACGTCGGCCTGGCCGTTCACCACGCGGAGCAGGTACAAGTCTGCGTCCGCGCCGGTCAGCTCTGCCCCGGTCAAAGTCACCGGCTTGCCCTGTCCCTGGTGCGGCGTCGCGAAGGTGTATGCGCCATTCGCGTCGGTGACGCCCACCTCGTGTCCCCCCACCTGCCCCTGCCCGACCAATTCGCCGGTGCGTTCGGTTGCCGTAGTTCCGTCATAGACCCGGCTGGCGGCCGTGAATTTCACGTCATAGTATTTCCGGTAGGACACCAGGTCAACCCAGCCGCAATTCTGGCCGGCTGGCGCGACATGGCCGCGGGAATACGTCCAGGTCAGAACCTGGTCGCCTATGCCGGTGATCGGCGTTTCCACGACCTCCCAGTCGTCGCTCACGCCGCTGAGGGTCTGCTGCACGGCGTCGTTGATCGCAAAGGCGAGCATATCGCTGCCAGCGGCTGACGAGACTCTCCAGCTGAAGCGCAGGACGCCA
This sequence comes from Lentisphaerae bacterium ADurb.Bin082, assembly GCA_002070945.1. GTDB lineage: Bacteria > Verrucomicrobiota > Lentisphaeria > Oligosphaerales > Oligosphaeraceae > JAAZKI01. The sequence continues at coordinate 66,724 of MWEG01000084.1, forward strand.
GGGCCGGGCACAACCAGGCTCAGGACGCTGGCTTCGCCATTGCCGACCGCACCCGAGCGCACGGACTGGCGCGGCTCGGCGTCCGGCGCGTCGGCGCTGACCTGCTCATCCACTGTCCAATAGGCGTCGCCAGCGCTGTCAAAACCTGTCCAGCCGCTGTTGACTGCCTGGGCCAAGGCCAGCTTCTCGGCCGGGGTAAGCGGATATAGCATCTTCCAGGCGGCGCTGCATGTGCCTGCGCCAGGCAAGCCAGATGCCGCCTTCTTCAGCACACCCAGGTTAAGCCGCAGCAGATGCGCTCCGGAAACCCGCGTGCAGTCGCCCAAGCCCTCCAGCAGATATTCGCAATCACTGCCTGGAACCAGAGTAATGACCAGGCCGGACAAATCCACGCCCGCCGCGCTGCCGTTGACCGTCAGGGTCAGGCCTGCTCGGATTTGGTCGGCATCCAGAATTGGGGCGCTGAACAGCAGGCGGGGCGCATCCGGCAAATCGGCAAACTGCGCCGTCAGCGGAATCGCGTCAATGAAGATATTCAGGCTGTCTTCCGTGCTGTTGCCGGCGGCGTCCGTCATCCGTACTATCAGGGTGATGGCGCCATCGACCGGTAAGGTGATGGGGATGTTCATCGCCGTCTCGCCTGCGGCGAATTGCCGGCTGGTCAGCGGGGTGCTGGCATTGCCGCCAGTCATCCGGTAGAGGATATCCACCTTCAGACCGCCTTCAGGCAAGACGCCTATCACGGACTTGTTGCGGCCCCAGGTCACGCCGTCGTCAGCTGCAATGCCGTCGTCGACCTCGATGCGCAATCCGTCGACGTGCCCAGGCGGGGTGGTGTCAACCGTCCAGGTGATTTCCCGGGTGGCGGCGCTGGCATTGCCGCCCTGGTCGACGACTCCTGAAACAGCGGCGTCAAAGCGCAGCCGGTAGACGCCATCCTCCCGGGTGTAGGCGTCAATCCCGGCGAAGCTGAATTGGCCGGGCCATTCGCTGGCACTGGCGACCACGTCCTCGCCGAGCGGGACGGCCTGGCCGTCACGGGTGAGGGTCAGTCCATTCCGGTTCACGCTGGCTGTCGCGACCGCGCCATTGAAGTCGATGTCCACCCGGTATTCGCCTTCCTGCATGCCGTCGAGGACGACTTTCTCCATGCGGGCGATGACGACGCCGTTGTATGCGGCCGTGCTCTTCACCCACATCACCTGCTTGCCGACCTGCCCGGCGGCGCCCTGCCGGTTGGTGATGCCGGCGGCCTGGACGGTCAGGACGTAGAAGCCGTCGTCCATAGTCAACGCGCCCAGGTTGCCGATGCGGTACTGGTAGATCTTGTTGGCGTCATCCTCGGCCACGACCGCAAAGGTCAGATTCCCCAGGTCCTGCTGGCCGACCAGCTGCCCCTGTCGGCGCAGAGTCACATCTGCAGCGGTGAACGTACTGAGGCGGATGCTGTCGCTGAAGAACACATCGATGTGC
>MWEG01000085.1 GCA_002070945.1 Lentisphaerae bacterium ADurb.Bin082
CAACCTGATGCTTCCTGGCCAACTTGGTGATCAAATATCCCGGGATGTACTTGAAAAACTGATTGATGACGGTTAAAGTACTTTTTTGCGGACTCACGCTGCCTCCTTGGGTTTGGTAGACACATCTTGGTAGTGGGGGTCCGCTTACTGTATCACAGCAGTGTTATTCAGTCAAGAACATAGTCCTATGGGATGGCTGTGAAAGCAGGTGGCAAAACGCAAAATGATGAGGATGCAGCCCGAAACGCCCAAGTCGATTTGAGTTTCTTGGACTATACCGAACCACTGGTCTTGGAAAAACGCCTGGAGCACCTGGAAGCCTGGTTCGAGCGTCGCGAAAAAGCCGAGTTTTTCGCTGGGCGCACCCCCTCGGACACCTACATTATTGAGGAGCCGCCGGATATGTCAGCCCCCTCATTCAGATACAATGCCAGGTCGGAAGCGTTGTGGAACCCCAATTGCGGCACCTGGGGCGACTTTTCCGCCATTTGGTTTGATTATCTGCGGCGGCTTGGCACCGAAGTGAAAAAGCGCTGGCCTAATATGCGTATTGCCGCCTTGTCCTATAACAGGCATTATCAACCGCCAGAATTTGAGATGCCTGACAACATCGATGTCGCTCTTTGCCTGATGCGTTCTTCTGCTCAGTGCAAGGAGCCGTACGTCTTCCAGAAGAATCTGCAACAGGTGGAAAAATGGTACAACAAGTTGGGTCGTGATCGCAATCGTCTCAGCCTGTGGGAATACGGCTGCTGGCCGGATTGTTTTCTGGCAGTGCCGCTTAACTATGCCCATAGCATGCAAAAATGGCTGCGTGAAATCAAGCCTATGGTATCCGGAGTCTTTATCGAGCATTATGGACCTATTGAGCAGAATTTCCTTATGCGCCATCTTTGGATGCGTCTGCTGTGGAATCCAGAGCTTGATGTAGACCAGGAGATCGACGATGTTTGCGCGCGCTTTTTCGGGGCTGGCGGCGACAGTATGGCGCGCTTTCATAAGCTGCTGATGCAACGCTATGAGATGCAATGGCAGAACCCTCGTCTCATCTGGGATCAGTACCATGTGCACCCGCAGCAGTATTATGGCCAGAGCTTCACGCCCGAAGTGGTGCTGACCTTAGCCGCTATGCTTGATCAAGCCTGCCGTGAAGCCGGCTTGGAGCGGCGCATAGATACTATCATCAAAAATGGCAATGCCATATATTTCTTCAATGATGCGGAAAACAAATTGCCTTTGCGCATCAGCCTCATCGCCGCTGCGGAGCCAGTAACGAATCCCCGCATAGCGTGGGAAGGCGGCGAGCTTGGCTGGCAAGGCGTTTTGCTGCCGGAGCAAAAATTAGTCATCGAAGGCGACGGCGAGGCAACCCTCATCGAAGCGGATCAAAGCAGCTCAACTTGTACGCTTAAAAGACAGGGCGCTGCGCTAAGCAATACAGAACCCGTGAGCCTGCATTTTTGGCACCAGGGCGAGCCGGACATTGATTTCCAGGTCAGGGTTGAGCTTGCCGGCCAGGATGGGAAAGCACAAGCCGAAAAAAGCATCTATGCGCGCAGGCTGGATTGGGTGCGCAAGTCCTATCAATGCTTTCGCGGTGACAGGATGAGTTCAGCCAGTGGCTACGACGGCTTTTTCGTGGATGCCGCCCAGGCGCATCAACACTTAGGCAAAGTGCCCCAATACGAGGTCGCCGGCTTTGCTTTCAGCAGCCAGGAAGCGGATAAAATAGACTGGCTTAAACTGCCTGCCGCCGCCCTGTTGCGAGGCAAGGCAAACTCATCGCTGCCGCATCTAATCATGGGCTATCCGGCCGACCTTGCCTGTACATTCCGCGTAGCCAAGTGCAGTGACGCTTTGCTATTGCGCTTTGAAGCTGAGGGAGCGCCGCTGGCAGAGGAAAAATTAACCGTGAGCATTGCAGAAAAAACCTACGAACTGGAACCGGCAGGCACAGCGGATACGCAAAAACAGCTTTGGCGGCTGTCCAGCACTGACTGCGGCTGGCAGGCGACCGTACGCATCCCTTTGCAAGAATTGAAGTTGGAGCCCAACGTTCCGAAAACGCTGAACATGCAGGTCAGCCGTAGCCGTGGCACGCAGCATTATGTCTGGTCGCCACCATTGGCTATGTGGGGAGACAGGGAACAGGGGGACGGAATACTGCAAATCAAGTAGATAAAATCGCAAATATTTGTACTACTATCCGCCAACTTCTTGTTTTTTGTGAAAGACTTCCGGAAAACCAATCTTCAACTCATTGGTATACAACAGGTAACAAAAGACCCACGCAAAATCCCGACAACATGTTTTCAGCACTAACTGTAGTGCCCCTACGGGGCACCAGTTTGGCGCATGCCTTCCCGCAGGCTCAAGCCTGGGGATAGGCGTGCCCCAGAAGTGGTGCCTTGTAAAGGCACTACAGAAGACTGACCCATTACGTGATTTTAGCCAAATTTTGTTAAAATACTGTCAGACTGTTGAGAAAATAGCATAATTTGGTTATATTATAGTACATGGAGTGGTTGTGGGATCAGCCGGCGCAGTTAGAAGCGGCGATAGCAATTATTCAGATACAACTTTGTATAAAACCTTATTCCGATCCTGAAAGAGGAGAAAAGCCAATGAAAGCTCGCAAATGTTTTACGCTGATTGAACTTTTGGTTGTGATTGCCATCATCGCGATTTTGGCGGCCATGCTCTTGCCGGCCTTGAGCAAGGCGCGTGAGAAGGCGCGCAGCATCAGCTGCGTCAGCAATCTCAAGCAAATTATGCTGGCCTGTGACATGTACCTCATGGACAATCATGACACCTTCTTGACCCAGGGAACAATCGGCGGCGTGCCCCAGGGCTATGCTCCGGATCATTACTACTTGTATGACACCTACGTGCACGAGACCTACGGCAATTACCAAGTTCATTTCGCGTCGTATCTGGGCGACAAGAAGGTCTGGTTCTGCCCGACGTCGACTAACTGGCCCGAGCCTTGGCAGCGTTTTGCCCACGACTACCCGATGAACACTAATTTGCACGGCCGGGTTCGCGCCGACATTCCTGGCTTATGGAATGTCTTCCCTAAATCCATGTCGGAGTGCGCATTGACGTGTGATGGCTACACTGAGTGGATTCAGTCAAACCAAGCTCATCGCGTCCATGCCCGACACAACAGCGGCTTGAACGTGGGCTATCTGGATGGTCATGTCGGCTGGGTTAAGGGCGCTGCGGTGCAGGCATCGCCAGTCATGTTTGGCATCTCCGCATGGACAGGAACCAATAACCTCATCCGCTACTGATGCGTTAAGTGGACAATGGACAATGGACGTTAGTGGACTTTAATGGACGTCAGTAGACGATGGACTGTGGACACAAGTGGACTTTAATGGTCAGTGGACGTGGACTTCAGCGGACGTGAGGTGGACATTGAGCTGAGTAGACGGGACTTCATTGACCACTTTTGATTTTTAGCGGAAGCAGGAAGATGTTTTCCTGCTTCCGCTTTTTTTGTTGGCGCGGGCTTTAGTCCCAGGCCGTGTTGCCGAGCAGTCCTTCCGCGAAGTAGACTGGCTTGGCGCCGTGTTCGGTTGTCAGGCGAGCGGCCAGTTCAATGCGCTCAAGGTGGTCTGGGATGTAGTTTTTGTAGTAGGTGAAGGTGTATTGTTCATGCGTGGCTAGGCTGAAGGTCTCGTTGCCGAATGGCGCGTTGAACGCTATCTTTAAGTTGGCGGCGATTTGCTCCTGGGTGTACAAGTTGCAGCAGGTGTTGGTGCCGGAGAAGAATATGGCGCCGATGTCAAAGTCATACAGCTTCTTGTAGCAGTACAGGTAGATAGCGTCATCCATAGTGCGGAAATAGGAGATGTCGCTGATAGCGGAGCGGTCTATTTCGGTCACGGCGTCAACTGGATTGAGGCCTTTGGCAATGGCTTTTTCGCAGGCTTCCTTGACGCCACGGATGCCGGTGCTGAAGGCTGGCATGCCGTTTTTGGCCAGGGCGAGGACGCCTTCCCGGCTGGTGACAGCCCAATGTATGACTACCGGCTGGATGAAGGTCTCAGCGCCAGCAAAGCGCGTGATTTCCTTTTTCAGCAGGGCGAAGTCTTCCATCAGCTTGGTCGGATCAGGGTCAGTGTAGGGTCGGTCTGGGAATTCGCTGTAGGCGTGGAAGGATAGCCGGAGCCAGTCGCGGTTGTCGAGCCATTCTTGGCGGTAGCAGTCTGGGAAGTCCTTCAGTTCGAACGGATGATGGTCGTTGTGGTAGAAGAGATTAAGGGTGAATTTTGTGCCCAGTTTGCGATGGATGTCGCGAAGGCCCTTGAGGTAGAAGTGGTCGAAAAGCGAGGCTGGGCGCTGCTTGGCGATGTCGGTCAGGAAGAAAGAATGGTCGTCGATGTAGAAGTTATATCGCGGAAAGGACTTTTTATCCCAGACGACACGGATTTCCTGGGAGCAGGGCTTGCCATTGTCCGAGGTTGTAGCGGTAATGGTGTTGAATTTGGCTTTCAGGTCGACGTCGGCGCTGAATATTTGACCTTGGCGTTTGGCTGCGACGCCATTGACCAGAATTGGCGCCGCAGAGGTGCTGGTTCCGGTCACGGTGATGCGGAGGGCTTCGGCGGTTTCCTGGCCTTGGTTGCGATTGAGGATGGCGCCGTGGCGCGGATAGGTGATTTTCAGCATGACGAAATCCTTGGTGTGGGGTTATATGTTTGCGCGGGGCTCCTTAGTCCCAGGCTGGGTTGCCGAGCAGGCCATCAGCGAAGTGGACTGGCTTGGCGCCTTGTTCGGCTGTCAGGCGGGCGGCCAGCTCAATGCGCTCAAAGTGGTCTGGGATGTAGTTTTTGTAGTAGGGGAAGGTGTATTGTTCATGCGAGGCCAAGCAGAAGGTCTCGTTGCCAAAGGGTGCGTTGAACGCCAGCTTCAGGTTGGCCGCGATCTGCTCCTGGGTGTGCGAGTTGCAGCAGACGCCAGCGCCGGCGAAGAATGTGGCGCCGATGTCAAAGTCGTACAGTTTTTTGTAGCAGTACAAGTAGATGGCGTCGTCCATAGTGCGGAAATAGGAGATGTCGCTGATGGCGGAGCGGTCTATTTCGGTCACTGCGTCGACTGGATTGAGGCCTTGAGCGATGGCTTTTTCGCAGGCCTGGTTGACGCCGCGGATGCCGGTGTAGAAGGCCGACATGCCGTTTTTGGCCAGGGCGCGGACGCCTTCCCGGCTGGTGACCGCCCAGTGTACGACTATCGGCTGGATGAAGGTCTCAGCGCCGGCAAAGCGGGTGATTTCCTTTTTCAGCAGGGCGAAGTCTTCCATCAGCTTAGTCGGGTCCGGGTCGGTATAGGGACGATCCGGGAATTCGCTGTAGGCGTGGAAGGACAGCCGGAGCCAGTCGCAGTTGTCGAGCCATTCCTGGCGGTAGCGGTCTGGAAAATCTTTTAGTTCGAACGGATGATGATCGTTGCGGTAGAAGGTGTTAAGGGTGAATTTCGTGCCCAGTTTGCGATGGATGTCGCGAAGGCCCTTGAGGTAGAAGTGGTCGAAGAGCGAGGCTGGGCGCTCCTTGGCGATGTCGGTCAAAAAGAAGGCATGGTCGTCGATGAAGAAGCTGTATCTCGGAAAGGACTTCTTGTCCCAGAGGACGCGGATTTCCTGGGAGCAGGACTTGCCGTTGCCCTCAGACGTGGCGGTGATGGTGTTGAATTTGGCTTTCAGGTCGACGTCGGCGCTGAATGCTTGGCCTTGGCGCTTGGCAACGGCGCCGTTGACCAGGACTGGCGCTGAGGAGGTGCTGGTGCCGGTCACTGTGATGCGGAGGGCTTCGGCGGTTTCCTGACCTTGGTTGCGGTTGAGGATAGCACCGTGGCGCGGATAGGTGATTTTCAGCATGACGGAATCCTTGGGGTTACATGTTTGCGGAGGAATCGGGATTGACGTTGGTGAATGCGTAATCAGCTGGAATGCCGAGGTCGCGTTCAATGCCGGGAAGAGCGCGGCTGACGTCAGCTGCGAGCTGCTCAAAGTAGTTGTTGCCATGAGCGTCGATGGCGACGAAGAACGGCCCGAAGTGATCGACTTCGTAGACCCAGGTGGCCTCAGTTTTGCCCAGCTCTTCCAGGAAGAACACCTGGCGCACCTTGGTGATTTGGTCTCGGAGGGCGTTGCCGCTGAGGCCAATTTTAGACAGATAGACGCCGCCGACCTCTTGCAGTGCCTGGGCGGTTCTGGCACCCATGGTGGTCTTGCCAATCAGGGTGCGGAGTTGGAAGCGGCGGACAACGTCAGCGCCATACCGTTCGAAGCGGATGCTCGAGGTCGGTTCGCAGCTGACCACTTCCCAGCCATCAGGAGTGTCCCGCATTACTGGTCCGACATGGAAGAAGCAGTTGATGGCCTGGTAGTCGAGGGGCGGGAAGATGTTTTCCTCAATAGCCCGGATATGAAACCGGCTGCGACCGGTGAACATAAGACCGCTCACGGTGACCATGTCGCCGAGTTGCAAGGCGCGGGCTGTATCTTTTGACATCGGCAGGGTGATGTTTTTCATGCGACGTCTCCGGTATAGGTGATATTCTGATCGGCTGTGATCATGGCGGTCCAACGGCGGCCGACCAGGCATTGGGCATTAAAGGCGACCGGCAGGGCGGCCGTGTGGGTGACAGCGGTTTCGATGTTGACGGCGAGAACCGCGTTGATGCCGCGTGAACCCATCGGACCGATGCCGAGGCGGCGGGCAGCGTCAAGAAGCTCCTGCTCCAGCTCCGCGACCAGCGGGTCGGGATGGCGCACGCCGACTCGACGCAGCAAGGCGGCCTTTTTGGCCATGCTCATGCATAGATCAGCCGTGCCGCCGACGCCAACGCCGATGATGGCAGGCGGGCAGATTTTGCCGGCGTAGCAGGAATTCACGATCGATTCCAGGACGAATTTCTTGATTCCGGCGACTCCGTCAGAAGGGAAGAGCATGTTGTAGAAGGTTCCGAAGATTTCCGAGCCGCCGCCTTTGGGAGCCGCGATGATGCGGATGCCGTCGCCGTTGCCGGAGAAAGTCAGCTCGACTTTCGGCATTCCCGGGCCGAGGTTGTTGCCAGGGTTGCTGCGGCGGAGCGGGTCGACCATAGTCGGCCGAAGAAAGCACTCCTCGGTGGCGCGGGCGGTCGCAGCGGCGGCGGCCTGGAAAATGGTCTCGAAGCCGCCTTCGACGGTGGTGTGCGCGCCGGCCTGCACAAAGAAAAGCGGAAAGCCGGTGTCAGCGCAGACCAGCCCTTTGCCAGCGCGAGCCAGGTCAGCGTTTTGTAGGCTGACCGTGAGGTGCCGCCGGGCCATCGGGTCGGTTTCCTCCTTCGCGGCTTGCTCAAGTGCGGCTCGGACGTCGGGCGGCATTTGCACCGATGCCGTCCGCATGGCAGTGTACATCGCTTCTTCCAAGGTGGAGCGCAGAATCATAAGAGAACCTTGTGGTTGAACTTAGGAAAAATTAGGTGGATGCGTGTCGTGGTTCCGGAGCTTTTTCAGATTCGGTCGTTCCAGGTCTCCAGGTGTTCGCAGTCGATGCCTCCAGGAGGCGCTGGCAGTCGGCAATTGCGCAAAGTCAGGTCTTTGACATGGGCGGTCAGCATGGCGTGTGTCCAGGGACCTTTCAATTCGCCCCAGGTCAGGCGGACGCGGTCCATGGAAAAGCCGTCGATATTGGCGGCATAGATGGCGTAGGGCCGGTAGCCAGGGAAACGTTGGGCGCAGGTTTCGCCGTCTTGGAGCAGGCGGATATGTTCGCCGCCGTTGTATTCCAGATCGATGTCGACCAGGGATACATTGCGCAAGTTGAGGTCGTGGTTGCCTTGGAAAAGCGAGGTTATGCAGCCGTAGCCACGCACGCCGCGGATAGTGATGTTGCGGAGAAGTTTGCCGGAATGGGCCATCGGAGCCTCATGGTGGTTGGAAACCAGGTCAAACGGCATGTGAGTCTGCATGACGATATTGTCGAAGAGGATGTCGCTCACGTCTGTACCAGCGTCAGGATAGTCTTTGGGGCGAGACGTGCGGTCGCTCACGCTGGAGTCGCGATATGTCGAGAGGATGTCAATGCCGACGCCAGCGCGGCGGATGCAGAGGTTGCTGAGGCAACAGCGACGGATGCTGCCATTGCCGACTCCGACGCGGACAGCAGCCTGGTTGGTCATCAGGACGCAGTTGGTGACGGTGATGTCTTCGCAGACGCGGCTTGGGTCACGCAGGCGTTTCGGGTTGCCGCGGATGGCGATGGCGTCGTCAGCCCCGGTGATATTGCAATCGCTGACTGTGACTCGGCGGCAGGCGTCAATGTCGAGCCCGTCGGAATTCCAGGCTTTCATATCGTTGACAATGGTCAGGCCGCGGATAAGGGCGTCTTCGCAGCCATGCAGAAAGCAGGTCCAATAGGGCGAGTTGGTCAATTCCAGGTTTTCAATGCGGATGTTGGTTGATTCGCAGAAGAAGAGCATTTGTGCTGGGCGGGTGCCGGGGAATTGGGCGCGTGTGCAGGTGTAGGGGTCAAAGAAAGCGGCGCGGTTGCCGTCAATGCGACCGCCGCCAGTGAGGGTGACGTGATGCACCTCGACAGCGACGACCAGGTGGGCGCCGTTGGTTTTTTCAATGACGCTGGACCAGTTCTGGGGGCAGAAGTCAGGTGCATTGTAGTCGGCAATGTCTGGACTGGCTTGGAGCACGGCGCCGGGCTGGATGTCGAGGCAAACGTGGTTCTTCAGGTAGATGGTGCCGGACAGGTAGGTGCCTGGCGGCAACGTGACTCTGCCGCCACCCTGTTTGGCACAGGCGTCAATGGCGGCCTGGATGGCCAGGTGATCCTTGGTTTTGCCGTCGCCGACGGCGCCGAATGTCCTGACGTCGTGCATCATGGTTGCTCCAATCCTGTCTTTTTTTGGGGGGTGGCGGAGGTCAATCGGTGGAGAAGATTTTACGCAGGGCGGTGCGCAGTTTCCATTCGTTTTTTTTGCGTGTGCCGCTCAATTCGGCGTGGAAAGCCCAAGTGAGGGGCTTGAGGACAAAGGAGAGGATGCTGACTTCTTTGAGGGCTTCACCGCTCACTTGGAAGAAGAGGCGGTCTTTTTCCCAGGAATATTCACCTTCCCCGGAGAGGGCGATGATGGTACCATTAGTGGAGAATTGGGGTACAACCAGCCGGGTGCCGAGGAATTCCAGGTCAGCGTCAAGGCTGGTGATTTTGCCCAGGCCATTGTCTTGTTTCTGGCGCAGCCAGCTGAAGGTCGTCAACTCCAGCAGGTATCCCAGCTTGGTGAACAGGGGCACTTCCCAGAGTTGGGCGTTGCGGACGGCGACATGGCCATTGCCTTCGACATGGAAAGGCCGGCTGGCCCAGTTGCGGAGGATGTCCAGGCGGCATTCCGCCTGGATGACGCCCGGGACAGAGGAAGCACCCTCGGAATTTTCCGTTAGGCCGAGTTTGGTTGAAAATTGGTCGAGGGAGACATTGTCTGCGATGAGGAGGATATTGCCGGCTCTTGATTCCAGGTCATAGAGTCCAGAGGTCTTCAGGTTTCCGCCGAGATAGGAGGCCTGGATTACATCCCAGCGCACCTGGTTGGAGCTGAGGGTCCAGTTGGCGGTCACCTGCTCAGCACTGAAGTCCTGGAAGGAACATTGCGGCGTTTCGAGCGTTCCGCGCAGGGTGAGCAGCGGTTCGCCGCTGAGGAAGAAGGAACCCTCGCAGGTGACTTTGGTCTGGGACGAAAAGGTGATTGGCTCTAAGAAGGAAATCCAGTCAGGATTGATGGCCAGCAGGATTTGCTTAGGGTCAACGGTGCCTTCGGACTTGTTGATTTTGAGGTCGCATTGGGGGACGCCGGCAAAGGTCATGGCGATTTCGGCGTTGACGTCGCCGTCCGGCCTGGTCACGGTGATAGGCGCCACTTTCAGGCCGTAGGGCAGGTCGAGGTGGACTTCGAGGGCGACATCGCCGAGGTGGTTGCCGCGATAGAGAACGTTTTGGGCGGTGAGCGATGAGGCCATAGTCAGCTGCCAGTCGCTGTCAGTGCTGCCGGATTGGTAGACCAGGGAGGGCACGGTCACGACGGGCGGGTGGTTCGGGTCCCAGGTGACATGTTCCCAGATTTGCTGGTAGATGTCTTTGGCCAGCTTGGGAAAGATGAAGACCTCGGCGATTTCCGGCCGCCCGGTCAGCATGATCTTGTTCAGGGTCAAGACGAACGGGTCGTATTGAATCAGGATTTCCAGGGCCAGTGGCTCTCCGGCGGCGGTGACTCCTTTCAGGTCGAGGAAATTCGTTGCGTGCGGGGTGATTTCCACCAGGCAGCTGGCTTCGGCAAGGTCGAGTTTGCCAAAGCTGCCGCCATCGCTGTGGAGTTGTGCGAGAACTTTCCAGTTTTGGCTGCCGGCGATTTCGGTTTCAGGCATGTCAAGGCTGAAGCTGACGGGGTTTTTCGGGCAGCGTATCTGGCCGACGATATCGTCAGCCGGCAGTTTGAGCGGCGTCTGGTAGGTCTGATAGATGCGGTCAGGGAAGACGGCGCCGCGGCTGGTGACGCTGAGTCGGCTCTTGTCGACATCGCAGACAGCCTCGCCTTGCCAGTCGAGGGCGGTGGCGAAGCTGTCTGCGTCGGCGCCGGGGTTATGGGCAAGCACTCGGGCTGAGAAGGCGATGGCAGTGGGCTTGCTGTCGACTAAGTCAGCCAGGCTGGCGCTGGCTGTGAAGTGTACGGCGTCGGCTGGCAGTCCTGGCAGGCCAGCCGTGGCGCTAGTCATGGTCAGGACGGCATTTTTGAGTTCCAAGGTGATTTTAGGATTGTAGAGGCTGGCGTCCAGGATGGGCAGGTAGCGGGTTTCCGCAGTGGCGGTGGCGTGCCATTGTTGCCAGGAGGCAATCGGCGATTCCTTCATGTCCAGGTGGAGTTTGAGATTGCGCCTTTCAGCGCCGAACCAGGCCGTCGGAAGTTGGAGGCCAATGTGGCGGGCGTGGTGGAACACCGGCAGTTCGCCGTTGAGCTCTGCCGCGATTGTTTTGGTGTTCAGGTTGAACGTCAGGTCGCCGGCCAGCCATTCCGTGTTGGCGGGATTCAAGCTGAGGTGAAGTTCGGAAATGGCGATGGTAGGCGGTGTCGAGACGAGGACAAAGCGGCCGCGATGGATTTGCAGGCCATACAGGGGCATGCTATTGAAATGGCACTCCAGCCGCGGATTGAGCTTCTGCCATTCCAAGGGGGAGTGGGGGAGTTTAGCCGTAAAATGAATGGGCGTAGTCAGGGTGGCGATCGAGGACAGGTTGCCGCTTTCGATGTGGGCAAGGTGCAGGAGCGTGGCAGGGAAAAGTTGGCCATGCAAGTTGGCGGCGACGGTTTTTTCCTTCAGGTCGAGTTCGACGTTGCCTTGGACGATTTCGCTGCGGCTGAGGAACCATTGCAGGCGGGTGAAGGCCAGTTGACCTTGCTTCAGGCTGCAGTCTCCGCGCAGCTTAGTGATCATGATCGGCCCCAGCAAGGCATGTCCGAGGCTGAAGTCGCCATTGAGGGCGAATTGGCTCGGTTCCAGACAGTCGAGCGTGGCCTTCAGGTTGACGAAGGCGTCATTTTCCCCCCATCGGCATTGTTTGAGCAGTTTGGCGACGCTAGCGACACTGGCTTGGGCGGACGGGTTGAAGCGGATTTGGCGCTGGCTGCGGTCCGTATCCAGCAAGGAGGCGATTTGGCTGAAGTTGGCCAGGGTGAAGGCACCGGTGAAGTTGACGCCTTCGCAGGCCGCCTTGACCTGGAGGTGAAAGCGGTCGTCCTTGCCGCGTCTTCCCTGCGCCAGACTGACGGTTGTGCGCCATACTTCGCTGGGGTCAGTTTGCAGCAAGGACACCTCGGCGTCGTTGATAGCGAAGTCATCGATGACCAGTTTGCCTTGCAGAAGGCGCCAGAGGTTGGGGCGGCAATGGATATCGTTGGCGGCCAGGCGCATTGGGCCAGCCGGGGTGTCGATGAAGAACTCGGGATTGAGCATGACCACGCCATTGACGGCACCGATGCGCAGATGCGTGAAAGACCCGCGCAGGCCGGCATGTTGCAGAATAGCCTTGACTTGCGGATGCCAAGATGATGGCAGGCCATTAGTTTCAAACCAGAAATCGACGCCGGCCACGAAGAAGACTGCGGCCAGCAGCGGGCGGAGAAAGGCGTTTCGATAGAGCGTACTGAGCAGCTTCATGGCTGGTTGCTGGCAAAGGGCGGTGCTATGCGCATGGGCGCGCGGTCGATGTCAGGGAAAAGATAAGGCCGCAGTCATTCCAGAAAACATAACGCCGAATAGGTAGAATTGCCAGACGCGGCAGTATGAATTATGAATTATGAATTATGAATTATGAATGACAAATGCGCCTCAGCATTCAGCATTCAGCATTCAGCATTCAGCATTCAGCATTCAGCATTCAGCATTCAGCATTCAGCATTCAGCATTCAACATTCAGCCCCTCGCTTCTGCTCGCTTCAGGCTCTGGGCGGGACTATGCACTCGGCTCGGAGCAGCAGTTGGCAGGCCCAGTCAAACAGTTGCGACCAGCATTGCGGCGTCAGTTTCGGTGGAGGGGCGCCGGCGGACATGAGCAGCAGCTGTTTGCATTGTTCCATCTGTTGATCAGACTGCTGGTAGCCGTCCAGCCATCCTTCTTCAAAGAGGAAGGCGACGGCGATGCCGGTCAGGACAGGTTCTGGCTGAGTATTCGAATCGGCCAATCGTTCCAGTGCGACCGTGAGAGCGTGGAAGTAATGCTCGTGCGTTGTTTCCGGCAGGACATTGGCGAGGGTGAATTGAGCGATCCAGCAGGCGGCCTGGAAGGACGGATAGTTCTTAGTCAGGCCGGAAAAATCCTGGATAAGATCGGCGTCTTGGCAGCGCTGGAGTTTTCCGGTTGACGGTCGGTAGACGATTTTCACCCAGCGGAACAGGTCCAGGTGGGGGAAGTTGGACTTGCTTCCTGGCAGCGGGTTTGGGGTGATGAAGGCCAGCTGTCCCTGCGTCGGGGAGATGCCTGCGACAATAAGCCGGGAAGTGCCGTAGGGCGTTTTCCGGAGGACGATGAAGTCGGTGGCCAGCGATTCAGTCATGGGTGGCAGTCAGAAAGGCGACCGTGGAGTGCCAGGTGACGTGGCGGGCGGCGCGGGCCAGGGCGGCTTTGGCGGCCAGGATGTCTTCGGGCGTCAGGCCGTGCTGGCTAAGGCGTTGGGCAAAGCTGCCGGGATGATCAGCAAACCATCGTTCCAGCTGCGCCGGAGCAATGGTCTGGTCACGACGGAAGACGGTACACGAGGATTTGCACACGCCCAGGCCGGCGTCTGTCGCTTGCTGCATCAGGTCGCGGTCGTCCCAGTTGACGATTGGGTCGGCGGGGTTGGTGTAGACCGCCTCCTCGGCGGCGAGAAAACGCTCGTGGCGGACCTGGCCAGCGGCGTCCTGGGGACGAGGCAGGAAGGCACCCAAGCGCTGCGAGAAGCGCGGGATGTTTTCGGCGACGGCCAGTCCGCCGCCGGGCAGGAGGAGGCCTGCGACCAGCTTCAGGATGGCGCTGCGGTCGGAGGCGCGGGACAAGAGATTGCGGCCGACAATGAAGTCGAAACGGATGTCACTGTCATGCTTGGCAAGCAATTCCGGCAGCTGCTCCGGCGTTCCGACTAAGATGATTGGGCGGCGCAGCAGCGGTAGGCTTTCTGCCTGGTCAAGGAGCTGCTGGCCTGCGGCCTCAGAAGCGACCAGGGCGAACACGCCGCCTTCAGGGACTCGCCGCAGGGCTTCCCAGGTGAAGACTCCGGCGTCAGCGGTGATGTCCAGAATGAGGTCGTGGCGCTGAAATGGGCGGCTGGCAAAGAGGGTTTCGCGGATGGCGGCCAAGTCGGAACTCAGGGTGTCGGCCGCTCGCGCCAGCCATTTTTCCGCTGCCTTGTCCGCTGGGCTGAAGGTAAGAATTTCCGGCGGCGCCAGGCTTTGGTTTTGTTCTCGGACGGCTGCCAGTTGCAGTTCGCGCCGTTGGCGGACGGTTTCGGCCAGGGTTTGCTCATAGCCGATGTGGCCTGGCTCATAGAATATCTTTCCTTGCAGCGTGGACGGCAGGTATTGCTGGGCGACCCAGTGATCGCGGTAGGCGTGCGGGTACCGATAGCCGACGCCGTGCCCAAAGCCCTCTTGGTCGCGGCTGGCGTCTTTGAGGTGGTTGGGCACTTCGGCCTCGCGTTCGTCGCCAACCAGCTTGAGGGCGTCGAAGAAGCCCATGACCGAGTTTGATTTAGGGGCAGTGGCGCAGTAGAGGGCGGCGTGGGCGAGCGGGTAGTGGCCTTCTGGCAGGCCGACGCGGTCAAAGGCCTCGGCAGCGGCGATGACGAATGCCAGGGCGTGCGGGTCAGCCATGCCGATGTCTTCGCTGGCAAAGATAGTCATGCGGCGGAAGATGAAGCGCGGGTCTTCGCCGGCATAGACCATTTTCGCCAGCCAGTAGAAGGCGGCGTCAGGGTCAGAGCCGCGCATGGATTTGATGAAGGCGCTGATAGTGTCGAAATGGCAGTCGCCTTCCTTATCGTACAGCACGGCACGGCGCTGGATGGATTCCTCGGCCACGGCCATGGTGATATGGATGACGCCATCCTGGTCAGGCGGCGTAGTTTCTACGGCCAGCTCCAGGGCATTGAGGGCGGCGCGAGCGTCGCCGTTGGCAATGTCAGCGAGGTGTTCCAGGGCGTCATCGTCAATGGTCAGTCGACGTTGGCCATAGCCGCGTTCAGGGTCGAGCATGGCGCTGCGGATGATATCACGGATATTATTGTTGTCCAGCGGCTTAAGCTGGAAGATTCGACTCCGGCTGACCAGGGCGCGGTTGACCGTGAAGTAGGGGTTTTCGGTGGTTGCTCCGATCAGGATGACGGTGCCATTTTCCACCCAGGGCAGAAGGGCGTCCTGCTGGGCTTTGTTCCAGCGGTGGACTTCGTCGATGAAGAGGATGGTACGCTGGCCGTATTCGCCCAGGCGGCGCTGGGCTGCCGTGGTGATCTCGCGCAGGTCAGCGATGCCGGCCATGACGGCGTTAAGGGTGACGAAGGTGCTTTTGGTGGTGTTGGCGATGACTGCGGCGAGGGTGGTTTTGCCGGTGCCAGGCGGGCCGTAGAAGATCAGTGACGACATCTGGTCAGCCTGAATGGCGCGGCGTAGCAGTCGACCTGGCGCCAGGATATGCTCCTGCCCGATGTACTCCTCTAAAGTGCGCGGACGCATGCGGGCCGCCAACGGCTGCTCGTGGCGCATTTTTTTTTCGCGGGCATGGTCAAATAAGGTGGTCATGGATAAAGCAGTCGGCTGCCTTCGATGACGATTTTTCGGCCGTTTTGCTGGGCGCTTGTGCAGATGGCAATGCAAGCCAGGTGGCTGTTGACAGCCGATTGCAAGTTGTGCGGAGATTCCTTGTCCTCGCGGATGCATTCGATCAGATGTTCGACCATTTCCGGGAAGGGGTGGTCGTAAACGTCGCCAGACTGCTTGGTGCCAGTGTCGAGGGTGAAGAAGTTCTTCTGGCCGGCGAATCTTCGGAGATAGAACTGGTCGTTGACGATGGTGCCGTATTCGCCAAGGATGCTGAGGTTGGCGGTATAGGGGACGTCGCCGACGAGCGAGCAAGTGAAGACGCCGAGTGCGCCATTGGCGAATTTCACTTGGGCGGTTTCCACGGGCGGGTATTCATAGTAGTCGCCGACCATGGCGTTGGCTGCGGTGACTTCGACGATGTCGCTGTCTAAGATGTACCTGGCCATGTCCACAGAGTGGCAGCCAGCGAGGATGAAGGCGCCGCCGGTCTGCTCCTTGTGCTTCATCCAGCCTTTGCGCTCCCGGCCAAACCAGTAGTCGACATTGGCCATGAAGACCTTGCCGAGTTCGCCTTCGCTGACCAGTTTCTTCTGCAACTTGACGAGTGGCTTGAAGCGGAGAATGAAGGCGACTAAGCTGCGGACGCGGTTGGAGGCGGCAGCGTCAAGCATGACCGGGATGTCGTCCGCCTTGATGACCATGGGCTTTTCGACAAAGATGTGCTTGCCAGCCTGGGCAGCGCGGATGGCTTCGCTGGCGTGTTGGTTGTTCGGGGTGCAGATGGAGATGATGTCAACCGACGGATCGTTGAGAATCTGATCGAAGTCGTCATAAACGCGGCATTGAAGGCCAAATTCGCGCTGCTTGGCCTCGACGCTGGCCAGGGAGCGGCTGCCTAAGCCAACGATTTCACAGGCGGGATGCTTCAGATAGGCATTGATGTGGCCGCTGGCGACCCAGCCGCAGCCCCAGACAGCGCAGCCGTATTTCCCATTGCGCATGATGTATTTCCTTTTACTTTTCTTCTTCAAACGCGAACACGGTGAAAATGAGCAGGGTTGTTTCCTTGTCTTTCCATGCGTCTGGGGGCAGGCCGGCCTTTTCCTGGCAGAGGATGCTCAGGAATTGGTCGCGGTTGGGGATTTGCTCCCAGACTTGGGGCAGGAAGAGTCCACTGCGGCCACCGCGGCGCACCATGACGCCGTGCTTGCCTGGGACGATCTCGGCCGCAGATGACGCTGGTCGCATCGGCGACAGCACGGAGATTTCGATGCGCACGTCTGGCAGTTCGGCAGCTGTGAGGTTAGGGAAGCGCGGGTCTTCGAAAGCGGCGGCGTAGGCCATGTCATGCACGGACCGCCACAAGGGGGCGTGCGCCACGGTGGAGCCGATGCAGCCGCGCAGCCGTCCTTGCTTGGTCAGGGTGACGAAGGCCGCAGCCTGCTCCGCAAGTTCAGGAAGCTCGGCCGGTGGTTTGTATTTCCACAGCTCTTTGTTCAAGGCGGCAGTCAGGCGTTGGCGCGCCAGCGAGAGCAGTTCCTTGCAGGCTGTTGGCGAAAGGGTGAAATCAGCGCCGACAGGTTCGGGATGCGCTGTCGACTGGGACTGCTGCGGAGAAGTGGCTTTGGCCTGGCCGAAAAAGGCTGCGGAGGCATAGCCGACCACTCGGGAACGGTCGCCGCCACGCACATCGCCAGAGTTGGCTTGAGCTAACAGCTTGACGGTCGCCCCGGTGTAGTTTTCCATCCAAGCGATGGCGACGCCGACGCCGCCAGCAGAGCAGATTGGGGTGTCGGTGTTGGGCTTGTCAACGCCCTTGCCGGCCTGGCGTTGGCAGAGTCCTTCCAGGTCGAGATCAGCGATAATGGCCGTCGTTTTTGCGTCGAGTTCCCGGGCGTCGTTCGCGGAGGGATAGTGGCAGAGGTCCGTGCTGGCCATAATCATGATTTTCTTGGCGCCAGCGGCCGTTTGCAAGGCTCGGGCAAAAGCGCGGCAGTTAGCAGGAGTGGCTTCGCCAAAAAGCACCGGCAGGATTTTGGCCTCCGGCTTCAGCGTTTTCACAAAGGGCAGGTGGACTTCGATGGTATGCTCGCGGGCATGGACGCCGTTGTGGACGATGACAGTGGGCAGGGCGGCTTGCAGGCGCTGCCCGAGTTCTGTGTCAACCGCTACTGGGCCGAGCGGCGTTGCATAGGCGTCATAGTCGGCGAGGATAGCGGTGATACCTCGTGCCTGTCTGCCAAAGTCATGGCCGATGATGACGATGGTTTCAAAATCGGCCTTGGCCATGGCCAGGTAGGCCGGGGCAGCGACCTGCGCGGAGAACACGTAGCCTGCGTGCGGCGCCATGACCGCGACCACCGGCGCGGGCAGCTCTGGCAAGGCAGCATCCTTGAGAAAACGTTGGACTTCCGCCTGCAATTCAGTTGCGGAGGCGGGATAGAAGGTGCCGGCAACGGCCGGCTGGCGGACGGTAGGTTGTTTGTTCATGGCAATGCTCCTATGAGTGGTGTAGAAGGCCATACATAACCATAGCACGATTTGCAGATTTAGCCAATTCCAGAGCCTGGGACGCCGGTGTTTCATTAACATAGTCAGGTGTTTCCTTTCATTGCGTGCATCCAACGGTTGGAGCGCCAGCGGGCATAGAAGAGAAAGCCGCGCAGGCAGAGGTCGACCAGCATGCTCAACCAGGCGCCGCGGACGCCCCAGCCAAATCCATGCAGGATGACATAGCAGGTGGAGATGCGCACACCCCACATGCCGACGATGGAGATGTAGAAGGGCCACTTGGTGTCGCCGGCACCGCGCAGCGCACCGGTCAGCACGATCATGAAGGCAGTCGCCGGCTGGGCGAATGCGATGATGCGGAGCAGGTCGACGCCGATGGCGAGTACGTCAGGATCGTCGGTGAAGAAGCGCATCAACGTGCCGGGGATAGCAAAGAGAACGATGGCGGCGACGGTCATGGTGATGATGCCGGCGCGGAGGGCGTTGTTGGCATGGCGTCGGGCGAATTCAGGGCGCTTGGCACCGAGGCATTGGCCGACTAAGGTAGTGGCGGCGATGGAGAAACCCCAAGTGGGCATGTAGCATAAGGATTCAGCGACAACGGCCAGATGGTGGGCGGCGAGGGCGGTGGTGCCCTGGGTCGCGACCAGGCGGATGAAGAAAGCCTGTCCAACCGAGATGACCAGCCGTTCCATGGCTGTGGGGATGCCGACGGTCAGTATCTGCCGGATGATGACGCCGTTGGGCTGATACGATTGCCGCAAGGTGATGTGGGCCGGGTTGCTTCGCTTTCGCAGCAGAATCACGAACAACATGGCGCCGGAAACCAAGGACGCGAAGGCGGTGGCGGTGGCTGCGCCAGCAACGCCCCAGCCAGCGCCGGGAATGTGCAGGGTAACGCCGAACCAAGTCGTGTCGCGGGTGGGGAAGATGAGAAAGAAGTTGCCGACGATGTTGACGATGTTGATGACGATGTTGGACAGCATGGGCGTGCGGGTGTCGCCCGTGCCTCGAAAGACGCCCGACAGGATGATGGCAGTGAAGTGGGGAACCAGCCCGCAGCCGAAAATCCGGATATAGGTGGCAGCGTCCTGGTGGAATTCCGGCTGGGCACCGAGCAACGTCGGAATAGTGTTGCCGGCCAGGAGAAGGAAGATAGTGCCGACCACGCCGAGGGCCGCGCCCATGATAATAGCTTGGCGGGCGACTGCCGAGGCCTTGGAGGATTGACGTGCGCCCACATGGCGGGCGACGAGCACAGTGGCGCCAACGCTGACGGCCATCATGCAGCCATTGATGATCCAAGTCATGGGCATGCTGAGGCCAACGGCGGCCATGGACGAAGCGCCGAGCCGGCCGACCATGGCGGTGTCGACGTACTGGACCATGGTGACCATGACCATTTCGAAGATGCTGGGCCAGGCCAGGCGAAAGACAGTGCGGGTGCCGCCACGTCCGTTGATGATGTCGTCATTCAGGCCGCTGTTCGAGGCCTGCTGACGCCACTGTCCCAGCAGCCGTTGCGGAAGGCCGAGGATGCGTTGTCGACTCGTCGGATCGTTGTGCGGAGCGATCATGGAGAACAGAGTGGGCAGGTGTGGGCGTCTATGGGCGCGGCGCTACAAGGCGTTTGGGAACATGCCGACGGAGGTGTGTCGGCAGTTCTGTTTATCAAGGACTCGCTGGTTCGGCTGGCTGGGTGTCAGTCGGCTCTGGCGGCGTCTCCTTGGCTTCGACGCTGGCGGAGCGGGCAAGCGCTTCCAGGTCGCCTATTGTCCAGGGATGCTCGCATCGGCCGATTTCCTCGCTGTCCACATTAAAGAGTATGGCGACCGGGATGCGGTCGGCCTTGAAATGCCGCCGGGTGTCGTCCGTAGTTTCGACGTGGATGACGTTGCAGAATTCTTGCAACCTGGTGCGCAGGTCGTCGGACGGGAGGGTTGATTCATTGTCGCTGAGGATGACGAGCATGGGCAGGCGTTTTGTCGAGGGATTGCCCAGCGAGGCGTCCTTGACGACTGGCGCCAGCCGGGCTGGCTGCGGCGCTGGGGCTGAAGCAGCGTCAGATGCGCTCTGGCCAGCATTCTGGCGCGATGGCGAGTGACGATGGATGAACCAGGCGCAGGCAAGCGCTGCAATGACATAAATAAATGGACGTGGTGACAAACGCATGGCTGTAGATAGGGAGGAAGGTGTTAGAAAAGGGAGAAGGCGTCGTCAAGGCCAGGAAGGCGCACAGTCCATGCAGAGTGTGCGAGCATCAAGGCCGGAAAATGCTTTAGACATTGAATCTGATTTCGATCACATCGCCGTCTTTGACGACGTAGTCTTTGCCGTTGAGTTTATAGAGTTTGGCTTCTTTGGCGGCTTTTTCCGAGCCTGCGGCGACCAGGGCTTCGTAGGTGATGGTTTCGGCGCGGATGAAGCCGCGCTCAAGGTCCGAATGGATTTTCCCTGCTGCTTCCGGTGCGGTGGCGCCATTGGTGATTGGCCAGGCGCGGACTTCGTCTGGGCCGCAGGTGAAGAAGTTGATTAGGCCAAGGCACTGGCAGGCTGAGCGGGACAGGCGGTGGGCGGCCGGCTCGGTCAGGCCGAGTTCCGCCATGAAATCAGCGCGTTCGTCTTCTGTCATTTCCGCCAGTTCTTGCTCAATAGCGGCGCTCAGGAACACAACCGTGTCCCCGCGCTGTTGCAGAGCAGAGGCAAGCTCGGCGAATTTCCTTTCTTCGGCGGCAATGTCTTCACCGACGTTGATGACCGTCACCATTGGCTTGAGAGTTAGAAATTGCAACGACCGGATCAGCTTTATTTCCTCTTCGGAGAATTCCAGGTTGCGCAGCGGCTTTTCCGCTTCCAGTTGGGCGTGGCAACGGCTGATGACGTCCTTTTCTTTCTCTTTTTGGGGGGACGGCTTGATGCGCATTTCCTTGTTGATGCGTTCCAGCCGCAATTCGGTCATGGCCAGGTCAGCGAACAGGAATTCCAGGTCAACGGTTTCGATGTCTCGGCTGGGATTGACATCATTGAGGATGTGGAACACGTGTTCGGCCTCAAAGGCGCGAACTACGTGGACGATAGCGTCGGTGCGTCGGATTGGGTCCAGCCAGGCGGCTGAGCGGGCGCTGTCTGGCTTGATGTCTGGCGGCAGTGCGACTTCGAATTCTGCGTATTTCGTTCGTTTCGGCTTGAACATATTGCTCAGCACATCAATGCGCGGGTCGCGGACTTGGGCGACGCCGTGGATGATGCCGTCTTTGGATGGAGCTTTGTCAGCGGCAATGCCGGTGAGAAGCTGGAAGACAGTTTTTTTGCCGACTTGCGGCAGTCCGATGATGCCGAGATTCATGGTCTGTCCTGATTGAAAGCGAGAAGCGGGAGGAGAGAGTAGTCAGATGTATGGACGGAGATTACTGTAGTTGCGGAACGAGCGAAGTCCACAGGCGGGGCGTGAAACAGCCGCAGAAGCGTGTTGTCGTCTTTACAGTTCTGGATTTTCCCAGAGGTTCCAGTTGCTGGTTGACACGGCGGCAGCGCCAGCAGCGATCGCTTCGGTCATGTCGTCTTTTTCCTGGATCAGGCCGCCAGCGATCAGGGGCGCGGTGAACGTCTTCAGGGCCAGACGGATGATTTTCGGGGACAGTCCTGGCAGCACCTCGACGAAGTCTGGGCGGCAGAGCTGGGCGTTCTGGGCGCCGGTTTTCAGGGCCGATGAATCAAGGATGAAGACGCGTAGGATGGCGAGCAGCCCAGCCTCCTTGGCCAGCTTGACGCAGTGGGGCTTCGTGCTGATGATGCCAGTGATCTTGAAATGCTGGGAGGCAAAGCGGATGCCGCTGGCGTCGCCCTTCAGCCCGTCGATCAAGTCAAGATGCAGGAAGACATTTTTGCCGGCGCGGTGCAGGGTGCGGCATTGGTCTTCCAGCTGGCAGAGATCGCTGGACAAGATGAAGACGTTCTGGATGCTGGTGCGAATGACCTTGTTGAGGTCATTCTTGCTGCGGACAGCCGCGATCAGGTGTTGCTGGCGAGGGCTGGTGGTCATGGCTGAAATTGCAAAAAAGGGCGTGCCCGCCGGTTGAGGGAGGGCACGCCCAGATGGATAGAATTGTCGGCCGACGAGGCGGAAGGGTCAGCCGAGGGCGCAGAGCAGGACGCCGGCGGCAACGGCCGAGCCGATGACGCCAGAGACATTCGGACCCATGGCGTGCATGAGCAGGAAATTCTGCGGGTCTTCTTCCAGGCCGATTTTGTTGACGACGCGGGCAGCCATCGGCACAGCCGACACGCCAGCAGCGCCAATCATTGGGTTGATCTTGCCGCCGCTGAGTCGGCACATCGCCTTGCCCATCAGGACGCCGCCCGCCGTGCCGACTGCAAAGGCCACCAGGCCGAGGAGCAGGATGCCAAGCGTCTCAAAGTTGAGGAACTTGTCAGCTGACAGTTTGGAACCCACCGAGAGTCCGAGGAAGATGGTGACGATGTTGATGAGGGCGTTCTGGGCGGTGTCGCTCAGGCGGTCGACGCACATGGATTCGCGCATCAGGTTGCCGAGCATCAACATGCTGATCAACGGCGCGGCCGAGGGCAGCAGCAGGCAGCAAAGCAACGTGATCATGATGGGGAATAAAATCTTTTCGAGCTTGCTGACTTTGCGCAGCTGGCTCATGCGGATTTTGCGTTCCTCTGGGGTCGTGAGCATGCGGATGATGGGCGGCTGGATGATGGGCACCAGCGCCATGTAGGAGTAGGCCGCGACTGCAATGGAACCCAGCAGGTTCGGGGACAGGCGGCTGGACAGGAAGATGGCAGTCGGGCCATCCGCGCCGCCGATGATGCCGATGGAGGCAGCGTCCTTGATGCTGAAGTTGATGATGTGTTCCGGAGTGAAGACAGTGATGAGTACGGCACCGAGCAGGGCGACGAAGATGCCGAGCTGGGCAGCGCCGCCGAGCAGGGCGGTCTTGGGATTGGCGATGAGCGGCCCGAAGTCGGTCATCGCGCCGATGCCAAGGAAGATCAGCAACGGATAGATACCGAGGTTGACGCCCTGGAAGAGAATGCCCAAGATGCCGTCAGGCGCAGCGATTTCAGCCAGGGGGATATTGCTCATAATGGCGCCAAAGCCGATCGGCAGCAGCAGCAGGGGTTCGAAGCCCTTGACAATCGCCAGGTAGATAAGGAGAAGGCCGACGCAAATCATGATCGCCTTGCCGATGCCAAGCGTCCATTCCAGCTTAGTCTGCTGGATGAAGGAATAGATGCCGGTGCTTTCCCACAGCTTCACCATCATGTCCTTAACACTCAAGGCGTGCGTGGCGCTGGCGGTGACCGAGTCATGCGAAATCACCTGGGGCACGAATTCGTAGATTACCTCGCCGGGCTGGATGGTTTCACCTTCGGCAAAGTTGACTTTCAAAATTTTGGCGGCCACTCCGGCCTTGACTTCGGCCTTGGAGCGGTTCGGCACCGTCCCCTTGGCGTCGCCACTGGCAGAGTTGATTTTCAGGATGCACAGCGGGCGGCCGGAGACGACGTCCTGGTCTTGCCGCATGGACAGCTGGTAGACGACGGCCGAGGTCTGCCAGACGTATTTGCATTGGACGATGCCGGTCTCTGGATCCTGCACCGTCTCGAAGACGCCGTCATTGCTCTTCAGGTTCATGTCGGCGACTTGGAATTCGTCCTTGAACGTCGCAATAGCAGATTGCTGCGGGCAGGTCGCTTTGCAGTCGAGGCTGGCGCAGGCGGTGACAAATTCTTTCGCCTGGTCGGCTTTGGCGGCTGCCTGGTTCTCCTGGGCGTTCAGGAGGATGCCGCCGAATAGGGCGACGAGGCCCAGAAGCGTGGTTATTTTCTTCAGCATATAATTTCTCCTAATGGGGAATTCCCCCCTGGTGCAATGGCAGTGAAAAAGGCGGGCGCCCAGCCGTCGTTCATCATGTTGGAGATGTGCCGTCGACGGTTTTATCCCCTGCAGCCATAGTGCCTTGGCCGAACTGCGGCCTGGGGAGCTGAGAGGGTTTAGATGATTGCGACCACTTCGCCGGCTTCGACCGTATCGCCCTGGCTGACGTTGATGGCAGCGACCGTTCCGTCCACCGTCGCCTTCAGAGCCTGCTCCATTTTCATCGCTTCCAGAACCAGGATGTCATCGCCTTTCTTGACGGCTTGGCCGACATCGACGAGGATGCGCAGCACCGTTCCCGGCATCGGGGCAGTGATTTCAGTGCCAGTGGCGGGAGCGGCCGGGGCGGCGGCCCGCGCGGCGGCCGGGGCGGCGACCGGGGCGGCGGCTGGCTGGACATTGGTCACGACCGGGGCGGCACCAGCAGCGGCAGGGACGACATCGACGTGGTACGGCTTGCCATTGACGACGACAGTGTAGGAGGCAGGAGCGTTGTTGTTAGCCATGTTAGTCTTTCTGTCCTTTTTCTCAGTGGAGTTGGCGTTCTTTGCAGTGTCTTCGATAAATCGACAGCCCATAGGACGATCACCTTTGAGGAAGGCCAGGCCCTTATCCTCACAGCAGGCGACGATGAAGATGTTTTCTTCAGTGACGGGCAAGTTGTTCTGCTTGAGCTGCTCGGTGCAGTAGGCGATGCCGAGCTTCTCGTTTTTATCGTTGAGCAGGCGCGGGTCTTCGCTCGTCGGCGCCATCTTGAGCTGATCAGCTGCCAGTTTGACGATTTCCGGATCAGGCTTTGACGGGGTGCGGCCAAAGTATCCCAGCACCATTTTGCCATAGCCGTCGGTGATTTTCGTCCAAGCACCTTGGGTGACGTTGGCGAATGCCTGTTGGAAATAGAATTGGGAGACGGGTGTGACCGAGGTGCCGAAGCCGCCGCGTTCGACCACTTCGCGCATGGCCTTGATGACTTCCGGGAAGAGATGCAGGCAGTTGTTATCGCGCATCATCTGGGTATTGGCGGTGAGGGCGCCGCCGGGCATCGGCGACAGGGTGATGCGGGGGTTGGTCTCCTTCGCTTCCGGCGGCAGCATGTACTTGCTCATCGCCTTCTCGAATTCGTCTTCCGCGCGCAGGATTTTCTCGTAGTCGATATCAAGGGTATAGTTCGTGCCCTTGAAGGCATGCCACATAGTCAGGATGTCAGGCTGGCCAGTGCCGCCGGACATCGGACTCATGGACAGGTCGATGATTTCAGCGCCGGCTTCGACAGCAGCCAGGTAGCAGGCCACTGACATGGCAGCGGTGTCGTGCGTGTGCATCTCGATCGGGCAGTCCTTCTTGCCGGCAGCGTCAAGAATTTCGCGGGCGCGCTTGATAGTGTCGCGGATGACGTTTGGGGTGCAGGTGCCAGAGGCATCCTTGAAGCAGACGCTGTGGAACGGCAGCTCGTTTTCCAGGATGGCTTCCAAGCGGTCGCAATAGAATTTGGCGCTGTGGGGATAGGTGTCGCTGACGCCGGGCGGCAGGCCCATGAGGGTGATGACCACCTGGTGCTGCAAGCCGTTGTTGTAGACGCAGCGGCCGGAATATTCGAGGTTGCGGACGTCGTTGAGGGCGTCAAAGTTGCGGATAGTGGTGATACCGTGTTTCTTGAACAGCTTGGCGTGCAGGTTGATGATGTCGCTGGATTGCGAGGACAGACCCACGACGTTGATGCCGCGCGCCAGGGTCTGGAGGTTGACCTCCGGGCCGACCGTCTTGCGAATCAGGTCCATAGAGTCAAAAGCGTCTTCGCCGCAGTAAAAATAGGGGCTTTGGAAACGCGCTCCGCCGCCGACTTCGAGATGAGTGATGCCGGCATCTACGGCCGCCCTCAGGGCAGGCAGGAAGTCGGCGGTGATCACGCGGGCGCCAATCACAGATTGAAAGCCATCGCGGAACGACGTGTCCATGAAGCGGATTTTTTTCATTGACAGAAGTCCTCAGTCTATGGGGTAGGGGATGAATATTGGGAAGGATAAAGATGACGTATTATTCGAGGGCGTCGCTACTTGCTCAGCGTTTGCTGGCATGGATGGCAGCGGCGATGGCGGCGACGACTTCGCCCTCATCGGCGGCCGGGGCGGCCTTGGCCGGTGCCGGCTTGCTGCTTTTCTTCGGCTCAGGGTCAGGCACAAGATGGGAGAGACGAGCGGCGAGTTTCGAGTTCAGTTCGGTGCACCAGATTTGAATCAGGAGGAAGACGAAGGTCATGCCCATGCCGGCGAGCATCAGGATCAGAGCGCTACCGATGTACACGGTTTCAGAGGGATCAAACATGTCTGGTACCTGTCTGGGTTGGGAGTGGTTTTATGGAATCAAGGAAGTCATGAATGATAAATACATACACCCCTGGTTAAAGCGGGCAGAGGGGGGGAACTGTCGCAAGCGTCGACAGGTGAAGTAAAAAATATATCCCGGGAAATGGTTTTTTCCATGCCCTGGGATATAAAATCTAAAGGATTAACGTATTTTTCATGTTTTCGGGTAAGGGGGCAGTCATTGATAATGGCTATCTCGACAGCATGTTTTCAGCGCTTCTGCCGCTCCGCTGCTGTGGACGGTGTGGACAGAATGGACATGGTGGACAGAGTAGTCCAAGCTCACTCTCGCCCCTCGCCCCTAACGAATTATGAATTATGAATTATGAATTATGAAATGCGCCTCAGCATTCAGCATTCAGCATTCAACATTCAGCATTCAGCCCCTAATAAGGGGGTGTTTTTCAGCGCTTTAATTTCACTGTGGCTTCGGCTGCTTCTTCCTGTTCCGGCGCTGGCGTGATAATGTCGACGGCGTTTGGGGAATGGGCGACGAAGCGGTGTCGGCGAATGGCTGGCATGCCGTCGTAGCGGCCGCGGCGCGGCTGAATAGTGACATGATAGCCGTCGGAGGTGGCTCGGCCAGTGACGGTAGTCACAGCGATGTCTCCGTCGCGGTATTTCATGGAGATGCCGTCGTCCTCGTACAGGGTGTAGTCAGTGTCAGGGCCGGGATAGATATGCCAGGTGAGCAATTCCGGGGTGGCAACGCCGACGTATGCGGTCGGTTCCTGCATGGGGATGATGGCGCCGGCCTTGATGAACAGGCAGCCGCCGCGGTTGGCCGGGTATTCCGCCTTGACCCAGGCTGGTCCGCGGATGATGTTATCTGTCCAGAAGTCATACCAATCGCCTTCGGGGAGGAAGACCTGGTCAGTAAAGGCGCTGACCAGGATGGCGTCGCCGAACATGTATTGCTGGAGGCATTGGCTGGCTTCCGGGTGCTGCGGGAAGGCCAGGGGCATGGTGCGCATGATAGGCAGGCCGGTTTGATGGGCTTGGTGGGCGGCGGCGTAGATGTAGGGTGTCAGCTGATTGCGGAGATTGGCGTAAAATTTATAGGCGGCGAAGCGTTCTGGCGGCAGGAACCAGGGCTGATTGTACATATGCCAGGAGAAGCCTTGGGCCAGAGCCTGAAAGAACCCGTAATGGATGCCGGGAAGATCGAAGATTTGCATGTCGGTGCAGACGTTGGACTGTCCTGACAGACCCAGGTTGAGGAGAGCCGGGATGGTTTTGGCGCCGCCGCCGGTGTCGCCAGCCCAGATGGCGGCGTAGCGCTGGATGGCGGCGTGGCCGCTGGGGGTGAAAATCTGGACGCGGCGGGAAGTGTGTTCCGTGAAGCCGTTGTTCATCTGTTTGGCGAGGAGTACCGGGTACAGGTTGTGCATTTCGGCGTCGTCCATGCCATTGCGCCATTTGCGGTCTGGGTGATACAGCACTTGGTTGGCGCCGTCGAGCTTGAAGGCGTCAGCGCCGTCATCGACGAATTGCTTCAGGTGTTCGAACCACGGCACGCCTGTCTTGGTCAATTTGTCCATGCTGAGCGGGCGGAAATGCGGGTCTTTGATGATATCGTCAGCCACGTCGCCATCTTCAGCTGGCATTGGCTTTGGCAGTTTGCCGTCATGGATGAGCATTTCCTCGTATTCGGACAAGTCGTAGTCGCAGCAGAGCCAGAGGCTGAGTTTGAAGCCCATCTGGTGCAGGGTGCTGCAGAAGGTGCCGTAGTTCTTGCCTTTTAGCCAGAAGGGAATGTGGAAGCGCTTCTGGCTCCATTTTTTGTCGATGGTGTAGTCATAGTGGTTTTCCATCCAGTCCGGCTCCAGGCCGATCACATCGCAGGGAATGCCCTGGCGGCGGAATTCGTAGGCTTCATAGAGGATGTCGCGGGCTCGGACTTCGCGTTCATCGCAGACAAAGGTCATGCCATAGCTCCACTTGGGCAGGACGTACGACGGCCCAGTGACGGACGTATAGAGCTTGAGGGCTTCAGCTGGCGAGTCGGCAGCAAAGAGGAAGTATTCGAGCATACCGCGGTCGGCGTGGAAAGCGAGGCAGTTTGGGTCGGTCGCGCCGGCGTCAAAGCGATGGAACCAGGTGGTGTTGAGGTAGAGTCCCCATCCACGCGAGCAGGACACGAAGGGAATCGGGGTGTAGGAGGTCACGTTAGTGATGGCCATGACGTTCTTATGGCCGCGCTTGTTGATGCAGGTCCTGGTTTCATCGCCAAAGCCAAAGAGTTGGTCGTCGGGGGAGAGTTTCAATTCCAGGCTGAAGCCGGTGCGA
Organism: Lentisphaerae bacterium ADurb.Bin082; assembly: GCA_002070945.1. Taxonomy (GTDB): domain Bacteria; phylum Verrucomicrobiota; class Lentisphaeria; order Oligosphaerales; family Oligosphaeraceae; genus JAAZKI01. The sequence goes on from MWEG01000085.1 coordinate 28,415, forward strand.
TCATCTCCGTGCGGCGGGGCGGCAGTCTCAAGGATGACTGCGCCGTCAGGCCGACTGAGGGTCCAGGCGCCATCAGCGGTGCAGACGGCCAGAACCGCCTCATCTGTCGTCAGGGTAGTTGTCTCCTCCTGGTTTGCATTGATGGCGACGCGGCAGTCAGGCCAGTCCAAATTGAGGATGCGGTAGCGCTCCAGACCCCCTGGCTGGAAGCGGCCAGAGGTATCCAGGCGCAGGCGGAATATCTTGGGGGCAAGAACATCAACGATGAGGGTTGCGCCCGTATTCAAGACGAGGTTGTGTGTAATCATGGCTCGCTTTGGTGTTGGAGGGCAGATGGACAAGACAACGCGACCGTGCTTTTTGCTCTGACCGGAAAAAAGCCTGGCAGCGGCCACTGCTGAGCCGCTGCCAGCGTCATAGTTCAAACTCAAAAAGTGATGACCATGCCGTCGTAGGCCACGGCGATGCCTTTCGGGGTGAAGAAGGCTTCCAGGTCCTGGTGGAGGGAATTGCCATTGTGGGAGAAGTGGTTGGTGACGACGATGGCGTCTGGCTTGAGGCAGCCGATGTCGCGCAATTGGTCACGGAAGGCGACGGTGGTGTTGGCGCCCATGTGATAGTTACGTTGGTCAGGGAAAATGAGGCTGGAGGTACATTCGATGACAGCAGCATCCAGGCTTTGGCCGCGCAGCACTTCCCAGGACTCGTCAGTCAGCCAGCCGGTGTCGTTGGCGATAAGCAGGCTTTTGCCGCCGCGACGGAGGACATAGATCAGCGGTGATTTGCCTGGGGCGTGGTGGGCGGCGATGGGCAGTATGGTCATATCGCCGTCAGTGATTTCCCGGCCGTGGCTGACGTCGACGCGGCGGAGTTGCAAATCTGCCAAATCACAGGCAGTGCCAGCGTTGGCGACCTGGGCCATAATGGTCAGGAAGACGGTGGGCGGGCCGATGACTGTCAATGGCTTGGTGACTTTGCTGTAGCCGCGGCGGCGCCAGCCCAGTTCGACTGGGTTCAAGTGGTCGATGTGAGGGTGGGTGAAGATCAGGCGTTGCAGAGCTGGCAGGTTGATATTGAACTGCATCGTCTGCCAGAAGGCATCCGGGCCGAAGTCGACCATGGTGTCATCGTCAATGAGATAGCAGCTGCGGCGGCGGATGTCTTTGCCACCGCGCTTGAGGGCGGTAGCACAGACATCGCATTCGCACCAGAGGGCAGGGACGGCTTCGGCAGCGGCAGAACCAAGAATAGTCAGGCGCATGAGGGGAGGACCTTGTGGGTTGAGGGTGAGAACAAGGGGGCGGGGCGGTTAAAATCAGGGCTGGGGTGCCAGCTTTTCGGCGTTGGCGTGGTAAAGCTTTGCGAGAATGGCGTCTGACAGCTCAAGGCTGTTGAGGAAGTCCCGGTGCTGGGTGTCGAAATAGTCGCGCGCATAGAGGACGCGGTCCTGGAATTCGTCCAAGAATTCCTTAGCGAAGACTGGATCGCGGGTGAGGGCGCGGCATCCGGAGCCGGCTGACCAGTCGCAATAGAGATTTGGGTAGCGGCGCAGGAGTTCCGGGACTTTTCCGCCTGGCTGGACTGGGCAGGGCACGGGCGGGTAGCTCGCTTTGCGGTACAAGTCGTCGCCGGAGATGTGAATCCAGAATCCAGGCGCGTGCCCCAGGAAGTTGGTTTCCGGGCAGGCTTGGAGCATTCGTTCGAGGGTTGCGATGTCTCCGCCCCACCATTCCTGCCAGGCACCATCGCGGTCGCCGATTTCGTCTTGCAGGTGGAGGACGACCGGCATCTTTAGTTTGCCGGCGCGTCGGAACAGGCGGAGTGCGTCGCGGTCGTCGTACATCATGCGTACCTTGACTTCGCCGCAGACGCGGGCGCCGTAGATGTGATAGGCGGCTTCGAGCTGTTCGCAGGCTTGAGGCAGGCGCGGGTCTGGGGCGTAGCCGAGTACAAAGCGTTCCGGGGCGCGTTCATGGTAGGCGACGCAGCGTGAGAAAGGTATGGGGCCGGTCTGTGAACCCATGACCTGGGCTGGAATGGCCTTGGCATAGCCCTTGCTGTATTCGTGAATCGGACATTCCCAGCTCAGTAGCCAGGTCTGGGCAATGTTGTTCGCGTCCATGTTGGCGAGAAATTTGTCCAGGTCATGGCCGTGCCAGTCAGGGTGGTTGTGTGCGTCGATGATTTTCATGGTTGCTCTTGCTTTTGAGATTTTTTTGGGGGGGAGGCGACGTCGGCTTGAGTTTTCCGCCTCTGGGGTGGAGTTTTATCTTTTGGCTGTATAACATATTCCATTGGTTCGGGATTAGCAAAGCCGTGACGCCTGTGTTATAATAGAAAAATCACCTCTGATCGGTGCTTTGAACCATTTAAAATCAATACAAATGGAGTTCACCATGAAGCGAACGATTTTTTTGGCTTTCATGCTTTCCAGCATGGCTTTTTTAGCGCAAGACAGCAAGAATTTGCTTTGTCATGGCGACTTTAACGAGGCTGGTTTCGGGGGGGAGGTGCGCACCGACTGGGTGCCAGGCATGTTCGCTGTATCGCAGCATACGGAAGAGATGACTTGGAACCGGTGCCTGAAGTTCGAATTGCTGAAAATGGCAGTGTCTGACGATGGCGTGCGGCGTTTGAATGGCAATGTGATGCTGGGCAAGGACGGGCCCCGGCCTGGGTTCGTGGTCAAGCCTTCCACGCAGTACCAGTTCAGCTTTGAAGTTCGCGGAACCGTGCCAAACGCTGGGGTCAAAGCGTCCCTCTGGACCGGCGACAGCACCAATACGTACGATGGGTTGACGCATATCAAGACAAGCCTGGGCGGCTACAAGGTCACTTCGGAATGGACCATGCTGCGGGGCACGTTCCGGACTGGCCCGGACACGCGCCGCGCCGCGCTGAATTTCCAGCTGTGGGCAGATTCAAGACAGATCAAGGATTTCCGCTGGCAGGATGGACAGTACTTGCTCATCGATAATGTCCAGGTGCAGGAGAAAGCCTCGCTCGGCTCGACAACCGGCCCTGACGAGGAGTCTGGCGCTGATGCGGTGTTGGCCCTGCTCATGCCGACCGTTGACGTGGACGGCTTCAGCAACTACAAGACCGGCCAGCCAGCGGCCGTGGACAGCCGTTTTTCGCTCAGGCATGAGGGTGACACGCTGCGTTTGGAGGTGTTTTGCCCGTCACCGGTGCCGGTTCGGGCTGAAAATCGCGATAATGGCACCAAGGTCTGGTCAGGCGATGTTGTTGAGGTATTTTTTGGCCCTGTCGAGGGCGTCAAGGATCGCCTGCTGTCGCAGTTTGTGCTTGGCGCTGGCGGCGGTCGGTATCGCGGCAACGGGGCAGGGGAAATCCAGGAATACGACAGCTGGCAGGCTATGCCGGAAGTGACGGCGGACGGTTGGCGCGCGACTTTCGCTATACCCTTGCGTGAACTCGGTTTTACCGGCACGCCGGCTGCTGGGGAAGCTATTGCTTTCAATGTGTGCAGGCAGCGTCAAGGCGAGTTGACGTCCTGGGCGCCGGTGCGCAATGGTTTCCATGAAGTCAGCCAGTATGGCTTGCTGGTCTTTGGCAGTGGCCAGGATTATGCGCAACGGATTTTGGCGACTATGGGGGAGAAGGTCGAGGCCCTTAGCCAGGAATGGGAGCAGTTCGCTGCCGGTGACGCTCCAATTGGCGCCCTGATTGTCATGGGGCGCAACCTGCGGCGCAAGCAGCAAGAGCTTCGTTTTGCCCAGGAGCAGTATGTGCTGGGAACGATGCCAGTGACTGGCGACTACAGTCTGCCGCTGGAACCCTGGATAGAAAACTTGGTTTTAGACAACAAGAAACCGATAGCGTTGAAGGCTGCTGTCAATGAACGCCAGGCCCTGCCGCTGACGATTACCAATCGCACATCTCAGACTGCCGCCTACCGTGTGCTTTTGCATTCTGGCGAAAAAATGACTATGTATGCCTTAGAGACGCATGGACTTGGCGGCGGTTTCCCGCCATCCCAAGTGACGTTGCGGGAAGCGGTGGCCATGAAGGACGACAACAGTGGTCAAGGCGCCGGGCGCTATGACGCCTTGCCTAAAATGAACCAGATCAGCGCGGTCACCATTGCCGCCGGCGCAACCGGCGTGGTCTGGATAGACTTCGATTGCCGCGGCGTAGTCCCAGGAGAATATGCCGGTGCTATCCGCATTATTCCCCTGGGCGGCGACGGCGGCTTCCTTAAAGGAACGACGACATACCGCGGCCAAGCCCGCGATTTTCCAGTCAAACTGACCGTGTTGCCGATAACCCTGCCGCTACGGCCGCCCCGGCCAGCGTGGCTGATGGGCCCGGGCGACACCGAGGATTTATTCCTGATGCAGGCGGAACTGGGTGGACGCATGGTTATGATCAACCCGTGGTCGCTGAAATTCACCTTCAATGACAAGGGCGAACTGGTGAATGGCGATTTGCCGGAAGTGGCGGCATTTATCAAGACCCGCCTGGAATGGCACCAACGGCATGGCATTGAGGGCGGGCCGCGTTTTTTGGTCGGCTTCAGCGCCTATACGGTGTTTGCACAACAGTATTTGCCTAAGACGATTAAGGAAATGACCCCAGAGTGGTGCCTGGCCTGGAAAAACAATCTGCTCGCTCTGGATAAATTGCTGCAGGATAACGGCATCACCCAGGACGACTATGTCATTGAAGTCATTGACGAACCCAACGGCAAGAACATCGAACGCGATTTGGAAGTCAGCCGCATTGCGCGTGAGACGCTGCCCGGGGCAAGGCTGTGTATGACCTGGGCGGCCCCCAATTTCAACCATACTCCGGATAGCATCCGGCGGTTTTTGCCATACATCAACGACCATTGTATCTGGACTGGGAACCTGTCGAACCCGGCGTACCGCGAGTTGGCCCGGGAATTACGCTCAACGCCTGGACAGCTTTACGGCATTTACAGCTGTTCAACCTCACTGCGCGAGGATTTGTATCGCTATTACCGCCTGCATGCCTGGCGCGCCCTGGAAGTCGATGCTGAGACGGTCGGTCTGTATGTCTTCTGCAACGCGCCACATGGCAGGGCCGGGGCGACGGATTGGAAAACAGTGGCCAGCGGCGGCATCACCTATCGGAGCGGAGACGAGTCCATTCCAACGGTTCGGAGCGAGGCATTTCGGCAGGGGATGACTGATTTAGCTTACCTGGAGCTCCTGCGCACGCTGGCAGTCGGAGATTCGGCTGACGCTGTTGCCGCGCGCGCTTTCCTGGCCAAAGCGCCGGTCGAAGTGGTGGTGGAAAAACAGTATGACGCGACTTTGGCAGAGCAGAAGCGCGAACAAGCGATAGAGTTCATTCTCAAACTGCAAGCGCAGAAATGACGTGATAGGAAACAGCCTTGGAGACAGCGGCAGTCAAGTCAATGCTGGCATGGTATCGTGAACACCAGCGGGTGCTGCCCTGGCGCAGCCTGCCAACACCTTACCGGGTGCTGGTCAGCGAAGTCATGCTGCAGCAGACGCAGGTGACGACCGTCATACCCTACTTTGAACGTTTTGTCCAGGCATTCCCTGATTTTGCAGCCTTGGCAGCGGCTGATATTGAGGCAGTCCTGAAGCTCTGGGAAGGGCTGGGCTATTATTCCAGGGCGCGTCGTCTGCATGCGTGCGCGCAGCTGGTGATGGAAAATGGCGGCGAACTTTCCGATGATCCGACGGAGTTGGCGCGCTTGCCCGGAATCGGCCCCTATACGGCAGCGGCGATTGCCAGCATTGCCTTTGGACGACCGTATCCTGCCGTGGATGGCAATGTGCTGCGGGTGCAGGCGCGGCTTCTGGCTGACGACGGCGATGTCAGCTCGCAATCAGCGCGTCGCCGCGTCTATGAACGGCTGCTGGCTGTCATCCAGCAGACTCCTGACCCTTCGGCGTTCAACCAGGCCCAGATGGACCTCGGCGCCATGGTCTGCCTGCCGCGCCAGCCGCTCTGCGACGAGTGTCCATTGCGCGTATTTTGCCGTGCGTTTGCCTCTGGCGAGCCGACTGTGTATCCACGCCGGCCGGAACGCCGGGTGACGCCGCGTATGCATGTCGCCGTCGGCTTGATTTTTTATCGTGGACGGTTGTTGATTCTGCGTCGTTCAGAAGACCAGATGTTGGGCGGGCTGTGGGAATTTCCGGGCGGTAAACTTGAGTCCGGCGAAACGCCGTCGCAGGCCGTGGAGCGTGAAGTGCGCGAAGAAACCGGCCTGACTGTCGAGATAGGCGCGCTGGTCGGCGTCATCCAGCACGCCTACAGCCATTTTCGCATCACCATGCATGCGTATCGCTGTCGCCTGGCCGAGATTGGCGAGCCAGTTGTCGCCTGCGAGCGTCTGCATGCTTGGGTGATTGCTGAAGACCTGCCCAAATACGCCTTCCCCAAGGCTAATCATAAGATTTTCGCCTGCGAGGGGTTTGCTGAGGGCTTCCAAGAGTGAACAGGAGGGGTGGTCTTTAGTTTAAAAGTTCGGCTTGGCGTTCGGCGACTCCAAGTCACCGATGAGGAAATGGCTAGCCTGAATATTCTTGGACATGATTTTCATCCTGAATGGAATTATATCATCAGACCCGTATGGCTTGATTTTTTTTGTAAATATTGATAGTTTAACAGCCCTAATCTTGTTTTTTCGTTAATATGTTGCTATATTCTGTGTTACAGTTTCGTTTTAGATATATGACTTTATCCTGAATTTCAGCTAGTGAGGATTTCCCCAGAGTTGTTTATTCATCAGTGAGGGTAGTCATGAAAAGATCATTTTATCTGCAATTCACCTTGATTGAGTTGTTGGTGGTCATCGCGATAATCGCCATTTTGGCGGCGATGCTGTTGCCGGCTTTGAGCAAGGCCCGGGAGAAGGCCAGGGCCATCGCCTGCGTCAACAACTTGAAGCAGCTGGCTCTTGAGCAGCTGATGTACGCCGACTCCAACGAAGGCATTGTCAACATCAGCTACTGCACCGGCAGCTCGAAAGGCTGGAATTGGGCATACGAAATACAGTATGCGAATGGCGGCGACGGCGATGCGGTGACAAAGGACCCGTGTTTTCATTGTCCGTCCTTGAGGAAGGGGGCAAACTTTAACCAAATTTACGGCATAAAGACGACGACATTCGGAACGAACTATGAGAAAGAATACGGCAATGCGTTTAAGGGCGGCGCTCGCATTCATTACTCCACGATCAGCATGACCAGGCCGTCGGAATATATGCTGCTGTCTGACTCGATCTGCTATAGCAGCAATTTTTCTAACGAACCTGGCCTCACGTACTACCAAGTCGCAGTTGGCAGCACTAGGTCCACGGGCGTCCATTTCCGCCACAATAACCGCGCCAATCTCTCTTTCTTTGACGGACACGTGGAGGCCTTTGCCGCCAGGGAGTTGAAAAGCAAATTTGCCTTGGCAACCGTTCAGGCCAACGACCCCTTCTTTTACCGCCAGTTTGATTGGACATTGCCCAGCAATTGAACCGCTGGAGACCTTTTCAGGCATCTGTGATGTCGGCGAACTCGGGCGCTTCGGCGGCCTCGCCAAAGTGCTTGCCAACCGTGAACCCGCACGGCTCATGGAAGGAACGTTGTGCATCCAGATCCGCCCTATGAAATGGGATGTCGACCTCTACCCGATCCTGCAATTCGACTATAAAATAACGCCTGGAGCGCCCTGGGGCGTCGCGGTGAATCTCTATCCTCGGCCGGATTTGCCTGCGACTTGGCTGTTCCTCTGCACCACGCCAGGGCACGACACGCACGGCATCGCCAACGTCCAGGCCGGCGAACTCGTCAACGACGGCCAATGGCATATCGCGACGCTTGACATGCGACTCCTGCGGCGCTATGATCCGGCCTTCAAAAGCCCAAGCCGCATTCGCTTTCGCAATACCGGGGACAAATATATGATTACAGGCGCCGCCATGTCAGATGCCCAAGCATGGCTCGATAACCTTGTCATCAGGGGAGAATAGGGCGGTGTGAGGATTTGTCGTCTTTTTTTGCTGTTAAAAAAATCAAAAAATACAAAAAAATCAGGCCTTCTCCTTGAAAATGCATCATCGGCCTTGGAAAAGTCCAAAACGTGACAGAAAAACTTCAGGCAATGCGCGAAATCCTGTCACAGGTCTCGCACATTAACAATAATGTAGATTCAACTGTCAGAGTCCGTGAGATGTTCTGAGTGGGTGATTGCCGCACAGCGCAGTTCAGCCGCAGAAGACGTCGTAGCTGGTTGTGTCCACGATTTTTCCGAGACGCGCCCAGGAGCAGGCGCCGAGTTCGGCAGGCAGGATGTTGGACTGATACGCCTTCGTGAAGCGCTCAGTCAGGCCGGTCATCACCCGGACTTGACTGCCGGGCACGCCCATCTTGTAGACTAGGCCAGCAGGGAATTCGGCGATTTCGTTGTTGACGGAATTTTCGGCGGCGTTGATGCAGATGATGTGCGGCGTGGCGGAGTCGATAGTACACGCCATGGTTTTTTCGCCCTGCACCGTAGCGATGGCGTCCCGGTATTTCAGGTAGGTTTGGCCAGCCGGCGTGCCGTAGTCCTTGACCGTGCCGTTGTTGAAATGCACGACCAGGTGTTTGCTGGTATTGTAGGTGGCCGTGGCCTCATCGAATTCATAAATGAGTTCGAGTCCGCTGTTTCTTGACACGGCATGGGTCGTGTAGAAGAGGATTTCGACGTCATCGTCGGTCATGATGCGCATGGCTGCGGTGTCGTAACTAGTGATCGGGTTGGCGCGGTACAGTTCCGCCTGTACCGAGCGCGGCTGGGCGGCAGCGGCCTGGCCTGCCCGTCCCAGCACAAACAGCATATTGTGCAGGTAGTGTGCGCAGGCGTTGCTGGCCGGGCTGTCAAGAATCCAGTCGCCCTGCGGGCTTTGGCGGGCGCCGGCCCAGTTGTTGCGGGCGTAGTAGGCGTCGTTACGGGGCCAGAGCCACATCGTCTTCAGGCGTCGTGGCTGGCCGAGGCGTCCGGCCTGGATGTCGGCCTTTAAGTCCAGTACGGCCTGCGCGTACGACCACTGGTAGCCGATAGCGGCGAAACGGCCTGCGGCATCGCGGGCAGCCGCCATCTGCCTAGCTTCCTGAATCGTCGCGCAAGCCGGTTTTTCACAGAGCACATTCGTGCCATGCGCCAGGGCCGTGCAGGTCTGCGGAGCATGAAATTGAATGGGCGACGAGATGAAGGCCAAATCGGCCTTGCCAACCTGGTAGAACTCATCCAGAGTGTTGTAAAAGGGCAGTCCAAGGCTCTTCAGTTCAGCGTAGGCGGCGGCTTTCTCAGCCACCGGATCGACGACACCGACCAGCTGCCAATCTTGCCTAAGCGGATTTTTCAGCAAGGCGTCGACAGCGGTGTTGCCATAGCCGCCAATGCCGACCAGGACGATTGAAACCGGGGCAGCCGAGGATGATGCAGCCATGAGAGGTCTCCTAAGGGTTGAATAGGTTGAATGAGTGGATAGCGGTTGACATGCGAAGGAAACCGGGAAGGCCGCGGCGGCGTTGACGCGGCCTTATGACAAGGCGAAGGTTTAGGCCGGCCGAGGTCTTGACGCTCAGTTCTGGGATGCCCTTCAGGGCATGGTTTTGGGAGAAGCTCATAGTTTTTCTGATTTTGAAGATTCAAGCGCAAGAAAAAATTAACATGGATTTGATGTTTTGCAATCAGGCTGATAAATAACATCCATTGTCCACTGTCCACTAAAATGCCTTACCCTGGGTATGCCTAGCTCAGTAGCTTGCCGGAACTCCAAGTATCAATCGCTGACCTAATTACAAAACTCGGCATATTAACAAGCATTCAGGTTGACTCCCTTTTTGGGTATGGTAGATTACTTAACAGCAGGAAATTCTGAATAACCGACAGATGAACTCGATACTCTCAAGTCAAGGTTGAGTGATGAAAATCAAAATGCCGCTGTGTTTGCTGTGGTGCGTCCTGCTGGTCGCCGCGCCGGATGCCAAGAACGAAGTTGATCCCGCCTCCCAGTTCGGCAAGGCGGAAATCATTGTCAAGGATCGGAATCTCGCCACAGCGCTCTTGCGCGACGGGAAACCGGCTGCGGCGATTGTCGGTGACGCGGCCCTGGCCGCGAAGCTCAATGAAGCACTCAAGCGGCTCGCCGGGAGCGAATTGCCGGTGTTGCCGCATTCGGCTTATGAGAATGCCGAGGAACTCGACCGCAATCTGATCGTGATCGGCAACCGCGACCGCAATCGCACCGTATCCAATCTCTACAACCGGCATTTTGCCTTGCTCGATGCGCGTTACCCGGGCAAGGGCGGCAGCGAAGTCCGCAGCCTTCACAATCCCTTTGGCGACAAGTTCAACGTGATCCTCGCCGGAGGCAGCGATGCGACCGGGGACGCCGCAGCAGTTGACAAGTTGATCGGACACTTGGAAAAGACCGGCGGCAAGCACGGCGAGTTGACGCTGGGATTCCTTTCGGATGTCACGCTTTCACCCGACTATGAAGTCGCCCGCGACGTCAAGGATATTCCGCTCTGGGAGGAGTCGGCCGGCTACGGCAACAAGGGGTACTTCGGCTGGAATTCGCTGGCGAAAAACCTCGCCATGCTCTACATCACCAACGATCCCTACTACAAGGATGAATTCATGCGCCTGGCTTTTCCCAAGGACGAAGCCACGAAGGACGAACTCTTCGCCCGTGACGACGAATCATATCATGACCACGCCGAGCCGATTGTCAAGGTCTATCACTATCGCGGCGCCTTCATGCTTCTCTACTGGGACCTGGTCGATGAGAATCCGCTCTTCACCGATGCCGAGCGCCAGCAGGTGACGCAGAAAATTTACGATCAGCTCGTTTACCGCCTGACCCGCAAAGACCACCACAGTCCCTACCGGCGTTACGACGAATACAAGCCCGTGCGCCCCCACCGTCATTACGGCTGGGAGGCGCTGCTTGCTTACACTGCGGCGCGTTATCTCCACAAAGATTATCCCTCTTTTGACACCGCCGAAGGGCTGCGCATAGGCAAGAACGCCATGGAGCCGCTCTATACGGCGATCATCAATGGACATATCCCGCTTTTCTGGATGGGCACCAGCACGGAATTGCAATTCTACTACGCGCTGTTGCAGGGACACCGCTATGTGGACCATCCTGCCTTGCGCGATTACGCCCGCAACCTGTCGCTGCTCTCCGACCTCGGACCGGGCAACGACGACGGCAACCACAGCTTTACGAGTTTGTGGACCTTGCTTACCGGCGCGTATCTCGCTCAGGATCAGGCGCTGGTCGAGATAGTGCAGAACAAGAAAAATGCCGGAGTGTTCTCTACAAAAGTATTTGATCTCGACGGATTTCGGCTCGGACAATCCTTCTGGCCGGCTGCGGCTTATCCGCACGACAGCATTCGGGAAAACCTCGGCAAATGGAATTTTTACCGTACTGCCAAACCCGACGCGCCACAGGAGACCGAGCTGCAATATCTTAGTTATCGTTCCACGTCCGACCGCAGCGGCGATTACCTCCTGGTCGACACCAAGTACGACCACGGCATCCGCGAGACGCAGCACAATTTCGCATTGGTCAATGCTACGCTGGCCGGGGTGACGGTGTTGCGCGGCTTTGAAAATACGCTGACGCCGTTTGGGGACAATCTCGCTGATTTGGAGCAGCCATACGGCAGCGACATCATCGCGTCGGGCAGCGTCGGGCCGTACTGCTGGGTGACTGGGTTCGTGAAAGACTTCAACGGCTTTGACTGGCAGCGCACCTGGCTTGCCAAGCGCGGCGAATATCTGCTTGCCGCCGACACGGTGACAGCCGTCCGCGATCTCGGTTCAGCGCGCCTGGACAACCGCTTCGTCTCGCAATCCTACATCAACAGCATGACTCCCGCTGGAAACGGTGATTTCCGGCTGCAACTCAACGCCTCCGGCGATGCCCGGGAATACACGCTCAGCACTTCGATTGACGCCCTCGCAGTATTGGAAGCCGGCGGGCGCGTCGACCGCATTGGTCCGAACATTTTGACCTGGCAGCAGGATACCGGCGCACTGAAGGAGGGCGATGTCCGGCGTCTGGTGTCCGTCGTCCGGCCGGGTGCGCCGCTTGAGACCAGAAGCGCTGCTCTGAGCACCGAGGCCGCCGCACTGGCAACCCCACGCCCGACGCTCTGGAATTGGACGGCGGACGGCTTTGTCCTGCGGGAACCGGACGCCACCTTGACGGTG
>MWEG01000086.1 GCA_002070945.1 Lentisphaerae bacterium ADurb.Bin082
GGATGAACGTCATTGGAAATGTCATGGTTTCGGTCGGAAACTACAAGTGTTCATCACAAAACTTCGCACATTAACGAGAATTTAGGAATTAATGCAACAACGCAAATAATTCCGAGCGTTTTGGGTTTAGGCTGTTTAGGCCGCAACCTCAATGTATGGTTGATATAAACAAGGGACGCTTTTGATGGGGCATGACTCTTGCCTCGACGTTTTGGATAAGGGATGACGGTGAACGCACGAATGAGATGAAAGGCGGATGGCCTCGTTTGAAAGCAAACAGGCGTGCTGGGAGCATCACCAGCTCGTGAGGTCAATCCCTTGCAGTAGGCTGAAACTATGCATTCGTCATCGATTCTGCATAATTACAGTATATGCTATTTAGGCAGCTTTTTCAAGTCTTTTCGTGGCTTTTTGCCTGGAACCCGAATTGGGAAAGCGTGCATTGTGGGGCATATTATCCCTTGTCGGCGTCTTGGGTGTCCCTTTCCGAGGCTTGGTAGTCGTTTGATCTGCTGTCGCTGCCGCCAAGAGGAAGTTTATCGCTATGAAGCATTATCTTGTATGGACGATGTTGGCTGCTATGGCCATTCATGGAGTTGCCCAGGAGGCGCCGACGCATGCCTTTTCTGCCCCTGGGGATTGGGCGCCATCCCGCCGAGACAGTTTCGGCGCCGATGGCGTCTGCGCGGTCAGAGGCAACGGCGAACTCTATGCAACCACGGATTTGATTGCGATCAACCCCGAGGGGAAGACCGTCTTGACTGGCGAATTCAAACGCCTGCCCGATGCTGATGACAATGCGAAATTTTGCTTTGCGCTGATTACGTATGACCGTTACATGCGGCGCCTGGACGGCATCCATGTCAATGTCAGGCCTGGCACAGCCACGGAACTGGCCGCAGCCTGCCAGCCGGAGGACACGGTTCTGAAAGTCCGGAATGGAGCCAAAATCCTGCCGCATCATCATATCGTTTTCCATGTGCAGGACGATTTGTCTGATCTCCCGAACCGTCATGTCAACCGCCGCGCCCCGGTGACGTGCGCGAAGCAGGTGTCTGACGATGTGTGGGAAGTGACTCTGAAGGAGGCGGTTGGCATGGCAGCCGCTGCCGGCATCAAGATTCGCGCGCATGAGGATAGTCCGTATTTGTACGCCGGGGCGTTCATGCAGCCGATTCCTGAGGATTGGACCGTTGTAACCGGAACCATCCAAGGCGCAGCGCCTGGCAACCACCGGAACAAGTGGCGGCCGGGAACGGCCTTTGTCCAGGTGGGAATTTGGGGCTTTTCATCAACCAAGGCACCTTTTCTGGCGTTTCGGAATATCACCCTGACTGTGTCTGGCGTCAATGCCGGCGTACCAGACCAGGCAGTGCGAATCCCGGAGCGCACCTGGGAGACGCGGTTGCGTCTGAGCGTGTCGGCTGAACCTAAGGCCATCGGTCTGCATTTTGGTGACGGAACAGCGCAGGGCGTTGTGCTGTCCGTGTTTGACGATCGTTTCCGGGAAGCTGGCCAGGCCAGCGACACCATCCTGCCCATGGCGGGCATTGACGTGCAGCCGTTCAACGCCCGCTATCGGATGCGGCCAGGAGAATTCAGCCCTGGCCAGAAATCAACAGCCGCGCGTTTGGCAGCCTGGGGCGAGGCTGATGCGATCTTGGGGAAACCATACACACTGGCCTTCCGACAGACGGCCATCGGCATCGAAGCCTGGCTGAATGGCTCCTACATCGGCACCCTGGCAGCCAAGGCGCCATTGATTGCTGTCAGCGGTGATGTCACAGACACGCTTGTCGAATGCAGGCCTGGCGGCCAAGACGCCAGCATGGCGCCGATTGATCTTGCTGGCAAAGGCCGCCCTGGTGCGGTTTGGGGCGGAGAAGCTGTCCTCAATCTCAAGCCGGACGCCGCGGCAGTGCTGCCGCCTTTTCCCTTCGTGAGTTCCGTTGGCCTTGATCTCGGCTTGACAGCGCAGCAGACCAAAAATGGCGATGCGACCGTCAGCTTAGCAGACACGCCATCCTCGTTCATTTTCACGGTTCCGGCTGCCCAGTACAGCCGGGCCTGGGTGCTGTTCGCCCTGGATGACGCCTCGGGCAAAGACGCCTGCTTCAATGCCCGCTTGACGCGCTTTAATCGCATCCCTGGCCAGAAATACGTCGACCGCAGCTATGCCAGTCTAGCCAACACCTTGGTGGAAGATATGTCAACCGCCCAGGTCGTCGGCGCTGTGACCATCGGCGGCCGTGAACGGCCATTGCTGCTTCTCGAGGTGCCTCTGGCCAGCGGCGACATCCAGGATATCATCTTCACCGACCGGCGCGCTTCGCATGCCTTGCGAAAGGGGCGCTACCTCGATTTCGAATTATCCGGCCGGCCTAACCAGCGTCGTATGCCATTCGGGGATACGCGCCATTTGCCTGATCCCACGAAAGTCAGCGCTGTGCAGGTCTTTGGCCTGACCTTGGAAATCTCGCCGGGGGAGATGGAAGTGCGGCCAGTCCAGGTCGGCAATATATTCCAGCCTGACGAGACCCCGGAACTCATCGTCGCTGTGCGGCCGCAGCACCCCGGAGACTATCAGCTGCGCTGGCAGATTCGTTCGGCAGAGGGGCAGGTCGTCGGAGACGGTAAGCGCGACGTGCCGGGCGACACAGCGTCTGAGCATACTCTGAACCTGGCGCAGCCTGAGCTTGGTTGGTATGAAATCGTCATCAGCTTGTGGTCGGGAACGCGCCAGTTGTTGACACACCATGCGTCTTTTGCCTTGTTGGGCGAGGACACGCGCCAGGCCGGCCTGGCTGATTCGCCCTACGGCAGCTGGTGGTATGGCGGAGCGCACTACACCCCGGCCAAGATCGAAGATGTCGGCCCGTTGTTTCTCCGGGCCGGCATGCGGCGCGCGCAAGGCGCTTATCTCTCTGAGGTCGAGATGGCGCCCTGGAAACTGGGAGCGCCCTGCGTGAGACTGCCGCGTGACCTCAACGCCACCAAGGAGGACATCATCACGTCCGTTCAAAACAGCCTGAAAAAATACCCGAGTGTGCGCAACGCGATGATCTTCCATGAACACGCCCCGTCAGTTTATCAAATCGCCCCGGAGCTGATTGGCCGGAAACCGCAGCCGGAAGACGCTTGGCCAAATGCAGACAAGCGCCTCGCCTTTGCCCTCCGCGTCGGCCAGACCCTGCGGGAAAATTTCCCACAGCTGAATATCACGATCGGCAATTCGCTCGCTTCAACGGAATTGGTGGCGGAAGTTCTGCGCGGCGGCTTCCCAGAAGAGTATGCCGATTATGTCGGGCTGGAAGTCGTTGGCCGCGATGCGCTGCCGGAGCGACAGTGGGAGGCGTCTTTGCAAGCAGGCGACTTGATGTTACAGACAGTTCGTGCGTTTGGCTGTCAATGGGGTCTGAACGCCTGCTTTGAATGTAATTACCGCATGGACGCCCTGATTGGCGCCGACCGCCAGGCCGAGTGGTATGTGCGCGACC
Source organism: Lentisphaerae bacterium ADurb.Bin082 (assembly GCA_002070945.1). GTDB lineage: Bacteria > Verrucomicrobiota > Lentisphaeria > Oligosphaerales > Oligosphaeraceae > JAAZKI01. The sequence goes on from MWEG01000086.1 coordinate 3,498, forward strand.
TTCTGCTCTCCCAGGCCTGGGGCTTCCGTGACATCTTCATCGGCATCATGTTCGACGTTGGCAACAGCTATGCCAATTCCTTTTGGGGTTCGACCGGGCTGTGCACACGGGCACCGTACACGTATCCAAAAAAGTCGTACGTGGCAGTCGCCTTTGCCACCAAGATGCTTGACCAGGTGGTCGGACGCAAAGCCATTCCGACTGGTTCGGAGTCTGTCTATGCCCAGGAATTCACTCGGCGCGACGGCGACGTAGTCACGGCTTTGTGGACTTCGCGGGGAACGGCGGTGCTGACGTTGACCACCAACGGCGCACCTCTCCAGATTTTCGACCTCTATGGCCGGTCGGCTGAAAATCGGCCCAATCCCCTTAGGCGCGAGCCAGGAAACCGGCTGACGTTGACGGCGGGCACGGCGGCAACGTACATCCTGTCGGCTGCGCCAGCAATCCAAGCCATCGCCTGCGGCCATCGCGGCTATCCGGACGACCAGCCGCCAGCGGATGCGGTCATGGTCAAACGCCTTGACAACGTCGACGAATGGCGACTGGCCGGCGCTGCCGAGCCGCTCCTGGAACGGACGACCGGGCTCTACATGCCTTATCGCACCCGGGGCGACTACGCCCTGCGGCAAGTCCAGGACGACGAGCAGGGAACCTGCCTGGAACTGGAACTGATTCGGCCTGATTTGTCCCTGCCAACCGTGTTCTGGGAATATGCCGCGCTGGAATTGCGGACGCCGGTGGAGCTGTCCGGCGAGCCGCATTCCCTCGGCATGTTTGTCAAGGGCAATTCTGGCTGGGGGCAGGTCTATTGGATTATTGAGGACGCTGCTGGTCAGCGGCGTGTTTCCTGCGGCACCCGTATTCACAACGCCGATGTGTTTGACTATAGTGGCCGAGTGTCACTTTGCTTTGACGGTTGGAATTTCGTCAGCTTGCCCATTACGGGGCAGTCGTCCATTCTTGATTTATCCACCGGTACGGTGGCCAACCTCTGGGAATACGGGAGCGTCGCCGCTGATGGCACGTTCAAGCGTGGCTCGGACAGCTTGCAATGGCCGTTGAAGTTGGTCGGCATCGGCTTTGCCGCCCAATCGCGCCCGTTGTTTCTGACAGAACGGCGGCCGCACCGGCAGATAGTGCGCTTCAGCGCTGTCGCGGCTTTTGACCATGCCAAGCCCGATTTGGTCAAGCCCTAAAGACGCCTCGGCCAGCCAGCGCCATCAGATTGCTGGCAAACGATGATATCGACAATCAAGATAGAGGACGATGATGTCATGACCAAACAGTCTGTTACGCCTTCAGAAAAGCGTACTTATGCAACCGTCGAACAGCTTTTGGCAGCCTGGCCGCCGCCACCGCCAGACTCGGCCTGGACGTTTGTCGACGACTTGCAGAAACCAGCGCCTCGCCTTCTGCGCCGGGAACGGCTCGTTGCCCGGGACGGCGAAGCCGACTTGAGCGGCGGCGTGCGCGTCAAACGCACTTTCCCCGACCCACAGGGCGTACTCGACACTGCGTATGACGACCTGGACGCCCTGCTGCGCGAAGGCGGGCTGGCCGCTGGCGCAGATGACAATGCCTACACCGTCACCATCACAGCGGCGCCGACTGATTGCTATGAAGCGTATGCCATCGCTATCAACGCCCACGGCGCCACCATCACCGCCAATGACACCGAGGGTATCCGCCGCGCTGTTTATGCTTTTGAAGACATGTTGCTGGCTGCTGATGGGCCATTCCTGCCGTGCGGCGGCTACCAGCGCCAACCGTGGCTGAAAACTCGCATCAGCCGGTGTTTTTTCAGCCCTGTCAAACGCTGGCCAGTCAATACCGACGAGCTGCTCGACGATGTCAACTACTACCCAGACGAGTATCTGAACCGCCTTGCGCATGAGGGCATTAACGGCCTCTGGCTGGTGGTGGCCTTGCGAGAATTAGGGGAAACCAGCTTCACCGAGCGCGATCCAAAGGCAGACCGCCGCATCGCTAAACTGCATCGGACGATTCGCCAGTGCGCCCGCTACGGCATCAAAGTCTTCCTGTTTTGCATTGAGCCGTTTGCCGCGATGGCCGGCGACCCGCTGCTGACAGCGCATCCAGAGCTGTTCGGAGCAACCGTTGGGGGGCGGCATCTGTTTTGTCCGAGTTCGCCGGCAACCCAGAAATATCTGCGGGAATTGACGGAAAGCGTGTTCCGGCAGGCGTCAGACTTGGGCGGACTGATCAACATCACGCATGGCGAGCGCGGGACAACCTGCCTGTCAGCCCTAGGCGGTTCCGTCGACGCCTTGATTCCATGCCCGCGCTGCGGCCAGCGCCCGCACGGCGACGTCATCCGCGACAGCCTGGCTGCCATGGCCGCCGGAATCCATGCGGCCGCGCCGGATGCCATTTTCATCAGCTGGTTCTATTTTCCGCATGTCAACGAACACGCGCCCTGGGCGCATACGATTGGCGCTTCGGTTCCGACCGACGCTGTCGCGCAATTCAACTATGAATCCGGCGGCGCCAAGACGCAGCTTGGGCGTGTGCGCCACGGTGGGGACTACTGGCTCAGCTACGTTGGCCCAGCAGAGCGCTTTGCTCGCCAAGCCGCAGCTGCTCGCCAGGCTGGCGTTGAGGTGTCGGCCAAATTGCAGGTCGGTTGCAGCTATGAGCTTGGCACGGTTCCTTTTATCCCAGCGCCTGGGCTGATCTACCGGAAACTGCGGGCTATGCGCGAAATGGGCGTCAATCACTCCATGTTCTGTTGGTATGTCGGCAATTACCCCGGCCTTATGAATCATGCCGGCGGACGACTGGCGTTCGAGGATTTCAGCGTTGATGAGCATGAATTCCTGCGGCGTTTGGCTCAGCCGCTGTGGGGTGCGGCAGCCGAGGCGGCAGCCAAGGCCTGGGAACTGTTCAGCGCGGCTTACGAAAACATGCCTTTCTCCCTGATGTTTCAATATTACGGCCCCCAGAACACCGGCTCTGTCTGGCAGTTGTCGGCTTATCCGCGTCTGTGGCCATTGTCGCCGCCGTGGAAGCCGATCTTCCCGCCCAGCGGCGACGCCTTAGGCGAAGCCCTGGCTGGATTTTCCCTGGACGACGCCCTGACGTTAATGCGGCGCGTTGCCGATGGTTGGCAAGAAGGCCTGACGTATCTGCGGCAAGGAGAGGCGCAGGCTCGGCTTAACCCGGAGCGCCGCCATGACCTGTGCCTGGCCGAAGCGCTCGGGCTGCATTTCGAAAATGCGGTGAACCTGCTTTCGTTCTATCAGCTTAGGCAGCAGTTGTTTGCTGGCGGCAAAGAAGCCACGTTGGCAGAGATGCGCTGTCTGGCTGAACGCGAATGCACTTTGTCGCTCCAATTGGCTGAACTCTGCGAGGAGGATTCGCGGCTTGGTTTTCATTCCGAGGCGCTATGTCACCGCTATTATCCGGAACTGCTGCGCCGACGCTCAGAACTGATTCGCGCCAGCGTGCTGCCGGAAATCGACGCCTTGGCGTCGGCCATGCAGTCAGGCCAGACGCCCTGGCAGGCGTTTCTCGAATTGCCCGAAGCGCCGACCGTCGTTGCCCCTGACGCTTGGCAGCCAGCAGCTGCCGGCGGCTACGCCTGGCGTTTTTTGATTGAGGAGGACGATTTCGTGCTGGAAGTCAAAGCCGAGGACGGCGCCGGCGCTGGCTTATTGTCCGTCTACATGATTGACGCCTTGGGCGTCACCTTCCCCATAAACTTGAATCTAAGCTGGGGAAAGGACGGCCTGGCCGTGCAGAGCGACAATTATCTGCATGTTCTTGGCTATCATGCCCCCCACGGGCCAGCTGGGCGATATGTCTGTTCTGGCGACGGCGCGGCAAGCCTGCGTTGGCCCCTGGCGATGCTGCCGGTCGAGGAGAGGCGGATGCGTTTGAATCTGCGCCTCAACACCAGCTTTGCTCATGGCAATGGCTATGAACACCGGCTCTACCTCGCGGGATACTCCCCGGAACAGACCGTTCTCTTGCAGTGGTGAGACGACGCGAAGCGGCACTGGCAGCTCTCACAGGATGGCGCGTCGCAGCGTCTCGGCAATAGCATCGGCCTGGGCTGCTAGGGCTTGGCGGTGTTCCGTCGGGCAGGTCAGCCGAATGGCGAAGGTGCGCAAGTAGTCGCTTTCCAGGGAACGGCGGTGATCAGCGTCATTCTCCAAAAGCCAGAAACTGCCGTTCGACTTTTGGGAAAATACCCTTAAATCCTTGGGGATAAGTTTCTTAAAATAAGGCATGGCGGCAAACAGGACGTCGCCTGGCGACAAATTGAAGGTTGCTGCCAGCTGGTCTTCCAGGTGTTTCACGGCGTCAATGTCTTGCAGACGCTCGGTGATTTGACGCATCTCAGCGCGGGGCCATTCCATCACCACCAGCGCTTTTTCAGCCTGGCGTTCGACAAAGGCATAGCCGGTCGGCTTGAAGACGAGAAAGCTCCGGTGCAAGTTGCGGGCTGTTAGGTCGCGCACCAACCGTCGGCTCAAGGACGATTGGGCTTGTTCAAGCCATTGTCTAAGCTGGGCATCACTCATCTGCCACAACTCGTCGCCATCCTGGTCAGCTAATTCCTCTTGCACAGCGCGTTGCAGCATCCGCTGCGCCGCCAGGGCCGTCTTGTTCAAATAGCCGTGCTGATGCAGGTAGGAATAGAACTTCTGCAGCTGCTTGGCGTCTTCAATGAATTTTTCTTCAATGGCGATGCCTTCGCTGGTCATGACAGTGTAGCATTGCAGCTTTTCGATGTCGGGAGTGCCGTGGAAGCCGATATGGAGGGCGTCGCGCATCAGGTAGTCAAGCTTGTCAGCACCGAGATTGCGGTCGCTGATCCAGGCGGCAAGCGGGTCGTTGCCAGTGAACATCGCGCTCAGGCGCTGAAAGTCGACCTGGATGTCCGCCAGTGGCTTCTGCATGGTCTCCAGCAAGTGGATGCCGTTGCTGTGATGGTCGCCGCGCAGGACTGGCTCGACCTGGTGGGAAAACGGGCCGTGACCGAGGTCATGCAGAAGTGCAAAGGCCTGCAAATGGTGGGCGTCATCGTCGTCCAGGCGGTGAATCCGGACTAAGCGCTGGGTCAATGCGAGCGTGCCAATGGCATGCTCAAAACGGGTGTGAACAGCGCCGGGAAACACGAGATAGTTGATGCCGAGCTGACGACGCTCACGCAACGCCTGAAACGCCGGATGGTCAATCAACGGCGTTAGAGCGGAAATGTCAACCGGTGGAGTGGCGGGAATGCAGATCGATTTTTGCATGGCAGAACAGCAATGGCATGGACGTGGATAGAGGCGAATCGCGGAAAATTAGTCTATTGCCGGAAATGCGGAAAGTCAAACCAGCAAGCAGCGCAATCGGGATTACATTATATTTTTCCGGTGCAGCTGGCGTCAAGATGAAACGCCGCAGTGGCAGGCAGGCAAACACGGGAAGGAATCATGGCGCAATGACGCAGGTCGTTTTTTTTGAGGCGTTCGCCGAGGAACGCGCAGCGCTGGAGAAGTACGCGGGCGGTCGGCTCCAGGCCGAGTACACTTGGAAGACTATCCAGGAATGGGGCAAGGCCGCAGAACCGCCAGCGCCGATCATATCGGTGCGGACGCAGTCGCTGATTCCGACGTCTTGGGCAGGCCAGCTGAAGGCCATCCTGACCCGCAGCACAGGCTATGACCACCTGCTCCGATATGGCGCCGCTGTCGACTGCCAACCTGCTTGCGGATATCTTCCCCTCTACTGCCACCGCGCCGTGGCTGAACAAGCGCTGCTGCTGTGGATGGCGCTGCTGCGGCGACTGCCTGTGCAAATGCGCCATTTCCATGATTTTAACCGCGATGGCCTGACCGGTCGCGAGGCTTTTGGCAAGCGTCTTTTGGTCGTCGGCGTTGGCCGCATCGGCACGGAAATCGTCCGCCTGGGCCAAGGGCTGGGCATGACCGTGCGCGGCGTCGACCCCGTGCGGCGCCTGGACGGACTGGAGTACGTGAGCTACGAAGAGGGTGCCGGTTGGGCGGACATTGTGGCGGTGGCGATGAATCTCAATGCCGGCAATTACGGCTATTTCAACGCCCAGCGCCTTGGGATGCTTCGCCCTGGAACGCTGCTGGTTAACGTGGCGCGTGGCGAGTTCACGCCCCTGGCAGAGCTGGCCAACGCTTTGCGGGCCGGCGTCCTGGGCGGCATCGGCCTTGACGTGTATGAAGATGAATCCAGCCTCGGACCGCAGCTGCGCGGTGAAAAAGCCGCCCCGGTCAACGCCGCCTTGACCGAATTGCAGAAGTCTGACCAGGTCATCCTTACGCCGCACAATGCGTTCAACACCGTCGAAGCAGTGGAAAGAAAAGCCGAACAGTCGATTCAGCAGATCGAGGCATTTCTCAGCCAGGGACGGTTCTTGTGGCCGGTAGGTGACTGAGCAGAGCAGCCGAAGCGATGATTTGGGCAGGAAGGGGATAGGTGGTCAACCTTGATAACGGCCACCCCGACAGCGTTTGTCTTCAGCCTGCCGTAATTTTCGCGCTTTTAGCGTTTCTTCCACCGCTCGGCTGGTTTCTCTGTACAACATTCCCTAAAAAATCTGCGTCATCTGCGTCATCTGCGGATAAAACAACCGTTCGTCTCTTAGCCCTTATTTGGGCAGCACTTCACTCATGCGGGCCATGCCCTTGGGGTTTTGGGAGGTGTGGGTGCCGTTCGGGATTACGCTCATGACTTTGTGGGTGGTCGCTGGCAGGTTGTTGTAGACCGCATACACGCTGGTCGGTACGCAGGTCAGATCAACAAAGCCTGTTGACAAGTAGGTCTCGCAGGTGATCCGAGTGGCGAAGTTGACGTTGTCGAAATACTCGGCAGTGCGTGCGATGGCGGCGGTGGCTTCATCCATGCTGCCGTCTGCCGCCACAGCATACAAGCGTGGCCAGCCGGCCTGGCGGCGCGGCGTCGCACGGGTGCCGGCATGGTCGCTGAGGGCCGGCACCGAGGATACGCACAGCGTGACCTGCTGGTCAAGAGCCGCCGCTGCGATGGCCTGGCCGCCGCCCTGGCTGCTCCCGTAGACGACCAAGGTCTTGCCGTCCCATTCCGGACGCATCTTGATATAGTCCAAAGCCCGCATGACGCGCAAGATCATGCCGTTGAAATAAAATTCATCCCGGTTGTCCTTGTTGAAATGCGGGTAGCCTTTCAATTCGTTATTGGAGAGCTGCGTGTAGAATTCCGCTGGCTGACCGTTGGGCAGGCCATGCGCGTTGACATCCAGGCTGATGACGCCTTTGCGGTAAGGCTTGGACGAGCTGCGCACGCCAGCACCATGATAGCTGACAACCGCCGGGCAGCTTTTCGGCGCCGCGCCAATCGGGACGCTGAGGTAGCCGGACACTGGCTTGGGGCCGGCGCATTCGACCTGCACGTCGTAGAGTTCAAAGCCATCAGCTGCATTTTCGATGCGGGTCAGCGTGGCCTTGACCGGCACCTTGTCCAACTCGGCACGGCGCGCGGCCCAGAACGCATCATAGTCGGCTGGCTTCTGGCCGGCATAGGTGATTTTTTCCGGCTCGACCATCGCGCCGACGCCGCGGGAACTGCGCGCTTTCACGGGCAGGGCCTTGCCCTCAGCGTCGACCGGGGTGAAAAGCACGTAGGTCCATCCAGGAAAGTCGAGCTTGGTCTGGAGGGAGACCGGCTCCAGAGCGCTGGTCAGCTCGCCATTAGTAGTGCTGTCGCCATCGGCCTTGAGGGTGTATTTCAGCTTAGTGCCGGCCTGGGGCTTGCCATCTGCAAGCAGTTGGATGCTGAAGGTGATGGTTTCGCCGCAGGCGTAGATGCCGTCTGGCTTGTCTGTTGTGCCGACCAGGGTGTACTCTTGAGCCACGGCTGACAGCGTGAAGACGACAGCCACTACGAAACTGGCCAGAAATGCGATACGGTTGTTCATGCTCCTGCCTTTCAAAAAACATAGAGTTGGGGAGGGAATCAGGGAGGGAAACCAAAGGCCTTGCCTAAAGACTAAAGCCATAAAAGTAATGCAAAAGCGCTGGAAATCAACTGCCGCTGTTCGACTAGTGGGGCTTTTGCCTCATGGGCGTTATATTATAGACATTTTTTCCGAACACGGTTCAGCAAGGAAAGACAGATGGCGTCAACGACTAATTATGTATGCACGATTACCGCCGCCCAGGCGGAGCAGCTGCGTGGCTTGATGCAGGTGCGCGGCTGGACTTTTGACCAGATTCCGTATTCCCTTTGGCGCGGACGGTTCGGCAAGACCACCGTAGTGGCGTACGAATCGGGAAAATTGACGGTGCAGGGCCGTGAAACTTCGGATTTCGTCCAATTCCTGTTGGAGCCGGAAGTTCTCCAGGAAGCCCGTTTCGGCTATGAGGCGGAATTGGTTGCAGTGGAAAATCCGGCTATGCTCACTCCGCACGCAGGCATTGATGAAAGCGGCAAGGGCGATTACTTTGGGCCGCTCGTCGTGGCCTGCGTATACACCGACGCGGTTACGGCGCCGAAACTTTTGTCTGCCGGGGTGACGGATTCCAAGGCGATCTCCAGCGACCGGAAAGTCGCGTCTCTGGCCGCCCTTATCCGCAAGGAATGCAGCGGGCGGTTCAGTCTTCTTGCTATTGGCCCCGAGAGCTATAATCGTCTGTATGAATCGTTTGGCAATTTGAATCGGCTGCTGGCTTGGGGGCACGCCAGGGTGCTGGAGAATCTCCTGGAGTTGGTTCCAGATTGCCCGCGGGCGATTTCCGATCAGTTCGCTGCCTCGACTAACACCGTAAAACGCGCTCTGCTTGAACGCGGACGGCAGATCGTGCTGGAACAGCAAACCAAGGCCGAAGCCGATATCGCGGTTGCGGCGGCATCAATCCTGGCCCGGGCCGAATTCGTCCGGCGCCTGGAGGGGCTGGGCAAGACCGTCGATATGACGCTGCCTAAAGGTGCTGGTCCGGCTGTGCTCGCCTGCGCACGTCACATCGCCGCCTCAGGCGGCCAAGAAGCGCTGGGAAAAGTCGCCAAGCTGCATTTCAAGACTACTGTCGACGCCATAGGCGGCGACAGTAGCCAGCAGTGAGCGGTGGTTTTGCTCCGGGGTGCTTGCTTAGGTGTATTCCGGAAGCATGTTCTCGCGGGTGTGAGCCTCGAACAGGTCATCGCACAGAGAGCGGATGTCGTCCAGCGACAATTCTGAGCGGGTACGCGGGTCGAGCATCGCGGCCTGGTAGACTAGGCTGCGGGAATGGGTGGCAGCTGCTTCAATCGTGAGCAGGTGTACGTTAATGTGCGTCATGTTGAGGGCAGCGCACTGAAGCGGCAATGCCCCAACTCGGCAGCCTTGGACGCCGTTGCGGTTGACCAGGCAAGGCACTTCGACAATAGCGTCTGACGGCAGGTTGTCGATGAGGCCGCGGTTGAGGATGTTGCCGCCGATTTCAATGGGATTGTCGGTAGTTATCGCCTCGATGATGCGTGAGCCATATTCATTGGTCCTGGCGTGGGTCAGCTTTTTGTTGTTGACCAAGGCGTCGCGCTGGTCTCGCCAGTTGTCGATCTGCACCCGGCAGCGGCGCGGGTACTCGTCCAGAGGAATGTTGAATTCTTCCACCAGTTCGGGATACAGGCGCTTGATGAAGTAGGGATGGTACTCGGCCGTATGCTCAGAGGATTCGGTGTTATAGTAGCCGAAGTGCTTGAGAATCTCGAAGCGCACCATGTCGTTGTGCTTCTCGCCGCCTTGTTTGCGGGCAGCGCGGTTCGTCTTCTCCGCAGCCTTGCGGATTTCAGGATACAAATCCTTGTTGTTCTTGCGGATTTCGAGGAGCCATGACATGTGGTTGATGCCGGCAATCCGCCAAGTGACCGGAGCATATTTCTCCCACAGGTCCAGCGAGCGCAGAAGATGCTCGGCGCAGACTTGCACGGAATGGCAGAGACCAACGGCCTTGACGTCGAATTTATGCAGCAGATAGCCGGTCAGAATAGAGACCGGATTGGTGTAGTTGAGGAACCAGGCGTTTGGGCAGACGGCCTGCACGTCGCGCGCAAAGCCCTCTAAGACTGGGATGGTGCGCAAAGCGCGGAAAATGCCGCCGATGCCAAGCGTGTCCCCAATCGTCTGACGCAAGTTGTATTTTTTCGGAACTTCAAAATCGATGACCGTAGACGGCTCATAGCCGCCGACCTGGATGGCATTGATGACGAAATCAGCGTTCCGCAGAGCCGCGCGGCGATTCTTGACGCCGAGGTAGGTGTTGATTTCGGCGCGGTTGCCGTTGAGGTTGGCGTTCAAGTTCTTCAGCATCATGCCGGATTCCTTGAGACGCTCATGGTCAATGTCATAAAGAGCGTATTGAGCATCGCGCAGACATTCCGTCAACAAACAGTCACCAAGGACGTTCTTGGCAAAAACGGTGCTGCCTGCACCCATGAAAGCGATTTTCGTCATGCTGGGGCCTTTCCTGGTTGTTGGCTGGGGGGCGCGCTGTCTTCCGGCGTCGGGGCGGCGGTGGAAGGGGGGGAAGAGAAAAAAGGTTCAGAAATCTTTCATTATCATTCGTTGAAAGCGGAGACTAGGCTGGCAAACGGCAGCAGCAACAACCGGAAAAGGCTGGTTGCGGCTGGAAAGTCATGCCAATGCTGGAAAATCACAAGCCGAAAATCTAATAATATAATACATAACTATAAATCGGCAAGACAGTTGGTTGCAGTTTGAGATTTTGTGCGGAATCGGCCAGCGATTGATACTCGGAGTTCCGGCAAGCTGCGGCGCAGGCGTCAAGGGTAAGGCATTTTAGTGGACAATGGACGTTAGTAGACTTTAATGGACGTTAGTAGACGATGGACTGTGGACAGAAGCGGACATTAGCGGAGAGTGGACGTGGACTTCCAGTGGACAGTGGGGCGAAGACACTTGTCTTTTTAGTTGGCACGGGCGCAAGCAGGCAGAAATGGGTGACCGTTTACCGCGTTCAGGCCATCGCTGCCCCTGCACCCGGAAGGCATGGAGCCAAAAGTTTATCCGCTTTTTATCCGTTTATCAGGTCAAAACACCATGTTTCAGGACGTTCCAGGGAGAAAAAAAGGACTTACGGTTTTTTGCCGTAAGTCCTTGATAGCCAGTGTGGTGGTAGGGCGTGGATTCGAACCACGGAAAGCATAGCTAGCAGATTTACAGACTACTACGGCATACTCAATTTTTACGAGTTGATACAAAAAATATACAACTATTTTCGATTTTCGCTCTTGCACCCGTCATTTTTCGTGATATAATGAGCCATGTAATTACAATATGGTTCAAACGTAGGAATCTTCAAACTCAAGGCAAGGGGCGAAATCATGGGACGGAAAACAGTCGGGTCACTCCATCAACGGGGAAAGCGAAAAACCTACTATGTGCGATACATGGTTGAAGGCGCCGCACGTATGGTTAGGCTGCTGACGCCTGACGGGAAGCCGATATACGGCGCCAATCCAGACGGCAAGCCGCTGAGCCGCACACAAGCCACCGCCGCCCGGAAGGCCGCAGAGGAAGCCGCCGATGTGCATTTGTCCATATTCCGCATTTCGGACAAGGCCGAACAGCTCCGGCAGGTCAAGAACGACTTGCGGGACGCCGAGGGCGCCGCTGCGGAAGCCGAGGCCGACATCCTGAACGCCCGCGCCACCATTGCCGACGGCTGGGAACTGTTCATGGGCTGTCCCAAGCGCCCGGCGAGTTGCCGACGGTACAAGGCCGGTGACGACATACCGCCGCATACTTGCGCCAGCAATTATCGAGGCTATTACAGACGCTTTGCCGCCTGGCTGGGGGACAGGCACCCCGACGCCCGCCTATTGTCGGAAGTCACACCGGACATGGCCGCCGAGTTTATGGAAGCCATCAGCAGCAGGGGAGCCGCCGGGACGGTTAACAAGTACCTGCAATTCTTCAAGTGCTTTTACATCACCCTGGCCGACGCCGGCAAGATTACCGCGCAGAACCCGTTTGCCGACATCGAGCCGGAAGAGGGCGAGACGCACAGCAAGCACCCATTGACCCGCCAGCAAGTAAGCGCCCTGCTGGACACGTCCGAGGGCGAATTGCAAATCCTGATCGCGCTGGGATACTTCACCGGGCTTCGCCTGGGCGACTGCTGCACCCTGAAATGGGCTGAGGTTGACATGAGCCGTGGCGTGATTGAACGCATACCGAACAAGACCAGAAACACGGTCAAGAACAAGGACAAGGCCATCGTCAAAATCGGCATTGCGCCGTACCTGGCCGACCTGCTGGCCGGGCTGCCGAGGGCTGGGGCATACGTGTTGCCGGACATGGCCGAGAAATACAGGGGCAGGAACCAAATAGCCATCCACCGCGCTATAACAGCCTTGTTTGAACGCTGCGGCATTCAGACCCTGGCACCCGGCACTGGCGCAACCTTCCATTACAAGGGCAAGAAGAAGATATACCACAAGACCCGCCGCGCCGTTGTCCTGTACGGCTTCCATTCCTTGCG
>MWEG01000087.1 GCA_002070945.1 Lentisphaerae bacterium ADurb.Bin082
CAGCATTCAGCCCCTCGCCGCCCGCCTCCGTCCAGTGTCGGCACTTTAGTGCCGGAACTCGTCCCTCGCTCTAAACCTAAAAAAAGCATTTAAAGCCATATTTTAAGCCCTAAAGAATTGGCTTTTAAATGGTTGCGAAATCCATGCCGTTCACCATATTGGTGAAGTGCATTGAAAAAAATTGTTAATGTGCGAAACCTTGTAATGAACATTTGCAGTCATTCAGGCTGTCGTATGTATTCCAGGCTTATGTCTCGCCCTTTCAGGGCTCCAAATGATATCCCATCTCACCCAGGGCGGCGCCTGGCCTGACGGCTCGGCCCGCCAAGGGCGAGCGCCGCCCTGGGTGAGGCGTATAATAATTTTGAGCGCTGAAAGGGCGACACATAAACTCTGACCAATCCATGCCCAAAATTCAGCTGCTTTTTTTAGGCTAAATGGTCCGCAGCCCCCCCAAGCCTCGTCGAGGCGGCACTATGAGTAACCCCGGGGCAGCGAAGCGGAACCTGGGGTGGAGTTCCGGTGAATTGCCGAGCAAGGCGCCCAGGGTAAAGCACTTTAGTGGAAAGTGGACGTGGACAGGAGCGGACAGCGGGGCGAGGCAGGCTTCTTGGCGGTTCATCCAGGCGCATCCTGGCGCCATGTCTGGGAATGGAAAGCTCATACCTTGCGTGCTATCAAAATCACGCTCAAGCACAAAATGCCTATGATTCTGCTCAAAACCACTTGAAAAAGGGCGTGCAACAGCCTATTTTTTTGCGGGTTCCAGAAGTCAAGCCCCCCCACCCTGAGGGGGCCTCCATCCTATTGCCGCGCGCGAGGAAGCCGTGGTCGGCGCTGCGAATGAGCATGAGTCTGTGGGAAAAGACATTTCCGCTGGCTCCTAACTGGGAAAGGCGTACGCCATGCACCGTGATTTTTCTTTTAGCGTGTCTGCCACGGTTCTTTCTTCGGCGAACGCAGCCCTGGCGGCGCCCGCAGTTCGGATTGTTTATGGCGACCCGACTGACATATCCCCTTGGCAGATTTTTCGCGAACAGGTCACGCATCCGGCTGGCTTGCTCAAGCCGGCTGACCTTGAACGAGCCCGGCGCAACATCGCCGCCTATCCCTGGGCAGCGCGATACGCCGAAGCCGTCCGGAATAGCGCTGACCAAGCCCTCGCCAGGTTGGCCGCCCCTGACTTCCTCACCCGCATGGTCGAAGTCACCACTGTCGGCTGCCATAGCCCATGCCCGGCCTGCCGGGACAAGGGCCTGCGCTGGCTTCCTCACAATGTCTGGAAATGGACAGTCGAAAATCCAGACCAAATCATCTGTCAGCAGTGCGGCACTGTCTTCCCTAATCCGGACTACCCGGAAACCGTCGTGCTCACCAGCACCTGGGACCCGCGCCAGGTCTTCCGGTTTGTCGAAGGGCCGACCTTCCATTGCTTCGGCTACGAACACTGCCGGGCCAATCCGGCTGGCGTCATCCGCGCCCGCAAGCTCAGCTATGTTATCGACCTGGTGGAGCCGCTGTCCATTGCATACACCCTGCACGGGAACCCCGAGTACGCCGCCGGAGTGCGTGCCATCCTGCTCCGTTTGGCCGAGGTCGTCCCGACCTACCTGGTGCGGGCCGGCTGCACCTACAACGAATACGCCGACTGCGACCCACAAGTGGCCGCCCTCAATGTCAACAACTTGCCGAACGACGAATTGGTCGTGCCCCCCAATGTGCCGGACCGCAAGCTCTGGACTGGCTACTGGTCAGCCAGTCGCCTAGGCACAGCCGGCAAGGACGGCACGGTCGCCGTCAGGCTGGCCAATGTCTATGATTTGACCTGCACCGCCCGCCATGCCGACGGAACGCCTGTCTATTCTGCCGAAGACTGCCTCCGCATTGAAAAGGACGTCCTCCTGGAAGCAGTCTACCTGGCCCTGGGCGACACCGCGATCAACAACAAGTCAGTCGGCAACCGCGCTGGCGCCGCCATCGTTGGCTTGGTTACAGGTCATCCGCTCATGGTACGCTTCGGACTGGACGGCTTTGTGAAGACTGTGGACGAATGGTTCCTGCCGGACGGCGGTACCTCGGAATCGGCGGCCTACGCCATGGCGACCATGGGTTGCATCGCGCCGTTCGCATACGCCTTCCGCTCCTACACCGAGCCGAAGGGATTCACGCCGCCTGAGCAGGCACCCCGCCTGGTCGACTTCAGCGTCAGCCGTGACACTGAATACGGCGCCGCCTGGCAGGCTCTGCTTTGGACTATGCAGGGCGATCTTCGCTTCCCGCCCCTGGCAGACAGCTATGTCACCACCGGCATTTCCGCTGCCTACGCCGAGTTAATCGCCCTCTGCTATCCGACGCCGGAGCATCTCGCTCTGGCCAAGGCCAAGTCTGGCGACAATCCAATCGATGCGGCAGCGCACTCAGCGCTCTTCTACCGCGAGCCAACTGCCCCCGCAGCTGATGACGTCCCCCCGGCCAGAGTGACGCTCCCAGATATGGTGTTCCCGTTCCTGTCCCAAGGTCTCCTCCGCCTGGGCGAATCTGGTCGGGACGG
>MWEG01000088.1 GCA_002070945.1 Lentisphaerae bacterium ADurb.Bin082
GGGCGTCGAAGAAGGCGCCCCTGGCGGTGCCGGGACGGCGCGGATCAAGGTCCTCGCACTGGTCCCGAGCCCGCGGATTGGACTGCGCGACGAACCCCGCTTCCTTCAGGTCACCGAGCCGATCCCGGCCGCACTGGTTGCCAACGCCGTGGCGGTCCAGGTGGCCAACCGGGAATACCAGGAGCGGGCGCTGGGGCGCGATGGCTTGCGCCGAATGTATATCGGTACCCTCACGCTCAGCCTGTTTCTGGCCGTGTTCGGGGCCATCCTGCTGGCCGTGGTGCTGGGCAACCAGCTTGCCCGTCCCCTTTTGCTGCTGGCCGAGGGCGTCAAGCAGGTGGCGGCCGGAGATCTCACCCCCAAAATGGCGCTGCAAGGGCGCGACGAACTTGGCGGACTGACCCGCTCGTTTGCCGACATGACCCGACAGCTGGCCGACGCGCGCAAGGCCGTGGAGACCAGCATGGTGCAGCTGGATGGCGCCCGGGCCAACCTGCAGACCATCCTGGACAACCTGACCGCGGGCGTCATCGTGCTGGACGCCGATGGCGTGGTCATTTCGTCCAATCCTGGCGCCACGCGGATCCTGCGCGCGCCCCTGGCGGCCTTTGAAGGGCGCCCCTTGGCGGGAATCCCCGGGCTCGATGCCTTTGCGGGCAGCGTGCTGGCCCAGTTCGAATCGTTCCTCGGTGAGAGGCTGCAGCACGGGCTGGATCACTGGCAGCAGTCGTTCGAACTGAATGCGCCATCGCAGGGCATGCCGAAGGACGCCATCACGCTGGTCGCGCGCGGCGCGCTGCTGCCCGACAACACGCGGCTGCTGGTGTTCGATGACATCTCCGAAATCGTCTCCGCGCAACGGGCCCAGGCATGGGGTGAGGTGGCCCGGCGGCTGGCGCACGAAATCAAGAACCCGCTGACCCCGATCCAGCTGTCCGCCGAGCGCCTTGAAATGAAGCTGGCGTCCAAGCTTGCCGAGCCAGATCAGGCCATGCTCTCCAAGTCCGTGAAGACCATCGTGGACCAGGTCGACGCGATGAAGCGCCTGGTGAACGAGTTCCGGGATTACGCGCGCCTGCCGGCGGCTGAACTCCATCCGCTGGACCTGAATGCGCTGGTGATGGATGTGCTGCATCTGTACGGCAATGGCACGGGTGACGAGGGCAGCCCGATCCGGGTCGAACTGGATGCCGATAGTCCGCTCATTCGCGGCGATGCCCAGCAACTGCGCCAGGTGATCCATAACCTGCTGCAGAACGCCCAGGACGCGACCGACGCACGCAAGGGAGAGGGCGAAGATGGTGGGGTCCGGATTCGCACCCAGTGGGTCAAGTCCTCCGGGCGCGTGCGTCTCAGCGTGATGGACCACGGCACCGGTTTTCCCGAGCACATCCTGAAACGCGCGTTCGAACCCTACGTGACCACCAAGGCGCGGGGCACCGGCCTGGGCTTGGCCGTGGTCAAGAAAATTGCCGATGAGCACGGTGCCCGCGTGGATATCTCCAACCGTGTGTCGGATGGTGTCGTTTGCGGGGCCCAAGTGTCGCTATCATTCGCCATGGACATTACGCCGGCAGCCTGATCGCTGTCGCAGTCATACCAGGGGACGCACACAGCAATCATGGCAAATATTTTGGTCGTCGACGACGAACTCGGCATTCGTGACCTGCTGTCGGAAATCCTGAACGACGAAGGCCACAACGTGGAGCTTGCGGAGAACGCGGCTCAGGCCCGCGCCGCGCGCAACCGGGGGCGCCCCGATCTTGTCCTGCTCGACATCTGGATGCCGGACACCGACGGCGTCACCTTACTGAAGGAGTGGTCCACCACCGGACTGCTCAGCATGCCGGTCATCATGATGAGCGGGCATGCCACCATAGACACGGCCGTGGAAGCCACCCGCATCGGTGCGCAGGCTTTCCTCGAAAAGCCAATCACCCTGCAAAAGCTGCTCAAGGCCGTGGAACAGGGACTCGCGCGTGAAGGCACGCGCAAGGTGATGCCCGGCCCGACGGGCGCGGTGGTGTCCGCTGATCTGACCGTGGAGGCCGCCATGACCGGCGGCGTGCTGCTGCCGGCTGCGCAAGACCTCGGCCCTGCCGGACGCCAGAGCTTCGAACTGGACAAACCCTTGCGCGATGCCCGTGACGAATTCGAGAAGGCTTACTTTGAATTCCATCTGGCCAACGAAGGCGGCTCCATGACCCGGGTCGCGGAGAAGACGGGCCTGGAGCGGACGCACCTTTACCGCAAGCTGAAGCAACTCGGCGTCGACCTCTCGAGAGGCAAGCGCCAAGGGCACATCTGAGGCGGGCGGCGCTTTTCCCCTGCTATAATTTGCCTTCCGGCCCGGTAGCTCAGTTGGTAGAGCAGCGGATTGAAAATCCGCGTGTCGGTGGTTCGATTCCGCCCCAGGCCACCAAGTATGGGAACCCTGCTACTTCAACCGTAGCGGGGTTTTTCATCAAAATTTGCGGGATTAGCTCAGTTGGTAGAGCGATACCTTGCCAAGGTATAGGTCGAGAGTTCGAACCTCTTATCCCGCTCCAGATGCACAAGCGTCTTCAAAAGCCCGTCCTAGTGATGGGCTTTTGTGTTTCTGGCGTCTTGCCGCTCAAGAAGGCCGCAGCATAGGGCAGGAAGTTCGGGTGGGGTTCGGTCGAGGGGCTGGCCTGTTGCCCGGAACGTTCGACCTTTCAATCATGCTTTGTCGGCAAAGTACCTGGCTCGAAAGTCTTCAACAGACACTCCGCCGCTTCGATGAATCCCTCGGTGGCAATTCGGACACAGTATCGCGAGGTCTTTGAGGGTGACTTTTGACACGCCTGCACTGGTCCCCAAAGGCGCCCGATGGTGCACCTCGACGATTGGAGCGGACAGATTCGGAAAAACGTACTTGGCTTCAAAGCCGCAACACTCGCATGCAAGGCAACCAGTAGTCGCCTCGACTGCCTTGAGCTTCGCCTTGACCATGCCTGCATCCCGCTCTCGTTTTAGGTGCAAAACAAGCTGCGGAGCACCTTCCATTGCGAAGACTTCATCAAGATCGGGCGGAACTGCGGACGTTCGCCAAGTCTGCCTGGACCGATACGCCCACGTTGAACCGATTTTCTCTCGATCAAGAAAAGCCTCATATTGATTCTTGCCAATCGTGAAACGCTGGGAGAACCAAGCGAGCATGTTTGAAGCCGTCCAGTCAAAACCCTGCTTGTTCTTCGTCATGGTGGCAAGAACTAGCTCGCGGCCCTCGGTATCTTCTTGTAGTGCCTTGACCAGATCAGTGTGCGTAACGAACGGACCATCGTGAAAAGTCCTTTCCGTGACTAATCTGTATATAAGCGGGAATACCTCTACCTGCTTGAACGATGATTTCGTGTCCTTTTCATTTGCAGGTGAAGTTGCCACTTCGGGCAAAGTCGGCGCCACGACAGATTGAGAGGTGACCGCTAGGATCGGTAACTTGTCGTCCGAATTGCCCGTTTCCGACTTTGACGCTTTCAGTATGATGCCGTCCGCTGTACATGTGTGCTCGGGGATCGGAAAGATGCTCCATTGCCTCGCCATATTCAGATAGGTCTTCCAACTGCCCAGCCCGTTGCGGTTTGCACCGACCCTACGACCGAACTCCTCCCATCCCACAGACAACTGGCCCGTTTGAGCCAGTTCCGTCATCGCCTTTGACAAACGTCGGAATCGATCCTGCGCGCCTGGAACACCCGCCAACGCCCTATCTCGCTCCGCTTGCCTAGCTGCATCCCCGTTCATGATGATCTCCAAAGAGCACTTGTTGGGTTGTCAAGGAATTTGCCGAATTGACTGAACCTTTACGGAGTCACTATCCGGAACTTCACCGGTGCCGTCAAGGCGGGTGACCTGCATCTGGTTGGGACATGCTCGGAGTGTCTTGGGGATGTGGCGAGGGTGGTGGAGATGGGGGAGAACCGATGACCATGGCTAATTGCGATCGACCGGTGTGGTCATTTGGAGTCGACGACTAAACCTATGGCACGTTGATGGGCACGCCAACAGGTGGCTTTTCTAGAAACCCCAAGATAGCCGTGCTGGCGGCATTGTTCGCCATCGCTCGAATAATCCTGTCCTCCGGCAAGAGATCAAATAACCGGGCCAAATCGACGGCGGTCTGGCTCAACCCGGTCGCATCTTGACTCACGGATATCGATTCCGGCGTTGGTCGGACGCTGTCATGCATCGCCCCCTTGCCGGTAGCCAGCCAACTGGGATTCACGCCCAGCAATCCTGCGGCGACGTCGTTGTTCGATGCCGTAAAACTCCTGGTCTTGCCGTCGAGAACCTTCTTGACACCCTGGTAAGACAACCCTAGTGCACGGCTCAGTGCGGCCGTTTTCATGCCGGCATTAACCATCGCGGAAGTAAGTCGTTCGGAGTAGGAAGTCATGATGACGCAAATGGGAGAAAACTTATGAAGTCTTGTTAACGTAATGCAACTATAGATTAACAAAATTCAAAGGTCAAAACTAATTGAATTCTTGGGTTACTAGACATTTTTCGACCAAAACGAGATCAAAAATCTAACGCCAGAACAACCTTTGAACCGGTGAAGAACCCGCACATTGCCACCCTTCACTCCCAAGTTCACCCCCAAGGCCGCCGAGCTTTGGGCAAACATTCCGGCTGACGTCAAGAAACGTTTGCTCTCCAACGTGTGGTGCAGTCACTGTCGTCGTGAAGTGACCCTCCGGAACTTCACCGGTGCTGTCAAAGGTGGCGACCTGCTGCTGGTCGGGACGTGCTCGGAATGCTGTGGGGATGTGGCGAGGGTGGTAGTTGTGCAATGTGCCTGCAGCTGGCCCATGAAAGTCCGAACTCTTCTTGCCCGTTCACCTGGCCCCAGTCTATGCAGCGCCAGAAGTAACGCCGCAATGCTGTCATCTTCGCAGTAGAGGTAGGTCAGTGGCGCCCCAAGGACGCCCGCAATGAGTCTTGCCGTGGGCACTGGCGGCTCATGAACGCCAAGCTCATATCGACTGATCCTCGCACGGCTGCTGGATTCATCTATTCCGATGGCAACGCCAACAGATTCTTGAGATAGCCCAAGTTGCTCCCGAAGATCACGCATCCGCTGTCCAACGACGGACGGTACGCGTGAAGGAGAACTGAGCAGGTCACGAGTCTTGTGATGACCCATGGTCTTGTCGTCACGATTGTCGTGGCACTGGAATCGGGAAGCGTTTGGTTACTTGTCTCGGCTTTGTTTGATCGGCATCAATTGGCGATAGACGAAAGAGAACAAGCTAAAGATTGGACCGAAAATTTCAGCGCGAAACACCATCCTCAATCTATGATATTTCCGATGGCTTTCTAAACAGAATAACGGTATTCTTAACTTTGAATTAAATTACGCAATGAACCGAATAATTACAGTGTATTGTCGTGCCGCGATAAGACAATAATTCGCATAGAGAGATTTAATAAGAAAATACTTCTAGCGCCCGTACAAAAAATATATCCAGCAGAATCCCTAATTGCATTCTAATTAGAATATATTTCACTATTTCAAATGGCAATAAATTATGTCAATTATTCAATGTAGCGATTGTAAATCAGAGATCTCAAGCCTTGCTGCCTTCTGTCCACGATGTGGTTGTCCGACAAAGCTCTTGCCACCAACTAGAAAGATACCACATAAACTTCAAGATCAAATAGTTTTCTACTTGGGGCCAGCTATCTCTCTAATTGTCATTTTCGTTGGAATTAGCTTTTTTCACATTGTCAAGACCGAGAGATTCTTTGTACTTATTCCCAAAGTAAGCGTATCATTTTCCAATACATTTACATCTGTATCGGAGGTCCTTGAACAGTACAACAGTCGCTCGATTGGCGATAAATTTCGAGGTGATCCTCAACTTGATCATTTGGTCCGTGAATTGGCACGTCGTCGATATATTTTTGCTGAGTCGAATATTCAGGACTCAAATAATGAAAAATCTAAAAATTCTAGTGTTTCAGGTACCGTATCATCTCAAGTTCAAGATCGAGGAGTTGAAAATTCAAAGAAAGAAATGGCTATTTCACCAACGTCACTAGCAAATTTTCGTTCATTTGAACTAGGAGAGGCAGTTTTATTTTTGATGCCTTTGCCGGGTTACCCGATAGGCTGGAATTGGTTGAGTAATTCCAGCAACATTGTTTGGCTTGACAACGGCTATGTCGAGTCGCAAGATGAGTCATTTCGACGGGGTGCAATACGGGTCAATGTCTTAGGAGTTAGAAGTACCATCTTGGAGCAGAAATTAGAAGAGCTTCCTTGGATGGTTACTTTACATACTAAAGGTGTAGCAAAATTTGGACCCCAAGAAATAAGACTCAAACCAGGTCTTGAAACTTGCTTTGGAAGTCTATTTACCGGTTGTGATTTTGAAACAAAGCCTTCACTTCAAAAAGCCGGTATAGAGGTTTATGAAGTTTGCAGAAAAAGTATAGACAATAGCAACTATACGCAAGTTTACAAACTTGTTGCTCCGGGAAAAGCCCTTGTCTTCCTTAGCGAATCTCGTGGTGCCGGTTCTGGTGGAGCTAGTGCAGCCCTCGCTCTTTTGTTGAACACAACGAAAGAGCAGGCATGCTTGTTTTAATCTAACGAGGTGTCGAGCCGGATGGTTTATTTATTTAAATAAAAAATTATCATGAAGAGCTTTAAAACGGAAATGGGTTGATTGATGCATAACCTCATCGGCCATCCGGCAATGTACAACGCCTGTCTCATGAAGCTCACCGCCGACAAGAAGAACATCAAGACTATGCGCATGCTGGTCACCCCTGATGGTCTGGTGATGGTCCCAGTGGAATAAGGAGAAGAAAATGGAAGTCCTAGTGGCCTTGCTGTATTTCCTACTCATGGCGCTGGTGATTCTTGGCGGATCTTGGATGGCAGCCGACGCGAAGGCCATTGGAAGAAATTTCAAGGTTTGGACGGCGTTCTATATCATGCTTGGTCCGATTGTGGGGTTGTTCTATTACCTCACAAGAATCAATTCCAAGAACGGCAAGACAGGGAAGTAAGCAATCAATCTGGGGTTATCTGGAAACAGATCACCCTGAATTGGTTACTTGGAGACGACATGTTTAATTCAAACTACAGGATATTTTCTTAGTCCTGCGACTGGGCTGAGGAGCCCTCCGCGTCAGAATAATTGACACCCAAATAGAACCAAGAACCCGACAGCGTCGATCAGCACGATTACATAGCTAAACCGTCTTCAAGTTCATCCCCGTCGCCCGCCCTGGAGAGATCCTTGGCGGGCTTTTTTACGTCTACTCGAAAGAAGCCATATGCATATCCTGCGCCATGCCCACGAGGTATCGGCCTTCATACAAACCTACACGGACCAAGCGGTTGCCACCCTGATCCAGCAGTGCCTTTCCGACCTATTGCACGGCGATGACCTGACCATGGAAGAGCTTGTCTTCTTCGTTGTCCCTGACCCAGGCGAAACGATTCAGCAACTGGTGGAAGCACTCGGCACTGACCTGCAAACGGTCGATGGAAGCCCCCTGTGGGAGTTCATTGAAGAGCATCCCTCCTGCTATGAATTTGTTCTGGTGCTAAGCCAAGACGGATTCGGCGCTGAGGTGTTCATTTCGAAGACTGGAATAGACGCTGATCTGCTTGCCCTTTGCCAGCTGCATGCCGTGCCAGTGAAGGCAGGTATCGACACATGAAATACATCTATTCCTCTCCACCACAAGCCGCTGCCCAGCGGTTTTTTTTCGCCTGCATTTTCTGGAGCAATGAATGACAACACCCACCAATGAAATCGTTGCCGACCTCGTGTCCAAGCTCGATGCCAACTTGGTTGAAGCGTTTGAAGAGCGTGCCGCCATCAGGGAATTTGACGGCGGAATAAATCGTGAATTGGCAGAAGCGCTGGCCTTGCTGGACGTGATCCGGCAGTACCCGAAGGAGGTTCTCGCGCTGCTGTCCTGAAGCCATTTGCGGCAATCCAGCCACCTTATATGAAAGGCCATTTCGGTCCTTCACTTCCATCCATTTATCAATCTCAACAAAGGAGCATTTCCATGCCTGACACAAACCAAACTGCTACTGAAAACGCGTCCGAAATCCCTGCTGATGCGCAAGCCGACGCGCCCGAGGAAGCCGCACCGGAGATCGACCCGATTGAGGACCTGTACCACGGCGATTGCCTTTCCATTTCTGGCCGTTCGACCCTGACTTATGCCATCGGTCGCCACAAGGAAACCGGCGAGCTGCACCTGCGCATCGTGGAGAACAGTGGCAAGGGCATGTGGTTCGATGGCTGGGCGCCTGCCAAGGATATCGACGCCATCGTGAAAGGTGCAACCGAGCTGACCGCCAAGTCGTTCCATGCGCTGCATCCAGGAAAGTCCATCAATACGGGTGGCTTCGTCATGGCGGTGCTGAAGGACTTGGGCCTGATTCGCGCCAATGAAGAGAACACCCGTCTTCACGAGCATGTCCCGGCAACCACGTTCGAGAAAGTGGCCATGGTGCGCATGGGCAAGACGATCGAGGTGACGCCAGCCAAGCCTGCAAAGCGCAAAGCGAAGGGAGCATGAATTGGTCGAGTCCATCACCGCCGCCCTGATCGCTGCAGCCGTGCTCGGCATGTGGTTCAGCGCCACCCGCTGGATCAGCATCAGCGCAATGGCCTTGCTGTGCTTCCTGTATCCGTGGCTCGGAGTCCTGGTCCTGATCGGATCAGCTGCAGCCTTTTATCAATTCAAAGTTCGCAAACCCTGAAAGGAAATCATCGTGTCACATTCCTATTTTGATAGCGTCTCCATCGTTGCCCATTCTGTTGAGGATTGGGACTTGCCCCCGGAGTTGCTGCCCCTGACGATCGCCAATGAGGCCGCCTTGCTGGCGGGACTCGACAGCGACCGCATGGGCAGCGCGGCCTGGGCCTGAGTACCCGCGCCTCACCCCGGCGTTCCCCGGCCCGCCTGCGGCCACATAGCGCCCCACTCGGGCACCGCCCCGGCCCCCCAGCGGCCACCACGCCACCGGCAACCCGCCCGCCCGGTCCGCGTCCTCCTCACCTCCTGACCGCATTCCCCAAAGCCATTGATCTGCGGATCAGCCAAGGGATTCGTGCGTCTGGATGGTGGGGCTGGACACCCGTTTCTTTTCTGGAGTAACACCATGACCAACGACACCATCATCTACCTTGAAATCCTTGCCGACGACCAACGCGTCAATCACACCGCCAAGCTGTTCGGCGTCCACTTTCCGATGCTCCTGGAGCCGACGATCTACACCATGGCCGACAAGCTCTCTGCCGATTACACCGGCGGCTACTGGGATCTGTTTACCCTGTCCAATGGAGCCTTCTATATGGCGCCCCATGCCGACCATCCGTTTTCCGTGGCATCCATGAACGGCTTTGAGGGTAGCATGTCGGCGGATGCGGTGGGCATCACTGTCTGCCTATTCGCCTACAGCCAACTGAGCTTCGGCGGCGATGCCTTGGCCGAGGTCTGCGCCGAGCAATATCACCTGCTGCGTGAATTCGCCATCGATCATGCCGAGGTCAGGGCGATTATGGCGGCGACCGATTGAGTGGGCGCGACCCACGCCTCGCTCGCACCGCCCGCCCCACCCCTGGAATTTGCCGCCACATCCGAAACAGCGCAACGTGACATGGGCGAGTGCCGCCGTGTCCGTTTCGGCGTTGCGGCAGTTGCGGCTTTTTCCTGAGGGCGGGCGTGAATGGGTTTCCTTAGGTGCGCCTTCACGCCCGATCTCGCTTCAGCGTCAGCTCAGTGTTCAGACCTTGCTAGGTTCGGCCCAATGCCTTTGTT
Source organism: Lentisphaerae bacterium ADurb.Bin082 (assembly GCA_002070945.1). Lineage (GTDB taxonomy): Bacteria > Verrucomicrobiota > Lentisphaeria > Oligosphaerales > Oligosphaeraceae > JAAZKI01. Next base: position 9,823 of record MWEG01000088.1, read on the forward strand.
GAAAATAGGCAACGCTTGCAAAAAATATCGTGTGTGGTTCAAAAAATGTTCTTGACGTTGATTCGCCTTTATCCAGGTTGTCCTGTCAAGACTTTTCCCAATTTACGTGCATAAATCAGGCGATTTCTAAATGCCTAAGGAAAGCACTTTACCGTGGGGAAAAATAATTTTCCTATTCAACGTCTATTAACTTGGAAGTAGCAAGAATTTACTGAAATCAATCTGAGAGCAGCCTTGCAACACGGCGCATTGACGGAGTAGTTGATGCCAGTTAACAATAACAACATGGAAGCCAACCATTGGCGTTCCGAGGGCAGACGGGGACATCCACCCGTCGTATAGAACCTGCAAATCCAGGCCTCATTTCCGTCCTGTCGTTTACGACAGAAATGTAAATTTACCTGGAAAAAATAAATGTCATTTTGCATATACGGTCGCTCAGACCAAAACAAGCCAAACCCGCCTCTCAAGTCAACTTTCCTGCCGAGTTTCAAGGGCTTTGACAGGTACCATCAAGCAGCATCATTTTGGTTTGAAAGGAGATTTCGCGTCATCCCGGTCATCCCCGGCACAAAGCAACCTGCGGTGAAGTGGGACGACTGGCTAGCCCGTTTGTCACGCTCTTCGATTCACACCTATTGGTCAAGCCACCCTGATCACGAAGTCGGCTTCATCGTCGGCGACGAGTACATCGTGTTCGACGCCGATAGCCCAAAGGCTGTTGACGCCCTAATGGATGCCGAAATCAGCTTTGGCCTGACCCCATCGCTGATCGTCCAGACAACCCGTGGCGAGCATCACTACTTCCGGAAGGACCCAAGCGTCAAAGGCAAAACGGCTTACAAGATCGTCGGCGCCCCCGAAGACCGGATCGACATCAAGACAGGCCGCACGATGGTGATCCTGCCGCCGAGCACGGGCAAATTCATAGTGAAGTTAGCGGCGGAGAACGCGGGTGAGATATGCCAAGCCCCGCAGACATTTATCGAGTTCTTTGCCCGAGGGTTTGGAATTTCTGATCGATTCACCGGTCCTGAAGTAACGGCGAGTACGGCCAGGAGACCTGATGCCGAGGGGCTGCTCAAACCCCCATCCGATCAAACTTTGCGTTTGCTCCAGTCTGCCCTGAATCTACTTGACCCCGACATGCCCTACCCCGACTGGTTTCGCGCCGCTGCGGCCATTTTCAACAATACCGGTGGCGCAGAGAGCGGGTTCACACTGTTTGACGACTGGAGCCGTGAGGGGAAAAAGTACAAGGGCAGGCATGAAACCCGTGCGATTTGGAAGTCATTGCGCCTTGACTACAGCTGGCCGGTCACGCTTGGCACCCCTTGAAGGGCATCGAGCTGTACCTCGTGGACAACCAAGTCGAGAACTACCTGGACGCTGAGCAGCTGGAGCGTCTGGTGGAAGTGCTGCGGACCGACAAGAATCGCATGGTCTGCCTGATCCTGCTGTTCCTCATCAGCACCGGGGCCAGACTTAACGAGGCCTTGACCGCGACATGGAAGAACGTAAGCGTGGAGGGTGGCGTTTGGAAGGTTGATGCCTTGCTGTCGAAGTCGAAAAAGTCACGGTCCATTCCGTTGAACGATTCGGCCTTGTGGGTGCTGGAGCAATTGACGTCCAAGGGCAAGTCGGACTACCTGTTCCCGTCACCTGTGACTGGCAAGCCTTACACGACCATCACGCGGGCTTGGTACAGGTTGCGTAAAGAGGCAAACGTAATGATTCGCATTCACGATTTGCGTCACGGATTCGCCTCACTATTGATCCGAGGCGGGAGGAGTTTATATGAGGTGCAGCTTATATTAGGGCATGCTGATAGTAGGGTCACCCAGCGCTACTGTCACGTCGCTCCCAAGGCCTTGATTGAGGCGGCCAATGCGGCTTCGGTGATCGTGAGGAAACCCTTGGTGGTAGCGGCAGAACCTGAGGCAAAGGCGGCGTAATGCGCATGGCTCGGGCGGGCTTCGGTTCGCTCGGGTTGTTGGCTGGATGCGTGCTATAGACTGAGAACTACCACCCACGCGCGCATCTCGCAAAGACTGCTGCCACCGGAAGCTGTCAGTCGGGTGCACGGAGAAGGCTCTGCGAGCAACGTCAATGTTCACCGCAGGAGGCTCGGCCGTGTAGGACTGCGAGCTAGGACTCGACTCGGCTCACACTTAGCTTTCCGAAGGCATCGCCTTGACAAGCTTCAGGAGGCGCAAAAAGTTTTCCTGCTCATCGTCACTTTTCCATCGATTAATGAATCGCGCGACAACTTGGAGGTTCCCGGGCTCGTAGTGCTTGCTGGAGTCGATGCGGTCCAGGGACGGTGCCAAATCCGGATTACCTCCGCTCACATCTAATTTCATACTCGCGCGATGCATTTCCTCTTCACCGCCCTGCTGCTGACCCTGTTTTTCGGAGCCAATGCCGAAACTATCACTGGCCGGGTAGTCGGTATCGCAGATGGCGACACCGTAACCGTCCTGGACGCCGCGAAGGTGCAGTACCAGATTCGCCTGTCTGGAATCGATGCGCCGGAAATGGCCCAAGCATTCGGCAACCGCTAAAAAGAAAGTCTGTCCGACCTCGCCTTCGACAAGGCCGTGACGGTGGAGACTGACAAGCGCGACAGGTATGGGCGTACAAAGGATGTTCCGCTGCATACGCTGGCGAAGTAGTCCTTTATATATAGCAGATACTGACCATTTGACGCTGGGCGGTCTCAAATCCAAGTGCAACAGTGGGAGCTTACTGGATAGCCGGTGAGTCATTGGCCAGTTTTCCCAGATAAGCGCGATAGACCTCAATGGGCGAGGCCCATCCGAGGGTTTTACGAGGCCTGTTGTTGATCTCGTCGGCGATGGCATCGAGT
>MWEG01000089.1 GCA_002070945.1 Lentisphaerae bacterium ADurb.Bin082
TTCAGCGATGGCCTTGCGTTCAAAGGCATCTGCAACCTTCATAACCAGTTCGTCGAAGGAAAATTTGTCCTCCGAATTGCAAAACACCAAATCCATGCTAATTTTTCCTTGCATCTGAATCTCCTTGTTTTGGTTAGGGTTAGGCTCCTTATCAAAATAAGGGTTCAGATGCACCTTGTCAAATATCGACTCCTATCACAAGATCTCGCACATTAACACGAGATTTCATCAACAATCCCCAATTCCACCAGGCGTTCCGCCAGAAGGCGAACAGTCCATTTCGCTCGTCCCTCGGGTGCCTCGCCGCTCGCCATGGCAATAAGCCGTGCTTCCTGCTCATCATCCAAGATGCAGGGGCGATGTCCGCGTTCTTCAATACGCCCAGTCAACGCTTCCTCTATCGAATGTTCGACGCAATCCCGCTTGACGCGATATATGCGCGACCGGTCGATGTCAAGTATTTGCGCGATGCGCTCGTCTGTTTTGCGTTCCTGGTTAAATTCACCCTGGTCAACGGCAAGCAAGATCAAGGCGTTTTTGATTTTCTGCGGAGAGTCTTTCGCTGTTGAAGCCAATTGGCTGAAGCTTGGCGCGTTCATCTTCAGTCAATACAACGCGGCACTTGATTTTGGGCATGTTACCTCCATTTGCGCTTGGTGTTTTAAAGCAAGGCGTGAAACCGGAGGATGTACGTTGCCTTTTTGTTGTCTTACAAATGAAACAGCGTGAAAGCAGGTCGCACGGCGAGGGTTGTCGTGGTCAGCCTAAGATTGGTTTAAGGGACGATCCAGGTGCCGGTCTTGCCTTCCAGGGCGTCACTGATATGCTCTGGATCGGTAATCAAGGCTTTTTTGCCGCCATTTTCAAGGAATTGAATACTTGCTTGAATCTTTGGAAGCATGCTTCCAGAGGCGAAATGACCCTCTGAAACGTACTGCTTGGCTTCTGAGACGGTCATCTGGTCCAACCACTTTTGCTCCGGCGTGTTGAAATTCAAAGCCACCTTTTCGACAGCAGTGCTGATCACAAATAAATCCGCGCCAATCAACTTTGCCAGCAATGATGAACCGAAATCCTTGTCAATCACCGCTTCGATGCCCGTCAGCGTGCCATCGTCACGCTCAATCACTGGGATGCCGCCTCCACCCACGCCGATCACCGTGAAACCAGCCTTGATCAGGTTATGGATTGCTTCAGCTTCGACAATTGAAATAGGACGCGGCGATGGCACAACTCGGCGCCACCCGCGGCCTGCATCTTCCACAACGGTCCAGCCGTCGTTAGCTCGGCGAGATGTTGCCTCACGCTCTTCCATGAAACTGCCGATGGGCTTGGTAGGATGCTCAAATGCCGGGTCGTGCTTGTCAACAATTGCCTGGGTAACAATCGTTGCCGCGACTTTGTTGAGCCCGCGGCGCTTGAATTCGTTATGCAAAGCCATTTGAAGCATATACCCGATGGAGCCCTGGGTGTCCGCACCACAGTAGTCGAGTGGGACTTCATGCAGGACTTCCTTTGCCAGTTCTGAGCGGCGCAAACGAAAGCCGACCTGGGGACCGTTGCCATGAGTGATAACCACATCCCAGCCGTTTTCAATCATATCCACGATGTGAGTCATCGTATCCTGGACACAATTGTATTGATCCTGAACGGTTTGGCGATCTTTATCTTTGATTAATGCGTTGCCGCCAACCGCAACAACGGCAATTCCTTGTTTTGGCATGCTTTAACCTAACTTCCCCTGGATTGAGAAAAAAACAAACACAACGCCACCTGGCTTACTTGCTACTGCGCCCATTTAGACCCCAGGGTCTAAACAGGCGCAGTAGAAGCTGACAATCACGAAGCGCACACAGCTGGCGCCCTACTTTTCTTCGGCGCTGAATCTGCGACGCTTGTTCGTATGACTTCCTTAGGTTCCACTTCTTAATATAATCGCGCTCCGGCAAGTCTCCTCTTGCAAAGTCCACTTTTGATCCTAATTTTGACAATCGGTCACTCATTGATAACGGCCATCACGACTGCATGTTGTCAGCGTTTCTGCCGCTTCGCTGGGGCGGACGGCGTGGACATGGTGGACGGCGGCTCTGGCATCGCATGTAGTTCATGCTCCAGCTTGCCGTAATTTTCTCGCCTTCAGCGTTTCTGCCGCTATATGGCTAGTTTTCCCGTACAACGCACCAAGAAAATCTGCGTCATCAGCGTAATCTGCGGATAAAACAACAGTTTTTCGCCCCTCGCCCCTCGTATCAATCGGTGACCGATTTCCTCCCGGGTTGAGTCTGCGGCAGCGCGGGCTGGCAGTGGAGATGCACAGGCTTTATATTACTGACTTGACGACATGACAGGCGGATGACAAACAGCCGGATTCGCCTCCTTTACGAGGTTTCGCGCCGCTGGCGTGACACCATCCAAATCATGCCGTTCGCGGCGGAAACGCCGCCACGCCGGCCACTCATCAACCGGAGGCATCCACACCATGATCACCAGGCACCTGGACTGCGTTTCCGCCGAACGACTGCGTCGCGACCTATATTATCTATGTTGCGACCCGTTGCCATTCCGCAAGGTCAACTACACCCGGCCGGGACAGACGCGGCACTCCCTGGCAGAGGCCGAAGGCTATATCCTCGGCGAACTGCGCTCCACCGGCTTGGAGGTGACCAAGACTATGCACCGGGTGCAGGCGTTCCGATGCGACAGCAGCAAGCCGTTGCATCACTGGTATTCCGCTCCAGCCCCTGAAGACCCTTTTTATGAAGCCGCCAACCTGGAGGCAGTCAAGCCCGGCCAGTCACGGCCGGAAGAGATCATCCAGTTGATTTCGCACAAGGACTCCATGAGCTGGATTGATTCGCCAGGCGCGCATGACAACTGCTCAGGAACGGTGGCCAACCTGGAACTCGCCCGCGTACTCGCCGCCATTCCCTTGCGGCGAACCGTACGCATCCTGTTCTGCAACGAGGAACACACACCGTGGACGAGCCGTTTCGCGGCCGAGGCAGCCGCGGCTCGCAAGGACAATATCATCGCGGTACTCAATGTCGATTCACTTGACGGCAAGTCTGACGAAGACATGGCGTCTGGCGTGATGACCCACGCCATCGGCTACAGCACGGATGCCGGCAAACAGATAGCGGCTATGCAGCGGCAGCTGGCGGAGCGCTATACGCCGCAACTCCGAACCAGCGTGTTCCACAAGCAGCGAGTCAATGACGACGACGGCATGTTCATCAAGGCCGGTTTTGTCAACACCGTCATGCATTTAGGCTCCTGGCCGTATGGCGATTCGGAGTATCACTTGGTCGGGGACACGTTTGCTCGCGTCAATATCGCCAATCTCGCCATGAGCACGCGACTCATCCTGGCCTGCGTCCTTACGTTGGACAAAGAAGGGTTCCAGTTCCAGGAACCCACAACCGCTTGAGGCGGATGCATGATTGAAAAAGCGCGAGCCGCCATGGTGTCCCAGGGCGGCCCGCGCCAATGCTCCGCTTGCCCTGGCTTGTGGCCAGACGGCACGCATGGTTCCGGTGCCTTACTGTTTCTTGAATCCCAGGCCGTCAAGCCACTTCTGAACCTTGGCCTTGCTCTGGGCTTCTTTCACTTCCTTGCCAGGTGCGCCAAACCCCTCTTTGGCCACTGCGCCAGGGCAGGCTTTGGTGATATCGACAAGCGTGTTGCCGACCCTGCTGCCATACGTGCAGAAGGGAATGACCACCTTGCCCTTGAAAGAATTGCCGGCAAAAAAGGTCGCTAAGGGCGTGGCATAGGTGTTGAACCAGTTGGGCGAACCAATGAAAACAACGTCGTAATTCTCGATTGACGGCGTCTTGCCGTCTTTGAGCGGCGGTTTGACCTTGCCTTCGAGTTCGCGCTTGCCACGCGCCACTACTTCACGGTATTCTTGCGAATACGCATCCTGCGGAATCAGCTCAATGAGTTCACCGCCAGTTTGCGCCTTGATCATCTCCGCCAAATAGCGGGTGTTGCCAGTCTGCGAAAAATACACAATCGCAATCTTGGTCGGGGCGGCCTCTGCGGCGGTGGCACCCAGCGAACCTGCCAGGGAAACGCCGATCACGGCGCACAGCAAAAACCTTTTGATATTCAGTTTCATCATGGCGTCCTTTCTATAATAACATTGCGCTGCCGGGTGAGACTTTAATTCGGCAGTGGCTTTTGACAATGCCTCAACGACAGCGTTCCAGGGTTTTCACGTTTCGGGCTTTTTGGCCAGGGCTCGTGCTATGCGCGTGTTGCCTGCGCTGCGTCGAAGGCCTCTTCAGCCATGTAGGAACTTCGCACCAAAGGGCCGCAGACAGCCCTGGCAAAGCCGACTTCGTTTTCGGCAAAGTCGCGCCACTCATCGAATTCCCTCGGGGTGATCATGCGCGCCACTGGCCAATGCTCGCGGGTCGGGCGCAGGTATTGCCCGATAGTGATCATGCTCACGCCGGCCTGCTTCAAGTCATGCAATGTCTGCTTCACTTCGTCTGGGGTTTCTCCCAGGCCGAGCATCAAGCCGGACTTTACCACTGTCCCTGGGGCGGCATGCTCGGCCGCATAGTGCAACACCGCCAGGCTGCGCGCATAATCTGCATGACTGCGAATGATGGGAGTCAAACGGGACACGGTTTCCAGGTTATGCCCGAAAACAGCTGGCTGTGCCTGCAAGACCAGGTCAACGCATGCGACATCGCCGCCATAGTCGGAACATAGCACTTCCACCCGCGTCCCTGGGCAGCGTTGGTGAATTGCGGTGACGGCGGCAGCCATTTGCCCGGCGCCGCCATCTGGCAAGTCGTCACGGGTCACGCAGGTCAACACAGCGAAGCGCAAGCCAAGGGCAGCAATGCCCTCCGCGATTTTCTGCGGCTCAAGGGGGTCGGGGGGCGAGGGCCGGCCATGCTTGACAGCGCAGAACCGGCAGTTGCGGGTGCAGGTATCCCCCAGCAGCATGAACGTCGCCGTGCGCCGTTTCCAGCAATCGCACAGATTCGGGCATTTGGCGCTTTCGCAAACAGTATGCAACTGGCTGTTGCGCAGCAAGGAACGCATTTCAAGCCGTTCCCGGCCGCCGGAGAACGGCACTCGCAGCCAATCCGGCAGCGGTTCTGGACGACGCTCTGCAGCCTGACCCGACGCCAGCCAGTCGAGAAGACGCTCTGCGAGCCTGCGGTCGACAAGTCGCAGCTCTGGCGGCAGCGACTCGGTCGCCATGCCACGCAGAGCCGTGAGCATCGCCTGGTCAGCCGGCGCCAAGTCAAGGCCGCCCACTTCCGCGGCGGAGAGCCATGCGAAAGCCTGCCCCTCTCGGGCTTCCGGCGCATTCTCGGCGGCCAGGCTGCACCGCATGAAATGAAGTCGCACCGTCTTGTCGGGATATGCATAGTCGAACGCCAGCATCGGCTGGGCGGCGGCTATCTGCAAGCCTAACTCCTCGGCCGCTTCGCGTCGGATGCAGTCTTCCAGGCTCTCGCCTGGGCGCACCTTGCCGCCGGGGAACTCCCACTTGCCGGCCTGGTGGCTGCCAGGCCGCCTAGTCGCTAATAGCAAGCGGCCGTCGTCGGAAAAAACGACGGCCGCGCAGACATCAAGAACTCTCAAGGTCATTTTTTCTCGCCGATCAGGAATTCAGCGCGCCGGTTCTTCTGGTGGTCGGCTTCCGTCACCGCATTGGCGACGACGGGGCGGTCTTCGCCATAGCTGATCGTGTGCATGCGCCCGCCGTCAATGCCCAGGGAGACCAGGTATTCTCGGACGGACAAGGAGCGGCGTTCAGACAGGGAGCGGTTGTATTCATCGCTGCCGCGCTCGTCGCAATGTCCTTCGATCACGACGCTAAAGCGTGCATTCTCGCGCAGGTGTCCGGCCAGGGCGTCCAGCTTCGGCCGTTCCGAGGCGCGCACTTCTGAACGGTTGTAGTCGAAATAAACTTTGTCATTCCAATAGGAGCCGTTTTTCAGGAATGAGTCCGCTGTGCCCAGCGGCGCGTCTACGGGTGCCCATCCTCCGCCCAGGTTTCCCGCCCCTGCTCCAATGTCTGCGCCTCCTACGCCCGCTCCGGGGACGCCGGTTGCTCCTGGGGCGGGAACAAACAGCGGGTCGAGTTCGCCTGGGGTCAGGCCGCCGCCGGCGAATCCGTCGCCGCCAGCCAGAGCGCCGCTCTGCGAACCGGGAGGATTGTTCTGCAAGCCCTCCAGGTTCAGCTTCGGCTTCTTGCTACAGCCGACTGCGAGTACAGACACTGCCAGTGCCAAAACAAGAATCTTGCCCAAACCATTCTTCATCATCTTTTGCTTCTCCTTCTGTCCTTTACTGTTAAAAAACCGAGCCAGTTTATTTTTCATATTCCAAGGGAAACGGTGATTTCCCTCCATCTGACCAGACATAGCATCACGGCGTCACAGCCGTTCTCCCAATAGTTTATTTTCCACGATAGTGCTCTCAATCCAAGCGGCGATGCTTTGCGCTCCGATTTCATTGTGCAGGAACCAGGAATCGGAGGCCATCCAGCGTCGTGCGCTTTTGTCGCCATTGACGGTGAACAGCGCCCTGGCGTCAACCACGGCGTTCAGTCCGGCGCTGGCGCAGGACTGCCTGACTTGGCGGAGGGTGGCGTCAAACAGCGCGTGCTGACGCTCAGCCCAGCGCGCATGCGCATCCCGGTCATAGCGCCCTTCCGGTGAGTCCTGCGGGTAGATTGGGTTTGGCAACCAGCAGAGCGCCGGATAGTTGGCGGCATGCAGCAGTTCGTCGAACCGGCAGAAATCGTCTGCCAGGGCTGCTGTCCTGCGGGCGCATTCGTCGTCTGGCGCTGAGGTTCCGAATCCGCAGCGGGCGTCGCTGAAGGCAAAGGAGAAGATGACCAGCTGCGGCTCAAACGGCTTGACATCGCGCTCAAATCGCCTGCAAGCCAAGGCCGTAGTGCAACCGGCAATGCCGGCGTTCAAGACGCAGACGTCCTCTCCATTGCCCAGCCGGCGCTGCAAATTCTGCTGCAAGTGGGCCGGCCAGGAGCGGGTTTCATCCTCGCAAGACACGGTCAATTCGTCCCCTATACAGACAATGCGCACGGTCGCCTGTTCCATGTGTTCGACCTTTTCTCGCGTCATTCGCGGCGGCCAGTCACGGATGACGGCGTGTTCTGTCCAAGGTCCGCCCTTAGGGATTCTGATAAGCAGGCGGCTGCTCTGGACTGGCTCCGGCTCCGGCGGCCGGATTTGGGCAATTTCGGCGCCCACGCAGTCAGCGCAGAGGCTAGGGCGCACAGAGACGGCAAGGGCGCAATCCAGCTGCTCCTGGGAGGAAAGCAGGATAGCCTTGCCGCAATGCTGGCAAGTGATTTCCTTGGCAGGGTGGTTAGCCAGGAAGTCGTTGCAGGCGCGACAGCGCTTGGGCGGCGGCGTAGTCCTGCCGGCGGTGAGGTCACGCAGTTGTTCTTCGACCTTATAGACCCAAGTTCCCTTGCAGCCATTGACCCGGCAGGGCACTTCCTGGTCAGACAATGTCTTCAGGAGCGCGGCGCAGTCTTCGCACAATTTCGCTGGCGGCCTGGTTTGTCCGTGTTGCTTGGCGCCCAGCTGCATGCTGCGCGTCCACACCCAGGTTTTCCGGCAGGTGTGGTTGCGGCAGGGCTGCTCCATGTCCTTGGCTGAATTATAAAACGCAAAGCAATCGTTGCACATCCGATTAGGCACTGTTGGCTCTTGCCCTTCCGGGGTGGCGGCCAAGGCTTCCAGCTGGTCATGGACGCGCCAGGTCCACGTATTTTTGCAGCCATGAATCCGGCACGGCTTTTCCTGTTCTTGCAGCTTTGCGCTGCGTGCCAGGCAAGCGTCACACAAGCGGCGCGGCGGCTCTTCCAGCGTTCGCCCGGCCTTCAGGTATTCAAGCTGCTGGTAGCGGTTCCAGAGTACCGTATGCGCGCAGCCCTTGACGCGGCAGGGCAGCTGCCGGTCTTCCAAAGTGCGCAGCGTCTGGAAGCATTCCTCGCACAAGCGACGCGGCGCCGGCTTGCCTGCGGCTTCCAGCTGTTCACGCGCCGACCATGTCCAGGTATTCTTGCAACCTTTCATGCGGCAGGGCTGCTCGACGTCCTTGACGGCTTTCAATTCATCCCGGCATTTCTGGCACAGCCCCCTGGGCGGACGGTCGCCGCGGCCGGCTGCCAGTGCTTCCAGCTGCTGATAGCGATTCCAGACCCAGGTTCCGTCGCAGCCCTTCTTAGAGCAGGACAATTCCTGGTCAGCCAGCGTTTGCAGGCGGGAATAGCATTCATCGCACATCCGGTCCGAGCGCAGGTTCTTGCCGGTTGCCAGGGTGTTCATGACTGCATCACCGGAAATCCGCAGGAGATTGCGACATCCTCGCACCCGGCAGGGCACTTCCGTCGCCGGGAAAAAATCACCTAAACTGCCAAAATTGCTGCCCAAGACACAATCTCCTGAAGAACACAATCCGTTCCAGCACAAAAGACGGCGCACGCCGTTGTCCGCACATAAAATGTCATGTAACGAAAATAATATCCGTCCTGCGGTTTGCAACTTGACTGGCCCAGAAAACATGTTTTTTTCCGCTTCCTTCTGTCTTTTTCGGCCGATTTGCCCAATCGTCGGCAATTTTGGTCGAAAAAAGCGCGGCTGTAGGATATGTTATGGAAACAGGAAGCCAGCTGGCGCCGAGTCTTGCGGACAGGTGTTCGGCCATGAACGCTGGCGTCGTCCAAGTGTCATCATCGCCTTATCCCGACTATCATCCACTGTGGGAGCTGCCCATGACCAAACTTTTCTTCCCTGCTCTCCGGCGATGCAGGCTTGTCGCCGTCCTTTCACTGCTTACCGCAGTCGCTTCAGGTCAGCCAGACCAGGCTGGCCCATCGGCCGTCCTTGTCCCCGGCATGACGTCGCTGCCGGAACCGACCCTGGTGATGATTGACGGTCGGGAGAACGAGATATTTACCCGCCGGCCGACCTTTGTTCCTGGCATGGACATCATCAATGTCCACCTCTCCCATCTCGGCGGCGACAACTTCCTCTGGCGCATCGACTTCCTGGAGCCGCCGGCCTTTGACGAGGGCGTCTTCAACTTCTATCTCGACCTTGACCTTGACGTCGCCACCGGCATCCAGGCCGTTGAGCCGGAAGCGAAAACAGGGCCGCCGCCGCCCCTGGCCGGCGCTGACCTGTCCGTGACCTTTTCCCAGAACAAGTGCACCCAGCAGGTCTGGAACGCCACTGGCGCCGCTGGCGAACAGCGTGAGATTCCATTTTACATCCGCAACCGGGAGCTTTACTTCCGCACTGAACTTGCCCTACCGGCCAAGCAAGGGCGCGTATCGTTGGCGATTGCCGCCAACACCCACTCCATCGTCACTCCGGAAAAGCCCAATCCGGTCATGCGAGACACCACCCGCCGGCTCGTGATACACCGTTTTGAATTGAAGTCCGAGAAGGCGGTGCCAGACGCCTTGGACAGCGATGGCGACGGCATTCCAGACGCCGTCGAGGCGATTTTCGGCACCCGCCCGGATCGCCCGGATTCGTTCACCACCCTGGCGACGTCACCGCTGCTGCCAGCAGAACGGCGCGCCAAGCCGACGTATGTGGCTGGCATGGACATGACCGAAATCGCCGTCGCCCACGTTGCCGAAGACCGCTTCATCTTCCGCACTACATTCGCCGCCCCGCCGCCGCTGGCCGACATGGTTCACATTATCTACCTGGACACTGACAATTCTAAGGTCACTGGTCGCGACATGGGCGCTGACCACCCCGGCACCGGAACTGACGTTATGCTCTTTATGGTTGCCGGCAAAGCCTCCATCAGCCTGCATGGGGACGTGCAGAAACAATATCCCAGCAGCCAAATCAGGCATGCCCTGGTCGGCAACCACCTGTACTTATGCGCTGACCTGCCCCTCGAAGCCAGGCCGGACGGCGCTGCCTTCGGCATGTTTTCCATCACCCATACAGCCGGCACTCCCAAGCCGCCGATGAACGACAGTATCAGCCGCGTGGACTGCACTGGCATCCCCCTCGTCTCCGGTGCTAAGCAGCCTTTTGGCGACGGCTGGACAGGCACTGCTGCGATGCACCGCGCCTACGGTCTCAACCTGATCCGCCCCCTGCTCTCCCGGCCAGACTGCGTCGTCATCCCCTATGACAAACTCGAATTAGCCGGCTTTGACATCGACTACTATACCAGTCGGCAGTACGGCCACCTCAAGGCTCTGCGCCCACGCGCCGCTGCCGGACACACCGCTCCCAAAGGACGCTTCCATGTCGGATTTATGATCTTCGACCGCATGGACGGCTCTGACATCGGCTTGCGCATCAACAACCACGAGATCGCCCGTGCCCGCATCAATGCCGGCAACCTGAACTACTGGATATACTGGCTGCCCGAGGCCCGCGACTTCACTGGCGCCGAATACGTCGAACTGGTCGCCCTCGGCGGGAATGCGCCCCACCCGATCTGCAGCCTCTTCTTCTCCCCTGAGGTGCCGCCGCAGCGCGAACAATCCACCGCAGTGGACAATCTGACCATCTACATCCCGCCGGCCACGGTCGGCGAGGCCCTGGTCTCCTGGACTTCCGAGAATCTGGTCCCAGCCCGCCTGGAGTACGGCATCGGCAATTTCGAGCAGGTCTTCACCGAGCCGCGCTCCATGCTGGTGCACAAAGCCCACTTGACCGGCCTGGACCCGGCGCAGACCTACCAGGCCCGGGCTGTCGGCATTGATGCTGACGGCAGCCCGGTCTACAGCCAGACCGTCACCTTCCAGCCGCAACCCAAGCAGCCGCCCGCCACCCGCGCCGGCCGGCATCGCGTCCCCCTCGCCGTCGCCAACCCGCATCCTTTCCCTGCGGAAAACTGGCTGATTCGCAGCGGCGTCCCCTTTCCCCAAGGCGTCCTTGCCGACGCCAGCCAGACCCGTCTTCTCCACGACGGACGCGAAACGCCAGCCCAGATTGCCCCTGCCGCCTGGTGGCCGGACGGTTCCATCCAATGGCTGACCATCACCTTCGCAGCCTCGGCACCGCCCCAAGAAACAACGGAATATGTCCTCGAATACGGCCAGGAGGTCAAACCCACCCGCGCCGCTGGAGCAGACCTGGCAACGCCTGACGCTGACGACATTCTCATCCAGACTGGTGCATCATCGTTCCGAGTCAACGCCGCCGGCGAACTGGTGCTGCCGGACGGCAAGCCAGTGCGCACCCGCATCGCTACAGCTGGCGACAACGCCAGCACCCTGGCCACCGGCGAGCTGCCGGCAACCGTCATCCTTGAGGAAAACGGCCCGGTTTACGCCCGGGTGCGCTCATCAGTGACTTTCCCGGATGCCGCTGGCCAGCCGGCCCTGACCATCATCTGCCGTATAGAAGCCTGGCGCGGCGCCAAGGTGGCCAAGCTGTCCCACAGCTTCCTGGTGCAAGGGCAGCCATCCCATTCCACCTTTGAATCGATTGACTTGGAAGTGCCCGTCGCCTCGTCCGGCTGGGTCGCGTCGCGCCTGGATGGGCCGCCCCTGACCTTCTCCCAGAATGACCGCGCCTTCCAGCGCCGCGAGCATGAACTGATCGTCAACCAGGCGGAGCCTATAGAAGCCAGGCTCCTGGGTGACTTCATTGCTGGCGACAGCCTCGTCGTCCTGCGGCATTACTGGGAGCAATACCCCAAGGGCGTGAGCGTCGCCGGCGACCTTCTCCGGCTCGAACTCTGCCCAGACTTCGAGGCTGGATACTATGACAGCTTCCCGTTCAACAAGCACAGCACCAAAATCCATTTTTATCTCCACGATGGCGTGTACAAATTCCGTCGCGGGCTGCGCAAGACGCACGAGCTGCTCATCGGCACTGGCGGCGCTGCCGAGGCCGCCCTGTTCCAGCGACCGCTCCTGGCCACTGCGCCGCCAACGTGGTACTGCGACAGCAAGGCGTTCTACGAGATCGCGCCCCGTGATCCGGAAAATTTCCCCACCTACGAGGCCCATGCCGACCGCAATTTCGCCACTTACCGCCGCCAGCGCGAGGCCAGGCGCGACTACGGCATGCTCAACTTCGGCGACTGGTTCGGCGAGCGCGGCGTCCACTGGGGCAACAGCGAATATGACAACACAGCCACCTTCCTCCTCCAATACGTCCGCTCCGGCGACCAAGAATGCTTTTTCCTGGCTGACGAGGCAGAAAAGCACGTGCGCGACGTTGACATGAAGAATTGGGATCCGAATCCGCTCAACATCGGCCATGTCTACATTCACCAAGTCGGCCATCACGGCGGCTACTATGACCGCTCCCCGCCTGGCGAAGACGCCTGGGGCACCGGGAGCGGCGGCGTCACCCATGCCTGGAGCGAAGGGCATCTGTGGCATGGCTTCCTCACCGGCGACAGCGAGGCCATCGTTGCTGGCCTCAACACCGTCGACTATTACATCGCAATGCGTTTCAACCGCTTTTACGACTTCTGCGACTTGCGCGACCCGGGCTGGCATCTGATCATGAACGCCGCCGCCTACCAAGCCACTCTCAATCCGGTCTACCTCAACGCCTCCCGCGTCATCGTCGCCCGGGTGCTGGAGTTCCAGGATAAAATTCCGCGGCCACTGCCTGAACACCAAGTCGAGCCTGGCCGCACCCACCAGGTCGGCGGCTGGTCCCGCATGATGGTGCCTGGGCACTGCCATTGCGAACCAAGGCACAGGGGCAACGCCAACTTCATGATCGCGGTACTCTTGTCCGGCCTGAAGTACTACTATGCCACCACCGGCGACCCAGCGGTCAAAGCGTCGCTGATTGCTGGCGCTTATTATCTTCTGGATGAATGTTATTCCGAGGAAGTCGGCGGCTTCCGCTATACGTCCTGCCCGGCCATGAGATACAGCCGCAACGTCTCGCCTATCCTCACCGAGGGAATCGCTACCGCATTCCGTTGGACTGGCGACCAGCGCTTAGCGCACCCGTTGATTCATGGCCTGCCAGCTAATGAACGCGGTTCAGCTTACGGCAACGCCTATTATTACCGCTGCGGCCCGCGCATCCTGGCTGACATGAAGGCAGCCGGCTTGAAATGGGATTCCGGCATGGCCGTCCCAACCGAAGTCAGTGACGTCTTCAAAAAACCGCAATGGTTGGAGAAAGCCAAAAACGCCGTCGTCGTCCAGGCTGAGGATTTCTCTCGCCAAGGCGGCGGCGAATGTCAGAAAATCGGCGGGCGTCCTGGCGCCTGGGGCCAAATCGTCAGCTACTGGCATGCTGACATTGGCCACTGGCTGGAATGGGAGGTCGACATCCCCGAGGATGGCGACTACGCCGTGCGCTTCCACTACGCCACTTCCTCTCCGGAAACCCGGCGCGACTTCCTGATCAACGGCCAGCTGCCCTGCCCCCAGGCTGAAAATATCACTTTCCCAGCCACTGGCGGCTTTGGCACAAACCCGTTCGACTGGAACTATCGCTCACTGGTCGACGCCGAGAAAAAAGACCTCGCCATACCCCTCCGCAAAGGACGCCACACCATCCGCATGATCAATAAAAACGATGGGCTGGCCTTCGACTTCTTCGTCCTCTTCCAACCATGATTTGCATTGCCAAATATTTCAGGATAGTGCGGCAGTCTGGGCTTTGACATTGCCTAGTGCGGTTGCTTCACACGCCCCCCTGCGAATGGCGGGGAACCGGAGTGACAGTTCCTTCATCAGCGGGGCATTGTTAACGCCCCCGCCGGTAACAATCAGCTCGCTATGCTGACCGTATTGTTGTCGTGCGACCTGGGCGTAGCACTCTGCCAAGCTCCGATTGATCACTTTCCCGAAATCGCCGGGCGTGACCGGGATTTCGGAATGGTTCCGGTCGCAAAGCTCCTGGATTGCGACAGGCATATCAGGGGGATTGAACAACTCTGGCGAAGTCGGGTCAAAAATTCCCTTGCAATCAGATGCGTCCACAGCGGCATCAAAGGCAGCATAACTGTGGAAACTCCCCTGTTTTTTCCAATGCTGAATGCATTGTTGCTGCAGCCACATTCCAGGGAGTCCGCGGAAAGCAGTCCAGAGTCCAGGAAAGATGCCCATAGGATGGGCTTTGTCTGGAAAGGGTTTGCTTGTATCATGCTGATGTCCAAGCATGGCCCAGGTGCCCAATGAAAGAAAAAAGTCATCCGGCGCTGGGTCACCTGCCAGAAATGCCGCTGCCGTGTCGTGTCCGACTCCAGAGACAACCGGAACCCCCTGAAGAATTGTCGGGAAACGTGAATCATTGACCTGGCCGATGATTTTTCCGGAAGCGATTTTGCCGAGGAAATGGGTAGGAATCTGGAGTTTCTCCAGCATTTCTGTATCCCAACACTGCGTTTGAATGTTCATCAGCTGGGAAACCGAAGCAAGAGCCCAGTTGGAAGCCGCGTTTCCGCACAGTTCGTAATGGATTAGATCGGCGATGTGCAGCAAGGTTGATGCGCCACCAAGCAAGCCGCGTTCATGCTCGGCCAGAAATTTGAGTTGCCCCAAGGTGGAAAAGCTGCCTGCGGTTTTCCGTCCGATTCGGGATTGTAATTCTTCTGGTGGGATGATAGCTGCGATCTGCTGCGGCATGTCGGCAGTACGCTGTTCCCGGTAACTGACAATTTCACCACAGACTTTGCCATCGGCATCCAGAAGAGCAAAATCCTGTGCCCAGGAATCACAGCTGATTGACTGCGGCGTTGCATCAAGTTTGCTGCAAACAACATGAAAAGCGTCAATCAAATTGTTCAACAGCTCTTGATAATCCCAGCACAGGACGCCATGGATTGGTTGCATCGCATAGTTGAAGCGAGCCGCTTCCACCAGCTGGATTTCATTTTTTTGCCGGACGCCGATCATGATTCGGCCGCTGCCAGCGCCAAGGTCAATGGCAATATGGGATTGAGAGTTCATTTTACAGATAAATCGTTCTGCATTGGTTCAAGTCTTCTGCCTGACTACTTTCATTCCGTGATATCATAGAATTCAAACTTCTGCCAGAAGGCTAACCGCTTGAGTTTAGCAAGCTGATTGCCAGGCAAAGCGATCAGGTGATGTGTACCTCCGGTCAGGCTGTAACGGTCAAGCAATTCTGATACGTTGTTTTGACTGCGCAGCAGCCAGTAAGGCCGGTCATAATTGGGAAACAACTCCGCATCCTCGATGATTCCGGTAAAGGCAATATAGCGGAAGCCGCCTTTCCCGTTGCAGGTCAAGGTGACCAGGGTTGTTTCACCCGGCTCCAGGGTGAAATACATTCCACAGTAAGGAGCTACCCCTGGCGCCCGGAATTTCTTGTGAAGCAATTTGATTTTGCGGTCACGCCTGGCAAAGGCCGGATTACATTCCTGCATGTGTGACATCAGCATGATATCGCGCTTGAAATCCACCGTGTAGATTTCGGTGAAATTGGCCATGCCAGCGAGTTGGCGCAAGTGCGCCATCAATGCCGCCCGCAGGGCATCCCCTTCCCCTGCGTATCCCATTCCCTCAGCCATCAGGCGGTTAATCCCAAAAAAAGGAAGCGCCGGACATTTTGGGTCTTTCATCAGGTTGAGAAAATTCATTGTGAAGGCATCAGCCTGATATTTTTTCAGCAAGCCTCGCAGAGCCAAGTATCCGCGCAGGGAATTAAGATGTGTTTCTTGGCTTAATTCCGGTGCAATTTCAAAACATTTCAGGTCTTGCTGCCGCAATTCCTCTAGTTCACGGTCATCTGCAGACATGAATTCTTCCCTGAACTCGTCTACTGTCGCAGAGAAAAATTCCGGTCCCCACTGCCGGGTTGCTTGCGCGGCATCGAATTCGAAATCACCCATCCCCTTGAACATACCACCCAGGGAAACGGTGCGGATTTTCCATGCCAGCCGAGCGGCACGCGCCGCAATCAAGCAATCTGCCAGCCTGGCATTGCTCACTTCATCCTGGTAATGACCGGTGACCACAGCAAAATCGACGCCGCGCTGGAAAAGCACGTTGGTAATATCCTGGGTTCCTTGCACCGTATGATTCATGCTGAGGTCTTCGGGTCGGTAATCCTCCTTGATCCTGTCAGCGAATTGCGTGCTCCAGAGGATGATTGGAATGCCGCAATCCTGAACAAACGGAACACTCGTCAGGCTGGCTGTATAGGATAGTGGGGACATCACTATCGCATCAGGCGCCAGGTTCGCAAATCCCGCCACCGCCTCGGTCATGTCGCTTTCCGTATAGCAGGTGCGCGAGTACACGATTTCAGCCAGTTGAGAAAGCTGTTGACGCCAACAGTCAAAAACCTTGCCCCAACGCTCCATGTACGACGCCATGGTGGTCTGATACAATTCCAAGGACAAGCCAAGATAAACTACCCGCGGTTTCTGCAATGCTTTGAACATCAGGGAGCCCTTTCTACAGTTCTTCCTGGGTTTGCGAAAAAACATGACGGTTGGGAAAATCAGCTGACCTCAGACAGAAACACAGCTCATTCCAGGATAATAATGATAATAAAAATCATTTTTTCAAAAAATCAAGTTTTTATTGTTGAAAAAATCATTTCTGCCAATATATTGCTCTTCGTGTTCGGAAAATTTCGCCGTGATTTGATTGAATAACTCAAAAATGCAGGTAAAGACGGTATGGACAAGCTTCTTTCGCAGATTTATGGGTTGAGCCCGGAACAGCTGAAGGCCTACAGCGCCCATGTCATGTTGGGCGGCGGTTCCCGCGGCGGCCCGATACTGGAGCGTGGCAAGGGCGTGCGGGTCTGGGATACCGAGGGCAAGGACTACATTGACTGCACCTCGCAAAGCTGGGCCTTATATCTTGGCTATGCCAATGATGCAATCAATGCGATCATCCATGAACATATTGAAAACATGACTCACATTCACCAGGGCTTTGACACGAAGGCCCGCTACTACCTGGCACATAAACTCGCTTCGCTTGCCCCAGCAGGAATGAACAGGGTGTCTTTCACTGTTGGCGGCGGCCCGGCCATTGAGGCGGCCATGAAGATCGCCTTTAAAAATATACAGCCTTCCAGGGACTTCGTCACTCTGTTTGACAGTTATCATGGCACCACCCTGGGCACTATGGGAGCTTCCTGGATTTCAACCAAATCCATAGGTAAATTCTTTGGCGGCAGCCGCTTCCTGCCGTTGACCCGCGCCTTTGTCCGAATCCCGAATCCAGTGACTTATCGTAATCCCCTTGGCGTCGATACGGAAACATACATTGATATCTGCTTGACGATGACGCGGGAGATTTTTCAGCGCGGGACATCTGGAAAGCCTGCAGGAGTCATTGTCGAGCCGATTCAAGCCAGCGCCGGCCAGTTGATTCTGCCGACTCGCTATCTCCAGGAATTGCGCAAAATCTGCGACGAGTTCGAAACATTGCTCATCTATGATGAAATTCAAACTTTTGGACGGATCGGGGACGTCTTTGCCGCCAACCACTTCGGGGTTGCCCCGGACATTATCGTCCTCGGCAAAGGACTTGGCGCTGGATTGCCCTTGGCAGCCATCATCATCTCTGACAAGCTTGAAGGCTTCCAAGGCGATACAGAAGAGCTGCACACCTTTGCGAACCCTTCACTTTCCATGATCACTGCCGCTAAGCAACTGGAGATGTTCGAGAACGGAGTGCTGGCGAATTGCCGTGAAATGGGCGCGTACCTGGGCAGTCAGCTTTGTGCGCTGTGTGCAACCTATCCGGAAGTCGGTGATGTCCGTCAATTGGGCATGCACATCGGGGTGGAATTGGTTGACGACCCGGAATCGAAAAATCCATTGGAGAAAGAGGCCGGCGAAATCCGCAAGGCTGGATTCCGCCATGGTTTGATTTTGGGAACAGGTGGAGTCCGCCGCAATGTTCTGAAAATCAAGCCGCCACTGATCATCAACCGTAGCGAATGCGACGAAATCCTGGAAAAGTTCACTGCCTCGCTGTGTGATGTTCTGCGTAAATGAGTTCCTACCTAATGCTCCTGTTTTTTCGCCAATACCGGAAGAACCATTTTTAATCAGCCAAGGAGTTCAGCCATGCTTGATGTAAACAACTTCCGCAATCCAGACAGCGTACATTCTCCCGGGTATTTCTGGCTTACCTCTTCGCCGATGATCACGGCAAAGATGCAGGCCCAGCTGCGAGAGATGGCAGCTCACGGTGCAAAGTCGGTTTGCCTGCATCCGATTCCGCGAGAATTCCGAGTGAACTCGCGTTCGACCATGACTCCCAGATATCTTTCTGAAGAATATCATAAAATCGTGAAGGATGTAGTAGAAGAGGCCGCCCGCCTGGGGATGAATTTCTATTTGTACGACGAAGGAGGCTGGCCATCCGGCGGCGCCTGTGGGCAGGTCGTCAGGAGCAATCCGGAGAAATTCGCCTGCCGTACGATTGTCTCGGATGGCCAAGGGGGCTACAAAGTCGAGACTGCTGAAATTCTACCTGAAGGCAAGGCAAATGCACCCATACCCAACGTCCTGGAGAAAGAGGTTATCCCGACGTTCCTAAAGCTGACCCACGAGGCCTACGCGAAACACTGGGGCAAGCATTTTGGCAAAACGGTGCGCTTTGCCTTCACGGATGAGCCGGTGGTTTCGGCACGCTCCCTGAGCCGCTATCCCTGGTGCACGGATTTCCTTCCGGAATTCAAGAAGCGCATGGGCTACGACATTGAACCCTGGCTCGGCAAACTCGTCAATCCCGGCCCCGAACTTTACGACGCCCTGGCTGAAAAGCGGCTGGACTACTTGGAAGTCATTGCACAACTCTTCGAGGAGCGATATCTGAAACCGATCCAGGAATGGTGCCGCCGCCATGGAATTATGTCTGGCGGACATTTTGGCGGCGAGGATGAATGGTTCAACGCGCCGCATCTGGGCTGGGGTTCCTTCCTGCGCTCGCTGCGCGGCCTGGACATGCCTGGCGTCGATATGATCTGGCGCCAGCTCTATCCGGGCGAACGACTCCATCCGTTTCCGAAGTTGGCCTCCAGCGCCGCCCATCAGATTGGCGCACAATATGTCCTGGGAGAGCTGTTCGCTATCTACGGCGGCGGTCTTCAACCTTGGGCAATGAAGTTTCTTCTGGACTACATGCTGCTCTGCGGTGTCAATACCTTCGTCTTCAGCAACATCCCACTTGAAAAGAAAAAGGGCGGCAATGAAGGAGGCCGTCCACGTTTTGGCGAAATGGACCCGCTCTGGCCATATTACGGCCAATGGCACCAATACGTCACCCGGATGTCCTGGCTTACGTCCCAAGGAACCGCTGTCGTCCCGGTCGCCGTCTATTTTGATATGCGTTCATTGTGGCTCGGAACCCGCGAAACGGAATACGCCATCATCCGCAACCTCAAAGTCTCCGACCGCATTGTCGAGAAGCAATGCGATTTCGACTATATTGATGACGCGCTGCTCCGGGACGCTAAAGTCGTGAAGGGCGTCTTGAAGGCCGGCAAGGCATCATACCAGTCAATTGTCATTCCTGGGACTGGGCGGATGCCGCAAGACGTTCAGGAGAAGCTGGCGAAGTTCCGCCGGGCTGGCCTTCCCGTCTACACCATGAACGAAATCGAAAAGCTCCCTGTCCTGCTGAATGTGACCCCTGCCACGGCTAACCTCCGGGTGCAGAAGCGCGACCTGGGCAATGGCGAGGCGCTCTACTTTGTCCTCAACACATCCGAACAGACTATGGACGTGACGCTCCAGGCAGCCGAGACAGGCCCCCTCTATTGCGCGGACCCGGAACGTGCGGAATTCCATCCTGTGCGCCGGAAGAAGGACGGCTCCTGGCCTTGGTGCTTTGCGCCTTGGTCATCACAGGCGTTCATCATTGGAAAGCAGAAGGCCACTCCAATGCCAGCCACCCCCGGCAGCGTCGTCCAGGAAGTAACCGGCTGGTTCCTGAAGCCCGTGCGACAGTTCGACTACGACGCATGCATCTCAATACCAAAGGAAAAACGCATCAAGGCGAAACTCGGCGACTGGCGTCCTTATCTCGGGGATGACTTCAGCGGCGACGCCTGCTACAGCGCCAGCTTTACGTGCAAGAATCCAGGGCAGTGCCGCTTCCTGGACCTGGGGGATGTCCGATTCGCGTGCAGCGTCAAGCTGAACGGCGTTGACCTCGGCGCCAGGATGCTCGGCCCATTCGTGTTCGAGACCGGAGACGCGCTGAAATCCGGCAGGAACGTCCTGGAGATCACGGTGACCAACACCATTGCCAACGCCGTCTCCACAGACCATGCGCGAGAGGAATGGGCAAAGACCGCCCCGCTGAGTTTCTATGAATTCCTGGTACGCACATTCGAGAAAAGCAGCTACGCCTCTGGCCTCTTTGGCCCAGTAAGCATCCGCGAATAAACGAATAAACTGTCAGCGTCCCAACTTTGGGGCGTTGACAAATTTTTATTCTGTATCTTGGCTACTTTCTGCAATGATAACTTCGTATGGCGCGTTTTTGAATGCCTTGTCAGGCTGATTTGTGACCACATAATGGATTTCCTGCAAGGTAAGGATGCGATAACATCCTTTTTGGTTAAATTTGCTATGGTCGCAAAGTACAATGCGTTTATCCGCGCACTGCACCATGGCCTGGCTGATAGCGGCGGAGTCCATATCCTGCGAGAATGCACCGTCGCGGGGTAGAAAGCTGTCACAGCCGAGGATCGCTGCATCGGCACGGAAATTGCTGAACATCGAAGCAGACAAGGCGCCGCAAAAATCCAAATTGCTGATCCGGAATAGTCCTCCCACCAGGTGGATTTCTACCCCTTCGGTTCCCCCCAAGGTTTCAATCACTGCCAGAGCCGATGTGATGATTCGCAAGGGTGTTATTTCTTTCAATTTCAACTGTGCCGAAAAATGCCAGCAGGTGGTTCCACTGTCAATGACTATCGTCATCCCAGGTTTGATTAGATCAGCGGCAGCAGCGGCAATGGCCAGTTTCTCGTCATGCTGCAACATGCTCCGATGTTCGAAGGTGCGCATTACAAGGGATTGCTGGACAGCGCAACGGGCTCCGCCGAAGGTGCGTACCAACAGCCCGTTCTTCTCCATGTCCAGCAAATCTCGCCGAATCGTTGCCACCGATGCGCCGGTCAATCGCACCAGTTCCGCTACACTGACTTCAGGGACATCCTGGAGGTAATTCAAAATTTTCGTCTGTCGACGCAATGGCACCCGTCCCATAGCAAGTCCTTTGTTCGTTTAATTTATGCATATAAAAAGCCCGAGGGATGCTTCTGTACCCAAAAAACTAATGCGAATTTGTTTGTTTGCAACTCAAAGGCGGAAGTTTCTCTGGAGGGAATGCAAGTGGTCAACCATTGATATTCGTTGTACTACTATCCGTCAACTTCTTGTTTTTTGAAAAAGATTTTCCTCAAATCAGCGCTTTAGTGTCGCCTTTCCAAGGCTCAGTCTTAGGGTGCATCCACCCCCCAGGTTCCGCTTCGCTTCACCTGGGGTTACTCATGGTTGCGCCTCTCCGAGGCTTAGGTTGTGGACAGTAGTCCACCCCGAGTTTATTCCGGCACCTGCAAAATATCAACTCCCTTGAAAAAGCTCAAAGAATCGAAGAAGCCATGATGAAACATTTGACGACTTTACGGGCGGCCTATCGCAACATCCGTGCATCTCTTCCTTGGTTGGATTGCTACGTGTCTGACCTTCCCCCGTCTTTCGAGGGCGCTCCCACCACCCCTCCGACAGAGTCTATTGCCCTTGATTTCACTAGTTCAGTTCCTCGTCTCCTGCGCCAAACCGAGCATAGTTTTGAGGAAATGGCGCGACTGGCTCGGGAAAATCCCCAATGGCCTTATATCATCGTGTCTGGCACACAGAAATTGCTGTATCACATAGCCCCGCTGACAGAATTGTTGAAAACGCATCACAACCTCTATTTGGCAACCGCTAATTTCTGCAATGATTTTGCTTTAGAGCGACTCGTTGCCGAGGGGGTTGCCAAGAAACTGCTCTATGGAAGCATGATGCCCTATTTGGATGCAGGGAATACCCTGGGCATGATTGCTCTGGGGAAATTCGACTGGAAGACCAAATGCGATATTGCGGGCAATAATTTCCGGAGGCTTTTAGGACTTCCAGAGGTGATTGTGCCTGAGGTCACTATGCCTGAAATTCCTCCCTTTATAGTGGATGCCCACACTCATACCATCTACCCTGAAACCAAAAGCCGTTTCCCCGCTCCTAATGCGGAGCCGAGTTGGTCTACTTGGAAGAAAAAGATGCATTCCGTGTGGGTGGAAGATTTTTACAGCACACCATCTGAGACTAATAGAGATGTCACCAAAAATCCTGCCCGGGTCGTACTGGGAAAACTGTGCTGCGAAAGCCGCGGGCATGCCAGATACTTTGAAGTATTTGATCCAAATTCTGTGGAAGGGTCGCTTTGTGAACTGGAAAAGAGTCTTGCCGACCCCTTTTGCATCGGCATTAAAATACACCCCGTCTCACACCAGGTTTATGCTTCAGACCCACGCTATGAACAGGCGTTTAAGCTGGCGGAGCGCTTTCATAAAACTATCATGACGCACAGTTGGGGGCTTTCTGACTACAATCCGAATCAGCGCTTCGGCACCCCTGCTCAATTTGCTTCTATGCTGGAAAAATATCCCCAGGTGACGTTTGTTTTCGGACATACCGGAGGACGACCCAATGGCTTTATTGAGGCAGTCGAGATGTGCCGGCGTTTTCCCCAAACCTACGGTGACTTGGCAGGAGACTTTTTCCATAATGGCTTCCTGGAACATGCGCTCCGCAAAATCGGCGCAAAGCGCATCATCTTTGGCAGCGATTCCTACTGGATTGATGTACGATGCATGCTGGGAATGCTCCTTGAAAGCAAATGCACCGATGAAGCGCTGTGGGATATCGTCCGCAATAATGCCATCAAAGCGTATCATCCCGAAACAATCGCCAGCATAACGTGAGTACATCACTCCCCAAAAAAGATGGCTTGATAACATTTCAGCTAGTGCGTTTAGTTTTTCAATTTAGAGCCATTGCAACCTGGAGCTTAATCAAACTTCAGAAAGGGAAGTAACCATGGAAAAGAATCATAAAGGCATTGTCTTGGTGCCGTCTGATTTTGATGGCATAGACTGGATTGAAAAGATGGCAAAAAGCGGCCTGAATACATTAGGACTTCATTCCGGTGGAGGGCCAGGGCATGATGTGCTTGAGAGACTTCAATTCATGAAGGATGGTGATTTTCGACACAAAATGACTCAAAATGGATTAGATTATGAATACGAGATACATACGTCCCATGTATTAATAGACCATGATTTATTTGCTGCAAAGCCTGAGTATTTTCCTGCCTTCTACCAAAACCAGGAGCGGATACCTGATGGGAATTGGTGTGTTTCAAATCCGGAAGCCATGAAACTGGTCGTGGACAATGCAGTCTCACTGGCCAAAAAACTTCCTGCAACAACACATCGATACTTTTTTTGGGGTGTGGACCGCGCCCATCGAGACTGGTGTCATTGCCCTAAATGCGCACACTTGAATAGTGCAGACCAGGCTTTGATTACAGCGAATGCGATTGCTGAACGAATCCATGAAGCAGATAGCATGGGGAAGGTTTGTTTTCTCGCTTATCACAATACCTTGACAGGGCCGAGCCAGGTTAAACCCAATAAAAATGTATTTCTAGAATTTGCACCTATCCGTCGCTGCTATTATCATGCTCTTAATGATGACAAATGCGCTATCAATCGAAGTCATAAAGAAGCGTTTGAAAAGTTGCTGAAGATTTTTGATCCGACCCAGGCTCATATTTTAGAATATTATATGGATAGTTCGCTCTATGATCGTAATACCCTACTTCCTCCGGTTAAACCCACTTTCTATCCAGAATTGTTTGAAGAGGATGTCAGATATTATACTAGCTTAGGAATACGGAGCATGACTTCTTTTGCAGTTCGGCAAGATGGAGAATACATGGCTTTGCACGGCGACAAGGAATTCCAAATGTATGCCGAAATCTTAAATAAATTTTTATAGGGGGATTTATCAAGAGAAGCGAGAACCGATTCGCTTAATTACGCCGTGCAGGGGCGGAACCCAATCATGACTTGCATTACCAACGAATGACCGCAAAGGAAAATGCAGGCTTTAGAAAGAATAAAATGTGATTTTTGACGCCTTTTTGAGAAATATAATGCAATTCATTTATTTATTCATTTTTAGCTTGCAATAGCCGGTGCCGGCATTACACTTGTGAATGGAACAGCCTGGGGCAGTTCTCCTTTTTCGGCAGGCGGCCGAAAGTCATCAACGCCGGGAGGTAGCACTTCGTCCGGCAAGGATTCCAGGAGGCACCATGAGCAAGGCAAGCAAAAACTCAACCTCGACCTTTTTCTTTGACGGTCGGCTGACGCCGGCCATCCGCCGGAAGCTGCAAGAAAAGCGACGCCAGATCGGCCTGCCCTACCAGCTGATCGCCAAATTCTTCGGCGTCAATTGGTCGACCTTCCGAAAATGGGAACTTGGGCCGACGGAGGTCTGCGAACTCAGCGTCCGCCCACGCCTGGAAGCGTTCATGAAAGGGGAATACGACGTGCAGCTGCGCGGCCTGGTCGAGGCCAGGGTCTGCCGCAACTATGGCTCGCTGGTTCCCCAAGAAGTACTCCTCTGCCTGGAACGGGTCTCCAACGCCTACAGACTATGCCACGAACGCCCCGACTTGCGCGACTCCATGGTCAAAAACATTGACCAGGCCACCATCGAAGCAATGTCCAAACTCATTTCGCCGGCAGGCAGCCGCCCTGCGCCGGGCGACGGCCAGCCTTAGGCGCGTACCGCTCCTGCGGGCGATCAGTCACCTTGCGGCGGGCTTGTACACCCAATAGCCAACGCCTTCGACGAGGTTTTCCACGCCGTTGATGACAGCCCGGAACCCGTCCTTGTCGGCGGCGTGGTCCCAGGTCCAGGCGGTTTCCTCGGCCAGGCTTTCCTCGTCCTTGACGCCGATGAAATTCCATCCTGGCTCACGTGGCCATTCCCGGCCCTCGTATTCGTAAACAGTCACTGGCCAGGCCGGGACGAGCGTTGCCCCGGAATGATACACCCAGTAGGCGCGGCCGATGACATACTCGCTGGTCTGCTGCCAGGTGCCGTCAGCCAAGCCGTAGACGCGATACTGGGCATCTCCCCCCCGCGTCGCGGCATCGGTGGCGGCGCTGCGGGTTGAACGAAGCGCAGGCGAAAGCAAATTCCACCCAGGGCGGATCTGCCTGAATTCGCCTGGCTTGGAGACGCGAATGCCAACCATCTCCGCCGTGAGGGTGAACGTATGCGTCCCGGCGGCAGGCAGCGAAAGCGTCTCTTCCGTGCGCATGTCCAGCGCTGCTGCGCCAGACAGGGTGACTTTCCAGCCGAGGTGAAGCCCGTCCGCATTCCAATTCAGTTCGCCGGCCTTGCCCTGGGGGATGCGGATTGAAAACGTCCAGGAAACGTCATACGCCAAGGGCCGCGCATCAGTCAGCTTGTAGTCGTCTCCCGGCTCCGAGGTGGCAGGATGGATATAGGAAAACAATCCGCCAATGGGGAGGTCCGAGGGGTCGACCATGCCTGGCGGCAGGGCGCCGGCCTCGTCATAGCGGGAATCCATGCCGACCAAGGCGCCATCCCTGGTGAGAAATTTCAGGGTCTGGTCGCCGTATTCCGGGCAGGACACGGTCATGCTCAAGGTAAACTCCAGTGACAGATTCTGGCCATGAACGGCGAGCATCCCTCCCGTCATCAGCAACAGAAAACCCAAAAAACAGCTTTTCATAGCGCTGTAGGCCATCATTTCACCCCGCTTCTGCTACATGCTTGTCGTCCTGACGCCGCTCTACGCCCTTGGGTTCCAGCCCATCCTCATCGCCATGCCGGGCCTTGAGGCCTGGCTAGTCCTGGTACAATTTGTGTTCTCGAATATACTGCCAGACGAGGGCGGGCACCATCCCGCTCATGTCTTTGCCGGCCCTGACTCCGGCGCGAATCGCGGTGCCTGACTCCGTGAACGTCTCAATCTCCGCTTCCGGCAGGATGGAGTCCATCAGCCGCCTGGCGTTCCGATAGCCGAAATGTTCGCTCAAATGAACATACAGCGGCGGCTCAACGCCCGGCCGCGGGTAAACTAAAATCTGGAAACGCTGCACCAGCTCCTGGGCGCGATGCCACTTGCCCAGGGTACACAGGCTGTCCATGCCTATCAGCAGGCCGACCTCGTGATCCGGATATATCCGGCTCAACGTGTTCAAGGTGTCAATCGTATAGGACACTGCGGAGCGCCGTTGCAGTTCAAGGTCAGAATAACTGAAGCCAGCCTGGTTGTCCAAGGCCAGCTTCAGCATTTCCAGACGATGCAGTCCAGAGCTGACCTCCATATTCTGCTTCAACGGCGACCGCAGCGCCGGCACGAACAGCACCTCGTCAGCCCATTCCTTAGCCAATATCTGGCGGGCCAGCCGCAGGTGGCCATTGTGCACCGGATCAAAGGTGCCGCCGAAGACCAGGAGACGGTTCGGCCGCGGATACGAGACATTCTCCTCCACCACGTCGTCCATCGGCCGCTTAGTTTCGCGGCCCCGCCAAGGCCGCTCATTGTCCGCACGTTCATCAAGCATACATCGCAATCTTTCTCATCCGCTGACATGCTCTCCAGCAACGCCTCTGCGCCAGGCAAAAACCCGGCGGCAAAGGCAAACTCCGGAAAATTCATGCCGCCATTTCCATTTCAAGCCAAACCATACTATAGTATGCCGAAACCGATTTAACAACACTAGACAAAGGCATCGCAGCAATTATGCTCATCGCAATCCTTGGAGACATCCACGCCAACATCGACGCTTTGACCGCGACCCTGGATGTCCTGGACCGCATGTCGGTTGACAAAATCATCTGCGCCGGCGACATCGTCGGCTACTGCGCCGCGCCTGGGGAATGCATTGACCTCCTGCGCAACCGCGGCATCCAGTCCGTATGCGGCAACCATGACCAATGCACGTTCAACGTCAACCTCAACGACAACAGCAACGTCCGGGAAGAGGCTTCGACGGTCTTTTCCTGGACGCACGACCGCCTTCGCCCTGACCAGCTTCAATGGCTGGGCAGCCTCCCAAAGGTGATTCAGACTGACAATTTCATGGTCATCCACTCGTCCTGCCAGCCCTATCCGAACTGGACCTACGTCACCTCGGCTAACCGCGCCGCCCTCCATTTTCTGTTTCAGAAGACGGATCTCTGCTTCAATGCGCACAGCCACGTCCCGCTGCTGGCCATGCATCGCCCTGGGCACCAGCTGACCATGAAGTACTTCCACAACCTGATCCTGCCCCGCAACGTCCAGGTCATGATTGGCGTCGGCGCTGTCGGCCAGCCGCGGGACGACGATCCGCGCGCCGCCGCCATTCTTTACAACACGACCGCCAACAGCGCCACCCTCCTGCGCGTCAAATACGATGTCGAAGCCGCCAAGAAACGCATCCTAGACGCGGGGCTGCCCGCCTCCCTGGCCAGCCGCCTCACCCTGGGGAAATGACCCTTCCGCCCCTGTCCTCTTCAGTCAAGGTGACCTGCCCATGCCGACTTCACTCAATCATGGCCTGATCTCGCTGTTCTACGACGCCGCCAGCATCCGACGCTGGAACGACCAGGTCAACCCCATGGACTTCACCGAGCTGGACAAGCAGGCTCACAAGATGATCATCGCCTACGTCTTGGCCAAATTCGCTGACGAGGCCCAGGCCGCCTCGGTGAATTGGCTGCGGCTGCTTGAAGGCGGCATCTTCGAGATGCTCCACCGCATCGTGCTGACCGACGTCAAGCCGCCGGTGTTCCACCGCATGATGTCAGAGAAGGGCCGTGAACTGAACCAGTGGGTAGTCGGGCGCCTGGAGCCGCACACAGCCGTTGTCCACGTCGGGTTTCATGACCGCCTGTGCCAGCATTTCTTTGACAGCACCTACGCCCTGCCGGAGAAGCGCATCCTCAAGGCCGCGCATTTCCTGGCCACCCAGTGGGAATTCAACATCCTCTACCAGCTCTGCCCGTTCATCAACGGCATTGAGGCGATTCGCCAGGAGATTGAAAACCAGATCGAAGACCACTACGACCTGCTCGGCGTCCAGAAAATCTCTCTCAAGCGGAAAACCGCAGGCTTCGTCGACCTGTGCGGCCAGCTCCGCTTCCAGAAACGCTGGTCGCAGTCGCCTCGGATTCCGCCGACGTCTGTACTCGGGCACATGCTGCTCGTCGCCGCCCTGACCTACTTGTCGCTGCGCGAGGCGCGAGTCAGCGACCATCGCATTGTCAACGGCTTCCTGGCCGCCTTGTTCCACGACTTGCCGGAAGTCCTCACCCGCGACATCACCTCGCCGATCAAGGCCGCTGTCGAAGGCCTGGATGACATCATTAAGGAATATGAACGCCGCCAGATGGAAGACCGGCTCCTGCCCCTGCTGCCGCAGAACTGGCACGATGAAATCAGGTACTATACGGAAAACGAGTTTGACAACCGCGCCCGCGTAGATGGCAAGACCGTGCGCGTCGCCACCTTTGAAGAACTCGGCGCTAACTATGACCGGCCTGCGAACAAGCCGGTTGACGGCGAAATCATCCGCTGCTGCGACCACTTGGCCGCCTTCATCGAGGCTTCGCTGTCAATCAGGCACGGCATCACCTCCAAGCATCTGGCAGAGGGCGCGGAGCGGCTGTTTATGATGTACCGCACCCGCAAGGTCGGCCCTATCGACTTCGCGTCCGTCTTCGCGGCCTTCGCACCCGAAAATCTGACGTAATTTTCCACGCTTATTGTTGATTGCATCACGCATCGCCATTCATCACGTAGGAGGACATGCACTATGAAAATCATTGTCATCATGGCCGGCGGCGCCGGCGAGCGCTTTTGGCCGCTGTCCCGCTTCACCCATCCTAAGCAGCTGCTCACCTTGACCGGCAGCGGCCAGTCCCTGCTGGAGGAAGCTGTTGAGCGAAGCATGGCCCTGGTGCCGCCAGCCAACATCTACATCGCCACCAGCCTGCACCTGCAAAAAGCCATCCAAGACGCTGACCTGGGCATCCCAGCCGAAAACGTCATCGCCGAGCCGTGCAAGCGCAACACCGCCGGCTGCCTCATCTACGCAGCAGCGACCGTCCTGGCGCGAACCAACCTGTCGCCGGAGGAAGTCACCATGGGCGTCCTGACCGCAGACCAGCGCATTCCCGACACTGCGCCGTTCGTCGAGACCATCGGCGCCGCCCTTGAAAGCGCTGAAAACAACAACGCGCTGATCACCATCGGCATCCAGCCGGTACGCCCGGAAACTGGCTATGGCTACATCGAAATCGCGGAAAACGCCACCCCTGTCGCCAACCCAAGCGGACGCTCCCTGTTCCGGGTCGCCAGTTTCCGGGAAAAGCCAAAGCCTGAAGACGCAGCCAAATACATCGCCTCAGGCCGTTTTCTCTGGAACAGCGGCATGTTCTTCTGGCGCCTGTCCAGCTTCCAGAATGAATTCGGCAAGGCGAATCCAGTCATGGCCGAAACCCTCGAGGACCTGACCGACGCCTTGATGGCCAAAGACCAAGACCGCGCCGCCAAGATTTTCGACGCTTTGCCGAACATCTCCATCGACTACGCCCTCATGGAAAAGGCGACCAACGTCATGGTCATCCCAGGCAACTTCATCTGGGACGACGTCGGCGCCTGGGATGCCCTGTGCAGAACCTTCCCCACCGACAACAAGGGCAATATCCGCATCGGCGACCCATTGCTCATCGACTGCGTTGACAGCATCGTCTACAATGCCCCGGGCCAGAAGAAAATGGCCGTCGCGGTCGCCGGCCTGAAAGACATGGTCGTCGTGGTCAATGACGACGCTGTCCTGGTCATCCCGAAAGACCGCGCCCAGGATGTGCGCAAAATCGTCACCGCCCTGCGCGACCGCGGCGCCACCCAGCTGTAAACAACCTGCTGTTTGACAACGGCGCCTGCCAAGGGCGCCGTTGCAACCCAATTCACCTTTTCTTTCTGCTGTCATGGCTAAATCCTACCGTCCCATCATGAGTACGCTCGGCTATATCCTGTCACCCGACCGCCGCCGCGTCCTGATGACCTACCGGGTGTTCCGAAATGACGACGAGCAATTCGGCAAGTACAACGGCATTGGCGGCCACATGGAGTCCAATGAGGACATCGCGGCCTGCATGATCCGGGAAATCAAGGAGGAAGCAGGCATCACGCCGACAGTTATGTCGCTGCGCGGAACCGTGAACTGGACCGGCTTCGGCCCTAAAGGCGAAGACTGGCTGGCTTTCATTTTTCTAGTCCATGCCTTTTCCGGAGAACCAGCCCAAGCCAGCAACGAGGGACCTCTGCAATGGGTCGATGTCGACAAGATTACGACCCTGCCGCTCTGGGAAGGCGACCGTTATTTCCTGCCCTTAGTCTTTGATGACGACCCGCGCCCGTTTCACGGCTTTCTGCCGTATGACCACGACCGCCCGCTGGGATGGTCTTACACCCGGATTTGAGCTGAATCGCCCGTCCAAGACGGTCGGCTCCCTGACAACTCGTTGAACGCTCACAAAAGGCAGGAATGCGCATGCTGAAAGAACACAATCGGATGGCGAGCTGGTGGATTACGTGGAAAGACCTGGATTGGCCTTCGCCAGACAATCTCGACCTCATCCGCCGACGGGCCGACGCCATGGCCAAGGCCCATGTCAACACTGCCGGCATCTTCGGGGCGCATTTCCGCTGGGACTTCATGCCCTTTTTCCCGATTCTGCACGATTATATGGCGACAGTCCGCGCTGAACTCAACGAACGCGGCATTCGCCTGTTCGACCACCACTCTGCCGTACTCGTCCATCGCTACGAAACTCGCGAAGAAATGCGCAACGTGAAGCTCCATTCCGGCCCTCACCTGCCGTTCTCGCCGACTTGGAGCGCTGCTGCCAGCTGGGAATATCATGGCCAAAAACTGAACGACTGGCGCGAACTCGACGTGCGCGATGGCTCTGTCCTCTATCACCCCGGCTACACCGCCGAAATGTTCTGCTACAACAACGACAATTTCATTGAGGCATACCTCGAATACGTCAAAGAGCTGCGCCGGGAAACCGGCATTGACGGCCTGATGAGCGACGACATCGCCCAATACATGCGCTGGCCTGGCTGCGGCTGCGCCTCCTGCCGAGAAAAGTTCCTTCGCCGCGCTGGCATTCCACTGCCACCGACGACTGACCGCTCCTTCTGGGCCAACTGGGACAATCCGGCTTGGATGGAATGGATCGACATGCGCTTTGATGCGGTCGCCAATTTCTTCATCAAGCTGCGCGGCATACTGCCAGCAGACTACCCGCTGATGAGCTGCTGCTCCAGCAGCTCAGGCGCGGCGGCGCCGCAGACGGCCCATGACATCCGCGACATGAATGCCGGATGCAATCTCGTGCACCTCGAACTGTGCGGAAACACACCGCCCTACAAGCACGACAAGGTGACGTGGAACCCGTCCATCTCCAGCCGCATCATCTCTTCGCTCCACCATTTAGGCGCTGCCGATGAAAATGGCTTCGAATGCGTCGGCCAGGGCTACGGCTTCACCGAGCCGACCGCCGGAATCATCTGGGCCGTCAACAAAATGGTCGGCGCGGCCTGCTGGTTCTCCACCCTAAAAGCCCGCCTGGGATTGCCGGATGCCATCCTGGCCACCCTCCCTGATGACGCCGAACCAGCGGCGACAGCCTTCGGCTTTGAAAAAACGCACCCGGAGCTCTTCAGCGGCCATCCCATCGCCCAGGCAGCAGTCCTGTTCCCCTACGAAACCCGCAACCACACCATCTTCGGCAGCCTGTTCAACGGCGTCAGCCGCGACTTTACCGACACTATCGCCCAGCTCTTCAGCAACGGTATCAGCCCCATAGTCGAAATGGAAATCCCATCCACGACCGCCAAATGCCCACTGCTGATCCTGCCCTCGGCCTTGCGCCTGACCGACAAGGAACGCGACGCGCTGCATGCCTTTATCCAGGATGGAGGCGTCGTTCTGGCTACCGGGCCTTTCGCCCTCGGCCCCAAATGGGAGGCAAACATCACTGCTCCAGATAATTTCTTCACCTCGGACGCATGGATGAAAACGCCGTTCCCGGCCTTTCCTGGAACGCCTGAATGGCAAACCCTGCCACCAGGCATCATTTGGAATCCAACCCGCCTCCAAGACTCCGAAGCCTTTGCAGACGAGCTGCTTGCCAAAGTCCGGCAACATGCTGTCACCCTGCCCGTCACCATCACTTCAGCCAAAGGCTTCCTGACCTTGATCCACCAGATGCCGGACCAGACCTTAACCATCCACTGCCTCGCCGCTGAGTTCGACACGGATATCAACCACGAACTGGATGCCATGCGCTACCATCGCTCACGAGTCAATCTCATCACCAAGGCTGAGCCAATCGGTACCGACGACCTCATCCAGCTGACAACCAGCGCCAAGGTCCGAGCCTACTCGCCGCTAACGCCAGGACGCGAACCAAAAGTCTCCCGACAAGGTGACAAGGTGACCATAACCCTGCCCGAAAAATGCGCGTATGCGGTCATTGCGTTGACGTGACATTCAACCATGGCGCGAGATTCGGCGATGCTGGATTGAACCCTGGCAAAAAAGCGTGATATGCCTGCTCAGGGTGTTTATCGGACAAGCTTCAAATAAGGTGGCGGCTCTTTGCGTTTTTCCAGTTGACGGCGCAGCCTAAGAACGGTTGCGCCATCGACAGGAAATCACGCCATGACTACGCCTTGCCGCATCCTATTCTCATGGCTTGTTTTGGCCTTTGCCGGCAGCATTGCCGCCAAAGGCCATGGAGAGCCTCAGACCTGGCCGCCAGCAGACTGGCTCTTGCAGTCGCTGGTGCAGTCAGTGCCTGTGCAATTGGCCCAATTCGATGCAAAGACTGGCCGCTTCCAGGCACAAAACTGGCAGGCTAAAAATCAGAATGTGATTTTCTCCCTGGCAGCGGCATGGCAGCTGGCGTCCAAAGCCAATCCCTATCACGGCGACGAGGCGCTGCTGGCTGTTATCAGCAAAGCCGGCGAAGCCCTGACCGAGGCTCAGGACGAAAACGGCGCTTGGCCAATGACTGCTGGCAGCCGTCCGCAACGCTTGCCAGGAACCTACAGCCGCTGGGTCCGAGCCTATATGATCGTCAAGGACCACCTGCCCCCGGCCTCCCGCCAGAAGTGGGAGCAAGGCCTCCAACGCGGATTCGCCGCCATGCAGACAGAAGCTGCGGACAATACCCGCAGCAGCACAGCCCAGGCGGCCGCCGCGCTGTACGCAGCCGGAATGGCCTTCAACAAGCCGGAATGGCGCGAACGAGCCAGCCAGACCTTCGCAGCCATTGCGACCGCCCAGTCGCCAGATGGATTCTGGCACAGCCGCGACCGGGAGCGCCATGGCCCCAGCCTCATGCATAACCTGATGATGTTAGATGCGCTTGGCCTTTACTACAGCCTGTCCAAGGATGACGCAGTCCTCAACGTCATGGAACGCGGCGCTCGCCTGCACAACGCCCTGCTCTGGCCAGACGGCTCGGTCGCGGCGGCGTTTGACGCGGTACTGCCCTATCGGACAACTAAAAACCTCGGCAATGTCGGATTTTCCTGGACTGCGCCCGGCCGCAGCTTCCTGCTGCGCCAGACCGCCGCGGAATGCAACGGCAAGCGGTCTATCGATCCCGACTACGCCGCCGCTATGCTCGTTCACGGCGGCAGCGGCCCGGGGATTGCCGCGCCAAGCAAAGATTTCCTTTCGGATGACCGACAAATGCAAAAACGACGCTTAGGCGACTGGCATCTTTGCCTTTCTGCCTATACTGCCGCGCCCTCAAACCGACGCTGGCGCTTAGACCGGCAAAACTGCTTTGACCTCTTTCACAACGACCTCGGAATGATAGTCGGCGGAGGCAATGGCAAAAATCAGCCGCACTGGTCGAATTTCACTTTTGGCGACCTTGATAAGCCGACAGCAGCCAACGACAACGGCCAGCTGCAAAGCCTGCGCTGGACGCCGACAGCGGCGAAACTGTCACCCCCTGACCAGGCACCAGCCGTCGAACTGACGTATGGCGACGATGCGACCCAGGTGACGATGTCACCGCTGGCCGATGGGGCTATGGAACTCACATACGCGCTAACCAAGCCGCCGACCGTGCCGACTGCGGCGCACGTGCCATTGCCGCGACGCAGCGGCTTTGTCCGGCTCGGCAATGGCGAGCGCTGGCGTCCCGGTCTGGAGCAACGTACTATCACGGGCAGCGAGGCGAGCGGCTGGCTGGAATGGAATGGCCTGCGTCTTGATTTTCCGGCAGAAGCGACGCTGCGCTGGCCTGTGCCGCCTTCGCCATCCACGTCCGGAACGCCCCTCACCCCCGGCGACTTGGCGCAATGCCGACTGGTGCTGACCTTGCCATTTTCGGCTAACACGTTGCGCCAGACTGTCATCGTCAGGTCACGTCCGTCCGTGCCAGCGACCGCCAAGACATTCGCTGCTGCAAAGTTGCCAGTGGTTTCACCTAGTGCGACGCAGATCATCACCCAGGCCGACCAAGCCGCTGTGGTGCTTTGCGCTACAGCCGTAGGCGAAGCCATGACGTTCTCGTTTACAGTCCTGGAGGCCGGCGACTATGAATTGCTGGCAGACTTGATTTTAGGCGGCGACCACGGCATCGTCACCATCGCTGTCAATGACCACGTACTGGGCAAGCCGTTTGACACGTATGCGCTGGAACGCGATTCAAGCGGACCAATGCCGTTAGGTAAAATCGCTCTCGACGCAGGCCCAAAACAACTGAAAGTCACCGTCACCGGAAAAAACCGCCAGGCCAAAAAATACTTGGTGGGCATCAAGGCATTCTACCTGGTCAAATCATGAACCCGCCTCCGCAACCGTGCTTTAACATCGTCCTGGTAGCACCGGAAATCCCCCAAAATACCGGTTCCATCGGTCGCCTGTGCGTGTGCGTTGACGCTGCCCTGCACCTGATCAAGCCGCTGGGATTCTCCCTGGACGAGGCGCATCTACGCCGGGCTGGCCTGGACTACTGGCCATATCTGAATTGGAGCCTGTATGAAAACTGGAATGACTTTCTGGCCCGAAACAACAATCCGGAAAACATGATTTTCTGCAGCACCAAGACGACGCAAAACCTGTACGAATGTACCCTGCGTCCCGGCGACTGGCTGGTATTTGGAAACGAAGGACATGGCCTGCCGCCGGATTTCTACGAAAAATACGCAGACAAGCTCTTCACGATTCCCATGCCAGGCCAGCACGCTCGCAGCCACAACCTCGCCAATGCCGTCTCCATCGCCCTCTACGAGGGCCTGCGCCAAATGTACTGGAGTAAAGTGCTTTAGTATAGGGGCGAGGTTTTTTTAGAGGCGAGGGGCGAGGGGTGAGGGGTGAGGGGTGAGGGGTGAGGGGCGAGGGGCGAGGTTTTTTTAGGGGCGAGGGGCGAGAGTGAACTTGGACTACGCTGTCAGCACCGTCCACACCGTCCACTATGTCCACCATGTCCACAGCCGCGAAGCGGCAAAAGACCCGGAGGGCTGAAACATAAATACGGGGTCACAGGCTACTCTGCCAGCTTTTTCATGGCTTCCCCAAAACGGGTATGCACCATTGCCAGGGCATCCTGGAATTTGCGTTCTTCTTCTGCATCGCGCATTGGCGTAAGGACCAGCGAGTTGCCATCCGTCATGATCTGGAACGGGGTGTCGGGAGACGCCCGAAGCAGCTCGAGAATCGGCTTATCAATGACCAGCGCGTAGCTGTTGCCATGTCGGGTAAGAGTCTTGATCATGATCAGTATCTCCTATATTGACGTCAATACATAATCAATACATAATATATTCAATGAATATCCTTTGTCAATCCATAGACAGTAAAGCGAAGACACGCTTCTTCCTCTGGCCTTCTATCGGGAGAATCAGGTCAGAGTTCTTCCCGGGTTACGCCGCTGAAGACGTCGCTCCACGGCCCGGTCTTGTCAGCTTTGTTCACGGCGCGAACCCGATAATAATAAACCGTATGCGTTTTCAACCCGGTGTCTTCATAACGCCCGACTCGATAGTCTCCCGGCTCGACAGCCGCCAGAAAAGTCGATTTGCCAGGGCGAAAACCTGGTTTTCTGCTGCGATGCAATTCATAATGCGAAAGGTCGCTTTCCGTGTTCTGGCCCCAAAGCAGATACAACTGCCCTGGCTTTTCCCCGCAGGCGGCGCGAGGAGTCGTAATCAGCCCGGTATAGACTGCGCCAATAGGAGCGGGGCAATCGCCATAGTCAACACTTTCCTCTGGACGTGCCGCCACCTTCCAACCCGAACCAGCGAGAAGCCAGGTGCAATAGCCAAATGGCGGGCATGTTTCCAGCGCTGACGTGGGACGCTCATCCACGGTGACAGGACAGGGATTTGCTTTCCCCTGGAAATGAGAGCGCAAGCACGGCATCGGAATTTCCTGGCCGAAAGTCTCAAGCAAACGCGCCACGACTCCGCGACCATTATCCGACCGCTTCAAGGCCAGCAGACGCATGTTGTCAGATGGACATTCCAGCAGGGATTGACAGCCAGGGAGCGTCCCCTTATGCGCTTTGACCCGCACCGAAAGCAGCGGATTGGCCAAACGCTCCGCCATCCGGGCGATATTTGCGGCAATGTGGTCTCCAGGGTAAGATACGATGGCGTAACGGAAGACAAAATTGACGTGGCTACCGCCTGGCGTGTGCATCTGGAGCCAGTCATTGCAGATATAGGAAAAAATGGCTGAGCCTGATTCCGGGTGGCCATAGTCGGTCTTGTCTGGATGAATGCGCCCGAATTCCACCAAGTGACTGTCTAATTGAAGCAGCGCCACGCCGTATTTTCCATTTTCCACGCAGCTCCATTCACGCCCTGCCAGATACGTGTCAGTGCCGTGGCCAGTCTGGTCAAATCCTGGCGAAGCCTTGCATCCATTCAAATGGACGATGCGCTTCGCATCCTCCACCAAGAACGGAAACGCATAATAACCATAGCGGTAGTAGCGGTTACGGTTGACTAAACCACGGACATGGGAAAGCTCATTGCAGATATCAATGCGTTTTTCCCAGCTGGGCAGACGGACAGTCTGCACAATGGCCGCTCCTGAGACCGGCTCAGCCATTTCAGCGCGAACGATGATTTCCTCAGCGCACGTTTCGACCGTGAAAACGGCTTGCTCCGGCGATGCAAAACTCCGGTGATTGTCCTCGGTGAAGACGAATTCATTGGCATGACAAGGCGAGGTGGCGTCGAGAATCGAGCGTTGCAGCTGCTTGTCGAAAATTTCGCCAATCGAGCCATTTTCCGTAAACGCCAGGCGGTAGAAATTGTTTTCAATCAACGGCGGCTCAGGAACTGCCTGCGACGTGACTTTATCCATGACAAGCTCGCGCTCAGGAACCAGTTGCCAGCCAAAGGAAGGCACTTCTGGACTCAGCTTCCGACCGGCGCCGTCAGAGCTGAAAAGCAATTCACGGCGGGCGAACATGGTTGGATTGAAGAGGAGTACGGAATCCTCTGGCGTGTCAATCTTTTCCGCCAGTGCGTGCAGTGCTGCGGACGCTTCGGTTTCCGCAGTCTCACGAGCCTTGGCAATCCAATCGCGATGCTGCATCCAGGTCTCATACACTCGCCGGCCCTGGTAGCCGCTAGTTCCATAGGAATGTTCATCATTCCAAATCAGCGCATCCCAGGCGCGCTGGAAAGCGGTGGCAGGATACGTGTAGTCAGCGCCGCAAAGGCAGGCGACAGTGGCAATCTTCTCGGCCGTCGGCAATAGGCGGTCTGCGGCAAACTTCTCAGCGAGAAGCTCTGGCGTGGCCACTGGATGCTGATACCAGCCGCCGGTGATGTCACCGCACAAAACCGGAATTTGCGTGTCCCATTGCGCCCGAATACGGTCGAACGGCTCGTCGAAATTCCCGACCAGGCGCAAAGTCGGAAATTGCCAGACTTTATTCCACTCGACGACAAAATCGAGGAAGGCGGCACTCGGTTCTTGGTCATCGTTGTAATTACCAAAGAGCCACACATCGTACGGATAGCGTCTCTCAAGCTTAGGAAGCATGACGCCCATCCTTGACGCCACATTCTCCAGTGTGGTTGACATGGAATCTCTCATTTTGGTATAAATGCCAAATTCGCTGCCGCCCCAGCCGTACTGCGTGCTGGCCCAGACCAGCAGACGGCTCTGCTCGTCCGCGCCCTGCCAGTAGAACACCATTGGCAGGGACGAATCGTAGCGGACGTCGATTCTGGCGCCGCCACCACCCGCAGCCGGATTCCAAGTCCGTCCCATTTTCGTATAGTCTGGCTGAAATATCGTCGAAGGCAGCGGATTCCATTGGTTCGGCGCAAAGAAAACATTCCGGATTCCGGCAGAGACATACGGATTCACCAAGGCCCAACTCATGCCATTGTTGTCAATCATGGTCATGGTGGAACTGTGGATTTTCCAGTCTTCTTCCAGACGCTTCCTGGAGTAGGATGAGCGGCACATTTCTTCCAGGCCGTAAACCTGCGTATGATTTCCCGCCGCGCCGCAGCCAACGGCAATCGTTCCCTGGTTGATGTAGTCCCGCACCACTCTCTGTGCAGCGCGGCGTCCGCGGTCGGCGCCGTAATTACCCCAGACCCACGTCCCTTCGAGCGCATAGCGATAGCGATTTTCCTCTGGGCGATCCGAAGTCTTTTTTGCCAGCTCCATCGCCATCTCCAAAAAGCGCGAACTGTTGTAGCGCTGGATGTACGGCGAATTATGCAATCCGATATCGGTATGCGAGGACACCACGGCATAAAAAGTCCAATTCCGGGGAACCTCCCAGAGGCATTCATAC
Source organism: Lentisphaerae bacterium ADurb.Bin082 (assembly GCA_002070945.1). Lineage (GTDB taxonomy): Bacteria > Verrucomicrobiota > Lentisphaeria > Oligosphaerales > Oligosphaeraceae > JAAZKI01. Next base: position 38,923 of record MWEG01000089.1, read on the forward strand.
TCCGCCACTAAACGCCCTTCTGCATCCGTCAAACGCCAGCATGATTGTTCCGCTTGGCGAGCCGCTGGGAACAGATGCGAACAGACGTACACGCCCGCCTGCACCGGAAATTCCATGTTGTCCGCCAGCGTCACGCCTCCGCGTGTCGCACTCAAGTAAAGATATCCGGTAAAGTCGGATTCACAGATAAAGTCAACGCGCTGCTTTCCGGCATCTGCACGCGGAATCATGGAGAGTGGCTGAACGTGAAATCGAATGATATTCATTTAGGCACCTCGGCATTTTTATGGTACAGCTCTTGCCGCTCCATCTGGCTGGTCGGGCCGAGCATCCGTCCGCCGTCAACCAGGATATCCACTCCTGTGATGTACGCTGCTGCTTCGGAAGCCAAAAATGCAATTGTCTCCGCGACATCCATTGGCACGCCGGTGTGCCCAAGCCAGTTGCCATCCGTTGGACGCACTGCGCATTCCTGCGGCAATCTTCCTGAGCTGTCTGGCCGCATACGCCCGATGAGACCTGGGGAAACGCAGTTCACCGTAATCCCAGCATGGCCGACCTCCATCGCCAATGCCTTGGAAAAGCCAACTATGCCAGCTTTGGCAGCAGAGTAGTCCGCCCGACTGGGAAGACCATTGGCTGCAATCGACGCCAAATTGATGATCCGACCATATCTTGCTGGGAGCATATATTTGAGAACAGCATGGACGCAGCGCATCGTCCCGCCAAGATTCAGCCGCAAAACCCATTCCCAGGTCGCTTCCTCTGCCTCGCAAAAATCCGTTATCTTGCCCAAAAGCGCTGCCGAGCCACCGGCATTGTTGACGAGGACATCTATTCGCCCAGTATGGGCAAAGACTCCATCCACGACCGCCGCTATTTCAGACGCATGGCTCATCACATCAAGTTGCAGGGGCATTGCTCCCATCCCCGCGTCGTTCAGCTCATCGGCCACTGACTTTACACGCTCCAAGGTGATATCTGTGACCACCACGTAGAATCCATCTCGCGCCAAGGTTCTGCAAGTCGCCAGGCCAATTCCGCCTCCTGCGCCAGTCACCAGGGCCACACGCTGCTCAAACATGGCTTCCATTCCTTCCTTTGCCATGGGTCTCGCTTGAAATGCTACGACGTTTCAGTCGCCTGCTTGCCCCAGAATCTCCTGCATAAGCCTATACGCTTCATCCACTTGTCTATCAGTCAATTTTTGCAGCATTTCCAGCGCTTCTTCCCGCTTATTGCTTGCCAGCAATTCCCTCGCGGCATCTAATGTCGCCTTGTATTCCTCGCGAAATTTCTCTTCCAAGGGAAGATACTTATCCCTTAACGTCGTTTTATCTACGTCTTTGCGCTTGATCTTATAGGCAAGCTTGCCAAAATCCTCATTTTCCAACACTGTCGGAATTTTTTTAATGCCTGTTGGAATCGGTATAGACACTGCATAGCAAGTTGGGCCAGGTATTATATTCAAAGTGCCCAGCACATCTGGGTACTCTGCGTCCGGAAAATAGTCTGAGGCGCATACGGTGCTGTTTCTAAAGGGGCACATATCAGGATATTTTTCATCATGGAAACGGGCAACATCGACAGAATCAGCAAGACTGATTTTGTCATGCTCCTTCATCTTTTCGATGAATTGCCCCATAGTGACTTGAAGCCGCGTAGCCGACTTCACGGCGCCGTCCGTCGTACCTCTGGAAAGATACGCCATTTCGGGAAAAATGAAATGATTGGTATGCACGGCGATGCCCGTAGTTATTATCCGGTATGCAATATGCTTGGGCGATATCTCGACGATGGCCGCTTCTTTAGGATCACAGAGAAGGTATGTCTCTGACTTTGGATTGCTGCCATCCTGGGTCATTTTTGTCAGCTTTTCCAAGGCTTCTTGCACTGTTGCGCAATGGAAAGCGACTTTCGTCATAGTGCCGCTTACGTTCAGCACCGTCTTTTCATCCTCGGGATAATCCGCAGTCTTGGGCAAGGATGTATCAGCCATTCCCAACCCTTTTTCATTAAACAACATATAGGGGCTGAACGCCAGCGCTCTGTATTTTCCACCAGGTGCAGTGGCATGCTTCAAGGTCACTGGTATTTCTTTTCCCTCTCCCCAGTCCCGCGTCTTATGAATGAATAATTTCCCGTTGACGCTGATATCAGGCGCAGCAACCCACGCCGTACATGCCATAAGGTCCACCGTGATTGCAGTAGTAATAACAGTCATGGCTTTTTTCATTGCACGCTCAGTTCTTTAGTTGACAAAACGTTACGACAGTTAAGGAGAAAAATAAAGCCCTCAAGACCGATGGCGGGCTTGAGGGCTGAGAAAATTCGTGGTCGGGGCGGAGGGATTCGAACCCCCGACCTAGTGGTCCCAAACCACTCGCGCTAAACCAGACTGCGCTACGCCCCGGTGGAAAACAATCCTTCTAATATAAAGGAACATTCGTGCTTGGCAAGCAGCACAGACCCTTTTCAGCAGTGGGAAACAAAGAATTTTGACACGCAATCACAGGGCCTGCCTCGCAAGGCTCCGGACGTTTCTTCCCATTCCTGACGTCCAGGTCAATCTTCCTGCGGATGCTGGGTCTCGCTCTTGAAGAGGATTTCATGGATTTCGACCTCATCGAACCAAACGGCTTGGTCAGGGGCACCGGCGCTGTTCATGCCCAGCATGACGGACAGAAAAGCCGTGTTTTCCGGGATGTCATGCACGACGATAGTCGCCCGCCGCCAGCCTTTGTCAAGGTCTTCGCTAAAGGGCACGGCGAAATTGCGCAGCTGATTGCACCAGACGCCCTTCTGATTGCGCCAGGCAATGCCGCAGGTCGCCCCGGCCCCGGCCTGCGTCTTGGCCAAGGCGCGAACCACATAGACGCTGTTCGGGTTGATCTTGACCACCTGGTGGATGACTCCGCCGTTAGTCGCTACTGCCTGCATGGCGTGACGTCCGTCATAGCCTTCGTTTGCTGCCAACCGGAAACTGCCCTTGGAATGCTTTGGCTGCCAAGTCTCCCAGTTCGGAACCTTGTCCAGCACCACTGAATCAGGTGCCAAATCCAGTACTGCCGCCTGCTTCGTTTCGGCTTCGAAAGACGAGTTAAGCAGCAAATTCCCGCTGCATCGACCAGACGCGAATTGTTGCAGCGCAAAGTCATGGGGTGCGCGGGCACAGTTGATCGCGTCCTCAATGCCTGGCAAGGCCTGGCTCCAAAGCGGTCCTGGCACCTCGGGATTCTTGTCCAAAGCCTTGCGCTGCCAGCCAAACGGCAACGTGGACGGATACCATAGACGCTGTTCATTCCACGTCCACGCATACTGATCAGAGAACTCAACCGCCAGACGCAAGTTGCGTCGGAAGAATTCAATGGCGGTCATATTTTCTTTGGCTATGTCTGCTTGAAAGCAATAAGGCGGCTTCTGGTTGATGTAACTGTCAAGATAAGTCGCCACGGCCAATGCAGTCTGTTCGCGGAGTTTGCGTTGGTTTTCCGGCGCGACTAAGCGCCGAAAGCGGGTTTCTCGCTGGGCGCGGAGCCGGTACAGGCTGTCGATATTGCGGACGCTGTAGCCGTGGGCTTCCATGCCATCGACTATCAACGCGGATGGCGGCAGAGCATCATAGATGCCGTTGACGAATCCAACCAGCAATCCGGAACGAAAACCCTCCAGGCGCTCAAAAGCCAGCGGCATGCCGTCAGCTGCGCCAAAAGCGAGGTCCAGCCAGAAGAAGACAAAAAGCGTGATGTCTGGGTATTCATTAGTGATGGCGGTGATGAATTGTCTGCCGCGCGCGCGAGCCTGGTCGTAAGCCTGCGGCCAGGCGTGTCCGCACCCCGGCCGATATTGCCAGATGCCGTTGTTGCCGTAGTCTTCTAGGTCGAAATTGAGTCCTTTTGCGCCGGTGTCTTTCGCTATGGCAGCAAACAGAGCGAAGTTGTGGCAGCTGGCTTCCCAGTAGGCATCGTCGAAAAGGTCGAACTCACGGCCATGAAAGGACGGACCGCTGGTCCGCAAGAAATTATGGGTCAATTTCTTGAACTTGGTGTTCCGCAGGCTCTGCCGGTGCGGCTCAAACCACTCTGCCTTGAACTTAATGCGGCCGAACATCGCGCCTTCAGTACTGAATTTGGCTCCGTCCAGGTCGTATGTGCCGCCCAACATGCGGATGCCAATGCCATCATACGGCAGATGGGCTTCCACTAAGTCGATGTTCTTCTCTAAAAAATCGGGTGTTGGATTGTCCCAGCCGAACTGGATGATTTTTTTCGCAGGTTCGGGCGGCAGGCGCAAAGTCTCGGCTAAGATCGTTCCAGCAGACAAAATCAAGACCGAAAGCATGACTTTGAAAAACATTGTTTTCTCCTAATAAACAGCCGTCTCGGCGATCAATATCCACCTCTCCACAAGCAATCGTTACCCTATATCTCTGGCAAACGCTTGTCAAATGACGCTTCTTGACTTTCATGCGGACGCAATCGCCGGAAATCAACAGCCATCCCTATTTTCCCAGATGAAATTCCACCGAATAAGTGCTACATTACCTTGACGCCGGGATGATTCGTGTTTTCCAGACATCACTCGTGTTGAGAAAAGGGCAAACAATGACCACTGCCACTGCCACACCCTATCTCCGCAGGCATGTTTTACCACGGCTGCTCGCCCTGCTGTTTTCCGTGCTGGCGTCTTTCGGCGCCGGTGATTCACATGCCGTCATCCGCAGCGCCATCTTCTTTGTTTTCTTGACCGAATTTTTCCTTTGGACGAATTACTTGCAGCGGGAAAAGCCCTTAAGCACACCGCAGATTTTGCTGGCTGCCCTGCTCTGGGGATGCTTGGGCAATGCCGCTGCCCTGCCCTGGGTGACCTCTTTTGCCTACCTCACGCTCTGGCTCTGGTATGTCCTGGCCGGCGGCATCTACCATCTCCTGTTTTATTCCGCATACCTGTACGCCCGTCGCCGTCAACTGCACAAGGCGCCTTTATTTTTGCTGCTGATGCTCGCCGGAAGCCTGGGATACCTTTTCATCTCCGCGCCTTTTATCACTAAACCTGCCCATGTTCTGGAAATTGCCCTGGCCTCGGTGAACTGCGTCATTATGGTGGCTGCCTTCCTGGTACTCCTGATGACCCGACTGAATCCACAGCGCTGGACGCCGTCCGGCAAAGCCCGACAGCGTTACGTCCTACTCACGCTGGCAGTCATAGCCAGCACTTGGTTTTCAGCGTATGCCTACTACTTCTCCTATCGGAGGGCGGAATTCAGTTTCTGGCTGCGCTATGCTTCATCTGCCGAAGCCGTGCAAAACCTGCACGGACGATTGCGAATCGACACCTATCACGCCACTACCCTGATCGACTTTAAGCCTGGGAAAAAGCCTTGCCTGACCATAAACGACAAGACCGTGCAATCCCATCATAGAACAGAACCAGCGCCAGTCATTTCACCAGACGGCAAGTACGTCGCCAACGACGTTGGGATTAACAATTATCTCCAAATCCGCCGCCAAGATGACGAAAAGAACCTCCTGGCCACGAGCATCCGATTCAGAGAAAGACACAACATCTTCTGGCGGCAAGACAGCCGCACTCTTTGCCTGCAAAAAGACAACGATACCTGGTGTATTTTGACCATCCAGGAAGATGACAGCGCCACGGTACAGGATACCAACTACAGCTACATGACCCAACTGCCCCCGGAACAGGACTTGTTGTTTGTGCAGGACAACGCTGTCTGGCGGCAAACGTCAGACAACGCCCCAGAAAGGCTGCGCGAGCCGTCCATCGTGGACTCTTCTCATTACCGCAATGAGATGACCATTGACGCCATAACCATGGCTCCGGATCGCCGCCATCTGCTGGTGCTGTATAATAATAGATACTCCGACTTTCCCGAGTACCGCTGCATCCTGGCGACAACCGACCTGGCAACGCAAAAAACGCATCTGCTGGGAATCTCACATTACATCTTTGCCCCACAATTCACTTGGGAGGAACCTGCCCATGACCCGTAACCTGCTTAAAATCATCGCTGTGCTGGCAACCCTGTCCCTGACGCTGTTGACCGGTTGCGGCCCTATCTGAAATGACACTGACTAAATACCTGAATTGCCTGAAACTCAACTGGCAGATGCTCAAGCATTGCTGCCGAGGACGGTTCCTGGCGCCAGAGGATTACGCCCGCAGCTACGACCGACTGGCCCGCAACTATGACCATAGCTGGCTGGAACGCCTGAAAGCCGTCACCAGCAGCTTGCTGGACGAATTGCCGGAAAATCTGGTGGAAGGCGACATCCTCGACTTGGGCTGCGGCAGCGGCTTCACCACGGCACGGCTGGCAGAATGCTACCCTGACCGGTGCATCGTCGGGGTCGACATCTCTGCCGGCATGTTAGACGAAGCGCGCCGCCGCTGCCCGCGCGGCGACTTCCAGGCAGCAGACATGCTGACCTTCTGCCAGCAGCGACAGTCGCGCTCGGCAGCACTGATAGTATCGGCCTGGGCCATTGGCTACAGTCATCCGGCGCGGCTAATCCCGGAAGTCAGCCGCATCCTCAACCCTGGAGGCAGTTTCCTGCTGGTGACCAACCTGGCCGATACCATGCCGCCGGTTTTTTACGCTTTCCGACGCACCCTGGCGCAATTCCCGTCCCGTTGCACCAGAGCCATCATCCATCACTTTCCGCCTTCGGACGCTTATCTAGCCGCACTTCTCAAACGCCAAGGCTTCTCACTTGAAATGTCGCGAACAGGCGCCATCGAAATCGTCCCACCCAGCGACCAGGACATCCTCGACTGGCTGCTGAACACCGGCATCCTGGCCGGCTTTGCTGAAGTCCTGCCCTTGCACCATGACAACGAGGTGCGCGACTTCTTCCGACAGGAACTGTCCGCCGCCATGACGAAATACCCGCTAGCGCATCACTATGCCTGCATAAAGGGAACCCGCCCATGCTGAAATGGCTGAAAATCCTGCTGATGCTGCAAAACCCGCGGATTGTCGGAACGCCCTTGCGAGTCCTGCGGGAATTGCGTCGACGCGGCATTGAGCGCCTGCCCGGCAAAGTCGGCATCGAATTGCAGAAGAAACGGCCTGGCCTGGCGACGCTGCGCTACGTGGCCCAGTGGCTGTCCGGCGAAAACCCGACTCGCCACCAGGGGCGCTGGGTGCTGAATTCATTCCTGCCGCCTTTCCCATCGCAAGCCTTTGACAATATGTTCCTGGCTCTGCTCAGCGGGCGTCGCCTGAGTCCAGTCTCCGCCTACCTGGCTCCGACCGCGCGCTGCTCCTTCCACTGCCCGCATTGCAGCGCACGTCAACGCCCAACCGACGAACTGCCGACCGCGACCTGGCGCCATGTCATCCGCCAGCTGCATGGCCTGCATGCCGCCATCATCGGCTTTACTGGCGGCGACCCCATCCTGCGAGACGACTTGCCAGAACTTATTCAAACCGCGGCCGACGGCGGCAGCGCCGTCATCTTATTCACGACTGGACAGAATTTCGATCGCTTCTACGCAGAGCAGCTGCGGAAGGCCGGACTGTGGGCGGTTTGCTTCAGCCTGGACTGGTCTGAGCCAACAGCTTTCAACGCCTTTCGCGGCCACCCGCAGGCTTTCGCAATGGTGGAGTCCGCTGTCCAGGCCGCACGACGTGCCGGACTCTACACCATGCTCGGCGCCGTGGCCACGCCGGACTTTGTGGACAAGCAGGAATACCTCGCCCTGCAACGCCTGGGACGAACCTGGGGTGTGCAGGAACTGCGCATAGTCGAAAGCATGCCGTGCGGCAACTGGCGAAATGCACCGGAATCGCAGCTGTTGACGTCAGAGCAAATCAAGCAGTTGCGGCAATTCCACGTTTCCTCCAACCAGGCTGCACGACGCCCAAAAGTCTGCGCCTTCAATCAAATCGAAAGCCCGGAAGTCTTTGGCTGCGGCGGCGGCACCCAGCACCTGTACATCGACAGCGCTGGCGCTGTCTGTCCCTGCGACTTCACCCCCATGAGCTTTGGAAACATCACTGAGGAAAACCTGGAAGACATCTGGCTGCGCATGAACCAGGCCCTGGGCAATCCACGACGGGAATGCCTGATCCGCAAACACCATCGAAACTTGGAAAAATGGATGGCTGACACCGGCGAATATCCGCTCCAGCCGGAAAACAGCTGCCAATTCTGCCAAACCATCCAAGAGCCGGAATTGCCAGACTACTTTAAAATCCTCCAGCAAAGATGATGCGCATGCACGCCTGCGGCCCAAATGCCGCTGGTGAGCCGTTGCCGCCTACGGCAGGCTGAAGCCTACTCTTCCCCGCTTGCGCGCAAAAGCCAAATCGCCGACCAGGGTTCTTTTGGAGCCTGGTCGGCGATTTGACGGAAAACGACGCACACTATCCCGCTGGGCTGAAGTGCATAGCGGCGATTGGTTCCAGCATCCGCCCATTGGCTGGTCGTCAAACACTCTTGCCGGCCAGCCATGAACCTTGGATGAACGCCTTGATGAGACGCTCGCTTTCGCCGGAGGCCTATTCGTCCTCTTCCTCCTGCAGCCGTGCGGCCTCTTCCTGGATTTTGGCCGCCAGCTGGCTCGGCACCGGTTCATAGCGTTCGAACTTCATTTCGAAACTGCCGCGTCCCTGGGTCATGGAGCGCAGCTGGGTCGGATAGCTGTAGACCTCGGCCAAGGGCAGTTCGGCATTGACCACCTGCAAGGCGTCTTCACGATCCATGCCCAAAATGCGACCGCGCCGTGAATTCAAGTCCCCGCTGATGGCGCCCATGTATTCATCCGGGAAGACAATCCGCAGACTCATGATCGGCTCCAAAAGCATCGGCTTGGCCTTGGTCATGGCTTCGCGGAACGCACCGCGAGTAGCAATCTTGAACGCCATTTCCGACGAGTCGACGTCGTGGTACTTGCCGTCAAAAACGGTCGCCTTGAAATTGATGACCCGTGAACGCGACAACGGCCCGGCCAGGCGCGTTTCAATGACGCCCTTCTCAATCGCAGGAATGAAGTTCTTGGGAATGTTGCCGCCAACGACTTCGTTGCCAAACTGGAATTCCTCGCTGCCATCCTCAGACGTGAACGGCTCGACACGCAGATGCACTTCGGCAAATTGGCCATGACCGCCAGATTGCTTCTTGTGCCGGAATTGAGCCGTGCCCACGCCGGTGACAGTTTCGCGATACGGAATGCGCGGCGTATCCAGTTCCACCCCGACCTTGAATTCATTCTTCAGCCGGTTGACCATCAGGTTCATCTGCTGGTCGCCCATGCAGCTCACCACCGTCTGACGAATCTCGGCGTTGCGGTCAATCTGGATGGTCGGGTCTTCCGCTGCCAGGCGCTGCAAACCCGTCCCAAGCTTGTCTTCCTCGCCCTTGGCTGTCGGCGAAATCGCAAACGACGTGGTCGGCTGCGGATAATTCACCGGGCTGAATTTGCAGTTAATCGCCTTGCTGCCCAGAAGATCGTTCAGACCCGTGTTCCTCAGCTTCACCACCGCGACGATTTCACCGGGGCCGGCCTCCTCTACCGTAGTCTGATCCTTGCCCTGCATCAACAGCAGGTTCCCAACTCGTTCCTTGCCGGATTTGGTGATGTTCAAAACTTCGGAATCAGACTTGAACACGCCGCTCAGAATCCGCACGTAGTTCATCTGGCCGATGAAGGAGTCGTTGACGGATTTGAAGACGTAGCCGAGGCTGTCGGTCGACGTGCGGTTGACCTCGCCCTCATCAAGATGCAGAGGAATCGGATCAAGCGGGGACGGCCCGCTGGCCAGCACCATGTCCAGCAATTCAGTCACGCCAATGTCTTTGGACGCGCTGCCAGCGAAAATCAGCACCAGCGAGCCGCTCAGAATGGCCTTGCGCATGCCTTCGGACATTTCCTCGGGCGTCAATTCGCCGGCCTCAAAATACTTCTCCATCAAGGCTTCGTCGCTTTCCGCGACAGCGTCGATGAGCGCGTGCTTGTATTCTTCGGCGCTTTCCGGGGCGTCATCAGCCAGAACCGACGTCACTGCGCTAAGGGCGGCCTTCTCGCCTACCGGCACGGTGCAAGGAATGCAGATCGTGGCGCCGTAATTGTGCCGGATCGTCTCCAGCAGGGTGACATAATCCGCATGGTCGCGGTCACAGCCGTTGATGAAAATCATCCTCGGCATGTTCCGTTCCTTGGCCTGCTTCCACGCACGAATCGTGCCTGGGCCGATGCCCAGCATAGCGTCCACAACCAGGATCATCAAGTCGGCGATATTGATGGCGTTCATGGCTTCGCCGCAAAAATCGGAATTGCCGGGCGTGTCCAGGATAAACAGATGGCCGTCTTTCCAGGGTGCGTTCAAAACGCCCGTGAAAATGCTCGCCTTGCGCTCCTGCTCCTCGGGGCGGAAGTCCGACACGCTCGTGCCGTTGTCAACACTGCCGTGCCGTCCGACCACGCCGGCCTTAAACAATATCAAGTCCGCCAGCGTCGTTTTGCCGGAACCGGCATGACCAGCCAACACGACATTCCTAATCTTCTCAGGAGCACAATTTTTCACAGGTTTTTCTCCATTCGTTGCTATCTTTGCTTGCAGGCAATGCCCATAGTCAGAAATAAAAAAAGCGAATTAACAATATAATGCAACACCAGCAGTTTGAAAACCCGGAGCCTGGAAAAAATCAATGGCGCCGGCGTAATCAGTCAGTCCCGAGGCAAGCACGCCGCAGGCGTACGCCGCCCTGGGGACACATGGAGCGACGCCCCGTGCCTTCCGCAGGCTTTCAGCCGCCGACGGAAAGCTGCCATCACTCCAAGGTCACTGTCTTGCTGACGGTTTCGCCGCTGGCCAGATTGTCCACCGTCACCGTCCAGACGCCGGGGGTGTCATTGATTGCCGGCTGCAAAGTCAGGTCAAGCGCGCCATTGACAGCGGCATGATAGCCGCTGTATTCTGCTTCCTGGCCATTCGGGTCCACAATGCGGACAGCCAGCGGCACTACGGCATTAGCGCTTTTCCCGCGCCCGTCCGTAATCCTGATTTGCAGCTCGTAGGGAGCGCCCAGGTTCGAATGGGCACTGGGCCGCGACGCCTGCTGCGGCAGCGTCAGAATTGTCTTCTGCAACGGAGTCGGGGTGATCAGGAAAAGTCGGCCTTCGCCAGGCCCCAGGGCGACTGGGAACGACGTCACGCCATCAGCGACCGTGGTCTTGATCTCCTGGTGAGCGCACAAATCATAGACTCGCCCAGCGCGGGCCACGCTGACCGTGCCAGCATTGGGCAGGCCGTCCTCCATGACCAGGCCATGCTGGCCAACATAGTTGCCAAAGGTGCGCTTGTCGTTGATGATGAAAAGGTACTCTGAATCGCCAAACTGACGCATGCGCGGCACCAGGTCGGCGTTGTCAGTCCAGAAGTGACGCTGGTAGAACGGCAGCAATTCCTCCAGCAGAGTAGCCGCCATCTGCTGCAAGGCCGCCTTGTCGACATCCGGCTTTGACGTCCGCACTCTGACTGGAACCAGGATATCGGCCAAGACCCCTGGGCACAGCCGTTCGTCTGCCACGACAATGCCGCCGCGCCGTTGGAAGGCGTGGATTTCCTTGACCACACTTTCAGTGAGTACATCGCAGTTGGGCATCACCAGCACCTTATACTGCCCGAGGCCATTTTTGCGGATGGTTTCTTCGTAGACCACTTGCGGCTGCAAGCTGGCCCATTGCAGCACCAGGTGCACGTCTGCTTCCCAGCTGCCGCTCCAGCCGTTGCTGCCGCGACCGGCGAAAATCTGCGAGGAAAAGCTCTCCAGTATTGCGATGTCGGCCTTCCGGTCCGGGATTTGCAACAGCGTCGGCCCCAGGGGCTTGATGACTTCCGTGGTCAATTTCTTCAAGCGCGGCGGGGTGTCAGGATTGGTAAAGCGATAGCTCGTATGCTGGGCTGTCACCAGCGACCCCCAGCCGTGGTACATAATGCCTCGCACCGGCCGCGCAATCATGCTCCACAACGTCTCGCTCAGATGGTCAGGGCTGATGGTGATGAACTTGGCGTCAGGAATCTCCTTTTCCCAGGCAACTCGATCCTTTTCATCGGCTGGGAGCTGCGGCGCCGTGCGACTGCGATACCAGATGATCTGCGTCATCTTCATCACCTTCTGGCCGGGGACGCCCTCGGACATGGCGAACAGCTCGTCCGTCGCCTGGCCGATTTTAATCGGATCGGGGTAGGAGTACGTCCATTGAGAAATGACATCAACTTCACCGCCGCTGCCCCAGACGCTCGGCGCCCGCACAGCAGGGTCGAAAAAGGTCCACAGATCATGACGACCGGTTGATTTCAAGCCATGATGGATTTTGGAATGCAGCGGATTCCAGCCGTCGCCGACTTTCCAGAACCAAGTGTAGAAGCGCAAGAGGTCGTAGTCATCGGGGATAATGCGGGAGGCGGGAAAACCCGGAATGGCTTTGTAGGAGACACCGCCCTTGCTCTGAGCCAAAAGCGGGATGTCCTTGCCGTTTAGGTACTCACGAGCACTGGCCACTTCATAGTCGTGGAAGGACATAGAGGTGCTGTCGCGGACTTCGGAATGGATCAGGGCCGCGTCGAAATTGGGGAAATGCCCGTAGGTCTGGGCAATGCCGGCGCCGAGGTTATAGCCGAACTGCTGGATGCGCGGGTGGGCGACAGCGGCATTGTCAGGGTTGTTCGGATTCCCAGAGCGGTCAACGCGCTTGAATTCCTTCTCCGTCTGAGTTCTGTTCACCCAGGATCCAGGCCGGGTGGTGAGGCAAACTCGGAGGCCGGCCAGCGCATGTCGGTTCAGCGTGTCGACGGTGCCGACGGTTTCGCTGCGGCCGCGTTCGTTGACCGGAGCGCCGGTTTCCCAGGTTTCCGACAGGTTGCCAAGGTGGCGCATATCATGCGTAAAGCCCATGTCAAGCAACCGTTCAATGTCGCCGGTTCCCCACATCACTACAGGCATAAACGGCAACGGGCGTGGGACGACGTGGTATTGGCAGGCAAGCTCCCGGGTGACCTGGACGCCCTTGTGTTCAGCCCGAATCAAAGCCTTGACATCATAGCTGCCAGGCTTCAAGGTGACATCGACCGGCAAGGTCAAGACGTGGCTTTCCCGAGGCTGCAAGGACGACAGGTTAACCGGCGTCTCGCGCCCCAGAATGGTGACAGTGCCAACAATCCCGGTCACGGGATAATGGGTGTCATTGTTGATCTTGAACTGGAGGCCAGCGTTTTTTTCGAAACGGCGGAACACCGTCCGATCCGGCATGATCACGAACTCCAGCTGGCCATCATAGCATTCCCGCAGCCCATTGATGAGCCTGACCTGGTCGATCACCCCTGGGAAACTGGCGTAAATGCTGCCGACCCGGTCGCCGATGATCAGAGGATGCTTGCCGCGAAACACAGGGCCGCGACCCTCAAAGGCAGCCCGGCAAATCATTTTGCCATCCAGAAAAATCCGGACGACGCCAGCTCCGTCGTAGGAAAAGGCCGCGTGATACCACTGGTCAGGTACAATCTCTATCGGCTGGGAGCGCGCCCAGACCGAGTCCTTCTCAAAGCCAAGAGAGACCGTAAACACGTACCGGTCTTCGCCCGACTTCGCCAAATAGAACATGTAATCGCCGTTGGCATCGACTGTATCTCGTGTGTAATTAAAGTATTTCTTGTCAACCAGGTAGGCGACTTTGAAATTATACAGCTCAGGTGATGCCTTCATCCAGAGGTCGACGGAAAAGGCGCCAGCAGGGGAGAACTCCGGCCGGTTGCGGGCAGTCGCCCCCTGCGGCTTGTCATTGCCAGATCCGCCGCCAGTAGAGCGCAAACCGCCGCCGAAACGACCGTCAGCAGTGAATTCCGCTTGCCCACGCAGCTGCAAATCGTGCTTTTTCCCGCTGCTGTCCTTCGTTTCCTGGCCAGCGTTGAATTGCCAGCAGGCGATGACGTCGTCACCATGCAAGTCGTTACCAGTGTATTCTTTCGGAGCTGGGGCTGTCTCCTGGCCGCACACTGCGGCCACCCCAACTATTACTGCCATCAACGCCAGGTGTGTCATCGTCTGCATACGACTATCCTCCAAAATTTTTGTTTTGTGGACGCGGACAATTGTAGGCATAGTGAACGGTGGCTGCGGCATGTAGTTCAAGCGGCTCCTCGCTCCTCGCCCCTGACCAAGGACAAAGGACAAAGCCCCTAAATCTTAATGCCGTCTTTCTCCTTTTCGCTCATGACCATCTGCAGCCGGAACCCGAGGTCGGCCTTGTCCGTGGCATAGACGAGCCTGGACGCCAGCTCGACCGCCGCGATGGCGATGCGGTATTCTTCTGGCAGGCGGTGGCACCGGCCAGGATAGTTCTTGCGGAAGACGCCGGGCAGATGCGACAGCAGCAGCTCTTCAGTGACATACTCTGGATGCGCTTGCAGATACTCAGTGATGGCGACGTTGTTCGAATTGATTTCCCGGCTCAGCTTCTCAGTCAGCTCGGTCATCGGCGTCTTGGTTTCCTGGAAACGGCTGTAGAGCCAGTCCGCCTCCTGGACAGCGCGCTTCTTCAGAATCTCCTTCACCTGCTTCACCAGCACAGGCTTCACAGCCGTGAACTCTTCCTCGCTCAGCAACAAGCCGCTGATGATTTCATACGATGACGTGATGACCCCGCACTTGTTGGCCGAGGCATCCTTGACAATCCACACCCCTTGCTGCTGAATCAAGTTGCGAGCGCCAGGCGTGATGTACGAATTTGCCCCCTCGACAATCGCCCGGAAAGACGCCTTGCCATCAGGGAAGTAATCCAGCCAGTTGCCCTCGTTGATGGTGGACGGACGGCCGCCGGCAGGAATCAAGACGTCGGCATAACTGGTCAGGTTGTGCTGGAAAATCAGCATGAACTCGTTCTGCGAAATCAAATTATCCTCCAGCTTGCCCTGACGCCGCACCACTTGCCGATGGAACACATCGTCGCCCTTGCGAACTGGCTTGGAAAACACCATCATCGCCCCTTCGCCGCGCAGCTTTTCGGGGTCAAAGCTGTCGAGATTGGCCTTGAACAACAGCCGCCGCAGCTCGTCGTGGTCCAGGCCGTCCGGGTCGTAGGCCGCAGCTGGCCCGTCAGTCACGGCGGTCAGTCGCAGGCCAGGATAGACGGGCTTGCCCTCCGCGTCCAGAGCCAGCAGCAGCTTCATTTCATTGCCGGCCACGTCACCGCCGGGGCCGCCAGCGATCTTGATCGAAAAGTCATCCTTTTCCGGATGGATGCCCAGCTCTGACAGCGTCTTCAGCAGGTACTGGTGTACGCCATAGCTGGTGACGCCGTACTCCTTGTGGTTGATGCCAGCGCCGGGCTTGCCGGAAATAAAGCCGGAACCAAGAGTATAGCCGACTTTCTTTGCATACTCGGCTATCCATGCG
Source organism: Lentisphaerae bacterium ADurb.Bin082 (assembly GCA_002070945.1). Lineage (GTDB taxonomy): Bacteria > Verrucomicrobiota > Lentisphaeria > Oligosphaerales > Oligosphaeraceae > JAAZKI01. The sequence goes on from MWEG01000089.1 coordinate 54,345, forward strand.
ATCATGGGATCGAACATGTTCTCGTCAGGACCAAGCTCAATGATCTCGCGCGTCCCAAGGCGGTCGACAATCGCCTTGTCCTTCAGCTGCCGGTTGTCATCATAGTTGACCAGAGACAGGAAAGCAGCGGTAAAGGCACGCTGCGCTTCCCATAATGCCGGCTTCATCATGCTGGCATCGGCCAAAGGCTCCAGCAAGGTCAGCATCTTGGCGCCGCCCTCGTAAATGTCCTTGTTCTTCAAGTGCTGCGTATGAGCGAGGACAAAGACTTCCCGGTAAGCCTCGCCACGAGCAAAGTCATAACTGTCGTTCATCTCAAGCTGGTTAGCCCCGCGCTGCGGAATCACGGTGCGCCAGCCGCCGCGCGAAATCTCCGCAAACCGCACCTGGTACCCGAACGCCTTGCGACGGAAGAAAAAGAAGACGCCCCAGGGCTGGTCGGAAGGAAACGCCTTGTCGTATTCCGCTGAAACCTCACGGTAATGCTGGCCAAAGTCGGGACGCAGCCGAAACGCCAGGGCAGACTTGTCCGGGCTGAAGAAATTCGTCTTCAAGATGCTTTCCATGAAATTGAGCGCGGCCCGGTAAACCGTCTTGATCCACAAATCCTTGTCCTGGTTGCCAGAGCTGATCCTGGACACCATGCGCAAAAAGTTCTCCCGGAACGCTGTTTCCGACGCCTGGGTCGCAGGCTCTGCCCCAGGCGCGAAACGCCGCTCAAATTCCTTGTACAGCTGGCTGGCCAGCTCCGGGTAAAGAGCCACAAACCGGGTCAAGTCAGCCTGGTTGTAGGCGTTCCGATCCACGAATGCAAGCTGTCCATGCACGAATTCGCACATCGCACGCACCCAATTGGCGCCAGCCAGGCTGAAATGATGATGTTCCACCAGCGTCTTGTGCAGGATGTCCCCAAACTCCACCCAGCCGATCAGGCGGATGTCATCCAACAGCTTCGTCACCTGCGCCTCAATGATTTGCTCGCCCTGCTTGGAACCCAGGCAAATCCTCGCCGTCAAAACTGGAAGATGAGCAAAGTCAGCGACGTCCTTGCAGACCGTCACCTCCCGGAAATAGCAATGCCGCACCTCCATCCCTGAAGCATAGATGATCGCCATGATCTCCCGCGCAATCTCGTCCGTACCCAGGGGAATCGACACCGCCACCGTCATCCGGACGCTGCTGCTATCCCAGGATTCAATATGAGCCTGGACGTTGTCATTGCCCTGCGCCTGCAGCACCCAGTGAATGGTTTGCGCCAGGTGGGCAGCGTCCAAATCCGTCACATCACCGAAATTCAGCCGCCCGTACACTTCAGCGATCACAGCCTCGCGCCCGCAGCCATACAGGCGGCTGTATTCAGCCTGGAGGTTGGACAAGCAGACCGGCGATTGGTCATGCCGCTCTTGGCCGCAGACGTAATGCTCAATGACCAACGTAAACGGCTTGTCACCGTTCTTGACCGGTTGCGCAGACTTGTACACATTCGCGCTCTGCAAGTGCTGCCCTGCCATCATCGCACTCGTCACCCGCGGGTTGCAGTCGTCAGTCAGCAAGTAAACAAAGAAAACCTCGCCGCTGAAGTCAATTCGACGAATCCCGGCGCTAGTGTCCAAATTGCACAGAAAAGGCAAAATCTTCCCAACACTGTCAGCAAACGTCGTTAAAAAATTCTCAGGCATGACGTCCAGAAGCATCTGGTATGCTTTCTCAAGACGTTCCACCTGCTCGCTGATGATAGCCTTCTTACTCAACATGAAACAGCTCCTTATAACTCAAACGAATGCCAGAAAACTGGCTGACGCCGGAAAACTGGCTCTGTCACGGCCAACGCCACGACATAGACATCAGTGCCAACTGATAAATATACACCGACGCCGACTGATGTCCTTGCGAGCATATCCATTTTTCCAGAAATTTCAATGAAATTCTGTGATGGGGCAGTTATTGACCCTCGGCGAGGCGGCGCCATGAGTAACCTCAGGCACAGCGAAGCGGAACCTGGGGACAGGCGCCGCTCAAGCCCCAGCCTCCGAGACGACACAGAAGACAGCCCCATTGCCGACCGATGACTTTTTTGGGTAATACGTCAGCCATTGATAACGGCCATTCCGACAGCATGTTTTCAGCGCTTCTGCCGCTCCGCAGCTGCGGACGCGGTGGACTGTGTGGACGTGACAGCCCCTCGCCCCTCGTATCAATTCGGCACCCCATGGCGTCTTTTTGGCAATGGGTCAGTCTTCTATAGTGCCTTTACAAGGCACCAGTTTTGGGGCACGTCTATCCCCAGGCTGAAGCCTGGGGTTAAGCACGGTTAAGCACCTGCGGCGCAAAAGAATATGACTATAAGCATGATGCATTTTTGCCGACTGAAGGCCTGTGGAGGACACGTGTCGAAAGCTCCTCAGTCCACTAACATCCATGAACGTCCACGTCCACTCACCACTCATGTCCACTTCAGTCCACAGTCCATCGTCTACTGATGTCCATTAAAGTCCACTTGCGTCCATTGTCCACTGTCCACTAACGTGCCTTAGCCTGGGTGCCTGGCTCTGAAGCTCACCGGAACTCCGAGTATCAATGACTGACCGATTACCGGCGTCATGTCTTTTTCGCTGATTTTCGCGGCTGGGTCATTTGCATCTTACCGTTAACGGGCTAACTTAATATTGTTTTTCAAAAGAGATGGGGCCATAGCTCAGTTGGTAGAGCGATACGTTCGCAACGTATAGGCCAGG
>MWEG01000090.1 GCA_002070945.1 Lentisphaerae bacterium ADurb.Bin082
AAAGGAAAACGGGCAAGCTTTCAAGGGGAAAACTTGTCAAGTCGTAGAAGAAAAATTATGATTCTTTGTTGTTGGCGACCAACCTCCCCCGCCCTGGCGTAAAACTCGCCACCTGAGCTGCGCATGCTGGCTTCCCGGAAACGAATTTTATCAAGCTCCGTTGCTTGCATTATCTCCCTTGCGGCAGTATGATTTTAGCTGACGAACGATATCTTTGCCGCACCTTTGACACCACCATCACTTCAGGATTTCCCCATGACAACCTTCTTGACTAGACTGCCGCATCTCCGCTTGAGCCTCTGCGTCGCCGTGCTGGTCGCTGTCTTCGCCGCAGCTCAGAACAGCGGCGCTAAAATCGACACTGACCAAGACGGCCTCCCCGACAAACAAGAAAAATACTGGGGAACCGATCCGACCGTGCCTGACTTGCCCGCAGTCATCTACACGTTTCCGGAGCGCGACGCTACCAGCCGAGCCAAGCCAGGCTATGATCCCGCCCTTGACCCGAAAGAGCTGGCGGTCACGCACATCGCAGAGGATCGCTATCTCTGGCGAGTTACCTTTGCCGCTGACGTCAATCCGGACGATTGCATTCTCCATCTCTACCTTGACTCTGACGGCAACCAGGCCACCGGGCGCCAGAGCGGTGGCCTGGTTAATGGCACCGACCAGATGATCTCCTTCAGCGGCAGTGCCCCGCGTATACAAGTCTATCCACCTGACGGCAGCGCCCCCACCCTGGCGACGCCACCCTACCATTACGTCGACGGCAAATACCTCTACCTGTTGACCGACTTGGCGGCGCCTGCCCAACCCGGCCTGGAAACAGCAACCATGTACATCCTCTGTCATGGCTCTAATACCCCGGACGGCAAACCCTCGCCGATGAGCACCAACAGCGACGGCAAGCGCTTTGCGGTCGGCCCGATTGCCCAACGTCCCGGCGCCAAAATCATCCGTCTGACTGACCGCGAAGACCTGGAGGGCTTTGACCGTTCCTACGGCATTGACATGATTCGCGATCAGCTCTTTGGCAACCACGGCGTCGTGTTCGCCGGTTATGACCAACTCAGCCTGGATGGCTTTGAAGTTGACATGTTCACCCAGGCGCATTTTGGCCACCTGAAATCCCTCCGCCACCTCGCCCGGGCAGCAACTGCCGCCCCTAAAGGCCGATTTCATCCCGGCTTCCTGATTTTCGACCGCAATGACGGCAGCCGCTTTGCCATGGCCATTCAAGGCGACGTCAAAGGCTTCGCGCCCATCAACGTCAACAACAACCGCTACTGGGTCTACTGGCTGCGGGACGCCATCGACTTCCAGGGCGGTGAGAGCGTAGAAGTGATCGCTTGCGGCGCGAGTCGCCACCCGGTCGCTGGAATCGTCTTCTTCCCCCAGCCGCCACCACGTCGCGACCTGCCCTATAACATCCACCACCTCACCAGCTTCTGCCCGCCGGAGACGACCGGCGACATCACCGTGTCCTGGATCACGGAAATGCCCAGCCCAACCCGGCTCGAATACGGCTTGGGCCAGGAAATGACCAGCACGGTTGAAGACGAGCGCCTCAACACTGTCCACTGCGCCGTTCTCACCGGCCTGAATCCTGACCGCGAATACACCGCCCGCGCCGTCGGCACTAAGCCGGATGGGACAACGTACGCGACCGCCGCCATCACCTTCCGGCCCCGGGCAACGCCGCCGCCCCCGGCTGCCGCTGCCGCCGAGCGTCTCCCAATCACCGTCCGCAATCCCCATCCATTCGCAGTCAGCGGCCACCCGGTCACCAACGGCTTCCCCTTCCCGCAAGGTGCCATCGCCCATTCCAAGCAAGTGCGCCTGCTGAACAAGAGCCAGGAGATTCCCGCTCAAATCAAAACTACCGCCTGGTGGCCGGACGGTTCCATCAAATGGATTTTAGTCTCCTTCCTCACTGGTGACATCGCCGCTGAGGGCAGCGCCGAATACACCCTTGAATACGGCGGCAGCGTCAGCCGCCAGCCGGACGGCGCACCGCTCGCCAGCCTTGTCAATGGCCTCCCTGTCGTTGCCAACGCCGCCCGCATCACCTTCAGTCCTGCCGGCGAGCTAATCACGCCCCAGCAACAACCGTGTCAACTCAACATCCGGCTGCCCGTGGTTGGCCAGCTCAACCAGCCCAAAACGGCTGTCTTCAGCCTGGAAGACAACGGCCCTATCCGCGCTGTCATCAAAGCCATCCGCCAATTCACCACCCCAGACGGCGAACCGGCCTTTCTCCTGGAAACGCGCTACACGGTCTGGAAGAACAGCCCGGCAGTCAACGTCCAGCAGACCTTCATCGTCCAAGGCCAGCAAACCCACGCCTTGCTGGAGGAAATGGTCTTGTCGATTCCGGCCGCCAACCCAGCCGCTGCCTGGACTGCCGCGACCGAAAAAGGCGAAAATGCGCCTATCACCGCCGAGGGCCTGCACCAGCATTTTGACCATGAATACCGTGCCGCCGGGCAAACCGTCCAAGGACGCTTGATTGGCGCCGCCATGGCGGGCGGCCAGCTGGTCAGCCTCCGCCAGTTCTGGCAAAACTACCCCAAGGCTTTCCGGGTTGACAAAGGCGCGTTGCAGCTCGCGCTCTGCCCCGACTTCGAAGCCGGCCTCTATGACGCCTTCCCGTTCGAAAAAGAAGGCCACCACCTGTACTTCTATCTACTCAACGGCGTCTATAAATTCAGAGCCGGCATGGCCAAGACCGACGACATCCTGCTTGCCTGGGGCATCCCCGCCGAAGCCGCCGACCGCCTCGCCCGCCTGCATCAGCGGCCCCTCTTGGCGGTTGCCCCACCAGCCTGGTACTGCGACAGCAAGGTCTTCTATCCTTTGGCAATGCGCAACACCGAGAAGTTCAAGTACTACGAGGAGACCATTGACCGCAAAATCGCCGCCTACGCCGCAGCCCGCGAAAAGCAACGCGACTACGGCCTGATGAATTTCGGCGACTGGTACGGCGAGCGCGGCGCCAACTGGGGCAACAGCGAATACGACACCCAGTCTGGCCTGCTCCTGCAATTCGTCCGCTCCGGCAATGAAGACGCTTTTTTCCTGGCTGACGACATGGAGAAGCACAACCGCGACGTGGACACCGTCCACTGGTCCAGGCCGAACGAGCGCCTCAGTCCCGGCGCTGTCCTGGTTCACCAGATGGGGCACGTCGGCGGCTACTACACCGAAAGCGTTCCTGGCACCCTGGGCATCCCACGGGCCGGCGCTTCGGTCAGCCATTCCTGGAACGAGGGCCATTTCTACCATTATTTCCTGACTGGCGATGTGCGGTCGCGCGACACTGCCCTGGCCATCGCCGACTACTACATCCAGACTGACCTGCGGCTGCCGTATCATTTCGTCAGCTGCCGCAATCCAGGCTGGCACCTGATCATCAACGCCTCCACCCTGGCAGCGACCGGGAACCCCTACTACCTGAACGCATCCCGCGTGATCATCGACCGCGCCCTCGAGCTGCAAGACAAAACCCCCTTCCCAGTGCCGGAGTTTCAGCGCGAGGAAGGCCGGCGCACGCACCAGCTCGGCGGCTGGTCGCGCATGATGGTGCCAGGGCACTGCCTTTGCGAGCCACGCCACCGCGGCAACGCCAACTTCATGGTGGCTGTCCTCCTCGCCGGCATGAAATACTACCATGACGTCACTAACGACCCGAAAGTCAAGGCCTCCATCATCGCCGGAGCCAAGTACATGATTGAAGAATGTTATTCCGAAGAGGTCGGCGGCTTCCGCTACACGTCCTGCCCGAACATGCGCTTCACCCGCGGCACCCACCCGCTCATGGTCGAAGGCATCGCCCGCGCCTATCTGTGGACCCGCGACCCCCTCCTGAAAAAGCCTCTCACCGACGCTCTCCTGCAATCACCCGGCGGCGGCAACTATGGCAAGAGTTTCTCCAATTACTACCGTGTTGCTCCGCGCGTCCTCTATGACCTGGCTGAGACCGGCATCACCTGGAATGACCCGCCGCAGATGCCCCAAAACGCCCTATTCAAGCCCCCGGCCTGGATGACCGGCAAGGCCGCCAAAGGCCAAATCATGTTGGAAGCAGAGGCTTTCACCGGCCAAGGCGAAGGCGCCTGCCAAACCAGAACCGACCGTATGGGCATTTCCAAGGCCATCGTGACCTATTGGGAAGCCGACATCGGCCACTGGCTGGAATGGACTTTTGAACTGCCGAAAGCAGGCGCCTACCAAATCCTGTTCCGCTACGCCACCAGTCACAAGGAGACCATCCGCAAAGTTGAAATCAACGGGCAGACGCCCTCAACCGCTGCAGCCAGCCTGCCATTTGCCCGTACTGGCAGCTACGGCTTCGCCGCGACCGACTGGCGCTTCCTGCCCCTGCCGGATGACGCAGGGAAGCCGCTCGTCGCAACCCTCCCGGCCGGCAAAAACACGATCCGAATGACCAACCTGAATGGCGGCCTGGCGCTGGACTTTATCTTACTCAAACCAGAGCCGTGAGTACAGGCGCTTTTCACCCCTAAAAAAGGATTCCTGACATGAAACTTGACAAACTCCTCCTTGTCTCCGCTGTCTTCCTGACATCATGGGCCTTGGCCGCCAACCCGCTAGCCTTCAAGCCCAGCTCCAAAAAAGTCATCATCGTCAACTCCGGCGTTCTCTCGACCGAGAAAATCCGCCAGAACATCCGGGAAATTGAAGAGCGCGCCCCTGTCCACGGCATCGAAATCAACCTGCTCGGGAAAACGGCTATCAATGACAAAGCCGTCACCATCGACCCAGTCTTCCATACCTTCACCCCTGAACCCTGGCAGTACGAATGGTTCCAGCAAGACGTCGACAACCTGAAAAACACCGACTTCCAAAGATTGACCGACAATTTCCTCCGCGTCTCCTGCCGCGGCAAAGACTTGACCTGGGACGATGAACAGGGCTGGGCCAACATCGCCGCCAAATTCGGCATCATCGCTAAAATCGCCCGCGAAACCGGCTGCGTCGGCATCCGCATTGACCCGGAATTCTACGGCAACCAGACCCAATTTTCCTTTGCCTACGACCCTCAATCCGGCAAGACCTACGACGAAGCCTGGGACCTGGCTCGCCGTCGCGGTCGCCAAATCATCGACGCCATTGCCCAGGCTCACCCGGACATCACGCTCTTCTTCTTCTTCGGCCTCAGCCTCGGCAACAGCTTCCTCGACAATTCCGACCCCTATACTGCCATGCAGTCCTACCGCTATGGACTCTGGTTCGGCTTTCTCAACGGCATGTACGACGGCATAACCCCAGGGATGCTCTTCCTTGATGGCAATGAAAGCGCCGGCTACACCGCCCGCAATGAACTCGACTACATGCGCGCCTATGCCCGCTATAAAATGTCCAACCACCGCTTGCTGACCCCGGAAAACCGCGCCAAAATAGCCCAGACCGAAACCGCCAACGCCATGTACCTGGATGCATATTTCGGCGGCAAGCGCATGAAATCCTATGATGTCGCCCCTGACCTGGCTGAAGACGACATGCCAGCCCGTGTCCGGCATTTTGCCAAGAACCTTGACGCGGCCTGCAAATGGACGGATCAATACGTCTGGCTTTACGGCGAACGCGGCCGCTGGTGGTCCAAAGACATCGTCGCCTGGTCCTGGGGCAGCGCTGGCTCCGTCGTCAACTACTGGGATGCATTTGCTCCGGGCTTCCTCAAGGCGGTCAAGGCCGTCCTGGACCCGGTCGCCGCTGCCGCCGACTCGCCCAACCTGGTGCGCAACCCATCTTTCAATGAACCATACGATGAGGCTAAACTGCAAAAAGCGGTGGTCGACCACTATCCCTGCCGCATCATGCAATGGAACCTCTATCGCGGCAAAGGCAAGACCGGCGACTTCACGCCAGCGCCTGGCCAAGGCTTCCAGGGCGCGGACGGCATCCGCGCCTCCGGCTTCAGTGAAATGGCCTGCTTGAGTCAGACGATTCCAGCCCAGCCAGGAGACAAATTCGTGCTGAAAGCCAAAGTCCGCGAACTGGGTCAGCCAGTCGCCGCCATGATGAGCTTCCACCAAAGCGTTCCTGACCGCTGGCTCTGGATCGCCAGCGACTACCCGCCCCAGGCAGAACCAGTCGCCCTGCCCGGCGATAAGACGTGGAAGGAAATCACCGTCGTGCTCCAAGCCCCGGAAGGCCATGACATCACCGCCATCGGCATCGGCCTCGTCGTCCGCGCCCAGGCGCCGGGCGATGATGTCATCTTCTCCGACGTTTCCGTCCGCAAAGTGGATTTTCCCTGACCGTTCCGGCTGGTGGTCGGCTCACCCGGCTTGGAACAGATGCCGGGAGATAATCTCGTCCTGGATGCCCTTGTCGAGCTTCACAAAAAGCGCGGACAGTCCAGCGATGCGCACGGTCAAATCAGGATGTTCTTCCGGGTGGATTTGAGCGTCCTTCAGCACCTCCACGTCCACCAGGTTAGGTTGCACGGTGGCGACGCCTGACGCCAGCGCGCTGCGCAGCGTCGCTGACAAGATGGGCACGGTCAGGTGCGGCGTCAACGGCAGCTGGAAGTCAAATACCGCATTGCCAGGGCAATCGGCGAAGTCGAGTGCTGACATGCTCGCCAGCACCTCGGTGATGCTGTCCGGCGCTTTGTTCCGGCTTGGCGCCGAGCCTTGAGCCAGCACCTCGCCCTGGCGCCGTCCGTCCGGCGTCGGCCCAGTTAGTATGCCAATCGAGCGGAAGGCATAGTAGACGAAAAAACTGGGCTGATAGTATTCGCCGCGTTCATTCTCGCAGGAGCGGATTAGCGAACAAATATCAGCCATAAAGCGTGCCGCCAGTTCAATCACCTCGGGTTCATCATCTCCATACCTTGGCAAGGCCATAAGCTGCTGCCGCAACGGCTCGCTGCCAGCCGGCCAGTTGTCAGCGACTATCTGCCTAAGCTCGTCATACGAGACTAGGCGGTCGTCATAGACGGCCTTTTTGACCACCATCAGGGAGTTGACGATATTGGCCAGACCCATGCAGGCGATGCCGGTGAAGTTGTAGCGCGCCCCGCCTGCTGTGTAGTCCAAGCCGTTGTCAACGCAGCCGTCAAGCGTGCTGGAAAACAGCGGCGAGGGATGGATTTCTGAGAAGATTTCGCCTTTTTCGCGCAGCCAGCCCGTGCTTGTCTCCAGGAAACGCCGATAGCGCCGCATAATTTCCTGGTAGAAGTTGCTGAAATGCGGCGGCTCTTCATCCAGGGGCGGGAGCAGCAGCTCTGCTGCGACATTCGCGGCAGCCGGGTCGTCTGGGGTTGGGATGCCATGATAGAAAACCCGGAAGGCCTCAACCATGTTGAAATAATAGAAGGCGCCAGCCGTATGTTCATAGCCTTCGCACATAGGTTCCTGGCAGCCGCCATTGACATAGTTGCGTGCGTGGGCTGGCAACCGCCCCATCCGCACCAAGGCTCGAACCAGCACGTCGTCATTCAGGCAGGCGAATTGATTGTACCCGCGCCGGAGGTATCCAGAAATCAGGTCGAGGTACTCCTTTGGCGATTCTGCCGAGCAGCGGCAATTCAGCTTAGGGGTGAACAGCCGCATCCGGCAATGCACGTCGATGAACATCTTAGTCAATTCATTGAAAACCGTGTTACCGTCCTCATCGCAGCCGCCCAGCACGATGCAGGTGCTGTTTTCCGGCCAGGGTCGTTCGCGCACAAACGTCTTTTCATCATGCGGCAACAGCCATTGCGCGACCAGCTCCTCGGCCTCCGGAACCGTCAAACGCCCGGCAGCCAGGTCCGCCCTGTACAAATCGATCAGCAGCTTGTCCGGACGCCCCAGCACTGATAGGCCGATGGCGTCCAGCGTGGCCATCACCTCGCGCACAAACAGAATCATAGCCAGGCCTTCGTAGAAAGTCTGGGGCGGATGCGCCGGAACGCGCCTGGCTGCCGACGCAATCATCTGCAAATTTCGGCGCACAAGCGAGTCTGTCTCCGTCTCCAGCATTGCTTCCGCCTTTTCAGCAAAGCGCGTCGCAATCTTTAATAAGGCGTCAATGCCAGCCAGCATGGCCTCGGTCTCGTCATTTTGCGCCGGCAAGGCTAAGATTTCGGCGCGGATGCCTGCAAAACCAAGCTGGAAAATCCGCGTATAGCCAGGCGTGTGGTGGTCGGTGTCAAAATAGCCGCCATAGATGCTCCAGAACGATGCTAAGCGTTCAGGATTACTGACCTGGAAAAGATGGATTTTCCGGCTCAGGTCATGGCGTTCATCTTCGCTGATCCGCTGCCTGTAAAGCGCTGCGCCGCACATATTTTTATCGCCGGGAGTGCCCCAGTTCATGGGCGGTCGCATGACAGTTTCAAAGAAAAACGGCGAGTGCGGCATAATCGTTGGCTCGCAATGTTCTGCAATCAGGCGATACATGACAGCCTTATGCCTGGCTGCCGACGCTTCAGGATCGCGCTGGTATTCCTGCAACCACAGCTCGTTGATGCTGTTCCACTGTTGACGGCGGGGCGAATCCGGCTGCGCCAGATCACCCTGCAAAGCATGATAAAAGTCGCTGTATTCTTTAGCCAGCAAAGTCAACATGGCAGCTCCTGGTGTGTTCATCTGTCCAAAAATGCAAGCACTCGGCTCACTATTTATTAATTTGACGCGACTCCAGATATTTTCAAGGCTGAACGCTGGCGTAAACCAGACAAGGCGTCTCAAGGGGCGTAATGCGTCAGTCTTCTGTAGTGCCTTTACAAGGCACCACTTTCGGGGCGCGCCTATCCCCAGGCTAAAGCCTGGGTTAAGCATGGTTAAGCGCCTACGGCGCATGTTGATATGACTGTAAGCATGATACATTTTTTTTCGGCTGAAGGCCTGGGCAGGACAAGTGTCTTCACGCCTCAGTCCACTAAAGTCCACTTCCATCCATGTCCACTTCCATTAATGTCCACTTCTGTCCACAGTCCATCGTCTACTAACGTCCATTAATGTCCACTTCCGTCCATTGTCCACTGTCCACTAGAACCCCTATTTGTAAAAGATTATCTGCAAATAAGCGCTTTTGTGTCGCCTCTCCGAGGCTCAAGCCTGGGGGGCATCCACCCCCAGGTTCCGCTTCGCTTCACCTGGGGTTACTCATGGTGTCGCCTCTTCGAGGCTAGGGGCGGCCTTCCGGCCGCCAGTACGACGCGCATCAGCCTCCGTCCACAACGTCCACTAAAGTCCACCACGTCCACAACAGCCGCAAAGCGGCAAAAGCCCGGAGGGCGACACCTAGAAGCCCAGGGTAAGCCGGGCCGCCAGGCCCCGGCGCAGCCCTGGGGGAGATGGCACATATTTGGAGTCCTGTAAGGGTGACACATAAATCAGGTTATGGACGCATAGTCCACCCTAGGGACATGGTGAACATAGTGGACGGCGGCTGCCTTAATTTGGCGCTTTTAGCGTTTCTGCCGCTGTGCGCATACTCAAAAAATCTTGGCGTCCTTGGCGTCTTGGCGGTTAATCTTTAACTAACCGATTACTCTGCAGCAGCCGAAGCCCGGTTTTCCGACCTGTCGGGAGTTGCAAATCGCCATTCTCGCCTTATCGTAATTCTGACCACCTTTCCAACCGATTATTTTTTCTTTATGACCATGCCCGGCTCCATCATCCAGGAACTACACCGTATCCTCCAGCACCAGAAGGCTGCCGGTCGTTCGGCTGTCTGGCTTTCCCCGGCTAACCGCGAAGTTCTATTCCGCCCTATCGGCGCAGCGCCCTCGCCCCGGCCGTCAGCCGCTGCGCCCATGCCGCCTCTGCCGCAGCGCCGCGCCCAAGTACCCGCTGCGCCAGTGACTCTGCCCCCTGCGCCACCCACTGCCAGGACAGCACCTGCCAAAGCCCCACCAGCGCCGCCCAAGCCGCGTTTTGCTGGGCTGAGTTGGGGCGAGCTGACCGCCCGCATGGCGACTTGCCAAGACTGTGACCTGTCCAACAGCCGCAGTAACATGCAATTCGGGCGTGGCGCCACCCGAACCCGCGTTATGTTCATCGCGGATTATCCGTCCAAGGAAGAGGACGCCAGCAACGACATCCTGACCGGGCCAGCCGGAGAACTTCTGGCCAACATGATCCGCGCCATGAGCCTGGAGCCTGGCGGCAGCAATCCTACCACCGCCGCCTATATCACCCACGTGCTGAAATGCCGACTTTCCGACGCCCGCCGCTATCCGACCCAGGCCGAAGTCCGCGCCTGTCTGCCTTGCTTGTGGCGGCAAATCGAACTCTGCCAGCCGCAAGCCATCGTCCTCCTGGGCATGCTGCCCCTGCGAGCCCTGATTGACCCGTCCTACACCGACCGCCACCGCCACCAATGGCTCGACTACAATGGCATCCCGGTCATGCCCACCCTGCACCCAAACGAAATCCTCCGCATGCGCCAACAACCCCAGGCATTCATCGCGGAAAAACGCAAAGCCTGGGCTGACCTGCAACAAGTGATGGCTAAACTGGGACTGCAACCGCCAACGAAAAAATAACCGTGACGCGGAACCGTCACGCCGCGCACCACCAACCTGGCGCCACGCCTGCAACCGTGAACCAAGGAGTCCTCATGCCGCCTCCCGTCCTCCGCGATTTCCCCCTCGCCAAAGTCCACCACGGCGTCATGCTCGGCAATGCCGAACTGGGATTGTATGTCTGGGGACAGAACAACGTCCTCAATCTGACCATCGGCTGCGGCTCTCTCTGGGACCATCGCGGCGGCATGTCCTGGACGCCACGCCAGAATTACCGCGACATCAGCCAGGCGCTGATCAACCGGGACAAAGACGCCATCACGGCCATTTTCGCTACGGACACCGAACAAGTCCCTGGCCAGCCGCGGCGACCGTCCCTGATCCCCGTTGGCCGCATAGTCATCACTCTCGCCCAAAACTGCCACCTCCTTCACGCCGAACTGCATTTAGATGACGCCCTGGTCCGCGCCGTATACTCCTGCCGAGACACTGAACACGCCGCGGAAATTAGGTTGGACATGACCGTCAAGGGCGCTTTTGCCTGCCGGTGCCGGCACCTCGCCGACTTCCAGGTAGTGCCATCCTTTGATCTGACCGGCAATGCCATGAAAGACATCTCCTTTGCGCCGCCGATTCGCATTGATAACGACGGCCGGCGCGGCTTTGTCCAACCCATGCCTGCTGACCGGCCGTTCGCCCTGGCCGCCCGCTGTGACGGCGATATAATCACCGGCATGTTCCAACGCGCCGACTCAGTCAGCGACCTCCAAGATGCCATCCTGGGCCACCGACCGCCGCAATGGGAGTTGCTTGACCCGAAAACCAAGGACGACATCACTCGCAACCTCCCCGGGCTGCTCCCTGCCAACTGGGAGCAAATGAGCGCGGACAACTGGCAGTGGTGGGGAGACTTCTGGAAACGCGTGCCCAATGTCAATATCGACAACCCTGTTCTCATGGACATCTACTACCAGGGCCTGTTCAAATTCGCTGCGATGACCACGCCGGACGGCCCGCCCGCTGGCCTGCAAGGGCCTTGGATCGAAGACTACGCCCTGCCCCCGTGGTCCGGCGACTACCACTTCAACATCAATATCCAGATGTGCTACTGGCCAGCCTACCGCGCCGGCTTGTTCGAAAATCTGAAGCCGCTTTTTGATATGGTGCTGTCCTGGCGCGATAAGCTGCGCCGCAACGCCAACTGCTTTCTCGGCCTGGAGGACGGCTATATGCTGCCGCACGCGGTGGATGACCGCTGCACCTGCATGGGAGTCTTCTGGCCCGGCACGATTGACCATGCCTGCACCGCCTGGATAGCCCAAATGATGTTCGATTATGTCGACTACACCGGCGACATCGATTATCTGCGCGAAACTGTGTTCGACTTCATGCGCGGCGCTATGCGTGTGTTCCAGGCTATGCTCGAACCGCAGGCGGACGGCTCGCTGGCCCTGCCGGTGACTGTCTCGCCCGAGTACCGCGGCGCTGAAATGAACGCCTGGGGCAAGAACGCCAGTTTCCAGCTGGCAGCCGTGCATCGCCTCGCCCTGAACCTCATCCAAGCCGCCAAGTGGCTGAATGAGAAACCTGACCCAGCCTGGGAAGACATCATCGCCCGCCTGCCCAAGGCCTCGCTCTTCCCGCCTGGCGGCGACGCCAGCGAAATCGGCCTCTGGGACGGGCTGACCCTGGAAGAAAGCCACCGCCATCACTCGCACTTAGCCGGAATCTGTCCGTTTGATGTCATTGACCCGGATGACCCGCAATGGCGACCCATCGTCGCTCGGACACGTTCCCGCTGGACGCGCCTCGGCATGGGCCTGTGGTCTGGCTGGTGCCTGCCCTGGGCCGCCATGCTCCACAACCGCTTCAACAACCCCATGATGGCGGAAAATATCCTGGAAATCTGGCGCCGCACCTTCACCAACCCTGGCGGCGGCTCCCTGCACGACGCCTGGTTCCCCGGCTTCTCCCTTATGGCCAGCCGCCCGGAAATCATGCAGATGGACGCCACCATGGGCGCTCTCACGGCTGTCCAGGACATGCTGGTCCATTCGCGCCAAGGCGTCATCCACGTCCTGGCCGGCGCCTCGCCGCGCTGGAAGCATGTCCTCTTCCAGGACATGCCCGCGCCCGGCGGCTTCCGCATTTCCGCCTCTCACTACAAGCATGGGGCGACCCGTGTCGAGGTCACAGCGACCAGGGACAACACCCTCTGCTTAGTCGTACACGCAGATATGCCCCTAGTCGATGCGGCTGGCAACCGCACCGGCGCTGGCCTGCCTCCCGTCACTGTCGCCCTGAAAGCCGGCCAGACCTACACCATGCAAACTGAAACCGAAGAATCCTTTGATGGTTCAGCGTAAACCAAGACCTAACCGGGTCGCATCCGACAATTTTATCCGCCCCAAACTCACCATACCACCCTAACAGAAAGTGCCACCCATGGTTACTGCTCAAGATGTCAAGGATTGTGCCAAACGCTTTGGCGCCGATTTAGTCGGCATCGCGCCTATGAGCCGTTTTGAAGGCGCCCCCAAGCAGATGGACGCCCGCTACATTTTCCCAAATGCCAAGTCGCTGATCGTCCTGGGCTTCCGCATTGCCCGCGGCACCCTGCGCGGCATTGAGGAAGGCACGCTGTTCAACAACTACTCGTCCATGGGCTACGCAGCTATCAACCAAATCTATGGCCCGATGGTTCTGTGGAACCTCACCCGCTTCTTAGAGGACGCAGGGCATGAGACCATCCCCATGCTCAACGCCAACGGCGGCGAAGCCATCAATCCTGTCACCGGCAAATTCCGCAAGGGCTGGAGCCGTCCGGTCGCCGAGGGCAAACCCTACCCGGACGTGCTCGTGCATTTCCGCATTGCCGCCTACATAGCCGGCCTCGGTGAAATCGGCTGGAGCAAACTCTTCCTCACCCCAGAATTCGGCCCACGCCAGCGCTTTGCCATCCTCCTCACCGACGCTGAACTTGAGCCCGATCCGATCTACGAAGGCAAAATCTGCGACCGCTGCAAGCTCTGCGTCAAGCATTGCCACGGCAAGGCCATCAGCATGAACGAGTCCGTGAAGGTCACCGTTGCCGGCCATGAATTAGAATGGGGCAAGCTCAATCCGCTCGCCTGCGAAAAAGGCATCCAGGGCGGTCTTGACAAAGAACTCTACCCCTTTGAGGGCGAATATCCCCGCATGTACGGCTATGGCCGCGCCATCGAAGGCGGCTGCGGCTGCATGCGCGCCTGCATGATCCATCTGGAAGAGCGCAAGAAAATCAAAAATCTCTTCCACAACAAATTCCGTTCCAGCCCGCAGTGGGAAATCGATCGCAGCAAGCCCTACGAACTCACCCAGGAAGTGATCGACTACTACGGCAAAAACGACATGATCGAAGACGTGGACGTGTACATCACGTATGGCAAACGCGACAACTACGGCACGGCCAACAAGGAACCAGCAAAGGTCAACCCGCTGATCGACTGATTAGGACAGCCGGCGCCCCGCAGACACCTGTAGGCGTGGGCACAAATTCGCTATTGGGCCTGGAGCTTGAAGAAGGCGTTTTCGCCATCGTTGTTGGAAGGCACAGCAAAGCACTCTTCGTTTTCGCGCTGTTTTCTCATCGCCTCGACTTGTTCGCCGTAATAGACCGCTGTCCCAGGGAGCACCGGGTTGTAGGCTGTCCACTAAAACGCAAGCGCCCATATAGGACGCTTGCGTTAATTCTGGGATGCCTCTGCTTCTGACCATAGTATATATTTTTCAAGAATTTTTTCACGGATGGAATTATCATCAACACCTGCGTTGAGCATATCGATTTGTTCGCCCAAGGCGACCAATTCGTCCAGCATTTCCTGCCTATTCCAATCAGGATATTCCCATAATGACTTCATATCTAGGCAAAGAAACAACGGATATATTATCTGCTTAGTGTCTAATATTTCATATAAAAATGGCCACCCTTCTCGTGAGCAACGACCGCTGATAGAATCAGAGGATATCAACCATCCGTCCGTAGTAAATTGCAGTTCAATAGAACACATTTTCTTTGTATTATTTGAACGTTCGTGGACATTGAGGTGAAATTTTTGCAAAGTGTCTTCTTTGGGTTCATAAATTGCCGGCCATCTTGTATATTCTTCAGCATGAGAATACAGCAATGACAGCACCCTGCTCCAATGGGATTTTGACGCAAGGCAATCAGGGTCAATGGCCTGCAATTTACGTTCGAAATCAGCAATTATATCTTCGGGAACGCAATTCAGCACATACTCATTTATGCCATATTTCTGCATAACTTCGGCAGTCATCTCTGCGTGTGCGATATCAGCTTCAACCATCTGCGGAATTGAACTGTTCAACAGTTGAACATCATCCAGACTCTTCATCTTGTCATTTAAGATCACCACCCGCTCGTCGCTGAGTACGCAAACAATAGAATCATCTTCATGACCTCCACCGAGCAGGCACACTTTAATATCACAAGGAAAAAATTTCACGCACCGATTAAATATTGAGAGCGTATTATCATCGCAATATCCGAACCAAGCCATTTCGGCGAATGTCGGAATGCCAGTTCGCAATAAAAATTCCTCACTATCCTGGCATAGGCCAAGCATTTTCAGGCTCGGGTCTTTATAGGTGGTCAATGCACTGTAGTGCAATCTTTGGCTAAGTATTTTAGTGAATTGTTCTGGAGTCATGCTGTATTTTCTCGCAAACTATCTTGAGAAAAGCGACCTCGTAGGTGGCACCATGAGTAACCCCAGGTGCAGCGGGGCAGAACCTGGGGCAAAGGCATCCCCCTAGGTCAAAGCCTCGGGGAGGCGGCGCCATTCGCATCGGCGAAAGCCGAGTCCCTGGCTGTTGTCTTTTCGCCTTTGCCCGTGAGGATCGTCTTACCCTGCTTGGCCAGTCTTGGCAGCGAGTCTCCGCCTCGCGGTCAACGCAGCTCTACGCCGGCAATGGCGCCGATGGCAGCGCGTATCTTTTCCTGCAATGCGTTCGCCTCGTCGTCGGTAATCGTCTTTTCCGCATTTCGGAAGGTAATCGAATACGCACGGCTGCAGCGGTTCTTGCCCAAAATCTTCTCATCGGAAAAAATATCGAACAGGCTGATTTTTTCCAGGAAGGGCAAGTTCAGGCCGGTGATGACGTCCAGCACCTTCTGGTGGGTCAGTTCGGCTGGGGCGACGAAGGAGATGTCGCGCGTAGTGGACGGGAATTGCGGCAGGGTCTCGTACTTCAGCGGCGGCGACGTCATGGCAATGATGTCTTCGAGTTCAATCAAGGCAATGAACAACGGGGCGCGAAGACGGAAGCCCTTGACCAGTTCCGGCGCGACTTCCCCAAACATAATCACTGGCTTGCCCTGGTATTCCCAGACAGCGGCCGCGCCCGGCTTGAAGGCCGGCGCAGTCAGGGGCTGCCAGGCCGGGGCTGCCAGACGGCGCCGTTCCAGCCACGACTCCAAGATGCCTTTCAAATCGAAAAAGTCGATAGCCTCCTCCAATTCAGTGCCAAAGCGTTCGGGATGACGCTTGCCAGTGACAGCGATGGCGGCCTGCAACCGTTCCGCGCCGACGCCGTCCGCTTGACGGATGAACACGCGGCCCGTCTCAAAAATGCCTAAATCGTGCTGGTTGCGGGAGATATTGTGGTTGACTACTTGCAGCAGACCCGGCAGCAGAGTCGGACGCAGATAGGCCGTGTCAAGGCTGATCGGATTGGAGACTCTGAGAATGTCCTCCTCGCGCAGAGTCGTCCCCAGCAAGCATTGCGGCAATGACCACATACTGTAGTTGATGATTTCGTCCAGCCCGAGGCTCTGGAATTCCGCGCGTACTTTTTCCTGGGGCAGGAATTTGTCATCGGCCATGCGTCCGCCCAGTTTAGCGATGGCTGGCGCTTCTGGGATGCGGTCGAGTCCGCACATCTGGGCGACTTCTTCGAAGAGGTCGTGTTCTGCGTGCAAGTCAAAGCGCCAGCCTGGGGTTTTGACGCGCACGGTCTTGTCGTCCTGGGCGAGGATGGTCATGCCGCGGCGGCGCAGGCAATCAGCGATCTCAGCGCTGGTCAGGGTGATGCCAAGGCAATCGTTGCAGCGACTGACTGTGCAAGTGATTTCTTCGTGCTTCCAAGGCTTGCCATAGCAGTCAATGACGCCCTCAACCTGGGTAGCGCCGCAGAGCTGACACAGCAAGGCGGCGGCCCGGGCGCTGGCCAGGGCGGTGATTTCCGGGCTGACACCACGCTCAAACAGGTAGGAGCTGTCCGTGGAGACGCTCAAATCGCGGGAGCTGACCCGGACGTTGGAGCGGTCAAAGGCCGCTGCCTCCAGCAGCACCGTCGTGGTGGCGTCGGTAATCATGGTGTTTTCGCCGCCCATGATGCCGGCTAGGGCGACCCCGCGGTCGCGGTCGGCAATCAGCAAGTTCTCGGTGGTCAGCTTCAGCTTAGTCCCATCCAATACCGTGATTTCTTCGCCGTCCTGGGCACGGCGAACGATGATCTGCTGCCCGGCCAGGGTATTCAAATCAAAGGCATGCAGCGGCTGGCCGTATTCGAGCATGACATAGTTGGTAATGTCGACCACGTTGTTGACGCTGCGCAGCCCCACGGCCTCCAGGCGACGCACCATCCATTCCGGCGACGGGCCGACCGTGACATTCTGGAAGACGCGGGCGATATAGCGCGGGCAAAGGTCGCTGTCCAAGACCTTGACCGAGGCGAAGTCAGCGATGGACGTGCCCGGCTGAACAGCGATTTCAGCCTCAGGCAGGCGCAGCCTCGAATCAGCGACAGCCGCAATTTCGCGCGCAATGCCGACGTGCGACAGCCAGTCTGGCCGGTTCGGGGTGACTTCCCAGTCGATGACCGAGTCAGTCTGGATGATGTCGGTCAGCGGCACACCAAGCGGGGTGGTCTCAGGCAGAATCATCAGGCCGGAGTGGTCTTCGCTCAGGCCGAGTTCGCGGGCAGAGCAGAGCATGCCGTTCGATTCGACGCCGCGAAGCTTGGCCTTCTTGATCACGAAGCCGTCGCCGAAGTCAGTGCCGATCATGGCCAAGGGCACAATAGCGCCGGCGTCGCAGTTCGGCGCCCCGCAGACGATCTGCAATCGGTTCTCGCCATCCGTCGTCACCTCACAGACGCTCAGATGGTCGGAATTCGAATGTGGCTCGCGGGACAAAATCCGGGCCGTCACCACGCCGGACGGAATCGCGCCGAGCGTCTCAATGCCCTCGACTTCCAAGCCGGCTGCGGTCAGGCGAGAAGCCAGCTCGCGCGGCTCCCAGGGGATGTCGACATATTGCTGCAACCATTCAACGGATGTTTTCATGACCAAATCTTTTCCTGCGCTGACATTATACCAAATAGAGAAACGAACAAAATGTAAACTAAATAAAATAATGATTTTCCGCCTAAGTGCAAGGCAGTCAGCGACAGAAGGTTCGGCGAGGGATGGAAAAAGGCAATGGGGCGAGGGGCTTTTTTAGAGGCGAGGGGCGAGATGAGCCTGGACTACGACGCTGTCTGCTATGTCCTTAGGGGAGCTACCGTCCACAACCCATTTTTTTCATAACCCTCGGAAGAACCCTCTCTGTTTCCTTATTTTAAAACGACATTTCCGCATGATGCCTTTTTGAATAATGCTCTCCATAGATATTCCTTCTCCGGGGGAGCACCAATTTTTACGATTTCAACGAATCCTTTAGAAACAGAATTATCGGCATTATTTGTTATAGGGCCTGCATAAAAAGTAGAGTCGCGTAGTTCTATTATCGGGGTAGGAGTCCCCGCATCGATTTCACCATACCCTAATGCCAGAATATTTACTTCATCGGGATACTGCGCAATATACTTTGACAAATCAAGTGCCGTAGTAGATGAAATATATTGAGCAAGTAAGTCCTGAAGAATCCAAATAGTTTTGCCGTTCCAAGCAAGCCCGACTTGAGATTTTACAATTAACTGACTGACCATTCTAGCCCATACTTGGCGATAGTTGATTCCTGGAGCATTATGATTTTCAGGGGAAATGACGGCATCCTCACAAGCCATTGCAATTTGCGTTCGCTTATTTTTATTTCCCCCCGATGTGCTTGATGTCATAATTTCGACAATAACAATTGGATCAGAAGGAAAATCATCAATCCAAAATTCGCCGTTCCGCAAGGCTAATGTATATTGATTGTCTTCAGCCATTTTTTTAGTTGTATTAAGCCCCTTTCCAACAAGAGTAGCCACCTCAGATAATTTTTTGGGACTCGAACCTGCTATTACATAGTCAAAAGTATAATCAAATGATTTTGCCTCTTCATCGTCATTGGTGGTTTCTACTTTCATTTTAACTTCAGATCATACCCGGTAGAGCTTTCCTTGTTCGAGGTTAGAATATTTAAATAATTGCTCGCGAACATAAGCTTGATAGATGGACAGATGCCCTTTCAAGGATAACAAACGGCGTGGGCAAACAATCCATGGCTGTTCTGAATCCCGTAAACGCAAGGAGCAAACGCCGGACTGAACTATTTTTTTCCCTGGAAAAAATTCCTTCAGCCTTGGATGCTTCCTGATATCAATTGCGGAAAGGTAACGGTTCCCCCCACCGTCACATTCGGCACCCATAAAGGGACACCATGCTTTTTCTCTATTGGCAGAGGCTTCTGCATTCCAACAGTCAAGACGATAACCGTACAGCTCGAATATTTTGCTCATCAAGGTATCCTTTGATTTGGAGCGCTATTGCTTTAGCCAAAGGCGGCGGGACAGAATTGGCAACTTGCCTGTGCTGGTCTAAGTTTGGCACCGACCCCGTTCTTGCTCGAATTGGCCCCTTCAATATATAGCTATCAGGATAACCATGTATACGCATATACTCTCTTGGAGTCAAATATCGACTTTCTGTAGGGTGATAAAAAATTTCCCCGCACCGCAAGGTGTTTGATGGGTATTTTCGGTGAAGGCGCAAATATTTAGTTGTATCCTTTGGCGACAATCCGCAGCGGAGTTCCTTTCCCAGGTGAGTTTGAGCTGCCAAATAAGAACCCTCGGGGACTTGAGCGATTCTTTCGCGATCCCGTGGCGGCGTTACGTCGACATGGCTATCTTTTCTATCATAAACAGTTTTACCTTTTATTTTCGGGTCAGGCTCTGACAATCCATTTAAAGCTTCACCTATTCCGACGTATGGCTTATATGGAAATAACCCATTGGCCTCTTCTATTGGTGCATGCGTTCTTTCCGGAAAATAAAATCCATTGTGATCTTTTGTCGCTACTACAAAGAGCCGTTCTCTTAATTGAGGAACACCATAATCTGCTGCCATAATCACCCGCCATTTCGGCGTATAGCCTATAGTTTCCAGCTCTTTCAGAAACATTTCAAATACTTCGCCGCGCCTGTTGTTTTTTCCCTTTGAGGAAAGCAACCCTTTGACTTGCTCAAGGAAAATAACTTTAGGCTGCATCTCTTTTGCAAATCTAATTATTTCAAATAGGAGTAGTCCTCGCTCATCATCCAAACCACGTTGTTTTCCTGCCAGGGAGAAGGATTGGCAAGGCGGGCCACCGAAAAGCAGGTCAAGTTCGCCTTCCTTTATGGAAAAATCGGCCATTAGCTGCTTTGGGCTAAGATTCCGTATATCTGCATGAATGACTTTAGAGCCATACCCTTGGGCTTCGGCGTTGGCTCTAAGTGTTGCACAGCAGTGCTGGTCGAGCTCAATCTCCGCAAGAATATTGAACCCCGCATCCCGCACGCCGATGTCCATACCGCCGGCGCCAGAAAAGAGACTTATAGCTTGTAGTTTTTGCTTCCCCAAATGACGACTCCAGTAAATTTCGAAAGCTTGTGATGAAAGTAAACATCAGGCAAAAAGCATCCGAATCCTTATTTTGAAAAGTTCTCAAGCTCCCTGCAAGATGGCTTTTACCGGCAAGCCTACAGCTTCGGCCAGAAGGGGTGGGACAGCATTGCCGACTTGGGCGAATTGTTCCTGCTGGTTGCCAGCAAAAACAAAATGGTCTGGAAACGACTGAAAACGAGCCGCCTCCCGAACTGTGAAGGAACGGTCTTGCGAATAGTGAAAATAGGCCCCCCAGTGCGGATCGCATTTTGTAAGAATGGTCGATGCCAGCCCATCCGGGGTGACGCGGCCATACCTTTTGGTATGGTCGCTTTTTTTTGCCCTTTGCATTCCCTTCGGGAGCAAATGAGCAGGGATGTCTGTCCAATTGCCGCCAGGCTTAATGTGCGCAAGTCTTTCCAAGTTGATTTTTGACAATTTTATCGCTGCGTGATTGAGTACGCCTGTGGTTCCGGTGCGCATGCGTCGCTGAAAGTCACATTGCGGCTCACAAATATATTGCTTTACCTCTGCGCCCAGCTCACCCGCAGCCAAGGGTGGCAGGTCGCCGATGGCCTCCTCGACAGTTACAAAATCAGGTGAGGCAGTGCCTAACGGAAATTTCACCAACGGACGCCCATTGAAGTAGGTGGTGAAGTTTGGTCTGATTGGCGCATGGTATATTGGCTCGGGAAAAGCATGCGGCGGAAGACGTTTGCCATGCAGGCCCAGAATTATTGTGCGCCAGCGCATTTGCGGAACTCCGTAGTATGCTGCCCCAAGAATGCGGACATCTGCCCCATACCCCAGTTCCGCCAAAGCATCTAGTATGGCGCGCAGCGTATTCCCTTTTGCGAACGACACCAAACCAGGCACGTTCTCAATGAGAATTGCTTTTGGAGCGAAGGCATCTACAAAGCGCAAATATTCTTTAAAAAGGTGGTTGCGATGGTCAAGAACGCTTCGGACAGGGGCGTTGATTGAGAAGCCTTGACATGGGGGTCCTCCGGCGATGAGGTCAAGCTCTCCCTTGTCCAAGTTTAATTCCCGCCTGATTTTTTCTGCATCCAAGGTTCTTATGTCGGCGGTAATGACCTTGGAAGAGGGATGGTTCTGCTTGTAGGTCTGGGCGTATGCAGGAACTATCTCAGAAGACATTAGGCTATGAAAGCCCGCTTCGGACAATCCCTCGGACAGGCCGCCAGCCCCCGCAAACAAATCAATCAATGTTAACGCATTGCTATGCATATAAATATAATATTTGAATTATATATAACTGTAATTGCTGCAAAGCCGTCCTCAAATTTTCAGGCAGAATTTTTCAGTGGCTCCGCACGTGCCCTTATTTTTTGTTTTCTCCAGCACATAGGAAAAATAGGCTGCTAAGCGTCCTTTTGCAAACAGCCTTTTACAGAATCATAGTGATTTTGTGCTTACGCATGATTTAGATAGCGCACACACAACGCGCCCGATACGGCCTTCAGGCTGCTCTAAGCCTATGGTCTCCCCCTTTCGCCCCTATCCTCACGTCACCCATCGCCATTCGCTATGGAGCGTGACGCCGCTGCGGCGCACGACCGCTTCAACCATGCGGTCAGCCAGGCGGCGGCAATCAGCGGCAGCGCCTGGCGTGCCGTTGGCATTGACGATCCAGTTGGCGTGTGCCTCGCTGACGGCAAAAACGCCTTCACGCATGCCTTTGCAGCCAGCCTGCTCAAGCAACCTTCCGGCTGGTAGCTCGGGAGCGGGATTGCGGAAGACACTGCCAGCGGAAAAGCCAGCCGGGGTGACTTTTCGCCGCCGGGCGCGTTCCGCGCTGATTCTGTCCAATTCCTCTTTTCGCCTGACCTGGTCGAAACGCAACGTCGCCTGGGTGACGATGACTTCCGGCGGTATCGGCGAGGTGCGATAGCCCCAGCCGCCCTCCCCTTCCGTCCAGCGCCATTCTCGGCCGATTCGGCAATCAAGGCCCTGCATGGCGAGGACATTGGCAGAAATTTCTTGCCCTCGGGCGCCAGCATTCATGGCCAGGGCGCCGCCCAATGCCCCAGGGATGCCGCTCAAGGCAGCCGCGCCGCCAAAGCCCTGTTTTGCCAGGGCGGCCAAAAGCCTGCTCAATCCGATGCCGGCGCCCACCTCAAAGCATCCGTCTTCCAGTCTAGTGATGGCAGCAAAGTCACCTCGGGCTGGCAGGCGCAGGACGACCAGGCCATCGTCATCGCTGCCAACGACGTTGGTGCCGCGACCGAGCACACACAGCGGTTGCGGGCAACTGGCGATGACGGCACGCAACGCCGCCAAGTCAACCGGCTCCAGCACGCGCGCCATACCCAGCCCAGCCCGCAGGGAACAGAGACTGGACCAAGGCTGGATTGAGTCGTCCAAAAATGCTGTTTGCGTGGGACTGGTCATAGTAATGGCTTGTCTTGGTCAATGGAGTGCGCCATCGGCTGTTTACTACGGCGTTTATGCTATTCCTCAGCGGCAGTCAAGTCGCAGCCCAGGCTTCGCAGCTTGTCCGGCAATTCGCAGTAGCCGCGGAAGATGACTTCGGCATTCTTGATGCGCGACTGCCCCTCGGCGCAACAGGCTGCGATGACAAGAGCCATGCCGGCCCGGATGTCTGGACTGGGGATGACGCTGCCGTGCAGGTGGGTCGGGCCGTTGATAACAACCCGATGCGGGTCGCAGACCACAGCATTGGCGCCCATCGCAATCAATTTGTCAACAAAATACAGCCGACTCTCGAACATTTTTTCAAAAAACAGGACGCTGCCGCGGACTTGCGTGGCTACGGCCACCATGCAGCTCATCATATCGCTGGGGAATTGCGGCCAGGGTCCGTCTGCAATCGTCGGCATCACGCCGCCGAAGTCGGGTTTGACGCGGGGCGTCCGCCGCACCGTCACGGCCAGATGGCTCTTGGCAGCGGTGACATTGATGCCGAGGCGTTCAAAAACGCGCTGAATCATAAGGTAATCGCGTGGAATCAGGTTTCCGCTGACCTCGATGGCGCCGCCGGTGGCTGCCACCAGGGCCAGATAGCTGCCTGCCTCGATGTGATCACCGGCAATGGTCATTTCAGCGCCATGCAGGCGGTCAACGCCGTCGATGACCAAGAGATTGGTGTCCAGCCCCGAGATTCTGGCGCCCATCCGGTTGAGCAATTCAGCCACCTGGGTCACGTGCGGCTCGCAGGCAGCGTTGCGTATGATAGTGCGGCCCTTGGCCAGGGCGGCGACAGTGAGAACGTGTTCGGTGGCAGTGACGCTCGGCTCGTCGAAAAAAACCTCAGTGCCACGTGGGCGGCGGGTGGCAGTGAACAGATATCTGCCTTGCTGCGGCTGCATAGCAATGCCGAGCCGAGACAGGCCGTAGATATGCCCGTCCAAGCGGCGTCTGCCAATAACGTCGCCTCCGGGCGGAAAGACTTCCGCCTGGCCGAATCTGGCTGCCAGCGGACCGGCGAACAGCAGCGAGGTGCGCAGCCGCGAACACAGCTCTTGAGGCAGGCGGCCATCGCGGATAGCGTCTGCGCGGATGACGGCGGTGCCGTCGGCAAACGCGACCTCAGCGCCCAGGTGCGCTGCCAGGGCCAGCATATTGCGCACATCAAGAATGTCTGGAACATTATGAAGGACGACTTCGTCCCGAGTCAACATAGCCGCAGCGATCATAGGCAGGGCGGCATTCTTGTTGCCGCTGACGACCACCCGTCCCTCCAGGCGGCGGCCGCCGATAATTTCCAGACATTTCACGTTAGACACCTCCAAAACATTGCGGTATAGCAAAAGTCACTCAACTATAGCTTGGCAGGCACCATTTGCAAACCCCGAGGCTTGGTCAAACTAGTGAGTGTTTTATTTCAAGCAATGGGGCAGTCTTCTGTAGTGCCTTTACAAGGCACCAGTTTTGGGGCACGTCTACCCCCAGGCTGAAGCCTGGGGTTAAGCATGGTTAAGCGCCTACGGCGCAAATGGATGTGGACGTTGTGGACATGGTGGACGGTGGGTGCCGTACGTAGTAGAGCTTTTAGGCTGCCATAATTTTCGCGCTTTTACCGTTTCTGCCGCTGCACTGCATACTCAAAAAATCTTGGCGTCCTTGGCGTCTTGGCGGTTAATCTTTAACTGACCGATTACTATTTCAAAAACATCATTGCTTTTTTGATAACACACGTTACCTTATAAGCAACAACCTATCCAGGAGCAAGCCATGTTACAGCACCTTCTCGGGTCACAGTGTCGCGCCGAAATTCTGAGAAACCTATTTACGCCGGAACGGAAAAACGCCCATTTGCGGGAGCTATCCCGCCAGGCCGGCCTCAGTGCGCCGGTTCTTCAGCGGGAGTTGCGCAAGCTGACGCATTTGGGTATCATCGTTGCTGAAAAAGATGGAAACAGAATCAATTTTTCTGCAAACCATCGTCATCTTTTATTTCCTGTTCTCTGCCAGTTGGTTCAGAAGACCGAGGGTTGCATAGCCGTATTGCAGGATTGTTTTTCTGATTGTCCGGCTGACTTTATCTTTGTGTTCGGTTCGTATGCGAAAGACACCGCCAACGCCGCTAGCGACATCGACCTGTTCGTAATTGGCGCCTGTGGGCTGCGGGAGGTAACCCGTCGCATCCATCAAGCCGCTGAAAAAATCGATCAGGTGATTAATCCATACGTAATTACGCCGCACGAGTATCAGGAGCGCTACAAAAACCAGGACCATTTCATCTTGGAAGTAGCGCGTTCTCCGAAAATATTTCTGAAGGGATCGCCAGATGAGTTTAAAGCAATGGGAAGCTAATGGGTGGTTGAGACCTCATCATCTGGCTACCCCTTGACCGCTTCACGGCTCTGGCTCTGGCGTCGGCCTCTGCTGGTGGCTATTCGTCGGAAGCCTCGCCCTCGCCTTGCTCCGCAAACGGGTTATTCATGGCAACGACAGGGATTTTGTCAAGACGTCTCCGTTGCAGCGTCCAGCCGCGCCAATTCACCAATTTAGCTTGCAGCTTTTCATCCAGGTCGAGCAGGGTTGCATTGACGCGATATTTGAAGGCGTCGTCTTCGGTCTGGCCTTCCAGCCATTGCAGAGCTGGCATGGCGCTGGGGCCGAGTATATTCAAATAATCGAAATCAAGGTCTGGGCCAACCTGGCAATACTCTTGGCAATGGCGAACGTTGTAGTGGGCAACGCAGCCAGACACATCAACGAACGCGCACACGTAAAGCACGGCCAGCAACGTAAGGACATTGGCGTTAATCAGCCATTGATTCGACTTGCGGGCGAAAATGCGCGCGCAAATCCAGACCAGCCCCAGGGCCACCAGCAGCATCCAGACAGCAGCGGCAAAGCGCAGCCTAGTCAGGCTGTAGACGCTGACATAGAGATTGAGGCGCCAAGCCGCAGACACAGTCAGCAAGATATTCTGGGCAACCCAGATATAGACTAAAACGCGGTTCCGGCGGCCTTGCTTCTGGTCTGCTGACGGTCGAAAGACGATCAGCATCAGCACGGCTGCCAACAAGGCGGTGGCGACCAGGGGATAAGCGCCGCGGTGCGCGTAGGATGCGTACGTCATGCCTTCCGGAAGCCGCGCGCCGCCCCACAGATAGCCGATGTCAAGCAGATTCTGAACCGCAAAAATCGCGTTGAAAACGACGAGGCCGATGGTCACTGTCTGTGGATTCAAAAAGAAATCAGCGAATTCAGCCATGACGGCAAGGCTGGGGTCTGATTCAGCCAGAAGCCGGCCTTTGGCACAGAAATGCAGCAACGCCCAGGCGAACACGAACACCACGAGCCAAAACAGAATTCTTGTTACGGACGGGAAAGTAATCATCCCCAACCACAGGTCAAAGCCGTTCATGACCTGTTCCAGCAACCGTTCGATGAGCGGATTGGCGGCGGCGAACAACATCACGAACAGTCCGGCTAAAACTACGATAGGGAGAAGTTTCACGAGCACGACAGCGGTGCGTCGGCTCTTCTGGCCAAGAACGCCGGGCTGGCCCTGTCGGCCGCGGGCAGCGAGGAAAATTTCCATCCAGCCGCAGAGGAAGAAGCTCAGCCAGCGGTGCAGCCAGTCGATGGTGTCAAGCGGCCAGGGCAGATGGCGCCGGGAGGCGATGGAGACCAGGCCCAGTGTCGTCAAAATCACCGATAACGTACTCGGCCGCAGGAACATGGCAATGATTTGCCCGGCGATAGCGACAGCCAGCAGAGCAGTGGCGCGATGCTTCAAGGCGCAGCTGCGGTCTAACCAAAGTATAGTTGCCAGCAACAAAGCGGCGTAGAAGCCAAGAGTCCAGCCGATAGTCTGACCATAAAAAAGAAAGTCAGCCAGGGCGGCGGCGGCGAGACAGAGAACGGCGCTGATGGCGAATCCTGGCGAAAGCGGTGCAGCATCGGTCACAGTGGAGCCTGGCGGAAGCGGTGCAGTGTCGGTCATGCGGTACTCCTAGCGTGGGATGACGCCCACAACCCATTTTTTAAACCACGGAACATGCGGGATACACAGAAATTTTATCTTATAGTAGTTATTTTGACGGATGAGATTGCCCGCGAATTTGCGAGCTGGGCTGTTAATTTCTTCGCCAGGCCAGTCGGAACGGATAGTCCAGAATATATTTTCAGGCGGCTGAAAAATATAATCGCTGCAAGCAGGAAATAGGTGCTCGCCCCCCACCGGTCGATTGTTTTCCGACCGGTGTAGCAACAGACTTGCCAATCGGCGTTATATTTTCATATTAACCGGCATACCCCAAAAAGTGATGCCCCTTAGGACGCTACTGGATTCATGAAAAACAAAAAAGGAAACCGAAATGATTAGCGTAAAAGACCATAGATTCAGAATAGAAAACGACCTTTTTTTGCGCGAACTGTTGGTGGACGCGGACGGCCTGAGGACAGTCTCTGTTTTAAACAAAAAAAATGGCCGTGAATATGAAAAGCACCCGGACGAAACTGATTTTCTGGTAAATTTAAATGGGCAAACTATCGCCAGCTTCAACAATCCCCAGGTTCATGTTCTCGACGGAAACAAAGTTGAATATCAAAAACTTCTGGCTTTTTCGGATTACCAGATTATCCGTGAAGAGTCTGGCAGTGAAATTCTCGAATTATGCTTCCTGTGCCCAAAAGTAGATGCTCGCATCAAGCTGTATTATCAGATATATCCCGACTTGCCTGGCTGCATAAAATGGATGAAATTTGAATGTCTCAAAGGCGAACTGCATATCAGCCGCCTCTTCTTTGAAATTCTCAACACGTGTCCTGGTCAATTCGTTGATGCAGAATTCTATAAAAAGCAGGGTGCCGTGCTTACATCGCCTTTTTTTGCTGCTTGCGGTGACGAGGATATAATCCAAGTCCACAACTTTAAGCTCAGCGAGGGGATGTTTATCGGCAACAGCGTTCCTGGGCCTCTGCGGTATTATATGGTTTATCCGCATTGGAAAAGAGGGACTTCCTGCGGTTACAGCATGAACAGCGGTGACTTCAACAAATATCTCAAAGCTAACGAAAGCTTTACTACTGACAAGGCTTACATTTACCTATATGAGGGCAGCAAGGATGATTCCAGCCATCTCAACGGGTTCCGGGAGCTGATCCGGCGTTCGCTGCCAGCTTGTCCTGACCATGGCGGAGTCATGTACTGCACTTGGCAGCCATTTATGAAAAACATCAACGAGGAACTGCTGCTTGACCTCGCCAACCGCGCTGCTGACCTTGGGTTTAGCTGGTTTGTGGTGGATGACGGCTGGTTTACCGGTGACAACTGGCAAGTCGACCAGGAAAAATTCCCTAATGGCCTGGAAGTCATCTCTGAACGGGTGCGGGCCAATGGCATGAAGTTTGGATTATCCCAACTTCCCCAGAATTAAGAAAAAATAGGCACGAAGCCCCTTGTCTTTATTGCTACAGCGCCCATTTGGGCAC
>MWEG01000091.1 GCA_002070945.1 Lentisphaerae bacterium ADurb.Bin082
GGACTGCATCTACATCTTTGAATTCAAGATGAATCAAAACGCCGAGGCAGCGCTGGCGCAAATCCGCGAAAAGGAGTATTATCAGAAATATCAACACGCCGGCAAAAGAATCGTCCTCATCGGCGCGAATTTCGACGCGGCCTCAAGGCAGATATCCGATTGGAAAATCGAAGATGCGTAAAAATAGGGGCGAGGTGCTGAATACTGAATGCTGAATGCTGAGTACTGAATGCTGAGTTATGTATGGCCTAATTGACTGCAACAATTTTTTTGTTTCTTGCGAGCGTGTTTTCGACTTGTCGCTGGTTGGTCGTCCAGTGGCTGTGTTGTCGAACAACGACGGGTGCGTCATCTCGCGTTCCAATGAGCTGAAGGCGCTTGGGGTGCCGATGGGCATGCCTTTTTTTCAGCTGCGGCCGATGATTGAAGCGCACGGCATCCAAATCCGTTCCAGTAATTATGAATTGTACGCTGACATGTCTCGGCGGGTCATGGACGTCCTGGCCAGCCAAGTTCCCTTAGTCGAGCAATATTCCATTGACGAGGCTTTCCTGGAGCTGCGTCCGCAGCCAGGATTTGATGTCGCCGCTTTTGGGGCGTCGTTGCGGGAACGCATCGGCAAGTGGGTCGGGATACCTGTCAGCATCGGGTTTGCGACGACGCGCACCCTGGCGAAAATCGCCAATCACATTGGCAAGAAGTCTGCGGCAGGCGTATTTGTCATGCCGCCGGACATTATGCCGGTACTTACCGAGCTTCCTGTCGAGGAGGTCTGGGGGGTTGGTCGGCGCAGTCGTGACAAGCTGCGTCGACTTGGCATTTTGACGGCTGGCCAGCTGGCCTCGGCTGACCATAAGGAATTGACCCGGAAATTCAATGTCTGCCTGGCTCGGACCGCCCTTGAGCTGCGCGGGATACCGGCGCTGGCTCCAGAGGACATGGAGAAGCCTGCCCAAAGTCTGACTTGCTCGCGGTCGTTCGGCCGGCCGGTCTTTGAATTGGCGGAACTCAGGGAGGCGATGGCGTACTACATCGCCACGGCGGCGGCGCAGCTGCGCCAGCAGAACCAGCTGGCCAGCGGCGCCAATGTCTTTTTCCAATATGTCCTGGACGAGCCTGGCCGCAACCGTGATGTCGCCTGGGCGAACACTGGCGCCACAGTCATGTTTGACCACCCGACTGCGGCGGATGGCGCCATGCTGGCCGCGATTGCGCCGGTGCTGGCCTCCATATTCATCCCGAACCGGCGCTATCGGAAGGCTGGCATCATGTTCATCGGGCTGGAAAGCACCTCCACGCGGCAGCTGAACTTGTTCGTCGACCAGAAAGACCAGCGCCATGACCGGCTGTATGACGCGGTTGACAAGATCAACCGGGAGTTTGGCCGCGGCTCTGTCTTCCATCTCGCCCAGGGCATCGAAAAGCCCTGGCTGATGCGGCGCGAGTACTTGTCGCCTTGCTTTACGACTAAATGGAGTGATATTTTAACGCTTCACCCCGGCCCGCGGGCTGGCATCAGGAAATCCGGGTCACATCGTCCGGGACAGGGGACGGGGCAATGACGACAGCTACGATGGACACAGTTCTGCTCAGCAGCGGGTTTATTCCTGCTACTTTGGCGGCGGTTCGAGAGCGCTGGCAGGTGATCGATATTCCCCGCCAGCGGGAAGCCGCCAAGCATTTGCGCGGCATGGCTGAACCGCCGCTGGCGGTCTGCATCGGCCTCGTCGATCCGCATAGTCGCGGCGATGACTTGAACGTCTGGGAGATGCTGCGGGAAGTCCAGGACGCGGCGCCAGGAGTGCCGGTTTTGATTTCGACTGGCGTCAATTCGCCCAAGCATATCGTCGAACTGGTGAAAGCTGGCGCGTTTGACTATGTTCTGGAGCCGCAACGCCGGGACGACCCCGTGGAAATTGACCGCTACACCGAGGATTTGCTGCTGGCGCTGCGGCGTGCGGTGGAGTGGCGTCGGCTGAGCATGGAGAACATCAGCCTCAAGCATGGGCTGTTGAGCGATGATTTGTCAATGCCGATTCGCGGTGTTTCGCGAGCCATGAGCCAAGTCATGGAATTGATCCGCAAAGTCGCCCCGACTTCGGCGACGGTTCTGATCACCGGCGAGTCTGGCACTGGCAAGGAATTGGTCGCCCACGCCATCCATGCCTTGTCCAAGCGCGCCCAGCATCCGTTCATTGCCTTGAACTGCGGGTCGTTTTCCGAAGCGCTGATCAGCTCTGAACTCTTAGGGCATGCCCGTGGCGCCTTCACCGGCGCTGTCATGGATAGGGCAGGGCTGATCCGGGAAGCCGGAAAAGGCACTTTGTTCTTAGACGAAATCGCGACCACCAAGCAGAATTTCCAGATTGTCCTGCTGCGGGTTCTTGAGCAGCGCATGGCTCGCCCGGTCGGTGCTGGGGCGGAGTATCCTGTCGCTTGTCGGTTTATCGCGGCGGCCAATCGCGACCTTGGGCGGATGGCTGCGGAGGGGGAGTTCCGGGAAGACTTGTTTTATCGCCTGAACATGTTCAACATCCACCTGCCGCCGCTGCGCGAACGCAGAGAGGATATTCCGGTACTGACCAATTTTTTTCTTTTGCAGGCCAGCCAGGAATATGGCAAGAAGGTGAATGGCATCAGCGCTGAAGCGTTGCGCCAGTTGGAGGAAGCGCCCTGGCCCGGCAATGTCCGCCAGCTGCGCAATGCCGTGGAACGGGCCGTCATCCTGGCCGAGGATCATGTCCTGGAGCGGCGCGACTTCGCGTTGCCGCCCGCCCTTGCCGTTGGCCATAGCGACCCATTGGCGCTGCCAGACGCTGATTTCGACCAGGCTATGGCCGACTATGAGCGGCGGCTGCTGGCAGAGGCCATGCGCCAGGCTGGCGGCAATGTGAGCGAGGCCGCCCGGCGCTTGGGCATGAAGCGACCGCGGCTCTGCTACCGCCTGAAACTGCTGGGGCTGGCGTAGCCGGAAGGATGGCCTGCGCCGCTGACTACGGCACTTGCAGGGTTACTTTCACCCCGGTTTTGGTCGTGGTGACGGTCGCGCCCGGAACCGTCAACGGCGCGGTGGCACTGTCGGCTGGCGGTGGCAGCTGCACGTTGACGGCTGGAAAAGTCTCCTTGCCAATGGTCACAGTCATCTCATAGACGCCGATGAAGGCGTCTATAGTCGGCGCGGCGCCAGTGCCGTCGGTCTTGAGGTCCGCCACTGTCCGCCACTCCTCGTCCAGCAACTTGAAGATGGCCTCGGTGGCTGGGCGCGGGGTGAAGTCGTCGCTGTAAAAGGCCATGCGCGGATTGAGGATGGCCGGCGCCCAGGGCTCGGCGAACGACACGCTGACCACGGCGGGATGCGAATAAAACAGCAGCAGATAGTCGCGCACCATGCTGGCCTGAATCTCGTCAGAGTCGGCGTTGACCGCGAAATTGGCGATGTGAATGGGTGCCTTGACGCGGGCGCTGAGCTGGTCCAGGCGTTTTTCCATGGACTGGGGGCCGACGTCAAGCCGTTTCAGATTGGCGCCTAGGACGACGCCGTCGACCTGGACGCCGCTTTGTTGCAGCCATTCAGCCAGTTCGAGGGTGTCGCGCAGCGGGACGTCGGAGAGTGCGCTCAAAGCCTGGATGTCGCTCAGCAGCAGGCTGGCGGTCGGATCAGCCGCCCGCGCTGCTGCAAAGACTTGGGAGATGCAGTCAACGCCGATGAAATTGTAGATTTCAAAATATTCGATGGCGCCGTGGACAGTGTTCCATTCCGCGACGGCGCCCTTGTGCCTAGTGCAGATTTGGCTGACATGGTCGAGCAGGGCTTTGTTCAAGGCGTCGCGGTTGAGATTGCGGCAGGCATTGGGAGCGAATTTATAGGCGGGGATGAAGAGGGCATGGCCGCGCACCGGTCGTGCTGCGGCTTTGGCTGCCGCCAGCACTTCGGCGTCGATTTTCTGACCCCAGGCGGCATAGTCTCGCCAGACCATGGCGTCGTAAAAGGTCACGAATTCAAACTGGGGGGTGTTCAGGATCAGGTCGCGGTAGCGTTCAAAGCCAGCGGCGTGCGGCTTGACCCGGGCTGCGAAATCGGCGATTTCCGGGGCCGCTAGGGCGGCTGGCGCGAGCAAGGCGGCCGAGGCCTCGACGCCAAAGCGGAACGGACGGCTCGTCTGGCGGACGGCGATGTCGGCATCGCCGATTTTCCGGCCTTTGCGAGTCACTTCGACGGTCAGGGGAAAACGCCTGATTTTTTCCAGGCGCGCGGAGACGATGCCGCGCCAGTCCTTGTCATAGAAATCGCCGCCAAGGACCGGGTTGACGTTGGTGACCAGGGTCTCTGGGTTGACCTCGGCAGGAACCATAATAGCGGAAAAATTGCGCAGTTGGAGGATGCCGACATTTTCGGCCAGGTGGAACGAGAAGGCCGTGGTCTGGGGCTGGAAGGTCTGGTGAACCGGCGCTGCCATTTGCACGCGCTGCCATGTTTCGGTCGGTGATTCGACATGCAGGGAGAGCAGCTTGGGCCAGGGCGAGCGCTCCTCCTGCCAGTAGAAGTTGAACGAGTATCCCGGGCTGATCTTGTATTCGAAGCTGATGTACATGGTGGTGGCTTTTTCCACCTCGACGTCGACGCGCTGCAGCAGCTCCATGTTCCAGGGTTTCGGCGAGGTTTCGGTGACGCGGATGTTGAGAATGCCGATGGCTCCTTCCTCCTGGCCCTTGGTGACCCTGAACGTGCCTAGGCCACCGGCGCGCTGCTGCCAGAATTCCAAGGCTGAAGCCGGGTCGTTGAACGTGCCGTTGCGGGCGACTTCCTGGCCTGGGGGCAGGGTGTCGACGGCGAGCAGGGCTTGACTGAGAAGGAAGAGGGAAGTGGCGAGCAGCCAGCTTGAGAGCAGTCTCATTGTCGTCGCCTCCTTGGGTAATGGATGCCAACGCGGCTCCGGCCGCCGGTCAAGCCGTCGGGCCGGAGTCAGCATACGCATGGCCGGCGCAGGAAAGGCGTTGCTGCGCCGGCCATTGTGAATTAATAATGCGGGACTTTGACGTCCTTGCCAGTGCGGGCCGATTCATAGATGGAGAGGATGAGGTCAACGGCCTTGCGGGCGGAATGGCCGTTGACGTAGGGTTCGCGGTCTTCTTTGAGAGCTTGGATAAGGTCGTTGACCAGGAACGTATGGCCTTCCATGGAAAGAGCCATAGGATCGTGCGTGATGCCGTCCTCGCTGGCTTCTTTGGTGAATTCGATGTTTTTGGCCATCTCGTCACTGCCGATGGGAGCGGTGGCCCATCTGGTGATGTTCTGGCCGGTCAGGCAGATGCTGCCGTTGTCGCCGTGCATTTCCCAGCGCCTGGTTTCGCCGGGGTTGCAGGAGGTCGTGGCGACGATCGTGCCAAAGGCGCCGTTGGTGAATTGCAGGTTGGCGACGCAGGTGTCTTCGACCTCGATGTCGCGCACTAGGTGGTCGGCGCGGGCAAAGACGCGGTCGACATCGGCGCCGGTCATCCAGAGCAGCTGGTCAACGCCGTGTACGCCTTGGTTCATCAGGCAGCCGCCGCCGTCCAGCGCCCAGGTGCCGCGCCAGTCGGCGCTGGCGTAGTAGGCCCGGGAACGGTAGTCCTTCAGGTACGCATCT
The DNA here is from genome assembly GCA_002070945.1 of Lentisphaerae bacterium ADurb.Bin082. Lineage (GTDB taxonomy): Bacteria > Verrucomicrobiota > Lentisphaeria > Oligosphaerales > Oligosphaeraceae > JAAZKI01. The sequence goes on from MWEG01000091.1 coordinate 5,628, forward strand.
GCCAGCGTCATTTTGCCGAGGATGCCCGTGGCGATGGCTTTTCTAACCTTGATGGTATTGGCGTAGGTGCGCAGCTGGAACACGCAGCCCATCTTCACCTTGGCCTTGTCCACCGCGTCGATCATTTCGCTCATGCGGTCGCGGCTGATGTCCAGCGGCTTTTCGCAGAGGATGGCCTTGCCGGCCTTCGCGGCTGCGATGACGCCGTCGCCGTGCAGGCCAGACGGTGTGCAGATACAGACGATGTCCACGGCCGGGTCCTTGACTAAATCAAGGTAGTTTTTATAGAAGTTAGTGACGCCGCCGTGATCCATGCCGAATTTGCGTCCCTTGTCCTCGATGATATCGCAGACAGCGACTAGTTCTGCTTCCGGGTTTGCTTCAATCGCGCGGATGTGGGCGCCGGCGATGCCGCCGCAGCCGATGATGCCAAAACCGAATTTGCCGTTTTTCATGCCATGCTCCTAAGTCTGATTGGGTTTGTGTTCCGAGCCCGTTGAGGGTGGAAGGGAAAAAGTGGGGTTAATCTGAGGTCAGGGTCATAATGACAACGATGCGTAGGCTGGAGGCATTGCTGCCGACGGTGCTCAGCGGCGGCATACTCCGAATGTCCGCGAAAAGATTTCGGATGGATTGGACGAGCTTCTGGTTGTTGTTGTTGCCGTCGATGACGACGTTGGCGATGGTGCCGTTGGCATAGACGGTGAACGATACTTCGACGGGGCGCACCGGCGTAGAACCCAGCTCGGCGCGGGTTGGCTGCACCCAACGCTGGTACAAATAGGGGCCGACGACCTTTTCCGCGTAGTTGCTCGACTCCTTGATCTGCTGGGCGGTATAGGACGCCCTTTCGGATGACGCTATCGGGCCAGGGGTGGACGGGCCAGCCGCTCGGATCAGTTTTTTCTGCAATTCCTCCTGGCTGGGGACATTTCTGGGACGCCGCGTTGGCTGAGGCGTTGGCCTCTTGACTTCGGCTTCCTTGAGTCGATCCTTTATGCTTTTGATGGGAGTCGGCGGCTTGGGAGTCGGCGGCTTGGGGGGCGGCGGCTTGGGGGGCGGCGGCTTGGGAGTTTCGATGACCTGCGGCTTAGGAACGGGTGGTTTTGGCGGTGGTGGCGGCGGCGGCGGCTGCGGTGGCGGCGGCTCGGGCTGCGGTGGCGGCGGCTCGGGCTGCGGTGGCGGCGGCTCGGGTTGCGGTGGCGCTGGTTTTGGGGGGGAGGGGGGAAGATTGACCAATTCGACTTTGATGCTTTCTGGCATCGGCTCCAGGGGGCGCTGGGTCATGCCCAGGACGACGACAATGAGGGCAGCATGCATGCCGACGCTGACGGCAAACGCCAGCATTCGAGCAATCCAGTGTTGATTCTGGTCATGCATATCCTCGTTTACCTCTGTTGTTGGTCTTCCGCCTGGGTGATCAAGGAAGCAGAGTCCACGTTGGCATGCCGCGCCGCGCGCAGGATGTCAATCACTTCGGAATATGGCCGGCTGCCATCGGCCCTGATCATCACGGTCAGCTTTTCTCTGCTTTGGCGAATATTGTTAAGGTAATTCGTCAAGTCATGAAGCGCAACTATGTTGTCGTCAATCGAGATGACGCCATGCTTGTTAAAATGGATGACGAGCGGCCGGGTGACATCTTCGGTGCTTTTTTCGCTGTCCAGCTTTGGCGGGGTGGTGTCGACCTCAGTGGAATACTCCAGGGCCGGAACCGTGATGACGAAGATGATCAGCAGCATGAACGTCAAGTCCATCAGCGGCGTCATGTCAATGGTCGCGGCTTGTTTTTTGAAGGGGCGTCGTGAGGTGTTCGGAGGCATTATGCTGCTCCTCGGCGAAAATGGACGTTCGGGCAGGGCATGGCAAACGCGATGGCTGGGTCAGCCTTCAGCCATGGCTGAGGCATTCTCTCTCGTAGACGGCCTCGTGATCGGCTGCACTGCTTCCTCAAGCTGCAAGCTGGCGATGAAGTCGGTGACAAAATTGTCCATCTCCAGGCTCGTTGTCTGCACTAAGTTATTATATAGGTTATTGGCGACCAGGGCTGGAATGGCGACGAGCAGGCCCGCGACGGTGGTGAGCAAAGCGCCGCTGATGCCGGGGGCGATGGCGCTCAGGTCAGGCCGCCCTTGCAGGGAAATGGCGATGAAGGTCGCCATCACGCCCCAGACAGTCCCGAACAAGCCCAGGAACGGCGACACTGTGACGAGCGTGCCGAGGATGCCCAGGTCGCTTTCCAGTACCACAATCTGCTGGTTGACTTGGCTGTTCATCGTGCTGCGGATTTTTTCGATTTCCTTTTCACTGAGGAGGCGGGGCAGTCGGCAGTGGCGGTAAAAGAGGGGCTGGCTTTCCTTGTTGATGTGGCAGATGTCAAACAGCTCGCTGATGCCAGCGGCGCAGATAGCTTTCAGCGGGCCGGACAGGTCGTCCAGTTGCTGGCCCATGCCAATCGGCGATTTGACACGGGCGTAGACCCGGGAGAATTTACGGCAGGCGACGCGCATCCGCAGCATGTCGCTGGCTTTGCTGAAAATGATCATCCAGGCCCAGGCGCTGAATATCGCCAAGACCACGACAATGGCTTTTCCAACCGAGTCGCTTTGCACAAAAGCGTATTTGAGCGTTTCCGCTAAGCTTGGCATGGGAAAAAGACGCTCCTTCCTGAAGTGATTTAATTATGGTGTGGGCGGTTGAATGAAACGGGCAAGGGTCACGAACCCGGCCGGCGGAATATCGTCTGCCCGGGCGTCTTGCGTCAGACCAGCGGCTGCGAAGGCGGCGGCGACGCATTCCTCTGGATAGCGGCCCGTCAGCAGGCGGAACGATTTTTTACGGCGATGGGCAAAGACTTCTCCTGCCAATGTTGACGCCAGCTTTCGGACTTCGGGTTCAGGCGCGTCTGGCCGCAGGGTGAGTCGGACGTAGGCTGAAGTCACCTCCGGCGCCGGGAAAAAGACATTAGGCGGGATGATTCTAAGCATAGTCGTGTCATAGCGCAGGGCCAGGCGGACGGTCAGGACGCCATAGTCCTTGCCGCCAGGGTGCGCGGTCAGGCGGTCGGCCATTTCTTTCTGGAGCAGGACATGCATGGCGGTCGGGGGGTTGTTCAAGGTAGCGGCGGTCGCCAGGAACGGCGAACTGCATGAATAGGGCAGGTTGGCGACGCATCGATACGGCTCGGCGCCCATGACGGCGTCAATGTCCATCCGGCAGGCGTCGCCTTGGAGCAGGCGGAAATGGGCGTTGTCGCGGCCAAAGCGATCCGCGACGTATTCGGCCAGGCGGTGATCCAGTTCAATGGCGGTCACTATGCAGCCGGCCGCCAGCAGAGCCGCAGTCAGAGCGCCAGCACCAGGGCCGACTTCCAGCACCTGCTCGCCAGGAAGCAGCTCAGCGTCGCGAACCAAGGCTGACAGCAGGTTGCTGTCTACTAAAAAATTCTGCCCAAGTCTTCGGCTGGGATGCAGCTTGAGTTTGGCGAAGAGGGCGATGAGTTCACTTTTGTTCATGGCGGTTGGCGTTTTAGTCTGATGGGCGTCGCATGCGTACCGGCGCAAAGTCGGGTCGACAAGGCCCGTCCCAGGGGCGTCGCGAAACGGCCATGCGAATCGCTATCTCCCCGAGCGTGGCGGCGAAGCTGGCGGACGCTATAGCTGGACACTTCATGGAAAACCAGCTTCGCGCCGCAGGCGCACGGCCGCAAATTCGCATTTGTCGCCGTCGACAGAAAATATAACTCAAAGTTTTTTGTTTACTATGTTTTAAGGTGTATATTGCAAATTAACCCCAAATTCGCATTTTCCGGATTTCGCCTCTGGTTTGGCTTTTGTCCCTGGCGGGCAAAAGGGCGCCAGGGCGGCGGAAGCAGGCGCCGACCGCCAGCTTCGCCGGGTTGCTGGGCGGTCATGGTCAATTCATTCACATGACAATCATCCTGATATCTTTAGGCGCCCTAACGCTGATTCTGCTTTTGGTTGGCCTTGTGATGCGGGCCCTTGGGCAGGTGAGCGCGAACCGGTATGCCGCTGCCGAGGCGCATCGGCAGCAAGATGCCTATCGGCGATTCCTGAACCAGTTCGTTCAGAAGTTGGCGACCGTCGCCGAATTGACCGAGGCTTTGAGCATTATCGTCACCAAGGTCTGCGAGGACGTGGACGCTGAGTCGGCCGGCATTTTCGTGCCGGATGAAAACGATCCGTCCTATCTGCGCGGCGCGGCTTGCACGGGCTATTTCCCGATTCTGACGGTCAACCAGAAGGCGCCGAGTCCGAAAGTGCGGGTGAATGCGCGCTACCGGATGGCTTATTTTCATTCGGAGGTCATCGGCCCTGGCGAGGGTCTGGTCGGCCACGTCGCTATCACCCGACAGCCTGCTCTCTACAACCGGCTGGAAAGCGGGAGTACGGAATGGTCGTTGCCGCCGGAAGTCAAGACCATGATGGTCATGCCGTTGCTGGCAGAGGATCGCTTCGTAGGCGTCAGCTGCGCCGTCAACCGCCGCCGGGACATTTCTCCCTTCTCCCAGCATAACCTTGATTTCTTCCAGCAGTTCTCGTCGCAGCCGGCCTTGGCGTGCAGCCTGATTGCGATTTACGCCGAACGCCGCCGCCAAGACCGCTTGAACCGCGAACTGGAAGTCTGCGCCGAATTGCAGAAGTCTATGCTGCCTGAGATTCCGCCGACAATCGGGGAATACCAGTTCGCGACCTCGCATCAGCCGGCCTACGAGGTCAGCGGCGACTTCTATGATTTTATCGTTGTTGACGATAATCGCATCATGGTCATGGTCGCGGATGCCACTGGAAAGGGCCTGCCAGCCTGTTTGATGACGTCAATGTCGCAGTGCTTTGTCAGAGCCATGGTCGAGCGCTATACGGACATGAAGACCTTTCTTTTGGACGTCAACCGGCTGGTTTATGCCAATAGCGACAGTGCCCATTTTCTGACGGTCAACCTGCTGCTGATCGACTTGAGTACGCACACCTGTGAATTCGGCTGCGCTGGGCATACGCCGCTGCTGCGCCGCGACGCCGACGGAACCTGCTCCGTCCTGAAGCCCTCCGGGCCGGCCTTGGGAATGTGGCCGAATGACTTGCCCGACCTGTTTGAAACCATGACCTTTCCCCTTGAGCCAGGTGCGCTCTTCTGCCTGTTCACTGACGGCCTGACCGAGGCGCTCAATAAGTACCAGGAGGAGTTTGGCCTCGAGCGCCTGGTGGCGGAATGGCAGAAGGGCTTTCCCTCCCCTAAAGAGGCCGCTGACGGCGTTATGGCAAAAGTCAAGGCTTTTGCCGGGGAAGAAGCCCAGGCCGATGACCAGACGATTATCGTCTTTGGCCGCAAGGCCGAGCAGTGACAAGGGGTCGCTGCCGGTCGGGTCTATTCGATGTTCATGATTTGTTCGCGAATCCTGCCCAGTTCGGCCTTGATGACCAGCACGTCGTTGGTGATGGCTAAATCCGCCGTCTTGGCAGACAGGGTATTGGCTTCGCGGCTCATTTCTTGGCTCAAAAAGTCGAGATTCCGCCCTGGCGCGTCGTCGCTGTTGAGCAATTCCTCGTATTGCACTAAATGACTTTGCAGGCGGACGATTTCCTCGGTGATGTCAGCCCGTTCAGCGTAGAAGGTCAGCTCTTTGGTGAGCCGTTCGTCATCTAGTGTCAGTTCGACTCCGAGGGCGGCGATGCGGTCGCGCAGGCGTTGTCGCTGCAAGACCAGGGCGTCATCACCCCGGGCGGCAATCTGCTCCACCAGGGCGGCAATCGTCTTGCCCCGCGCCAGAAGGTCTTCCCGCAGGGCGGCACCTTCTTTTTCGCGCATGGCAGACAGGTCAGCCAGGGCGGCTTCCAGGGCCTGCACCACGAGTTCCTTGAGGGGTTCCAGGGAAGATGACACATTTTCACTGATGACGCCGGGAAAAGCGATGATGTCCTGAACCGTCGGCGGCTGGAGGCCGGTCTGCTGGGCCAGCTCGGTCAGCATCTTGGCAGCGGCTTGGGCGGCGGGCAGGTCAATAGCGGCCTGCAAGCGTCGGTTCTCTTCGCTGAGCTTGTAGCTGACCACGATGTTGAGGCTGCCTCGGGAAAAATGCTGCTGGATGCTCTGTCGGAGCATGGGTTCCAGCGCGTTCAATTCCCGCGGCATGGTGAAGCGCATGTCCACCAGTTTGCGGCTGTTGACGGCCGACACTTCGACGGTCACCTGGTTGCCATTCGCCTCAGCCGTGGCTCGGCCATATCCTGTCATGCTTTTCATCGGTGAACCTCAAGAATTGTGCCATGCCCAGCCGTTGGGCGGCCGGCAAAAATAAAGGGGCCGCCGAGGCGTGCCTCGGGACCCCCTAAGGAAGCGTCGCTGCTTTGCCGATAGTCGGCTAAGCAATTAGCGAGCGTAGTATTCGACGACTTTGGAGATGACTACTTCGGACTGGATTTCCTCGGGCAGGGGTTCGTGCAAAACAGTGACTTTGCACTCTTCCGCGTCCTTTTGAAAATACGGTGGCGTGAGAGCGTCAATGCCCTTGGCAATGCTGGCCAGCATCGGGGAGCGTTCAGCGCTGATGCTGATCACTTGGCCGGGTTTCAGGCGATAGCTGGCGCGGTCAATGATTTTGCCGTCAACTAAGATGTGGCGATGCGACACAGCCTGGCGAGCCGCAAAAATGGTGGGCGCCAAACCGCCGCGGTACACCGCAGTGACCAGACGCATCTCCAGGTTCTGCAGCAGCTTTTCGCCGGTGATGCCAGCACCCCGCTTCGACTTCTCATAGATGAACCGGAGCTGATGCTCAGTCAAGTCGTAGTAACGGCGCAACTTCTGCTTTTCCAGGAGCAGTTCGCCATACGTGGACAACTTCCCGCGGCGCCGATTAGGGCCGTGTTGCCCAGCGGGATACGCCTTAGGGGAGGACGTGGCTTCGCCACCCTCGCGGGTTTTGATGGTGCGGCTGTTGGTCGGGCAGTTGGGCATGCCCCAGAGACACTTGCCGACGCGGCGGCACAACGTGTGTTTTGGACCCTTCTTCATGAATGCTCCTGTAGTGTTTTCACAGCTCCGGCGTTAACTGACGTCGCCCATTGAACCCGAGTTCCGTCCATACCTGAATTTGGAGCGGAATCCAGCGCCGGTCACAAGTGACAAATGGCGCCAGAGGCGACTATGCCGTGCGAGAAAAAAATAATATAATGCCGGATATGGCATTGACAACCTGCTATCGGCAAGATTTGCGATGCGGCTGAAAATAAGGGCGAGGGGCTTTTTTTAGGGACGAGGGGCGAGAGGGAACCTATTGCTTTATCCGCAGATGACGCAGATGACGCAGATTTTTTGGGGGGGTGAGTAGTACAGGAAAACCAGCCTGGCTGCGGCGGAAATGCTAAAGGCGCGAAACCTGTGGTCGCCATCGTCCACCCTGTCCACATCCATTTGCTCCGTAGGCGCTTAACCATGCTTAACCCTAAGGCTTCAGCCTGGGGATGGGCGCACCCCAAAAGGTGGTGCCCAGTAGGGGCACAACCAGACGTCTAACAGCACAATCACCGCACCAAATCTCTCTTTCTATCACAAGATTCCGCGCATTACCTATTTTTTCAGCTTCCAGTAGTAATAATAGTTTCCTGGCTTGGACAGTGTTTGTTCAACAAATTTCCAGCTGGTCACTCGCCCATCTGCCCAAAGGATGGAGTTAGCCATTCCATGCACACCGGCTACGCTGTAGTGCCCACCGACCATAAAACCCAAATTGGCCAGATTTTCCAAAATCATGACTGTTTCTGACGGACTCTGCACTTCTGTTGTTTTGGCCGGACGATTACTGGGGTTGGCTACACAATGCGACGAAATCTGCAAACCGATGGAAAGAGTCTGGTAGCCGTATTTAACATGGGCATAGCGCCAGGCGGCGTTAGGCTCTCCGCGCAAACCACGAACGTAGTCTGCTTCAGTTGAACTGACGCGCGCTAACTGCGTATTGCATTCATACATTCTGGTGTCAGGAATATAATTGGACTTATAGGTCATCTCATAGGCCCAGTTCCAGAAGAAAAAGTCGTTGTCGCTTTTGTCACGGTAATAACAGTGTATGTACCACTCATCATTGTCATCCTGGTACAAGATATGCGCCAATCCGATTTGGCGGAGGTTGTTTTGGCAGTTGGCTTCCTGGGCCTTCTCCTTGGCCTTGCTCAAGGCCGGCAAAAGCATGCTCGCTAAAATGGCAATGATGGCAATGACCACCAGCAGTTCAATAAGAGTGAAATTCTTTTGGCTTTTGGACATGATGACTTCCCCTTTTGATGTTGTTGATGAATGATTAGAAGCTATAATGAGGCTATTGCTCAATCTGCGACTTCGTAAAGGATGGCCTGGCACTCGCCTGGAGCGCAATTCAGCCCGAAGGAACGACCGGAACCAAGGCGGCGCCCGCTGAATGGATCGGAAAAGTTCATCTTGCAGGGGAAAGTCAGGTTTATAGGATCGCCCAGGCGATGGCCCATGGCGACGCCATGGCCGACATAGACGGCATTGCCCGGCTGCGCGTAGGGTTCAATCCCGGCCAGCCGGGCGGCATTATGGAGCAACTGGGCGCTTGCTCCGCCAATTTGGGGCGTATAAATCAAGGTGTGTTCACCGACCGCTTTGCAAACCAGCCCGGGCTCGGACGTGCCCAGCCAATGCCCTAAAACAACTGCCTCCGGATCGATGATGCGAGCCCAAAGCGGTTGATGCAGATAGAAAACCTGATCATCTTTGATCTGGGGCCCGAGTGTGCCAAGCCGCCCTCGACAGTTTTCCAGGAGCGGGTGCTGCGTGTTTTCAGCAAAAGCGACGACTTCACCGCTGGGTGGGCTGAAAACATCTTCAATTTGCAGTCCAAAAGCTGCAAGTACGGGCTTGGCGGCTTTCAAGGGGCCGCAAATTCCGGCTGGGCCGATGAACATGACGACTTTGCCGGGCTGACAGGCTTTTTGCTGAATCGCCGTTATCTGTTCTGGCCTTATAGTCAACGGCGAAAAGAACAAGTAAAGCTTGTATTCCGGCAGAGCCGGATTGAGGATATCTTCCAGCATAAAAATATCCGGCGTAAGGCCACAGGTGCGCAGGCTTTTCATGGCTGTACCGCCATTGGCCGCCCCTTCGTAGTGCAGGCGGTCCGGTTCATCCATGAAGACGGCAATTTCAGTGCGCGGAACTTTACCCCGCTGGCTGGCGGCCCAGTCAACCATTTGATAGGTCGCTCGGATGATTTCCATCGCCTCTGGGTCATGGTACCAGCTGCCGAACATATCATAATAATAGAAGCCTTTGCCGCCGGACGCCAGGGTTGCTCCGGCATCGCGCAAGATTTGCGTCCTGAACTCTGCGGCGTTCTTCGGATAGGCCGTATAGGCCCAGCCGCCGATCATCTGAGTGCGCCAAGTGCGGTGGTCCAATTCCTGGACGTAGAGCAAATCGCGCAGTTCGGCAGCGGCAATGCTGAAGTTGGCCGCTCCTCCCGGGGCGCGCGGCAGGCGGGGCGGCGCATAGTCGGTGACTTGAGCGACAATATCAATGCCGCCTTTAGCCAGCTCACTGAGCGCAAGGCGGCTAGTCTGGCGCCAAACCGGACTGCTGTACCAGGTCTGGATTACGCAGGGACGTCCCATCCCGTCCTTCAAGGTCTGGCCAAAGCGACGCAACATGCGGGCGGTGCTGATGGAAAGGAAGGTGCGGCAGTCGACAATCTTGCGGTCAAGGCCCTTGTCTGAATTGAAATACTGCTTGCTGCGCCATTCTGCGCCAGTGAAGACGCAGGCATTTTGCAGGGTGACGTCGGGATCGCCCCAGGCATCCTGCAAGGCGGCATCATTGCCGTATTTTTCCGCTAGCCAGGCGCGCAAGGCAATTTGATAGCTTGCCGAATAGTCGGCATGGCCGGCCTCTGGGTCGCCGTACTTCCATTGCACAAATTGCCCATCATGCCCTCCTCCCAGGCAGAATCCGGCGATGATTTTCCCTGCCGGGCTGTTTTTCAGGAAGCTGGTCAAGGCATTCATGCCCTCAATGATGTATTGCTGGCATTCTTCCGAGGCGTAGGTCCACGCCCATCTTTCTTGTGCCTCAGTATTGACTTCATGGCCGAAGCCTTTGAAGGCGCCGCCCCGCGAGATTCCCCGCACGCCTTGTTCATTGACCAGAATGTTTTCCGGGTGCGCATCCAGCCAGGCGTGGTCAGGATCGCAGCCGACCCGCAAAATGACCCTGAGCTTCGGGTCGGCGGCATGGATGCGAAGCAGGTTGTCTTCCACCCTTTGGAAATCAAATTGCCCGTTGCCGAGGCTCGCTTCCTTGTCCCACGGCTTGCGTACATAGAGAGTGCTGCCGTGGTCATGCGTGATGATTAGATTGGCGCCATGTTCGCCCATCATCCTATAATCATAGCTGCCGCGATAGGCTTTGTACGGAATGGGTGCGCCATCAACCACGAGGAAAGTGTTTCCATTTTCGTGTGCCAGCCGGCATTCAGTCGGCGCGACTGCAGCCAATGCCTGCAAGATTGCTTCGCGTTCTGGCTGCGGGTCTGGCTTGTCGTAAATCCCTCCGAACAGAGGCGGCTTTATATAGGGCGCCAGAGCATAGCTTAAAATCTTGACCCGGACGGGATTGCCGGCCAACTTCAACTCCAGGCGCAAAAAACGGGTGTCTTTCTCTGCGATGCAGCGCAGCTTCAAGGTCTGGGGGAGATTTTTGGCATAGATTTGCTGGAAACGTGACAAGTCACTGACGAACCCCTGCACATTGCCTTGGGCATCAATCCGATAAAGGTGCAGTGAGACTGCCGCCCCGGCAACCAAGTCTTCACAGACTAAATCGACGCTTGCTTCATATTCTCGATTTTCTTCAACGCTGAAAAGCGGCGCCCGCCAACTCGTGACCCCAGGCAAGTTGATCTTTGCCAAAACTGCAGTCTCCGGAGAAAACTGCGAAACACTGCCATGACTGTCAACCACGGTAGGTTGTTCTGCAAAAGCCGACAGGGCGGCACAAAACAGACTGGCTAAAAGTGTGACCATGGCTCTGTTCATGTAGAGTCTCCGGTGTCGAGGTGCCGGCAACTGCCGCGTTCGTTTAGAATTGGCTCAAAAAGAAAGGTGTTATTATCTATAATGTTTTTGCCGCGTCGGTTGGTTTCTAACAGCAGCTCCAGGGCTTTGTCAGTGATAGCATTCATTGGCTGATCCATGGTCGTCATCAGCGGATTGCAGTTCGGATTGCTATCAATGCCAATCAGGGAGATGTCTTCCGGGATTCTCTTGCCGGCTTCGAACACCCCCTGCCAGGCGCCAAAAGAAAAGGCAATGCCTGGGGTGACAATGGCCGTGGGGGGATTGCTTTGCGAACAGTATTCCCGAGCCACATCACGGGCCTCCTCGTACCATTGACCACGGAAAGGCAGAATCACCGGAATCTTCTCTGCAACCGGACAGGTGAGAAAATCCATGTTGCGGTGCTGCAACTCAGGATTGTAGGGGTTCTCAACGCTGATGTAGAGAATGCGGCGGTGCCCCAAAGAGGTCAGATATTCCACAGCGCGCGTAATCATGTTGCGATTGGTGCAGACGTTGAAGTGGTTGCGGACCTGCTCAGCCTGTCCATGATAATTGATGAAGACGAGCGGAAAATTGTCGAATTGCTCGGAGCAGAGCTGAGCCAGATGGGTTATGCTGCAGTCCAATACCAACAGAGCATCACAACGCTTGCGGTTGACTTCATCAATCATCTCTTCCGCAGTAAAGTTACTGCAGTTCAGCAAAACCGTCTCCCCGCCGCCGCGACGCTGAAGACTGTCGCTGATCGCTAACAGCAGCTGCGTGAAATAAACACTGTTATGATAATCTAAGCTTCTGATGATAATGCCAATCCGACGCCTGGGACGGGACACCGGCCTGACGAATGTCCCCCGCCCGCGCTGACGGTCAATCAAATTCTGCAACGCCAAGGCATTCAAACTTTTGCGCAAGGTCAAGTGATTGACGCCAAATAAGCTCGATAAATCAGCCTCAGGCGGAAGACGGCTCCCCTGCGGTAAAGAGCCAGACAGAATGTTTTTACGCAAAAAGTCGGCAATCTGCCGGTAGGCAGGAACCGCACCGCTGCGTAACTCAAACTTGGCCAGAACAGTGTTGATAGAACCTGTGCTCATAGTCCTTCTCCTATATCTAACTATAATATATGAAGCTATCTTTTATATTTCAAGTCTTTTTTTGTGAGTCCGGCAAAAATTTGCATCTGAAAAATGCAAACGCACCACCTCCCCTGCTGGGAAGAGTGGTGCGCAAAGAGTCTGTGTCCTCGTAAAAGATGAGTGTATCTATAGTGCGTTGGCGCGGGAAGCGATTGTTTTATCCGCAGATGACGCAGATGACGCAGATTTTTTTAGGGTGTGTTTGTGCAAGTAAACCACAGCCCAGGGCAATACCATGCGTCGTGCGTTGTGTCCTACCGCAGCGCGAAGGCGCGGATCAGTCCGCGCAGGTGTTCAACGCAGGCGGCGATCGGGCCGTCCATGAACTTGTCAATCGGGCTGAACTTGCCGTCGAGCGCGTCTAATCCGGCCTGGACGTTCTTGAGGAAGCAGTGCTGGAATTCGGTGGCGACGTTGATTTTGGTGATGCCGCAGGCGATGGCTTTCTGGACGTCGGCCATGGGTGTACCGGTGCCGCCGTGGAGGACGAGGGGCAGGTCAGGCAGGCGTTCGCCGATTTGTCGGCAGCGCTCCAAATCAAGTTTGGGTTCGGTCTGATAATAGCCGTGCGCGGTGCCGATGGAGATGGCCAGGGCGTCAACCCCGGTTTCAGCCGCAAACTGGCAGGCGGATTCGACTTCGGTGAGGGCAGTGGCGTCACCCATGGCGACATGGCCAATTTCGCCTTCGGCTGATGCGCCAGCAGCGTGGGCCAGGCGCACGGCAGCAGCGGTGGCGGCGACGTTGTCGGCGTAGGGAAGCCGGGAGCCGTCCAGCATGATGGAGTTATAGCCCCAGTCAAGGGCGTTGCGGACTTGTTCGAGGTTTTCACCGTGGTCGAGATGCAAGGCCACTGGCTGAGAACATTTTTGCGCCAGGCGGATTAGCAGGCCGCCGAGAGCCTCGGCCTTGCCATTGCCAAACATGCGGGAATAGACTTGCAGGATGACCGGCGACTTTTCCGCCTCGGCCGCTTGGATGACGGCGACGGCTGTTTCGTAGTTGGCAGCGTTAAAAGCGCCAATGGCTTTGCCGGCCCGACGTGCTGCCGGCAGGATTTCGTTCATGGTGACTAGTGGCATGTTGGGTGACTTTCGGTTGCAAGGCGATGGAGAGAAACGCTCAAGGTTGGGCAGGGAGAGCTGACCGCATCAGGATCTTGGCCTGATGCGGATGTAGCTGGCAATTAGGATGATGACGCCAACGACAGGCAGGATGCCGAAGACGAGGCTGACCAGGGCTGCCTGGCGCATGGTCTGACGGCTGCGCAGCCGGGCAGGAATCCAGTTCAGACCAAGGCTGGAAGCGAGAAGCACGAGGGCGGCGACCAGCCCGGTCGCCAGAAGCATGAAGCCGAGGCGCTTCCAGCCTGCCAGCGCAGCGACGCTGACCGCGCGGCCGTGCAGAACTACACCGCCACGCGGGGCGCTGAACAGGCAGGTATGCCAGCGCAATGGGTCGTCTCGGCACAAGGGCACATCCAGGCTGGCTAAATTCGCCGCCGCTGCTGCCGCAGCCAATGGCTTAGCCGGAGCGACCTCGCTGGATTCGGCGGCCACCTCAATCATCGGAGCCGGCACTGCCGACGGCATCGGCGGCCGCGCTGCAGCAGGAGGAGCCATCATCATGTCGCCGCCAATGTCAGCAGTGGCGCCAATGTCAGCAGTGGCGCCAAGCTGGTTCTCTCGGCTGCCGCGCAGACGCGCTGCGCCCGCCGCCTTCTCGTCGGTCTCTCTGGCCTGTTTTGCACCTTGCCGACGAACCTCCGCATAGCCGTCCACTGGTTCACTGAGTTCGCCAAGGGGTACTGCTTCTGCTTTTTTCACCGACGGCGCGGGTGCAGCGAGTTCTGATTTGCGTTCGTGGGTGGATTTTACTTGGTCGAGGGCAGGTTTTGCAGGCTTTGGTGCTGGCTTGCTTTCCATTTCCAAGGGTTGTTGCCAGTTTTCCACCTTAGCGGGCAGGGCATTGGCAAGGCTTACTGATTGCTTGTCGCTCATGGCATTGAATTGCTTTCGGCCAGTGGGAATCATCATCCTGCGCTGCCGACGGGTGGGCAGTGCCTCGGCGATGAAATCGTCTAAAGCCTTTTGGGATTGGGCGACTTGTTCGTTGTGCCCCAGGATGTTTTTGACTTGCATTTGGCTGGCTTGCACCTGGGCGAAAATTTCCTCGGCGTGCTTGGCGGCGCGAGCGCGGGAATGACTGTCGAGATCGCTGGCTGTTATTGACGAGGTTATGCGTTTCAGCATGTTGCTTTGGTAGGAGAGCGTGGAGGAGTGATACGCGCCGGCGTTAACCGGTTGGCCCAGGTCGCCATCAAACGCGAGCCATTTCTGTTCCACGGGCAGGCGTAAAGTTACTTGTGTCTGCTCAATGTTGACATTGACTGTCTCTGGGAGCGGAAACGCGGTTTGGCGCAGCCAGCCCGGTTGGCGGAGCTGGGCACGGTATTTCAGGATGACCGGATAATCCAGGTCGCCTTCTGCCGTTTTGAGCAGGGGAATCCAGACGGTGCCGGCTTCAGCGCCTGCTGGCGTCACCGGCTTGATCAGTTCGCCAGCTACCTGGACGGTCCACAACTCCGCGCCGGCAGGCAGGCGTACAACCAGGAATTGTTCGGTGCGATTGTCGATTTGGAAGGTAGTCTCGCCCAGGCAGAGTCCGTCGCTGGTCAGCATCAGCGTCGTGCTAGCCAGGCCGATGCGGGCATTGGCGGTGACTACGGCTGTGCGTGGGTTAGCTTGACAGTTCACGCCGCCAGTCTTGGCGTCCTTGATTGCAAACGCCTGGACTCGGTTTCCGACCAGCAGGGGCCGGAGTATTTCCGGGACAGCGCGGGTGATATCCAAGGCAGCGGCGCCAGCGTTGGGCGTTGCGGCGACTTCATCGCGGCCGGCGTTTTCAATGACGCAGTAGTATTTCAGCGGCGCGTCTGCCGCTGGGCAGACGACGGTCTGTGCGTTGCCGGGGGGAAGTCGGTCGTGCTCTAACAGAATACGGAAATTAGCAGTCAGCTGGTCTTGGAATTCCAGCGTGAAGCGCACCCGTCCAGAATCGCCTTCCGGCTCAATGCGAGTGCGGCGCAGCAGCGGCGCATCTAAGCGGGCGTCAGTGAGATGCTTAGGCGTGGTAAAGGAAAACTGCTCCAGGCCGCCCTCGACATGCAGGTCGAACAAGTAGGTCTCTTGCTGGACGGTTTCGGTGAAGCGGACGCTGGCTGCGCACATCCCAGTGACGGTCGTCGGCTTGGCGCTGATGAGCAGTTCACCGTTGTATTCGGCAGAACGCGCTTTCAGCGCCAGGCGGACATGCTGCCGGTTGGCCGCTGTCAGCCATGTATGCACGGTGTCGGGCAGAACGACGTTCAGGCCGCGCAGGTTGCGCTCTCGCACTTGCAGCGTTTCAGGGCACAGCACGGCCAGGGCAGTCTCCTGGCGATCAGCGTCGAGAATGGTGATGACAGGCGCAGGGATGACGCTGCCAGGCTGGGCTGGTGTAGCCTGCTCGCCGGTGAAATAGACGGTTGCGTCCTGGCTGCCAGGAACGAGCCGGAGCACGGCCAGCGTGGCCTCTGGCGTTGTTTCCACGTCATGCGCGAAAAGATGCTCGCCGCGCAAAGAACGGATGGCCATCCCGGCTGGAAAACGCACCTTGACGGCGGGCCGGAAGCGGCGCCCAGTCTTGAGCTCCAGCTTGCCTTCCACGGTCTGGCCGCTAGTCTCCAGGCGATGGACGACGCGCAGGTCAGCCTCCAGGAAATCATCATAAAGCTGAATGGACATGGTCACTGGCAAGGGCGCGGTGACTGACTGCCAGGCCTCGCCGTCCTCGTCAACTTTGTCAAAGTGCTCAGTCAGACGCGCCAGGTCAATGCGTCCGGCCATGCTTGCAGTTGGTTCCGTGCGCAGGTCGAATTCGCCTCGGCGGCGCAGTCGGGCGATGACGCGATGGCGGGCTGCTCCCGGCGTTGCGAAATCAGGGAAGGCGATGCGTTGCGGCTTCGGGTCAGCGCCGACGCCGGGGCCCAGCAGGCGTACCTTGAAGGATTCAGACTTGTCAGCGGCTTTCAGGAGATGGACAGTGAGGAAGGTTTTTTGTCCATCCGGACGGCTTTCCCAGCCTCGGATGTTGGGGCCGGTGATGTCGAGCAATTTGTATGTATCCGGGATGGACAATTCGAACACGGAGCGGGCTTCGCCGCGGAACTGCATGTTTGGCTTCCAGGCCGCTTCGGTGGCGCTTTCGCCCACTATCAGGTCAATGGCTGATTCGACGGTCAAGGCGTCATCCAGGTTGCCTGCTGTTGCTGGCAAGCGCCATTGCAGCGTGAACAGGCCGCCGTCAACTGCGACCTCCAGCGGCGTCGCGCCTTTTTCCACCCGTTGCGTCCAGGCCAGGTGCTGGCTGCGAACAGCGATTTCCGCGCCATGTTCCGGTGGCGTGATGACCAGGATAGCCGGAGTTGGCGCAGGCAGGGCGATTTCGACTTGTCGCCAGCCGCCTTGGCGGACGACGGTCGCCAGCCAGGTCATTTCCAAGGCATGCTTACCCGGCGGCAGCGATGCGATGGCCAGGCCAGCGGTCGAGCCAGGCGTTGTCCAGGCTGGAACTGCGCTGCCATTGGCTGTGATTCGGCCTGGGAGGACGTTCTGGTAGGCCAGGGGCGGCAGCGGCGCAGCCGTGGCGGCTGGGATGACTGCCTGCAAGCGAGCGGTGATCGTCATGGTGTCGTCATCAGTCAGGGTCGCTTCGTATTTGACGGTCGTGAACAGGGCCGGCGCAGGCAGAAATGGCGCTGGCTGGGCTCCTGTTCGCAGGCGTTGGTAGAAGGTGTATGGCAACAGGCGCTCTGGCTGCAGGCGTTCAGGCAGGCCGTCATACAGCATGATGACCGCGTCTTCCGGCAGAGGCATCGGCGCTGGCTTGACCAGCTCAACCGGAGTCAAAGCCGACGCAGGTGCGGTGACCGCCGGAGACGCCGGCGCTTGCAGCTGGGCCGACGCAGGGGCCGGCGCTGTTGAGCTGGCCGGGGTCGGAACAGGCGCGCTGGCCGGAGCCGGCGCAACGACTGCTTCTGCTGGCTTCTGCACTTCAGCAGGCTCAGTCGCTGCTTGTCCAGAGGCGGGGCTTGGGAAAGCTGTCAGCAGGAGCGACATCGCCAGCAGGAGGGCGGCGCTGGTGGCCGCGATTGGGGCGGACGCAGGTCGCAAACTCCGCTTCAGCCAGCGTCCAGCCGCGCCGAGGGCATACAACACGGCGAGAACGAGCGCAGCGACGAAGCAGTCATTCAGGAACAAGGTCGTTGCGGCCAGTCCGGGCAAGCAGGGCAGGATGCTGCTTGCCAGCAGCCAGCCGATGACATAGCGCCAGCGTCTTCCTTGGCGGATGGCGGGCAACAGGCCAATGCAGACCAGCAGCAGGAAGACGCCGCGCCGGAACATGCGCAGAACTCTGTTGTTGAGCAAGGTGAGGCTGACGTTCGCTTCGGCGGTCAGCCCGTCAAACCGCAGGCTTCGGCCTTCGCGCACTAAATCAATAGGCAGGCTGCGGGTGGCTTCCTGAGACAGCCAATCCAGGCTCGGCTGGTCAGCCTCAGCGACTTCCTCGCTGCGCATGAGCTTGCTTCGAGGCAGGACGGCTTTGGCCTCCATGTCGCTTTTGACGGCGTCAACCTCGTCAATCATGTACATGTCCTTGCCTTCACCGCTGAGTTTGCGTGCCACTGCGGCTTTTCCTCGCACTTTTGAGAAGGCCGGCAGCATGAGACAGCCGATGATGCCATGCTTGGGGGTGATTTTGCCGGTGCAGGCGTAGAGGAACCGTCCGACTTGCGGGGCGATTGGTTCAGGCAGCCAGCCGGGGTCGGCGTCGTATTTCGGCTGGATATCGTCAAACACGGTGGTTTGCGAGCGTGGATAGACATTGCCTCTGGCGGCGATGGGCCGGTATTGGGGCGGAGTGACTATTTCCCAGGTCAGGTTGGCGGCAGGCGC
This sequence comes from Lentisphaerae bacterium ADurb.Bin082, assembly GCA_002070945.1. GTDB lineage: Bacteria > Verrucomicrobiota > Lentisphaeria > Oligosphaerales > Oligosphaeraceae > JAAZKI01. Next base: position 23,853 of record MWEG01000091.1, read on the forward strand.
TGTGACCCAGTTGCCCTCGGCGTCAATATAGCCCAAAGCTGGAAGAGTTGCTTCAGCGGTTCCGCAGCAGCGGAAGGCGCGGATGCGCGTTTCGTAGGTGATGACCAGGGTGCGTTCCGGTGCGGCGGCTGGGGGCAAGGGCAGGAGCAGAGCCGGCGTTGTCTGGCCATCGCTGGTCGACAGGACGCATTGCTGCAAGGTCGCTGGTTCATCGTCAAGGACAACGGCCCAGAGATCGGCTTGCGGCGGCATGACGATGTTGAGATGCGGCAGGTTGGGCCGGAAAGCGTATCGCACCGTGTGTTGGGCGATTCCATTTGGGGAGATGACGGTGGCGGCCTGGCTTTCCCGGATGAGGATGGCGGGCAGCGCATGCACGGCCTGGCGGGTGACCGTGAGGCTGGGCGCGGGCGGCGCTCCCGTGTACGCATACACGCCCAGCAGGCGGCGACTAGGCTGGGTGAGGTTGCCTTGCAATTCGCCGACGTCAACCGACCGGGGCGGGTCAAAGATGGCAACGTCCAGCTCAGCTTCGCCTTCAATGGCCAGGCGGCCGTGCTGGTCGTCTGCCGTATGGGCGTCAACCAGCGGCGCGCAGATTTTCTGACCATCCGGAACCAGCGGCAGCTGGTAGGAAATCACGATGGCGGCCTGGCTGGCTTCTGCGGCCAGCAGCGCCGTGACGATGCGGCCCTGCTCATTCGCCTGGCTGGAATGTTCTTTGACAACAGTGTCACCTCGGCCAAAGACAGTCAGGGCGGCTGGCGCTTCTGCTGGCAGTCGGCAGGAGATTTCCCGCACTGGCGAGCGGTGCGCCGTAAAATCCAGTTCATGGGTCACAGCGAGATGGTCCGGATTGACTTTGACCAGGGTATAAGTCCCGGCCGACAAGCGGGCAGCCGGCCGGCTGACCGCGACGGTCAGGGTGACTGGCAGCGATTGGAACGTGTACAGGTAGGCGTTCTGGCTGTTTTGCGCCAAGCAGTTTTTCGCCTGGTGCAGCTCCATGGTCAGCGGCGCTTGCGTCACCATGGCGAGGCGGCCAGACTGCCGGGACGCGGTTGGCATGGACAACACCGGGGCGTCCACCAGGCGCGGCTTAGTCCAATCCTGCTCCCACCCGGGGGGCGTGCTTTTCAAGATGAGTTTGAACGATTGCTTCTGGGGCGGGACAATGCCATTGGGGAAGCGGACAGTCAGGCGTCCGCTGAGGTCTGGGATGCCGATGTCTATCCCGGGTAGGGATTCGGCGTCGCCGTCGTATTTCCAGCCTTCTGGCAGCTGTAGGATAACTTGGTAGCAGGTGTCTCGCTCAGGCATGATGGTCACCAGGGCGGTGGCGAGCAGGCCGTTCTCTTTGATTTCCAGGGTCGTGTCTGAGGCGATGGCGGTTTGCGCTTCGGGCCTAGTGATGGCGGCAGTCAGTTGGAAAGCGCCGGGCGCGTAGCCGCTTGTGAGCAGCTCCATGTCTACTTGCAGCCCGGCTTGGCTTTTAGTCGGCATCGGTTCGAGCTGCTGGTAGATGAGGCCGGAGCTGGCTAGGTCGCGGCATTTCAAATGGCGCTCTGCCCAAACCCAGGCATAGGTGACAGCGCTGGCGCAATCCAGCGGTTGAAACGCCGGAAAAGACCAGGCGTCGGTTGTCGCCGCTGGTCGGACTCGATATAGTTGGAAGGAAAAGTCAGCCAGACCGCTCAGCGGTTCCTGCATAATGACAGTCAGCACGCGGTTGGCGTCAACGCTCCAGGAAGCCACACCGCAGGCAGAACTGGCGTTGACGCTGATGACTTCAAAGCCATCAGGGACAAGAAAGCGCCAGGAAGTGATGGCGTTGTGATGCACGAGCAGGCGGACTTCGGCGGTGAGTTCTTCGCCAGCCAGGCCAATCCGGCAGTCCAGCCGCGAGACAGAACGCACCAGGCTGGCGTCCCGCTTGAAACGGTTGTTGAGCGACAAGGTGAGAGTGAGCTTCTCGCGGGGCGGAATCAGCCTCAGGGTGGTGACATTGGCTTTTTCGTCATATTGCCGAGACAGGACCGGTGGCCCAGTGCGGAGGGCGACGTCGCCCGGCACGACGACAGTCAGCTCGCGGCTAGGCGCGTCCGGCAGCCGGCAGCTCAACTGGCGCTGAGCGCCGTCATTGCGGACAGCGATTTCGCCGCGCAAAAGCAGCTCCTGTGCGGCTGGTTTGCCATCGAACAGGAGGCTGAGCTGGCCATTCTCCAGAGTGCCGACCGCTGGCTGATTGGCGACTAAGACATCAGTCCAGGTCAGGTCTTCAGCGGCCAAAGTCAGCAGCTGCGGGCCAGGCTTGAGCGTTTCCGCGACGGCCTGGCATTCCCAATGGGCGCGGTCATCCAGGACAGTCAGGCGATGGGCTGCGCTGCGAAGCAGGGCGGGAACCGGCGGCGGTTCAGCGTCAGCGCGGTTGTTTTCTTGCAGCAGGCGGTTGAATTCCTCTGCGCTGATCATGGTCGCCCCAGGCCAGGATTGGAGTATCCTTGGCAATTCGCCAGCTGGGATGAGCAGCTCCCGCCAGGCTGGAACATTGCTGTCGGCGGCAGCGAGCAGGAAGCTCCAGAAGGCCAGGAAGGCGAAGCCAAGGCGGCGTCGACTGGCCGAGCGGGCCGTTGAGATGGTGGTAAATGTGGACATGGCTGCCTCCTTTCCTTGTTAAGTCCGGGGAGGCGTATCATCCGCCGTTGCTGAAGAATCAGGCGATGGAGCAGGCGCCGTCGGCTCGTTGGCCTTGGACTGACGCTGAGTCTGCCAGTGGCGGCGAATGGCAGGCAGTGCGACTGCGGCGACAAGGATGAGAAGCAGGAACTCCACTGCTCTCGGCCCAAACACCAGCAACAGGAAGAAAGCCACAATGATGAGGATGACGAGGGCGATTACACTCCGCCAGCGAAAGGTCTTGCTTGGCAGCGGCGTCGGCGGGTCGTTGCTGGCCGGCTGATCGCCGTTGGGCGGTGGGGTGCTGCTGGGCAGCCTGGGCGGCTTAGGTGGGCGGCGGCGGAACCACAGGAAGCCCCAGCCGAGCAGGACGATCAGGGCCGCTGCCGCAGCGGCGTTGGAAACCAGGGATACGGCCAGGCTGGGCAGGAAAACCGCCAGCAGAGCCAGGCCGCTGATGGCAAAGGCCAGGGACAAGGCCTGGTGGAAAACGGTAGCCCGCGCCAGCAGGACGCCGACCGCGAGGATGGCGATGATCAGGATGGCCTTGCATTGCCAGGCTGACCACAGTCGCAGCCGCAGCGCGCCAGCCTGGCCAGCGGGCGGATGCAGCGTCGAATAAAGCAGCGGCTGGCCATCCGTGACAAAGCTGTTGAGGTGATCAGCGACGGTCGGATTGGCAGAGGCGCCTTGCAATAGCCAGCCGACGAGCTCGCTGGATGTCATCCGGGCGCGTGGACGGAGGGTGAGAAAACCGCTCAGCGCCCAGATGTTGTCGACGTTCCAAAGACCCAGAGTCCCGAGGACCGTGAGGTTTTTCGGGATGTGGACAGACAGATAGACGTGCTGCACGGCTGCGTCATCCGGAAAAGCGGGCGGCTGGAAGATGCCGGTCTTAGGCTTGGGGAGGACATAGCGCAGTTCGAGGATGAACCTCTCGCCCTGGCGGTTGGCGGTCAGAGGCACGAAGTACTGCCCTGGCTCGCCTTTTTCCAGCGGGGCTGGACGGCCGTCCACCAGCGCTGGCGCACTGTCGAATTCGACCCCGTCAGGCAGATGCAGCTCCAGGCGCTGGCGAGTGCTGCGCATCTGGCAGGCAGTCTGGACGCTGACAGCGCCGCTGCGCGTCAACACGGCGCGGACTAACATTTTTTCAATGCTGGTGCTTTTGACGGCTTCGTTTTGATAGCGGGTGACCTTGGCTTCCAGTTTCCAGTCGTTGCTATGATATTCAAAAGCCCGGGCAACGAGGGCGGTAAAGTCGGTTCCTGGCGCTTTGGGTTGGACAGGGGCGATGTCCTTGATCAGATTAAAGCGCGGGTCAATCGGGAGCAGTTTTTCCGCTGCTGTCGGCGCCATGTCGATCATGTCGTTTTTGAGGAAGGCGATTTGTCCCCAGACGCGGTCGCCGAATGCGATTAGTCGTGGCAGGCTGATGCTTTTTTCGCCGCCCACAGGCAAATCGCCCAGGTCTTCGGTCCAGCGCATGGAGAAATAGCTGGCGCCGAAGAATTCGGCATCGCCTTGCAGGTTGACTGCCTGGTAGCCTTCGGGCAGTTCCGTGGGCTGCTTTTCAGCGGGTTGGAGGCGGTATTGGCTTGGCGTCAGCTGCAAGCGCGGCAGCAGCGCTGCGGGGACTGCGAAGGCCAGGGATTTGACCCCGCTGTGGATGACCTCGGCCTTGAACATGGCAGTGTATTTCAGCTGGTTGCCGGATTCGACGCCAGCCAGGAGCATCTGGGTGACAGTGCAATGCGGCGGCCGTCGTTCAGCGGTGATGGTCAACTGTGGCAGCGGCTCGCTGGCATTGAAGCGATAGGCCAGCAGCGAGGCGCCATCGCCGTCAACAGCTTTCAGGTGGCTGGTCTGGCCGGGCGTCACCCGCAGACTGGCCGGCGCTTGAATAGCGACAGCGCCTTCTTCGCGTTCGACACTGCCGGGCGCCAGACGCGGGCCAGCCAAAGTCAGGCTGAACGGCGGCAGCCCCGGCGTTAACAAGGCTGCTTCGGACAATTCCCGCCGCAGCAGCAGGAGGACGTTGAGCCGGTGTTGCTTGGCCTTGAAGGTCAGGCGGAGCGGCTGCCGGCCTTGGGACGCTTCCCCGAGCTGGCGGTCTGCCAGGACGGAAACGACCGGATCAGCGCCGGACAGGGCCTGGCACTCGACCAGCTTGAAGTCAGCCGGCACGTCAAAGTCAAGCTGGAAAATACCGGCTTTCCGGGCTTCGATGGTGAAGGTGCTGGTGATGAGCAGATGGTCGAGTTCGAGGTTAAAAGTAGTTTTCGCCTGGGCAAAGACTTGTGGATGCAGCGGCTCGACAGCGATTTGGAGTGACCAGGGTATGCCAGCGTATTGATAGGCGGCAAAGGCGATGCGTTTGCTCTCCATGGTCCGCACGGTATTGACATCAAGTTGGGTCAGGCCAGTGCGCGGGCCGACTTCGGCCTTGAGTCCTTCGCCGATAAAGACAGCGAGGACGCCTTGCTGGCGGATGGCAGCCGGCACTTTCAGGCAGGGAATGTCAGCCGTAGCCAGGCCGGCTTGGATGCGTTCCAGTTCAAGGATGACCGCCTGTTCTGCTGTGACCGGCTCGTGCAGGGTGATGTCCAGCCGTTGTTCTTCACCCTGTTCAGACACGCGCCATTCCCGGATATTGGGGTCGAACACATTGGTGACGCGATGCTCACGGGGGAAGAGGATGGCAAGGGCGGCGACCGGGGCGCGGCTGACCGCGAAGGTGACGTGCGCCTGGGTTCGGATCATGCCTTCCTCTAAGGTGGCGTCCAGGAGGGACGTCACATTGATGAGCGCATCCAGTCCTTTGGCGCCCTCGGCCTTGGGCGTCCAGGCAAGGACTGGCTGGCTGTTGGCGCCAACGTGCAGGCGGACTTTGGTGAAGCCGGCTTTGGCTGTCATTTGCTCCTTGACGACGCGGTCGCCGCTGACTTCGACCTGGGCGTCCTCAACTGGAATGACGACTTCCCATTGGTTGACCGGAGCGTCAGGCGCTTGGAAGGTCAGGGAGTTGCGGCCAGGAGTCTTGCTGATTTCCCGCACCCAGCGCAATGTCACCACGGCCTTTTGGGATGCTTCCTGCTGATTGCTGGCCAGCAGCGCATAGCCCTGCTGGCGGTCGTGGATGATGCGGGCGTCAGGAAGACCCTGGATAGCCGGGTCAATCATGGCGCAGTCGCTCATGGCCAGGGGCAGAAGAACCCAGCCCTTGGCAAAGACTTCGATGTCCATAGTGACTTTGGCTTCGGCAGTGTCTTCGCCGACTAAAATTTCGCCTTGCAGGCGGGCGATGACCGCGTCTCGCGGCGGCTTGACAGGCGGTGTTTCCGGAGTGCCGTAGGCTTTTTGCCAAAGGCGCTCAAACTCATCGTGCGGCAAAAATACCCCGCGTTTGTCCTGCTCAAACGTCTCCCAGAGCTTTTCGTAGGGAATGTAGACGTTCTTTTCCTTGGGCTGAAGAGAGTCAGCGGCTGATAGCGAACCAACAAGCCATAATGACATGACCAGAAAGCAGCTGACAAGACGTGACGTTTTTGTTGTTTTCATCACCGGCCTCCACGCACAATAATCACATTCCCAGCATTGTATTTGACTGACTTCAACATATAATACAATATAATAATGCAGGAAAGGTAAACGGCAAGCAGCGCATTGCTTTGAATGCGGCCGCTGGCGACGATGAGAAAGCAACGTTCAGCAAGGAAAGGTTGGAGAACATGCAGGAAATCAAGATTGGCTGGGCCTCGCGGGACATTTCGACGACGGCCCCGGTGGACATTCCTGGGCAGTTCCATATGCGCATTTCCGAGGGAATCCAGGACCCTATCACCATCACTGCTTTAGTCCTCGACAATGGCGTCGATTTGGTCATCTTCCTGACGGCTGATCTTGTCGCTATGCGGGCTTGTCTGGTCAAGGCGGTGCGGGCCAAGGTGGCGGCGCTTGACCCGTCGATTCCGGTCGAAAAGATCATCATGAACGTCACGCATACGCACGAGGGCGCCAGCTACTATGAAGCCAACAGCGCTTCCATGGCCAGTGCAGACCAGGTGCCGCATGATAGCGTGACTATCGCCTCCAGTGATGACTACCGGGAAGAGCTGTCTGACAAGATTGCGTCAGCGATTGTGGAGGCGTACAACAAGCGCGCTCCAGGCGGAATCGCGTACGGCTACAGCTACGCAGTCGTCGGCCACAGCCGTCGCGTCGTTTATTTCGATGATTTGTCGAAGCGTCCTGGCGCTAGCTCGACCGGCGGCACGATTGTGGCTGGCCACGCGGCCATGTACGGCAATACCAACGACCCGAATTTCAGCCATTACGAGGCTGGTGCCGATCATTTTGTCAATCTGCTGTACACGTTTGACCTTTCTGGCAAGCTAACCGGCGCTATTGTCAACGTGCCATGCCCGTCGCAGTGCTCAGAGCACATCCGGCGGCTGTCCGGGGACTATTGGCATGACTTCCGGGTGCGCCTGCGCAAGCAGCACGGCAGCGTCTATGTGCTGCCGCAGTGCGCTGCTGCCGGCGACTTGTCGCCGCGGATTCTGCACGCCAAGGCGGCGCAGGAGCGGCGGTTCCGCCTCAAGTACGGCGAGGGCGGCCGCAAGGATATGGACGAGCGCAAGGACATTGCCGAGCGTCTGCTGGCGGCTTTTAACGAGGCGCTGTCCTGGGCGTCAAAGGACATCCAGACCCATTTGCCGCTTGGGCACATAGTCAAGACAATTGAGCTGGAGCGCCGTCTCATCAGCGAGGCTGAGGCAGCCAATGAACAGAAGCAGCTCGCTGAGCTGGAAGCGGAGCCGTTTAAGACCGACGGCGACCCAATCGAGCGCCTGAACTACAATTCGCGGCTGGTGTCGCGCCGGAACCGCTGCCGCCGCATCCTGCATCGCTACGAATTGCAGAAGACGCAGCCGAAGTTCGCCATGGAATTGCATGCGGTTCGCGTCGGCGGCGTGGCTTTTGCCAACAACAGTTTTGAGTTGTACATGGACTATATGCACCGGATTCAGGCCCGCAGCCCGTTTGTCCAGACCTTTATCATCCAGTTAGCTGGCAATGAGGAGAGCGGCGGCTATCTGGCGACGGAGCGCGGCGCCTGGGGCAAGGGCTACAGCGCGTCCATTTACTGCAATGTCGTCTCACCTGCTGGCGGCCAGCAGCTCGTTGAAGAGACTCTCGCCGCCCTCCAACAACTGCATGACGCATGACTGACAAGCCTGAATCAGATGAATTCCCGCCCTTGATGGCCTCGTCCGTGATGGCGGGATTTCCGTCGCCAGCCGAGCAGTACGTTGACACCAAGCTGGACTTGAACCGTCTGCTCGCGCCGCATGCGGCAGCGACGTTCTTTGTCCGCGCGTCAGGTGATTCGATGACTGGCGCCGGCATTCATTCTGGCGACATCCTGGTTGTTGATCGCAGCCTGGAAGCGGTTGACGGCTCGATTGTGATTGCTGCCGTTGACAATGATTTCACAGTGAAGCGGCTGCGGAAAACGCCCCGGCGACTATGCCTGGAGTCGGCCAACCCAGAATTCGCAGATATCGAGCTGAACAGCGAGTCGGAATTGAGGCTGTTCGGGGTTGTGACCGCCGTCATTCACCGCTTTGTGCGCCTGAAGTGACGCGCCCCTGAAAATACAAACTCCCGGGAAGTCGGCGCTTTGCCGTTTCCCGGGAGTTCTGTTCAGAGTGGGTTGACTTTAGTCAACCGAACTTACTTGATTTCAGCGATGATTTCAGCGAGGGTCTTGATGCTCTGGTCCCACTTGGAGTCAAAGCCGCCTTCCGGCTCGAAGGACATCCAGCCGGAATAGCCGACTTCGATAAGGCGGTCGCGGATGAAGCGATAGTCTGGGTGGCCGACGCCGGTGGGGCAATAGAGATAAGGACGCGGAGAGCCGGGTGGGGCAGGCACGTGCGATTTGACGTGGACGTGGGCGACCTTGGCGCGCAGCGTCATGATGGCATCGTGCGGTTCATCGCCGCAAGTGATGAAGTTGCCGCCGTCAAAGGTGATGCGCATGTTCGGCTGCTTGACCAGGTCAAGCGTGCGGGCCAGCGAAGCGCCGCTGTTGCACATCTTGCCAGCGTTTTCAATGCTGAACAGCAAGCCGGCCTCGCGCACCAGCTCTGCGGCTGCGTTGAGGCCGTCCATGTAGCGCAGGAAAGCGTCTTCGCCTTCGTTGTTGTGCTGGCCGCCGTGGCTGAACAGATGCTTCACGCCCAGGACGCCGCAGGCGTCAATGCCAGCGCGGATTGTGTCGAGCGACGTTGCCCGGTCAGCCGGGTCAGGGGAGACCAGGTTGGTCGGCACGCAATAGACGGTCGGCTCTAAGCCAAGATCATCAAGGATGCGCTTGATGCTGGTCGGCGTTTCGTTGTTGGCTTTCAGCATGCCGTGGAACACGTCAACGCCGGCCAGGCCGAGGCCTTTCCACCTTTTGAGAGCTTCTCGCCAATCCCAGGGCTGGCCATCCGGCCCTCGGTTGGACATGAGCATGACACCAGTTTTAATCATAGATGCTACCTTAAAATGAAGTGAGGCTGTCCCGGCGGTTGGCGCTGGATTCGGCCGGCCGCCGGGCGGGGAATTGTCGTTTGCCGCAAGTTAGGCGTCTTAGGCCTTGCGGGCGTCTTCGATGACCTTGCGGATTTTGTCCGGCTGGGACGAGACCTTTTTGAATCCCTCGACGTATTTTTTCATCAGTTCCATGGTGTTGGGCGGATAGACAGCTGCCAGGTAGGCGTGCTCGGCGATGAACTTGATGGTGACCGGGTAGTCATTTTCATCATAGCGGATCTTGCGGCCGTAGTGGGCGCAGGTCCACGGGCAGCCTTTACCGTAGCCTTCCATCGCCTGGAACACGGATTGACCGGGAACTGGCCGGGTCTGCCACTGGCCCAGACGGATGTTTTCAGCGGCCAGAATTTTCTGGGTCGCAGCCTTGTATTCAGCCATGGTGGCGTCAATGCCGAGTTCCTCTGGGCAGAAGCGGACGATGTAGCTGAAGTAGACTGGTTCGCGGCCAGGCGGAGTGTAGGGACCCTTGAAGCCCGGAATCTTGGCCAGCTCTGCGGTCAGGTACTCCGCGAATTCCTTGCGGCGGGCGTTGTTTTCCGGCAGGTGCTTCAGCTGAGAACGACAGAAAGCGTTGACGAATTCATGCTGGCGGTACATCCAGCCCAGCCCAAAGGCGTTGTATTCGCGGGTCTGGCCGTGCACGACGACTTCGCCGAATTCGCGCAGTTTCACCGCAACCCGGTAGGCGTCCTCATTGTTAGTGACAAAGAAGCCGCCTTCGCCGCTGGAGAGATTCTTGGAACGGTTGGTGCTGAAGCCGCAGGTGTCCTCAAAAGTGCCGACCTTCTTGCCGTTGACAGCCGCGCCGTGCGCCTGGCAGGCGTCGCCAATGACCAGCAGGTTGTGCTTCTTGGCCAAAGGCATGATGTTGTTCATGGCTGCTGGCATGCCGTGGATGTGAACCGGCAGGATAGCTTTCGTCTTGGGCGTGATAGCCGCTTCGATCTTGCGGACGTCGATGCAGAACGCATCGTCTTCAATGTCGACGAAAACCGGGATGGCGTTGTGATGGAGGACAGCGGCGGCAGTCGACCAGTAGGTGAAGGCCGGGACGATCACTTCGTCACCAGGGCCGATTCCCAAGGCGGCGACAGCCATGTGCAAAGCAGAGGTGCCGCTGTTGGTGACCAGGCAGTATTTGACGCCGAGGTAGTCAGCGAATTCCTGCTGGAGCGCGACGGCGTTAGGTGCGCCAGTGCCGTGGAAGATGTTGGAATCGAAAACCGCCATGACGGCGTCGCGGTCTTCCTGGGAGATGGGCGGCCAGCTTTTGATCATTCCGGCCGGGACGGTGGGTTGACCGCCAAAAATCGCCAGTTCTTGCATGTGGAGACTCCTCTGCGTACCTTTTGTTCGGGGATGACGTAACGCCAAGGCCCGGATAGATGTGTGGGGAAGCGCCTCGGCAATCCAATCACAATATCACCAAATTGCGTTCTTGCAACCGGCAGAGTGACTGTCAGCCCAGGTTTCAGAGAAAAAATCAGGAGCCGGGGCAGGCGCACCTCGCCCCTCACCCCTCACCAGTGCTCGGCACTGCTGTTTGCTGGAACAACGAATATCAAAGGCTGACCGATTACTGTCTCAGGTGGCTTTTTGCTATAGATAGATTACTGTAATACATGGTTCGCCGACGGCTTAATGCCCTGGATGGACGATTGCCTGCCAGATGCATGACAAATACAACCACAGCATCACATTTCTCGTTCAATCACAAGATTTCGTACACTACCACTTTTAAAGTGATTGAATAATTCTCACAGCATGTATTTAGGAATAACTCATGCTTGGGATTATATCATAGAGCTTGCTAATTAGGAAAACGAATATGAAAAGAAAAGATGGCAAACCCAAATTAAAGGCGAAACGCTTATTGCCCCAATTTAAATATGGGTTTCGTAACAACCCACATGTTTCTTATTGTTCTGAAATAGATTGCACAGAAAAACAATTCTCCGTGATGTCTTTCTTCTCTGGATGCGGAGGCTTAGACCTTGGGTTTACTGGAGGCTTTAGTGTCTTTGGTGAAAAATATGATAAATTACCATTTAATATAATAGGCGCGTATGACAATCATCAGGATGCTGTCGATTGTTATCAATTAAATCTTGGCGATCATGTTTATAATGTGGATTTAACACAAAAGCACGTTTTTCAGGAAGCAGATATTTTGATAGGGGGATTTCCTTGTCAGGACTTTTCTTCGGCTGGACCCAAGACAGGTACTAAAGGTAAAAGAGGTGGATTGTATAAAGTAATGGTAGATTATATGTTAAAATATAAACCTAAAGTCGTTATAGGTGAAAATGTAAGCTACCTTTCAAAATTAAGAGATGGCCGATGCCTTGAAATTATTGTAAAAGACTTTGAAAGTGCAGGTTACCACTTTGATGTATGGGAATTACATGCACAAAAATATGGAGTTCCACAAAATCGCGTTAGATTAATTTTTGTTGGAGTTAGAAATGATATTGATGGATTCCCTGTTAAACCGATTCCAACTACGCCAGATATTCCATTTACAATATCAGATGCTATTTCTGACTTGGAAGTCGTTACTGATGAAAGTGTGACTAATCAGAGTCAATTTTTCATTGCTACAAAAGCAACAAGCGGGGGCGGGCAAGGAGATAATGTCAATTCTCCTGATAAGGTCGCCTATTGCATACGCGCAAACGCACGCGGTAGAATTCAATTTCATTATAAACTTGATAGAAGATTGACGGTTCGCGAATGTGCAAGAATACAAACTTTTCCAGATGAGTTTGTTTTTCAATGTACAACCCAAAGAAATCTAACTCTTATTGGAAATGCCGTTCCACCTATTTTAGCACATGCAATAGCAACCTCAATTGCAAAGTTTTTGAAAGCTATAGAGGCTTCTTTGGTATACAATACGTAACAACAACTCTGCGTAAAATTCCGACAACATGTTTTCAGCGCTAACTGTAGTGCCCCTACGGGGCACCACTTTAGTGGGCATGCCTCCCCAGGCTGAAGCCTGGGGTTAAGCATGGTTAAGCGCCTACGGCGCAAAGTAATATGACGTTAAGCATAATGCATCTGTGCCGGCTGGAAGCCTCTGGAAGACACGTGTCTTCGCACCGCCGTCCATCAACGTCCGCAGCTACAGAGCTGCAACAGCCCCAACGGGCGCAACATACCAGCCCAGGGCAAGCCGAGCCGTCAGGCCCGGCTCCGCCCTGGGTAAAAAATCTGCGTCATCAGCGTCATCTGCGGATAAAACTAAAGCTCGCCCCACGCGAATTATGAATTATGAATTATGAATTATGAATTATGAAATGCGCCTCAGCATTCAGCATTCAGCATTCAGCATTCAGCATTCAGCCCCTCGCCGCTTGTCCCTATTTTTTGTCAGCTTCTGGTCACTTGCATTCCGGTGGTTGAGACCGTGAAAGAGACGAAGCGGGCGCGCTTATTGGGCGGGTTGTCGGTGAGAATCTGCCGGATTTTGGCGGCGGCGTCTTCTGATTTGGCGGCCATGAGCATATAGCCTCCGCCGCCAGCGCCGAGGAGTTTGGCGCCTAAGAGATGGCGTTTGACAGTCGTGAAGATTTTACGGACTGCAGGCGGGTTGGTGCCTGGATCAAGAGCGCAATTCAATTCCCAGGAGCGATGGATGCCGAGGCCGATGTCGTCCCAGACGCCGCGCTGGATTTGCCGGGCCAGATTTTGGGCGTGTGCCCCCATTTCGGCGAGGATCGCCAATTGCCGATGGTCATTGAGGAACATGCCGCGGACGACTTCGTGCAGGATGCTCTTGGCGACCCGGGTGATGCCGGTGTAGTACAGCAGCAGGTCGCGATTGGCGTGTTCGACAAACATGCGTTCTGGGAGCCAGCTGGGCTGCGGCGTCTGAAACAGTCCGGCTCGGGTTTCCAGCATTTTGACGCCCGGGATGATGCCGCCGGCCTGGTCCTGCCAGCCGCCGCCTGTTGTCAGCAGCTGCTCAAGCACAGATGTCCGCCGGATGATTTCCTGGGTAGTCCAACCAAAGCCGCAGACTTCATTGAGGGCGCCGAGGATAGTGGCGGCCAGGATGCTGCTGGTGCCGAGGCCAGAGCCCTTGGGCAGGGCGGAAAGCATGGTCATCTCCAGTCCGCCACCCAGGCTTTTGAGCAAATCGGCCAGGGTCGGCGGCGGCGAGGCATGGAATTCCGGCAGAAAGCCGCACAGGGCGAAGGCGGCTTTAGGGATGGAAAAGGGGCTGCCGACAGCCATGTAGTTGCGTAGCTGCTCGTAGTGTTCGATGCGCTCTTCGCAGCCCAGGTCGATGGAGCGAATGATCAGCTCGTTTTTGGGACTCAGCTTGAGGAAGCATTGCAACGGGGGCTGGCCATTGATTTCAGCGGCTATGTTCAGGACTTTGCCGCCAGCGAAAAAGCATTGCGGCGGTGTGTCAGTCCAGCCGCCAGCTAAGTCAAGGCGGACTGGGCTGCGAGTCCAGAGCACTTGGTCTTCGAGCAGGCGGCGCTGCGGCACGACGCCGTCAGCCCGCACTGGTTCGGCCAGAGCTTCACAGAGCAGGGCGAAAGCCGCGTGTTCTTCCTCGGCTGCGCCGTCCTTATCGCCTTGTCGTTTGAGGACTTCGGAGCGGAACATTGTTTCGCGGGCTGCGGCAAAGAGATTATGCTCGGAGATGGCCTTGGTTGCTGGCAGAGCCAAGCCGGCCTCGTTCCATAGTTCGGCGGTGCGTCGGAGGTCCAGGCGCAGGAAAATGCTGCGGGTCGCGCCGACGTATAGGAGCGGCAGGCAGAGGCTGATGAATTGGCGGCGCTGGGCGGCCAGGCGGGCCAGGTTGGCTTGGTCGCCCAATTCAGTGGCGGAGACGCGGCGGCAGCTGCGGTAGAAGGCCGCGTAGTCTGGCGCTGACTGAGCCGCAGTAGCAGGCAGCGGGGCTGCGGGCACATGGACGGCGGGGATGTTGAGACAAGCTTCATCCGGAGCGTCTGGGAGTTCTGCTAGCGGGGCGCCGCAGAGCCATTGCAGGAAGCCGCTGTCGAGCTGGCTGCGCTCCAAGACTGGGAAGAGGGCTGCCTGCTGCAAGTCAATAGTCTCCGGAATGCCGCATTCGGCGAGGGACAACCCGCGCTGGGTAAACCAGTTCTGGGCTGGCTGGCCGAGCCAGAGCGTGTCGGCAGCGCTGACGCTGCCGCGGAATGGATCGTCGATGCCGTAGACGCGGACTGCCAAGTCATTCTCGCTGATGGGCACCAGGTCAAGGCAGACGCCCGCAGGCAGGGCGAGGCGCCAGTTGTTTTCCGGAATTCCGGTGATGACGTGGTCGCAGGATAGCTGCCATTGCGGGCCAAGATGGCAGTTTTCAATCCAGATGTTCTGGTGGTGGCTGCGCAAGGGCGATTCCACGACCGCGTTCTGGATGAAGACGCTCGGGTGGAGCGGGTAGCGGCCGATGTCCTGGTATTGTTCGACTTTCAGGTTTTGCAGCGTAGCTGTGGAGCTGATCAGCTCGCGGCTGGCGCCGACATGGTGGAAACCGCCATTTTTGAGAGGGACGGTGGCTGCGCTCAGGCTGGAGACGATGGGGTCGGAAATCGCAGGACAGTTGCCCAGGCGCTGGCCAAAGTCAGTGTAGAGGTCATAGAAGGTAGGGCCGCCGTCCCGGAAGGCGTCGCGCATGATGTCCCAGCCGCATTGCTGCATCATGGTCTGGACAGCCGGTCGGGAGAGAACCCAGCAGCCAGTGTCAATCAGAAAGAAGTTGTCTTCGGAAAGTTCCTTGACCTTGTCTGGCGATGGTTTTTGCAGGGCAAAGGCCAGTTGGTCGGCTCGTTCGCGCGGGCAGAAGAACACGCCATGACGGCTGGCTTGCTCTGGGGTGGTCCACATACCGAGGGCGACTATGTCCGCGTCCGGGAAGGGAGGCAGGTCGCCTCGCAGGATGACGTCGCCGCAGGCGATGACGAGGCAGGGTTCATCCTGGCGCTGGCGGAGGACACTGGTCAGGAATGGCAGCTGGACATCGAGCAGGGTCTGTTCGAGGTGCTGGCCGTGCGACCAGCGCAGAGCCGGCATGGGCAGCATGGCCTTGCCGCCAGGAGCATACGCTGGCAGCCGTCGGCTTTCTCCGCCCGCATGGATGATAATCCGGCTGCTCTGGCCGAGCCAGTTCCAGAAGGGGATTGGCTTGATCTGGCATTGGCGTTTCCAAGCGCTGAATAGGAGCCAGGCCGAGCCGCCGCCAGAGCCGAGCCGACAGCCGACGGGGTCGCAGTCAGCGTGCCATTGCGGAAACGGGAAACGGCTGTCCTGGCGGAACGCTTTGACGCCGCTGGGCGGGAGGGAAAGCAGGATTTGTGGTTCGGGCGGCATGGATGCGTCTCCCTCTATGGCAACTTGAAGTCAAGCTCCCGGGTAAGGCGCTTTAGTGGACAGTGGACAATGGACGTTAGTGGACTTTAATGGACGTTAGTAGACGATGGACTGTGGACAGAAGTGGACTTTAGTGGACAGTGGACGTGGACAGAAGTGGACTTTAGTGGACAGTGGAGCGAAACACTTGTCGTTCATGAGCTTTCAGCCGGCACCGGCGCATGTCGGCTGAAATGATCGCTATCAGTGGGTGACCGATTACGGTTCAGTTAATGCGTTCGACTACGATGTCCTGGTCGACGTGTTCTTTGAGGACTTGTTCGACAAAGCCTTTCAGAGTGGCCATGGCATGCGGACAGCTGCCGCAAGCGCCTTTCAAACGCACTGAGACTGTCTTGCCTTCGACTTTGACCAGTTCCAAATCGCCGCCGTCTTCTTGCAGCCTAGTGCGGACCTGGTCCAGAATGTCCTTGATTTTGTCTTGCATGGTAGTTTTCCTTGTGGATTTGATGGGTGTCATGCTTGGGTACTGAAGGCTGCCAGCTGTTCGCGGACACGGGCTAGCTTGGCCTCGAATTCCGCTTGCTTGGCGCGTTCTGCGGCGACGATTTCCGCCGGCGCACGAGAAACAAATTTTTCATTGCTCAGCTTGGCTTGCAGGCTGGCAAGGTATTTGACGATCTCGTCTTCCTGCTTGGAAAGACGTTCGCATTCGGCCTTCAAATCGACGACTCCTGCCAGGGGCACGTAGGCCGTGGCCATGGCGCCGACTGCGACGCCGCAGGGGCCGCTGGCCTGGTAAGCATCGCAAATCTGCAAGTCGTCAGCGCCTAAGATGGCTTTGAATGTATCCAAGTCGCGGCGCAGATAATCTGCGGCGGCAGCACTGACTGGCACGACGACGATTTCAGCCAAGGAGCGGCTGGTCGGAATCTGGTAGTTGGCACGCATAGTGCGGACAGCGCGGATGAGTTCGAATTTGTCCTGGGCCAGGGCCACGATATCATCGTCAGCGCCGAGGCTGGCCAAGGCTGCATCGGACATCGGCGCGGACCAGTCTGCATCCATGATGGATTCTTGCTCATTGACAAAGCCCATCTGGTGGTACAATTCATCGGTGACAAAGGGCATGACCGGATGCAGCAGGCGCAGGAAGGCGCCTAGGCAATAGTCAAAGACGCGAAGCACAGTGTCTTGGCGAGCGTCCTTTTCGGCGTTGAAGACTGGCTTGCATGATTCCAGGTACCAGTCGCAGAATTCATTCCAGATGAATTCATAGAGGATTTTGCTCACTTCGTTGAATTGGAAGGCTTCCAGGGCGGTGGTGAGGCTGGCGATGGTCGCGTTCAGCCGGGCGATGATCCACTGGTCGTCCGGGCGCAGGTCAGCAGCGGTCAGGCCATCTAGGTTTTGCCAGTTTGCCGAGGCTGGCCCCAGGCGCAGCCGGAACCGCACGACGTTCCAGATTTTGTTGGCGAAATTGCGGCCGATCTCGCATTTTTCGTTGCTGTAGCGGATATCTTGGCCTACTGGCGCGATGTAGATCATGGTGAAGCGCAGGGCGTCGGCGCCGTAGGTCTTGACCACTTCCAGGGGGTCGGGCGAATTGTTCAGGCTCTTCGACATTTTGCGACCCTTGTCGTCGCGGATGATGGACGTGAAGAACACGTCGCGGAAGGGGATTTGGCCGGTGAATTCGAGCGAGGCCATGATCATGCGCGCGACCCAGAAGAAGATGATGTCTGGGCCGGTCACGAGGCTGTGGGTGGGGAAGAACCGTTTCATTTCCGGGGTTTCCTGGGGCCAGTCGAAGACGGAGAAGGGCCAGAGCCAGGAGCTGAACCAGGTGTCGAGCACATCCGGGTCTTGGGTGAGGGAGGCGTGGCCGCATTTCGGGCAGGCTTTTGGCGCTTCCAGGATCACGGTCAGTTCGCCGCACTTGTCGCAAGTGTAGGCAGGGATGCGATGGCCCCACCAGAGCTGTCGGCTGATGCACCAGTCCTTGATGTTCTCCATCCAGTGGCGGTAGGTTTTCACCCAGCGTTCAGGATAGAAGCGGATGCGTCCATCGTTGACAGCGGCCAGGGCCGGCTCAGCCAGCGGGGCCATGCTCACGAACCATTGCTCAGAGAGGCGCGGCTCCACTGGCACGTTGCCGCGCTCGGAGTAGCCCACCTGGTGCGTGTAGTCCTCGATCTTCTCCACCAGGCCGAGTTCCTCCATCTTGGCGACCACCGCCTTGCGGCAGGCATAGCGGTCCAGGCCGGAGAACTCTGCGCCAGCATCGTCGTTCATGCTGCCGTCGTCATGCATCACGTTGACGAACGGCAGGTTGTGCCGGAGGCCCATCTCATAGTCGTTGGGGTCGTGCGCTGGCGTGACCTTGACCGCGCCAGTGCCAAAGGCCGGGTCCACGAACTCGTCAGCAATGATGGGAATTTCCCGGCCGACGATGGGGAGGATGATCCTGCGGCCGATTTTGTCAGCATAGCGCTCATCTTTAGGATTGACCGCGACCGCCGTGTCCCCGAGCATGGTTTCCGGCCGCGTGGTGGCCACGACGACGCCACCGTTGCCGTCAGCGTAGGGGTAGCGGAAATGCCAGAGATGACCGCGCTCTTCCTTGTATACGACCTCTTCGTCCGAGATGGCGGTGCGCGATTTTGGGCACCAGTTGATGATGCGCTTGCCTTTGTAGACGAGGCCCTTGTCATAGAGGCGGATGAACACTTCCTGGACGGCTTTGGACAGGCCCGGGTCCATGGTGAAGCGTTCCCGCTGCCAGTCGCAGGACGAGCCGATGGTTCGGAGCTGGCGGATGATGGTGCCGCCGTATTTCTCTTTCCAGGCCCAGGTGTGCTCCAGGAATTTCTCCCTGCCGAGATCATATCTGGTCACGCCGAGTTCTTGTTTGAGGGCGGCTTCGACTTTGGCCTGGGTGGCGATGCCGGCATGGTCGGTTCCCGGCACCCAGCAGGTCTCGCGGCCGCGCATCTTCTCGAAGCGGATGAGGATGTCCTGGAGGGTGTTGTTGAGGACATGGCCGAGGGTCAGGATGCCGGTGACATTCGGCGGCGGGATGACGATGACGTAGGGGGCCTTAGAGGAGGCGGGGTCGGCATGGAAGGAACCGCGTTCTTCCCAGAAGGAATACCATTTCTGCTCCACGTCAGCGGGATCGTACGCTTTGGCTAATAATTGCTCGTCGCTCATCAATAACTCCTATGTGGAAGTTTTATGGAAAGGATATTGCATTCGTTTGGTGGCGCCATTGCCTAAGGCATTCGAATAGCACGACGGCACCGCAGTTTCCGACGTTGATGGAATTCTTGGCGCCCAGGGTCGGCAGGCAGAGCAGGGCGTCGCAGAGTTCAAGGGCCTGGGGGCTGATGCCGAGGGCTTCGTTGCCGAGGACCAGGGCCGCTGGGAAGCGGATTTGAGCCTCCCAGAAGGGGATGGCGCGTTCCGCAGTTTCAATGCCATAGATGGTAAAGCCTTGTGTTTTCAAAGTTAGGATGGCGGATTCAGCGTCGTCGTCGGTTTCGCATGCGACCAGCTCGTCGCAGCCGCGGGCGGTCTTGGCCAGCTTTGGGTGGGGCGGCGCGGCGGTGTAGCCGCAGGCGATGATCCGCTCCGTCCTAGTCGCCTCCGCGATCCGGAAGAGATTGCCGACGTTGTAGGCGCTGCGCAGGCGGTCGAGAACCAGGGCCACGGGCATGAACCCGGCCTCCCTGGGAGTCTGCAAGTCGCCCTGACGTACCGTCACATTCATGTTGATAGTTGTGTTTCGAGGAAGAATGCTGCTGCCGCGCCCGTCACCGCCGCGGTCCTCCGCGTTGGACGCGGCCGCCGCGGGGGCGGTTGTCGCTGCGCTGGCGGTCGCTGAATCCGGAACGCCCTCCGGGACGGGGAGTGCGGCTGGCAGGGGCTTTCATGCCTTCCGGCATGCGGATCATATCTGCATCGGGCTGGGTGATGACCAAGTCCCGGTCAATGTATTTTTCGATGGCAGGGATGACGAAGGCGCCTTCCTCGCAGGCGAAGCTGATGGCGCGGCCGGTATGGCCGGCTCGGGCCGTGCGGCCGATGCGGTGGACGTAGTCTTCGGCCTCGTAGGGAAGGTCATAATTGATCACGTGGGTGATGTCGTCAACATGGATGCCGCGGCCGGCCACGTCGGTGGCGACGATCACCCGGATGGCGCCGGAGCGGAAGTCCTCCAGCAGCCGCAGCCGTTTTTTCTGGTCGACATCGCCGCTGAGCATATCGCAGGCTATGCCGCAGCGGGTGAGCTGGTCGCGCAGCTGTTCCACGTCACGGCGGCGATTGCGGAAGATGAGGACGCGTTCGCATTTTTCATGGGCGAGGGTCCACAGCAGCACCGGCAGTTTTTCATGGGAGGTGACGGAATAGACCACTTCTTCGATGCCGTCGGCGACCACTTGTTCTGGTTCGACTTCGACGATGACCGGGTCTGAGCGCATCCAGCGGGAAGCGAGTTCCATGATGTCGCGCGAGAGGGTGGCGCTGAACAGCATGGTCTGGCGGTCCTCGGCCTTGGGCAGCCGTCCGATAATGCGTTTGACGTCAGGGATGAAGCCCATGTCGAGCATGCGGTCGGCCTCGTCAATGACCACGGCTTCGACGGTTGAGAGGTCAACGGCGTTCTGGCGAAGATAGTCGATGAGTCGTCCTGGGGTGGCGACGACTAAATCGACGCCTTTGGCTAGGAGGCTGCGTTGGCGGTCATAGTCCATGCCGCCATAGACGGCGACAGTGGCGAATGGGCAGTAGGCACTCAAGTCGTCCGCGTCCTTGGCGATTTGCAAGGCCAGTTCGCGGGTTGGGGCGAGGACGATGGCCATGGGCTGCCAGGGGGCGCGGTCGCGCTGGGGCTGGGTCAGGAAGCGTTGCAGGATGGTGATCAGGAAGGCTGCGGTTTTGCCGGTTCCGGTCTGGGCTCTGCCGGCGAGGTCGCGGCCTGCAAGGAGATTAGGCAGGGCAGCGGCCTGGATCGGGGAGCAAATCCGGAATTTAAGGTCATCCACAATAGCCCTGAGCAGGCGCGGGTCTAGGTTCAGGTCTTGGAACAGCTTCTCATCGGGTGAGCGGCGTTCGCCAGCCGGGGCTGTCCAGCCGTCCATGCTGGGTACGCTGTCGCGGGGTTTGATGTTGGCGACTGGCGTCCTGCCGCTGTCCCCGTCGCGTCGTCTTTCCTGGGCGGCCGCCCGGTCGCTGCCAGAGCGGGCGGCTGCCCTGTCCTTTTGCCCAGTGCGCTTTTTCCTCGGTGGGCGCTTCTTCTCCGGCGCTTGGGCGGTCGTATCGTCGGTTCCCGGCTGGGCGGTGCTGGCCGACTTTCGTCGCGATCGTCGTGAAGAGGATTTGGGGCTGGTGGTTTCCGGGTCGGAGGCTGCGTTCGGCTGGTCGGGAGAAGTCGTCGAAGTCTTGTCGCCGCGGATTTTATTAAGCAGGCGTGAGATAAATCCGAATTGCAAAATATGCTCCTATCGGGCGGCGCCCTAAGTGAGAAATCGATGCATTGGGAACAGAGCTTGTCGTTGCGTGGGATAGAAGGCATTTGCGGAATAAACGACAAGTCAAGCAATATAAGCCGTAACTATCGAAAAACAAGTCATTTCAGCATTGCGGCCGTTTCTTCGGCGATTCTGGCCAGTGCCTGGTTGATGGCGTCGGCGATGGCGTCGCCGCTCTCGTTGGCCAGGGGTATAGTGAAGGACAAGTTATGGATAGTTTCTGCCTTGGCAGGCAAGGTGTGCAGCCGGCAGTCGACATCGACCTTCAGGACGCCGTCGGTGGTTGGGTCAAGTTGATTGAACTCATAGTCGATTTGGAGGATATCTGAACGCGACTGTGGCGCCTTGTCTCCGGCGACGTTTTCGGCGCCGATGATGCGGATGAGGTTTTCGCGTAGAATTCGTTGAATCATTTTTTCCGGCATTTGTGCCCAGTTGTCGAAGTCACGGAAGACGACTTCGTTTTGGCTTTTGCGCATGACCATTTCGGTTCGGTCGAGATAGTCTGGGAGTTGGCAGTTTCGGATAAAGACCATGCTGGTGGTAGGTTTGGCTGCGTCTGCTGTTGGCGTTGCGGTTGGGGAAAGCAGGAAGTATCGCGTTTTGGCGGAGTTGAGGCATCCGGCGCTGAGTAGGGCGGCGCTGAGCAGGGCGGTCGCAGCCATTCGGCTCAGCGTCTGGAGGCTGGAGTGGGAAGTCAGTGGGAACATGGCGTTCCTTTCGTGGTTAGGCATAGTCGGCTGGGCTGCGGGTCGGGCGTTTGGCGTGCTTATTTCCCGCGGAGCAGGGCTTCGGGTTTGCGTTGCAGCAGTTCGGCAAGGGCGCGGAAAGACTGGGCGGCGTCTTCAACTTCCGCCAGTGCGCGTTGCATGCTTTGGCGCATGGGGGAATTCTGGTCAAAGCTGCCTTTGGCCTGGACCGTGAGTTCGGAAAAGTCAGCCAAAGCCTTCTGGGCGGCGCCGAGGGTGACGCGCAGCTCTTGCAGGAGATCGGCGCCAGGGCCTTCCTCTAAGTCGGTGGCTCGCTCCATCTTGGCGAACAGCTGATTCATGTTGGCCATTGTCTCCCCGAGTTTTTGGGCCAGGGTCGAGACATTCTCATTCCAGGTGCGGAGGCTTTCCTGCGCCGCCTCCAGGACTTCCGGGGTGCGTTTGTCCAGATGCGTCGTCACCCGGTTGATTTTTATCATGGCGTCGTGGGCCTGTCCTGCAATCAGCGGCATCGAGGTGCTCAGGTTGCTGCTGATGGTCTTCAGGTTGTTGGAAATCGTGTAGACGTTGGCCAGCAGCTGGTCAGCCTGGCCGCTTTTGATGAATTGGCTAAGCGACGCTGTGGCCAAGTGGAATGCGTCGATCTGCTCACCGAATTCCTTTTGGCTCAAAGACAGGAACAGGCGCTCAAATGTCGACATCCGCGTTGGAATGATGTGGCGCTCAAGGTCATGCTCCAGGCCGGCCGACTCCAGGTTGTCGGCAAAGAAATTCAGTTCGATGTAGAGTTGTCCAGTCAGGAGGCTTAGGGACTGGAGTTGTGCTCGCAATCCTTCTTTGATGACCATGTGGCTGATCCAGGATTCCAGGCGTTGGCGAACCTTTAAGTGCTGCAGCGATTTGCGGCGCAGTTCAGCGACGGCGGAGCCGGTCGGCCCGTCGTCGCTGTCGCGGGTGACGTCGATTGCGGAGGGGATGATGTCCACGGCGACTTGAATCGGCCAGGAGATAGTGCCCGCGTCGCTGTCATTGTCCCGCGGGGCCAGCCGGATGTCAGAGACTTGGCCGACGCGGACGCCGCGGAGCATGACAGCGGCGCCTTTGCTCAAGCCCTTGACAGACTTGTCAAAATATAGGTAATAGGTCACTTTAGTCGTGAACATGCCCTGGCCGCCCAGGATGAGCAGGAACACGAAGAGGAGGAAGATTCCTCCCAGGACAAAGCCGCCGATTAGCGCGGGGTGATGTTTTTTGAGCATGGTCGCCTCATTCAGGGGCGCTGCCGCCGCGGGTCAGGAATTGCCGGACGAGCGGCGGAGCGGCTGGGTTGAGAAGGTCTTTAGGGCTGCCTTGGGCAATGATGGTCTTGGACTCGCTGTCAAGAAAAATCGCGTCGGTGCCGATAGCGAAGATGCTGGCCAGTTCGTGGGTTACGACGACGACGGTGGCGGACAGGCTTTCGCGCAATTCGATGATCAGGTCATCCAGGCGCCTGGAGCTGATTGGGTCCAGGCCAGCGCTGGGTTCGTCAAAGAACAGTATTTCCGGGTCTAGGGCCAAGGCCCTGGCCAAGGCGGCGCGCTTGCGCATGCCGCCGCTGATTTCGGACGGATAGAAGTGTTCGCATCCGGCCAGGCCGACGAGTGCCAGCTTAAAGGAGCACAGGTCGCGGATTTCCCTTGGTTGCAGGCGGGTGAACTGTTGCAGCGGCAGCGCGATGTTTTCGGCTAAGGTCATGGAACTCCACAGTGCGCCGGTTTGGTAGAGGATGCCGGAATTGCGCTTGATGCGGTCGCGGGCCGCGTCGGAAAGGGCCCAGAAGTCCTGTCCGTCACGCAGGATGACGCCGTCTGCTGGGGCTTGGAGGCCGATCAGGTGCCTAAGCAAGGTGCTTTTGCCGCAGCCGCTACCGCCCATGACGATGAAAATCTCGCCGCGGCGCACCGTGAAGGTCAGGTCGCGTTGGATGACGCGGCTGCCGTAGGCCATGGTCAGGTTGCGGACAGCGATGGGAGGAGGAAGAGTCATGCCAGGAGGTGACTGTCGAAAATGGAGGTTGTGGAAAACGAGTGGCCACCGGGCGTCCAGGGTGGCCGGAAAGAGCCGGCACTATATTTTCAGGGCTACGGTCACCACCGTGATCGCCGCGGTGGCAATGACCATGCAGATAATGCTGCTGACGACGGCCGAGGTTGTAGCCTGGCCAACTGCTTCGGAGCTGCGGCCGCATTGGATGCCACGCAGGCAGCCGCAGATGGCAATCAGCATGCCGAAGACCCAGCAGGTGAAGAGGCCGACAAACAGGTCGGCCAGCCTGGTGGTCTCCATCAGTTGCTGCGAGAATTGCGTGTAGGTCAAGTCAAGATAGTACAAGCCGACTACCATGCCGCCGAGGATGCCGACCAGGTTTCCGAACAGTCCGAGCAGCGGCAGCATGGCGGTCAACGCCAGAAACCTGGGAAGAACCAGGAATTCCATGGGTGGGACGCCCATGGACTTGAGGGCGTCGATTTCTTCGTTGACCTGCATGGAGCCTAGTTCGGCAGCGTAGGCGGCGCCGGTTCGGCCGGCCATGACGACGCCGGTCATGACAGCGCCCATCAGGCGCAGGATGCCAATGCCGATCAGGCTGGCGATATAGATTTCGGCGCCGAACCATTTCAGTGGGATGGCGCCGATGAAGGCGAGGATCAGCCCGATGAGGAAGCCGATCAGGGAGACAATGGCGAGAGCCTGGGGGCCGGCCTTGACCATTTCCAGGGCCATGTCAGACCAGCGCATGCGGGCGCGCCCGAAACAGAGTTTTATGCAGGCGAGGACCAGTTCGCCGACAAAGCCCAGGACTTCGACGGCGCCGTCCCAGGTTTTGATGCTGTGGCGTCCGAGTTTGCTCAGCCATGACCAGGTCGGCGTTGATGAGGTCGGTGTGGCAGGGCTTTCGCTGGCTAACCTCAGCAGCCGGCCGGCGCCGGCTGGCAGGGTGTCCCAGGCGACTGCCAGGCCGCGGCTATGGCAGTCGCGGCGCAAGTCGTGGAGATAGATGAGCAGGGTGCTGTCCCAGCCGGTCAGATCAGCGCAGTCAAAGCGGAGGCTGCTCATCGCCTGGGGAAGCGCTGGCGCGCCTGGCTCGGGTCGGCGTGACTTCCGGCGCCAGTCGCCGCTGAGATGCAGCACCCCGGCCTGGCTGGCGTTGTCATAGTCCAGCTTCGCCGTTGCTGCGCCTGGCTTGATTGCGGGAAGGGCGTGGGGCATGTCAGCAGGGGTTCCGTTCAGAAGGGAATGTCTTCGTCATCAGCGGTGGGCAGCTCGCGACAGGCGCAGAGAAAGTCGGCGACCTCGTCGGCGACAGTGACCAGGCGTTCCCGGACATTTGTGAAAACTTCATGCAAGGGCGGGCATTGCCGGCTCAGTTCCGCCACTTGGCCAACAGCGTCATTGAGGTCAACCAGGATGCGTTTGCACAGGGCGATGACCGCCGCTGGCCGGCTTATCGACATTTCGCTGGCGCAGCTGTGCAGGTTCATGGAGACTCGGGACAGGAAAAACAGGATTTTCAGCCCCTGGGTGCGCTTGTCCATCGGCAGGACAGAAGACATCATGTTGCACCAGCCCTGGATCGCCTGTTCCAAGGTGATCAAGATGTTGCGGAATTGCTCTTCCATGCGTTGCAGGTGGCGCATTCCCTCGTTGAACAGGTGGTCGAGGATTTCCTTTTCCGGCTCTTGCCAGTCTTCTTCTTCGTCGTCGTCTTCTGGCTGGAATGTCGTGGGCGGCTCCGGCTCGTCTTCGAGGTCGGCCATGGCGTCCTCATCCGTAAATTCGTCGTCATCCTCGCTAAAGGCGTACATTTCCTCGACTTCTTCGGCGCCGAAGCGGCGGGTGAGCTCATTCATGATCAGCTCCTCGCCTTCAGGAAGCTCGACAAGACGCTCCAGAAGTTCGACGTAGGCGAGGACGAATTTCTCCTTGCGCCGGAAGAACCGCTCCCAGTCGAATTCATTCCAGTAGTATTGCGGCTTGTCCATCTTCAACGTCCTGTTTGCCGGGCCGGCGCCGGCCTGTCGTCGTTGTGGAGGGTCACATATTTTCCGCGATCAGCCTGCCGAATTCCGAGCAGGCGACCTTGGTGGCGCCTGGCATCAGGCGTTCGAAATCGTAGGTCACGGTCTTGTTGGCGATGGTTTTCTCCAGGCCTCGGATGATAGCGTCTGCGGCTTCGGTCCATCCCATGTAGCGGAGCATCATTTCTGCGGAGAGGATGAGGCTGCCTGGGTTGACCATGTCTTTGCCGGCGTATTTGGGCGCAGTGCCGTGGGTGGCTTCGAAGACGGCGACGCCGCTCTGGTAGTTGATGTTGCCGCCCGGGGCGATGCCGATGCCGCCGACGCAGGCTGCCAGCGCGTCCGAGATGTAGTCGCCGTTCAGGTTGAGCGTGGCGATGACGCTGTATTCGGCCGGCCGGGTCAGAATCTGCTGCAAGAACGCATCAGCGATGACGTCTTTGATGACGATGGTCTTGCCGTTACGGGGATTGGTCAAGGTGTGCCAGGGGCCGCCGTCCAGCGGTTGGGCGCCATAGTCGGCCCGGGCGCATTCATAGCCCCAGTCGCGGAAGGCCCCTTCCGTGAACTTCATGATGTTGCCCTTGTGGACGAGGGTGACCGAATCGCGTTCTGCGGCGACCGCATAGTCGATGGCGGCTTTCACCAGCCGCCAGGTGCCGTCCCGCGACACTGGCTTGAGACCCAGGCCGCAATGCTCGGGAAAGCGGATTTTGGCGTGCTGCTTAGGGAAGGTCTCGCGCAGAAAGGCGGCCAGCTTTTCCGCCTCTGGGCTGCCAGCGGCGAATTCGATGCCAGCGTAGATGTCCTCCGTGTTTTCCCGGAAGATCACCATGTCGACCAGCTCAGGGCGGCACACGGGCGAGGGCACGCCAGCGAACCAGCGCACCGGGCGCAGGCAGACGTACAAATCGCATTTCTGGCGAATGGCGACGTTGAGGCTGCGGATGCCGCCACCGACCGGCGTGGTCAACGGCCCCTTGATGCCGACTAGGTACTCCTGGAAAGCCTCCAGCGTTGCTTCCGGCAGCCACTCGCCCGTCTGCCGGAAGGCCTTTTCTCCGGCCAGGACTTCCTTCCAGGCGATGGCGCGGGCGCCGCCGTAGGCTTTGCGCACGGCAGCGTCCACGACGCCTACAGTCGCTCGCCAGATGTCGGGGCCGGTGCCGTCGCCTTCAATATAGGGAATTATGGGATTATCGCCGACGCGCAGGCCGGCGGCAGTCATGGTAATCTTGTCTGACATGGCAATTTTCTTTCGGGGCAAGGCTGGCGATTTCAGGAAGATGCGGGCGGCATTGGGTTTTCCCGCCCTGTGAGTTATATTTAATATAGTCTTATTGTGACGAAATAACAGAAACCGCGCCCGGAATCGCAGCGCCGCCGATGGTATGGCGGCGCTGTGGGTTTGGGACATGGCGATTCGGAAGGGAGCTGTCTATGGAATTGAAGTTGTTCAGCGGGTCAACGCACCCGCAACTGGCGAAAGCGATCGCTAAGGAACTCGGCATCCCCTTGGGCGCTGTTGAGTTGAAGCGTTTTCCCGGCGGCGAGACGTTCGTGAAGTTCACCGAGCAAATCCGCGACGTAGACGTGTTCATTGTCCAGCCGACTTGCTGCCCCCCTAATGAGAGCATCATGGAGCTGCTCATCATGCTGGACGCGGCCCGTCGGGCCTCCTGCGGCCGAATCACGGCAGTGCTGCCGTATTTCGGCTATGGCCGCCAGGACCGCAAAGACCAGCCCCGGGTTCCGATCACCGCTAAGCTGATCGCCAATCTCCTGGTCAGCGCCGGGGCCAACCGCGTCCTGACCATGGATCTTCACGCCCAGCAAATCCAGGGTTTCTTTGACATCCCGGTCGACCATCTGTATGCGGCGCCAGTGTTCGTCGCCCACCTGCGCCAACGCTTCAACCGCGACGCCCAGATCGTCGCGCCAGACGCTGGCAGCGGCAAGATGGCCCATGCCTACGCCGATATGTTCGGCTGCGGCTTCGCTTTGGTCGCCAAGCGCCGCGTCAGCGCTAGTGAAGTCGAGGCACCCTACCTGGTCGGGGACGTCAATAACTGCGACTGCCTCCTGGTCGACGATCTCAGCTCGACCGCAGGCACCTTGGTTCAGGCCGCCTTGCGCCTGCGCGAGGCCGGGGCGCGCTCCGTGAGCGCTGCGGTCACCCACTGCTGCCTCACCGATGTCGGCATCGACCGCATCAACGCCAGCATCCTCGATAAAGTCTACACTACCGACACGGTGCCCGTCGACGTCAGTTCTTGCCCTCGCATTGAAGTCATTTCCGTGGCGCCGTTGTTTGCGACTGCTATCAAGAGAATTCATCAAGGCGATTCAATTTCTTCGCTGTTTTCGTTGGAGTCTGGCAAATAATGTGATATATTATTTGGTTTTTCCGTCAAATTTTTTCAAAAATTCATATAATTGCATTGAGATTGAAGGGTTCAACTAGTTATGGGTAAGGTACTTAACATTTCCGCGAGTGATCGCGGCCAGGTTGGTTCGGCGAATTCCCGCCGGTTGCGCCGCGTCGGCCAGATTCCGGTTGTGGTCTATGGTCATGGCAAGGCAGCCTCTCCGATGAGCATTGCCACCTCCCTGCTTGGCCAGTTGCTGCAACATCCCGGCCTGGTCGAGATGGCCTGCGACGACGGCAGCAAGCGTTTGACCATCCTGAAGGCGGCTCAGCGCCACCCGATTTCGAATGACATTCTCCATCTCGATTTCCAGGAAGTGAAGATGGATGAGCTGATCACCAGTGAAGTCCGCCTGATGGCGGAAGGCGAAGCAGCCGGCATCCGCCAAGGCGGCCAGCTGGAGCAGGTTATGTTCGAATTGGAGATCGAATGCCTGCCGATGGACACGCCGGATATGATCAGAGTCGATGTCAGCGGCATTGAGCTGGACGGCGCCCTGCACGTCCGCGATCTAGTCATGCCAGAGGGCGTGACTGCAGTCACAGACGGCGGCTTGGTGGTGTTCCAGGTACGCACGCCGAAGGCGGAACTCCCCGAGGAGACCGAGGCCGAGACCGAGGCCGAGACTGAGGAAGAGGCATCCGCCGAAAAGAAGGAAGAGAAATAACCGCTGCTTTCGCCCGGTGTTGCCGCAGGCTAAGCCAGGTTGCGGCAGCATTAGGCCGTGCTTGCGGTGTTACGGTTTTGATAGTGTTTTGCACGTTTCAGGATGATGGACTTCCCCGGCACAACGCTCGGCGCTTGCCAGCCGGCGAGAACACAGCTGGTGGTCTGCTTGGGCAATCCCGGCGACAAGTACGCTGGAACCAGGCATAACGCCGGTTTTCTCGTGGCTGACCAGTTGCAGGCCGTGTCAGCGTTTGACGCGGCAACGCCCTGGCAGCCGGCTTGCGGCGAGCTGCGCAGCTTGGACCTGTATGGGTTTGACTGCTTGTTGCTGCGGCCTTTGGCCTATATGAACAGCAGCGGCGAAGTGGTGAAGGAAGTGACGGCGCGATTCGGTTTCTCCCCGGCCGAATTGATCGTCGTCAGCGATTGTCTTGACCTGCCTCTCGGCCGCCTCCGGATTCGCGCCGGCGGCAGCAGCGCTGGGCAGAAAGGCGTCGCATCCATCGCCCAACATCTGGAGACTGGGGCTTTCCCCCGCTTCCGGATCGGTATTGGGAGACCGCAGTCCACGGACATCGCCATCATAGATTATGTGCTGGCGCCGTGGACTTCCGCTGAACAGGCGGTGGTCAGGCAAGTCGTCGCAGTCGCGGCCAATTTGGTCGTCACGGCTCTCAAGCAAGGGCTGAACGCGGCGATGAACCTTGGCAACAGCTGGTCGGCGGACAACATCAATGCCTCGGAAAAAGGAGAACCAAACGTTGAAAAAGTATGAAGCAGTGTTTATTCTCGACCCACGCCGGGTTGAGAACAATGGCGAGGCGTTTTCGTCCGAAATCGAAGACGCGATTCGCAGCCTGGGCGGTACTGTGAGCCGCAGCATTTGCCTTGAAAAGCGCGTGTTCGCCCGTCCAATCGGCAAGCACAAGACCGGTATTTACTGGGACTATGTGATGGAATGCGGGCCTGAAGCAGTGGCTGCCCTGCATGACAGATTCCGTTTGAACCAGACGGTGCTGCGCCTGGCGGTCTTCGAATATGTAGAAGGCCAGGACGACGATGTGTTCAAGCCCCGCGACGAGCATGACCGCGTCGTCCGAGATGAGGGCTTCCAGGAAAGTTTCGACCGTGATGAGAGGCCTTCCCGCGGCTATCGTGAAGAGCGCTGAGGCCGTCTAGTTCGGCCGTGCCTGACGGCTGATGCAATAAGCAGGAGGATGCAGATATGGCTGCCAATTTCAATAAGGTCTTCCTGATGGGTAACTTAACCCGGGATCCGGAGATGCGGACTCTGCCCAGCGGCACGGTCGTCTGCACTTTTGGCGTGGCGGTCAACCGGCAGTTTGTCAATGCCGCCGGCGTGACCCAGGAAGAAGTCTGTTTCGTTGACATCAGCGCGTTCGGTCGCACCGGTGAGATTGTCGCGCAATATCTTCGTAAAGGGTCGCCTGCCTTTGTAGAAGGGCGTCTTTATTACGAGCAATGGGATGACCGCGACACTGGCAAGAAGCGCAGTCGGCTGTCGGTGACGGCTGAGCGCGTCCTGCTGATTGGCGGCGCTCCGTCCGGGCGCGACGGCGGCTATGCTGAGGATGAGCAGGCCAATGCGGCCTATCCGCCGGGGGGCGGCTGGCAGCGTCCGCAGGACGGTCCTCCACCTGTGTCGCAGGGCGGCTGGCAGCAGCGCCAGCCTTACCAGCGCGGTCCGGCTGCTCCGGGGGGCGGTTGGCAGCAACCGCCGTCGCAGGGCGGTTGGCAGCCTCCGCAGCAGGGCGGCTGGCAGCCTCCGCAGCAGCAGGGCGGCTGGCAGCCTCCGCAGCAGCAGGGTGGCCAGGCTCAAAGCCACCCCCAGGGCAATTGGCAGCCGCCACCACCACCTCCTCCTCCGGCTGCATCGGGCAGTCAGCCCCAGCCACCGTCCGCGCCGTCCGCGCCGTCCGCGCCGTCCGCGCCGTCCGCGCCGTCCATGCCTCAGTTTGAGCCTTTGCCCGAAGAAGACAGCGGCGGCGACGATCTTCCCTTCTGAAGCTCGTTCGCTGTTCATCCGACGATATGTTATGTTTTATCCAAAAAATCAGAGTCTAAATAGATAAAAGGATGCATCCATGAAAGCCCAGAAACCGCGTCGTCGCCGCAAGGTTATGCGGCAGAAGAATTGCCGTCTTTGCGAAAACAAGATTTTCAACATTGACTTCAAAGACGTGGAATTGCTCCGCCGTTTTCAGACTGAAGGCGGCAAGATTCTTCCGCGCCGCATCACCGGCAACTGCTTCAAGCACCAGAAACTTTTGGCGATTGCCGTCAAGCGAGCCCGCATTTTGGCTCTCGTTCTCTGATACACCTGAAAGGAGCTGATAACGATGTCTGTTCAACTCATTCTCCGGGAAGATGTCGAAGGTTTGGGACGGATCGGCGACGAAGTGCATGTCTCCGCAGGCTATGCCCGCAATTTCCTTCTGCCTCGCAAACTTGCCGAGCCGATTACTAAGGGAGCTTTGAGGCGCATTGAGGCCAAAAAGCTGCTCATGCAGAAGCAGCACGAGGAGCGCATCAACGTGGCCAAGGCAATGGCTGACAAAATCGCCAAGACGACTTTGGTGATTCCGATGGCCGCTGGCGAAAACGACAAGCTCTATGGCTCTGTCGGCCCCTCCCAGATCGCCGAAGCGCTGCTGGCTCATGGCATCGAAATCGAACGCAATATCATTGTTCTCGACGAGCCGATCCGCGAGCTGGGCTCCAGCGAAGTCGAAATCAAGCTGCACAGCGAAGTGAAGGCGATAGCCAAGGTCAAAATCGTCCGTGCCGACGACAAGACTGCCGCCAAGGCCGAGCCGCCCAAAGCCTGACGTTGCCGACGGTGCAACCGCAGCTTCGCCCTGAAAACACGCAGGCGCGCTTCCTCCATGGAAGCGCGCCTGTTTTTTGTTATTGTGCGAAATCTTGTGATGGGCGCTTGCTGTGCGGACTTCTGGCTGCCGTCTATAGGCCTGGCGGCGCGAAGGGCTTTTGCCGCTTCACGGCTTCGCCCAAAAGAATCTGCGTCATCAGCGTAATCTGCGGATAAAACCACAGTTTCTCGCCGTTCGCCGCTCGCCGCTATTTTTTCAGGACGCTAAGGATCGTTTCTGCGACCTTCTGGCCTAGGGCTGTGCGTTCTTCATCCTTGAAATGGACGTCGACGCCCAGGCGCCATTGGTCAAAAACACTGCTGGCACGGACGAATGCATTGAGGTCGCAGACGGTGATAGTGGGGAATTTCTGCAAGACTTCGGCGGCGACCGGGTTGTAGAGCTTGTCGTCATCTTTGCGTCGCCGGGAGCCAGTGGTGCGGGTTCCGGGGACAGGCGTGGTGGTGCACCAGATGACCTTGAAGCCTTTGCTGACGGCCATCGTGAAGATGGTTTCGAGGTTTTTGCGGTACTGTTCCAGGCTGACCTGGTGCACATCGCCGTCAAGCAGGCGCAGGTCATGCAGGCCGTGATTGATGACGACTACATCCCAATGCAGCCCCTTGACCGAGGTGTCGCCAAGCCAGAGTACGAAATTGGCCACGCCGCGGTTGGTGTCGCCGGAATTGCCGTTGATGCGATAGTAGTTGGCCTTTCCAGCGAGGGCCTGCTTGGCGGCTTCGTGGTAGTTCATGCTGATGGAGTCGCCAACGACCAGGACGCGCGGCAGGTTCGGATCATCGGTCAGACGCGGATCAGGCAGAGGAGTGACCTGCATAAGCGAACACAGAAAACGACCATCAGCCTGCAAGGCGCCAAACACCCGGACCTGGGTCAACGAATTTTTCAGCTCGGCGACTGGGAAAAGCTCGGTCCTCTGCAAAGCCAGCGGCAACGCACGGAAGGCGATTTTCCGTTCATCCAGGGTGATTTCCCCTCTCGTGGCAGCCAACGGCGTGACTGTCGTCATCAAGCGTGTTTTGGCGCTGTTGGCCCAGCCGACGACAGCTTTGGTTCCTGCGGGCTGGACGATTACCCTTGCGGCTTGGAATGGCTTGCCCTCCTGGGCCAGGGCGGCTTGGTCTGCGGCTAAGTCGATTAGGACAACATCGTCTGGCTTGATGTCAGTCATGGCTGCCAGGGTCTTGGTGCTGGTGAAGGTAGTTTTGTCGTTCCAGAAAATTTGATACCGGCAGGTTCCTTCCTGAGTCTGGGGGTCATAACCCGTTGACGTGAGCAGAAAGCAGGACTGTGCCGCCTGGTCAATGCCATTGATGATCCCGTAGGCGCCGTTCAGGTTGCGCTGGCTCCAGGCCAGGGGGGAAGCCAGAAGGCAAGACAGAATGATTGCAGGGCCGAGGTGTTTGATAAACATGATCGCTCCAGTATGTTGCACATTAACGGTTTTGGAGACAGAGACGCAACAGGCTATCACCTGCTTGCTGACATGATGATAACGTATGCCATAATTGCACAAAAACAAAGCAAGCACCGATGCAGGGCATTGGATTGTGGACAGTGCCGTACGTTTCGAGCTTTTAATGTTTTTGTCGCTGTGGCTGTGGACATGGTGGACATGGTGGACGGTGGCGGCTGCATGTAATTTATGCGTCAGCCTACCGTCCACACCGTCCACAAAATCCCCTCGCCCCTAAACAAAGCCCGCTCGCCCACTAACCCCCTTCAGCTGAGTTGATTTTCGGCATTGCTGGCTTACGTTTATGCATCGGGATTTTCAACAACGAGTTCCAGGAATCCGCTTATGTTTTTGCTTTACAATCTTTTTTTCCCGCTGCTTTTTCTGGTTTATCTGCCATATTATGTTGTGCATCTGCGCCGTCGCGGCGGTCTTAGCCGGGAGTATTGGCAGCGCCTCGGCTTTTTCGACCGTGCTACTGCCAGCCGCTTGCGAACGCTGGCCAACCCGGTGTGGATTCATGCTGTCAGCGTCGGCGAAACGGTAGCGGCCATCAGCTTCATGCGGCGTTGGCAGGAACGGCGACCCGAGGACAACCTGGTCTTTTCTTGCAGCACCTCAACTGCCTACGCCACTGCCAAGCAGAAGCTCCCCCCTGGCATTGAGCTTATCTACTGCCCCATTGACTTCTGGTGGGCGATCCGTCGCGCCTTGAGGCTGATTCGCCCAGTCGTGCTCATCATCTTCGAAGTCGAAATCTGGCCGAATCTCATCCGCCAGGCCGCCCGCTGCGGCGCCAAGGTCGTGCTGGTCAATGGCCGAATGTCCGACCGCTCCAGCCGCGGCTACGCCAAATGGTCTTTTATCTTTCGGCCAATTTTCTCTTCTTTCAGCTGCCTCTGCGTGCAGACGCCGGAAGACGCCAGCCGCATTGCCCGCGTCCTCGGCGACGACCCTAGGATCAAGGTCTGCGACACCATGAAATTCGACCAGGTGCCAGATGTGAACCAGGCAGACAAGACAGCCGTCCTCGACGACTGCTTCGGCCCTGGCGAGCGCGTGACTTTCATTGCTGGCAGCACCCATGCCGGAGAAGAAGAGATCATCTGCGATGCCTATCAAAAACTCCGGGAGGACTTCCCGAACCTGCGGCTGATCCTGACGCCGCGACACTGCGAGAGGACGCCGGAAATCGAAAAAATCCTGCGGGAACGCGGCCTGACCTGGAAATTGCTGAAGCCAACAACAGAAAACGGCGCTGGCGCCGCCGAGGTCCTCCTGGTCAACACCACCGGCGAATTGATGAATTTCTATGGCGCGTCCGACATCGCATACGTCGGCAAAAGCCTGGCTGGCCAGACGGGCGGGCACAACATCATCGAACCGGCCATTTTCGGCAAGGCAATCCTGCATGGCTGTCACATGGAAAATTTCCGGACGGTGGCGGCCCTGTTCCAGCAGCACCAGGCAGCTATCGAGTTGCCGGACGAGGCAGCCCTGGAGCCGGCTCTGCGCCGCCTGCTGGCTTCACCAGCCGAACGGGAAAGCCTGGGCCGGAAGGCGCGCCAAGTCGTCGAACGCTACCGCGGCGCCATCGACCGCACCCTGGACCATATCGAAGAATTGCGAAAATCAGCCTGAGCCAGGCCGCCGCTCATCCACGAACATACACAAAAAAGATGGCTGTCGGCATGACCGACAGCCATCTTTTGCATTCGGAGAATGGCTTTGAGCCTCGAACGCCTGGAGTTCGTCAATGCGCCCGCTGGTTATTTTTTCTTGGCGGCGGCTTTCTTGGCGGCGGGCTTCTTGGCTTTGGCTCCGCCTTTGGCGCAGGGGACGTCAGCCTTGGCATATTCGTCCGCGCTGACAAAACGCGTGAGGCTGCGGCCATCTTTGGTTTTCGCCTTGAAGGCATGGCGGCCATTGGCGTACGTCACTTTTTCGATGACGGGGGCTTTGACCTTTTTCCGCTCTTTCACATCGTAGAATTCTGCGTCCATGGCTCAACCTTCCTTGTTTGAGGGTGGTTACTTCGGATGCACCATGCATCCGATAATACGGATACTATCTCCGTAAGTCATTATACTTTACTATGCACTTATAGGGCTTTGCAAATCGTCTCAAGAAGTTTTTTTGCCTTTTTTTGAAAAAAAACGCATTTTTTGCAAAAAAAATCCCATTTGGCTGACTTTGAGCCGGTTCGAATCGGCCAAAAAGTCATAACCAGCGATTTTTCTTAGCTCATTGCCATCGCGCCTGAAACGCCGTTTTTCCGGAAGCCGTCGCCTAATGCGCGGATTCTCCGCGCTGCCGGTTTTTTCAGCCGTTGCAAAAACCGACGCAGGAAATGTCGAACGTGTCGCCATCTTCCGGCGGTTTTGGGGTTATATTATTCTTTTGTTCTTTTTTTTGTCCTGCCCGACCTGGGTCGGATGGGGAGTCACGTTTCGCCTTTTTTCGGGCTGGCCGAAAACCAGGAGGCTGTCACGGTGAAGTTGAAAACCGCATTATTCGCAGCTGTCCTGGCAGCGCTGGCTATTCCGCTGTTCAGCTGCCTTGGAACGTCGAACTACTCCGTCCCCCCCTGCTCGCGCACTTATCTCTACGGGCGTTCGCTTGTTTTGCTGGGCTGGCGCGACGCCCCGGCAGACGCCATCCCCCTGCCGTTGCTCCCCCTGGGCCTGGGCCTGAGCCTGACCGCGCCGCCGCCTGGCGTTGACCTGACGCCTGTCTATCACGAGGCGACGCCGCATGTCCTGGCCTATCGCCAAGCCTGGGAAGAACTGTTCAACACCAGGATTCTTCCCAGCCTGAGCTGCCCTGAACATGGCTATTGCCTGCCGGAAATGCCAGCCCTGGCAGAATTGCTCAAAACCCGCCTGACCCAGGAGGTAGTCGCAGACACGGTCCGGCACCTCGACCTGGCGCTGACCAAGGCCGTAGCAGGAAATCATGCCGAGCTGAAGGAGCAGCTGGAAACATTGACCCTGCACCATGAACACGCCGTTCTCCAACTCAAGGTCTGGACAGCCCTGAACCGCGACCTGGCCGACGCTGACGCCATGACCGCAGGACTGGACGCGGCGCGGCAATTGCAGCTCTTCCGGCAGAATTTCAAGGCCGAGCTGTCGCCGTGGCTGCTTTGGCAGGAACGCTGGGAAAACGCTGCTGGCGACCTGGTCGGCCTGGGCTGGCAAACTTTGTTCCGGGACGCCGAGCCAGTGCAGCCCCTGCCGAATTTCGCGTTGCTGCGGATTGACGGCGAAGGCGTCGCCATTAATCACGCCTGGCAGAAGGACTCCCTGGCCACCTGGCGGGCCGCTGCCCTGTCACCGCCTTTCCGGCTAGACCGGCCGTGGCGAGGACAAGTATCCCCCGACATGGCTGGCAAGCCCCTGTGGCTGCTGCTGAATTGCCGGCTGACCGAATTGCCGGAAGACGTCAGGCGCCGGCCGCAGCTGTTCCTGAACTTTCGCGGCCTGCCTGGACGATGCGTCGTCTACCAGGACGGCGTTGAATTGATACGCAAGCACGAACTGCTACCGGCTTCCTTCCGGGTGCCTATCGAAACTGGCCAAGACCGACTTGCTGGCAGCGAAGACGCCCTGGCCATCGTCGTCCAGCTGGTCGATGGCGCCCTTAACCAGGACGCAGCCTGGCCAGTGTGGCTGTCAGCACCCAAGAATTGACGGTGACGGCAAAACATAACTGCACACCCCAAGGCCCGGCCAGAAGCCGAGGCGAGAACACCGGGGTATTTGAATTGTAAGGTATGGTAAGACGATTTAAGGAGGGCTCTGCCAATGGGACAATTTGTGGAGATGCTGGAGGAAAACCGCCATGCCGAATTGAGGGCGATGATGATTGCCATGAATCCGGTGGACGTCGCCGACGAACTCGAAGGCGTCGAAGAACCGGATAAACAGCTGCTTATTTTCAGCATGCTGCCTAAAGACCAGGCCGCAGCTGTCTTTACCTACTTGCCCAGCGACCTGCAACGACAAGTCGTGGACGGCATCTCCAAGCATCGCCTGTCCCTCATCCTCAAGGAACTCCCGGTTGACGATGCCGTCGATTTCCTGGAAGAGCTGCCAGCCAACATGGTCAACGCCATCCTCAGCCAGGCCGAGCCAACCAAACGCGGCGAAATCAACAAGATACTCCAATACCCCGACTACAGCGCCGGCAGCCTGATGACGGTCGAATACGTCATCTTGTCGGAAAAGCTGACCGCCCGCGAGGCGCTGGACAATGTCCGCCGTCAAGGCGGTGGCAAGGAAACCATCTACACTTGCTATGTTGTCGGCGAAGGCCGCAAACTGACCGGCGCGGTGTCGCTGCGACGCCTCATTCTTAGCCCCGAAGACAGCCTGGTGCGGGACATCATGACAACGTCGGTGATCTATGTCCATACCCTCGAAGACCAGGAAGAGGTGGCGGAGAAATTCAAGGACTACGACTTGATCGTGATGCCGGTGGTGGATCGCGAGGATCGCCTAGTCGGAATCATCACGGTTGACGATATCATCGACGTCATCGAGGCGGAGAACACCGAGGACTTTGAGAAGATGGCGGCTCTGCATCCCTCTGAGGACGAATACCTCAAGACCGGCATCTTGCGCCTGGCTCGCAACCGCATCGTCTGGCTGCTGGTGTTGATGATCTCGGCCACCTTCACGGGTGCTATCATCAGCCATTTCCAAGAGCTGTTGCAGACGGCGGTGTTCCTGGCGGCTTTCATCCCAATGCTGATGGACACCGGCGGCAACTGCGGCGCGCAGGCGTCAACGCTCGTCATCCGCGGCATGGCGATCGGCGAAATCGAGCTTCAGCATTGGCTGCAAGTGTTCTGGAAGGAAATACGCGTCGGCGTCCTGGTGGGAATCGGCTTGGCCTTGGTTAACTTCCTCCGCATTTTCTTCCTGGTGAAAAACGCCGACCTGCGCACCAACCTGACGGTGACTGTGACTCTGTTCATTACGATTGTCTTTGCTAAGCTGATCGGCGGGGCGCTGCCAATGGCGGCGAAATGCCTGCGTTGCGACCCGGCCCTGATGGCAAGCCCGATGATCACCACGATCGTGGACGCCTTTTCCCTGTTCATCTATTTTTCCATCGCGCATCTCCTGCTCGCGTGATGAAGCCAGCTGCGGCAGGCCGAGAAAGAAAACGCATGAACCAGCTGTTGATTAAAAACACACATGTCAATGGCGCCCTGATCGACGTGTTGATCCAGGGCAATCGGTTTGCGGCGCTGGGGGCAGACCTCGCTGCTCCGGCCGGCGCCGAAACCCTGGATGCTGCCGGCATGGCGATGATTCCGGCTTTCTACAATGCCCATACTCACGCGGCCATGTCCCTGTTCCGCGGCTTTGCCGATGACCTGGATCTGTTTGTCTGGCTGAATGAATACATCTGGCCGGCTGAAGCCAAGCTGACGCCGGAAGACATCTATGACGGAAGCCGCTTGGCTATCCTGGAAATGATCAAGACCGGGACAGTGTTCTTTAATGATATGTACTGGAGCCAGGCGGAAACTATACGCGCGGCGGAGGAAATGGGGGTGCGGGCCGCCATCGGCCTGCTGTACATCGAGTCCAGCCCCGGTGTGGTGCTGGAACGCAATGCGCGCGATAATGCGGCCATCATAGCGGCTCGCAGTTCGTATTCGGACCGGATTATGATCATACCAGCGCCGCACGCCATCTACACGGTATCAGGCCTGGGCCTGAAGCGGGCGCGGGAAGAAGCGCAGGACTTTGACGGTTATCTGCACATCCACGCCGCCGAGACCCAGCGCGAAGTCGATGACTGCCAGCAAGCGCATCAGGCGACTCCGATCGCCTACCTTGACCGACTCGGCGTGCTCGGACCGCGTACTATCCTGGCGCATTGCTGCCATCTTACCGATGACGATATCGCGATTATCCGCGAGCGCGATTGCGTCATCGTCCATAATCCCTGTTCGAACCTGAAACTGGTGTCCGGGCGTTTCCGTTTCCAGGCAGTCGCCAAGGCCGGCATCCGAATTGCCTTGGGAACGGACGGGTGCAGCTCCAACAACAATCTCTCTATGCTCGAAGAAATGAAATTCGCAGCCCTGGCCGCTAAAGATGAAGCCGGCGACCCGACGGCCGGCAAGGCTGAGGACGTGTTTGCAGCGGCGACCGCTGTCAGCGCCCGCGCCTTTGGCCTGGATGCCGGAGAAATCGCCCCTGGCCAGCTGGCAGATTGTCTGCTCCTGGACAGTGACCATTCCCTGCTCGTCGCTGACCATCACCTGCTGGCTAATGTGGTGTATTCGGCTGACAGCTCCTGCATCGACACAGTGATTTGCAATGGCCGTGTGCTTATGCGCCATCGCGTCGTCCCCGGCGAAGAGGACATCATCGCCCGCGGCAAAGCCGCTGCACGGCGAGTTCGTGAATATACCGGACGCTGAGACGATGCTTTGGGGCGAGGGGCGAGGGGCGAGGGGCGAGGGGTGAGCTGTTGTTTTATCCGCAGATTACGCTGATGACGCAGATTTTTTAGGGTGTGCTGTACGGGGAAACCGGTCGCGAAGCGACTAAAGCGCAGAAAGTGCGAAACATACGGCAAGCTGAAGCTTGAACTACATACGAGGCCGCAGGCGACGCCCTGGGACGCCTTGTCTCTGTTTTTTAACCTGCCGCGTTACCAATTCCTGCAACCGTGGTTATATTAATTGTTTTGTTTCAGTGGGTGCCGCCTTACCGGCTGCAAGGTTCGTATTTCGGCAAGTAAAGAAAGAACTCATCTCGACATGAAAAAATTCAAGGTTGGAATCATTGGCTGCGGTCGCATTTCGCCCTTTCATGGCATGCCAGTGCAAGCGCAGGAGAATGCCAAGGTCGTGGCCTGTTGTGATTTGGAGCTTGATCGGGCTAAAGCGCGCGCCCAGCTGTTCGGATGCAAAAAAGTCTATACTGACTACGAGGAGATGATTACTAAAGAGAAGCTCGACGTTGTGCACATCTGCCTGCCGCATTACCTGCATGCGCCGGTCGCCATCCGCGCTATGGAACTCGGCTGCCATGTGCTGACCGAGAAGCCGATGGCCATTTCCATGCAGCAGGCCAAGGACATGGTCGCCGCCTCGAAAAAGACGGGTCGCACCCTCGGCGTCATCTTCCAGAACCGCTACAACGCCGGTTCAAAACTCGTGAAAAAAGCCCTGGACAGCGGCATCCTCGGCAAGATTCTTGCGGCTCGCTGCCATGTGACTTGGTGCCGGACGCCTGAATACTACACCAGCAGCAACTGGAAAGGAACGTGGGACAAGGAAGGCGGCGGCGCTATCATCGACCAGGCTATCCATACGATTGACCTGATGTGCTGGTTCGTCGGCTATGGCGACAAGGGCGCCAATCTTGATTTCGTTGACGTCAGCATCGCCAACCGCAACCATAAAGGCGTGATTGAAGTCGAGGACTGCGCTGACGGTCTGATCGCTTTCAAGGATGGTGTCAAGGCGTCCTTCTGGTGCATGAACTACTACAGCCATGACGCCGCCATTGAGATTGAATTGACCTGTGAGCTGGGCACGGCCAAAATCATCGCTGAAGAAGCCAAAGTCACCCTCTATGACGGCCGTGAATTCGTGGCTAAGCCTAATCCGACCGAAGTCTTTGACTACGGCGGCGGGCCGTCCTACTGGGGTGCCAGCCATGCTAAGCAGATTGACGACTTCTATGAAGCCCTGTCCGAGGGCGAGAACCCGGAAATCAGCGGTGAGCTTATCCTCAACACCACCCATAAGCTCATCATGGCGCTGTACGACTCTGGCAAGAAGAACAAAGTCGTGAAACTTTAGTGGACAATGGACAATGGACTCTAGTGGACACTAATGGACGTCAGTAGACGATGGACTGTGGACATCAGTGGACGTCAGCGGTCAGTGGACGTGGACATCAGTGGACATTAGTGGACAGTAGAGCGAAGGCACAGAGGGTTCGCGCCGCCCTGGGTAATGTGCCAGCCACGACTATCGAAACAACCTGGGCTGGCCGCTGATGACAAGGCGGCCAGCCCGTTCAATCTAATGGTGTAGGCATTATGCGAGATGTCTTTATCGGCCTGGACTTTGGCACTGACAGCGTACGCGCCGCCTTGATCACCGCCGAAGGCGAGATGATTGCGACGGCGGTGCAGGAGTACCCCCGCTGGAAAAGCGGCCTGTACTGCAATGCCGCTGCCAGCCAGTTCCGGCAGCATCCGCAGGACTACCTGGAGGCCATGACTGCAGCCGTCAAGGCAGCGCTGGCTAAAGCCGCCCTGGACCCGGCTCGAATCGCTGGAATCGGCGTTGACACCACAGGCTCAACGCCCTGCGTCGTTGATGCCGATGGTGCGCCCTTGGCTCTACGCCAGGGCTTCCAGGATAATCCCAATGCGATGTTCGTGCTGTGGAAAGACCACACGGCCCTGGCCGAGGCGGACCGCATCAACGAGGTGGCGCATAACTGGGACGGCGTGGACTATACCAGCTATTCCGGCGGGATGTATTCGTGCGAGTGGTTCTGGAGCAAGCTGCTGTATGTGCTGCGCTATGACCGCGCCGTGCGCGAGGCCGCCGCCGGATTCGTCGAGCTTTGCGATTGGATTACAGCCACCCTGGCTGGCGCACCTGTCCGACCCAGCCGTTGCGCCGCTGGCCACAAGGCTTTATGGCATGCGTCCTGGGGTGGACTGCCCAGCGACGATTTCCTGCGCACCGTGGATCCGCTTCTGGCTGGCTGGCGCGAACGACTTTATCAAGACACGTACACAGCTGACTTGCCGGTCGGGATGCTGACGCCGGCCTGGGCGAAACAGCTTGGGCTGCCTCCCGGCATCGCCGTGGCTGGCGGCGCTATTGATTGTCACGTCGGCGCAGTCGGTGCTGGCATTACTCCTGGTCAGATGGTCAAGGTCATGGGAACGTCCACCTGCGACGTGCTGGTCGCGCCGAAAATCGACCGTTGCGTGCGTGGAATCTGCGGCCAGGTGGATGGCTCAGTGCTGCCGGGGATGACCGGCCTGGAAGCAGGGCAATCGGCGTTCGGCGATGTCTACGCCTGGTTCCGGCGCTTTGTCAGTTATGGCGGCGACGTCGATTTTGCGCGTCTGACCGCTGATGCGGAACAGGTTCAGCCTGGCGCAGTCCTGGCCTTGGACTGGCTCAACGGCCGCCGCAGTCCAGACGCCAATCCGCAGGCGACTGGCGCGATTACCGGACTTAACCTGGCGACGACTCCGCCGATGGTTTTCCGCGCCCTCGTCGAGGCCACGGCTTTTGGCGCTCGGGCCATTTTGGAGCGTTTCCGGGAAGAGGGCATTGCTGTGAATGGCATCAGGGCTGTCGGCGGCATTGCCCGCAAATCGCCGTTTGTGATGCAGATTTGCGCGGATGTCTTGCAGGCCCCATTGCGGGTTGTCAGGTCAGAGCAGGCTTGCGCTTTAGGCGCTGCCATGTTCGCCGCTGTCGCCAGCGGATTTTATCCTGATACAATGACCACCATGACGAAGATGAACTCGGGATTTGATGCCGTCTACGAACCGCGTCCCGACTTGGCGCATGATTATGACATTCTATACCAGCGCTATCAGGCTCTGGGTGCGGCGCTGGAAATGTGACCAGCGGCAACTGTGTTGGTGTTATGGCGAAAAAGACCTGGCAAAGGTAGGTCTTGACGTGGGGAAATGCCTGCCGAGGCTTTTTGGGATGGATTCTATTTTGTAATGGGTCAGTCTTCTGTAGTGCCTTTACAAGGCACCAGTTTTGGGGCACGTCTATCCCCAGGCTGAAGCCTGGGGTTAAGCATGGTTAAGCGCCTACGGCGCAAAGGGGCATGACTGTAAGCATGATACATTTTTGCCGG
>MWEG01000092.1 GCA_002070945.1 Lentisphaerae bacterium ADurb.Bin082
GCGCCAGGCGATGCGCCGGATCAGGCACTCCGCGTGCCGGGTGGTCGTCGTCTCGCCGAACACGCGCTCGTACTTCTCGCGCAGTTCGCCGATTGACAGCCGCTGCATGGCGGCCACTTCCTGATCGATGTCGATGCTCATGGTCTGTCCTCCGGTTGGTTGTTAACGTCCTCACGGACAGTGACATGAGTCGCTGAACAGGGCGCGGATGCAAGGGCGGCCGGAGAACTTTTCGAGAGTTTTTCCGTTAACGTCGGCAACGGCGCGGTACGGGTTCGCAAGCGGACCACGGCGGCGGCCAGAATCCGGGCCACCTCGCGGCGACGCGCCTCGGGCGGCAGCGGCTCGGTATCGGTGCAGCGGGGCATGGCAGGTCTCCTTGATGCTGGGTTGATTGCCCACGGAGACCTGCGCTTGTGCGCCCGGCGGACCGTCCGGCACGGGTTGGCGATTGAACGCACCATTGCGTCAACGCCCCCATTGAATCTTATTCACCGCCGCCGCGCCAACTGGCGGGCGGACAGGCGGGAAAAGTGAACGGACAGCGGCGGATGGTCCGCCGCCGGGGCGTTCTTCGAGGATAAAGCCGGTGGGCAGGCCATCGACGACCTTGAGCACGCGCACCAGGCCGTGACCGACCTGGCGGAACCGCTCGAGCAGGGTCACGACCTTGGCTTTGAGCACGGTGTCGTCCCGGTCGCTGGCCGGGTGGGGCCCGTTGCTGCCGACGATCTGGTAGGCGGGCAGGCAGAGGGTGTCCGCGACGAACTCCGGGAGACCGTCGCGGATGGCCAGCCATTCGATGGTGCCGTAGCGGATGCGCTGCATTTCCTCGACGAGGGCGCGCTGCGCGGGACAGAGGTCTGAGATGCGGGTAACGGTCTTGCTCATGGGATGCTCCTGTTGGTTTCGGGTCGGTGCACTGCGCGCCGCCTTCATGGCATTTCTTCTACGGCGATGCCGCGAACTGGCGGACGACCCGGCAAAAAAGGCGCGGCGACGGCCAGCCCGGGCGCGTCGCCCGGGTCTTCCTCGACGTCGAGATCGAAGGGCAGCCCGTCGATGACCGTGAGCGAGCGGATCAGGCCGTGACGGATTTCGCGCAGGTGCCCGAGCAGCTCGACCACCTCG
Organism: Lentisphaerae bacterium ADurb.Bin082; assembly: GCA_002070945.1. Lineage (GTDB taxonomy): Bacteria > Verrucomicrobiota > Lentisphaeria > Oligosphaerales > Oligosphaeraceae > JAAZKI01. The sequence continues at coordinate 1,132 of MWEG01000092.1, forward strand.
TCCTTGAGGTAGGCGGTGTCGAGGGCGCTCGCGGGGTGCGGGCGGTTCCTGCCCTTGAGCCTGATCTTGCGCAGCGACTGGGTGAGCCCCGGCTCGAACACCGGCTCGCCGTCGCGTACGAGCAGGCGTTCAATGCAGCCGAAGCGGATGCGCTGCATCTCGGTGACGAGGTGGAACTGGCGGGGCGTGAGATCGGATTTGCGGATTCCCGGTGCCATACGGCGGCCTCCTGTGTGTTCGCCGTGGCGGACTGTCCAACCACGGTCTGGAGGTCCGGGAAATTGCGGAACCGGGCAAAAAGAACGGGGATAGCGGCGGCGCTATCCCCGTGAGATGAATGAGTTGCAACAAACGGACGGTTTTGCGGCGATTATTGCGGCGCGACTTCCCCCTCGAGGATTTCCACGAGTTCGGCCCGGATGCTCTGCCAGTTGCCGGGGTTCTGGTTGATGATCGCCTGCAGGATGTCCCGAAGCAGATCGTCGTGGCTCCGCGCGTCGTTCCCGTCCCGAATGGCAGCGAGCACGTCGCGGATGGTCTCCGGGTTCTCGGCCTGGCCGTCGATCTCGGTGCCGAGCAGCGAATCGTCCAGCCGCACCTTGATCTTACGCAGCGACTTCTTGCGCCACTCGACCATGCGGTGCATCCGCCGGTAATCGGGTCCGCGCACCAGCCACGAGTCCACCCGGTCGTAGAACGTCCGCTGCGGAACGCCCAGGCACTGCGCCGCCTTGTTCCGGTTCCCGGCCAGCATCACGGCGGCGAAGGCCCGGAAGTCATCCGCCTCGATGCGCGTGGCGAACTGCAGGATGCCGCCCTTGGCCAGCTCGCGCAGTTCCGCGTTCTCCTGCCGGAGTTCGTATTCGTTCTTCGCGATGGCCGTGGTGGTCTGCAGGACAGCGTCGACGTTTCTGCCCACTGCCGCGACGGCGGCGGGCAAGGGGGCGGTGTGGTCCATGATCCGGCGAACGTCCGAGTGGAGGGCCTCGATGGCGGGCGATGGCATGGTCTTGGTGCCGTCCTGGCGCGCCGAGGTGCGGCACTCGGCCAGTTGCACGCGGACGATGTCGGCGTCGAAGCACAGGGCACCATCCCGCAGACGGACGAGGTGGCGGACCTCGAAGACGCGCTCGGACACGACCCCGAGGTCATCCCTCGGCCTTGTCCCGAGGAGAAAGAGGACCGACGCTTGGTCGCCTACAAGGCGCGGACGCAGGTCGGCGGTAAGCCGCCGGACCAGCCAAACATCATGCAGTTGTCCGGCGACGACGACACACCCGAGGTCCCACACCCGTCCGGGAACGGTCTCCCGGCAGCCGCCCCTGGTGTCCAGGGACTCGACGATCAGTCCGGCGACGGCACCGTACCGGGGCGTCCACTGGCGCAGCCGCTCGGGGTCGACCTCGATGCGCCCGTTCTCCGGGCAACAGATGAAGAGCTGGGTGACGCCGTTCGGGCGGGTCACGGCGTCCACTTCCTCGACGTGGCCCTCGGCGCAGGCGTCGCAGACGACGCTGTGCGCGCTCCGGTACGGTGCGAGGAGGTCGGCCGTGCGCAACGCATCGCGCGTCGCGCGCGGCATCCTCACAAGATCATCGTGGGACACGACCGGGTCGGCGAGCTGGGCCATGTCCCAGAACAGTGCAAGCGGGTCAGGCGGCTTCAATGCCCCACCTCCTGAGGTACTTCTCGCCCAGTTCGCGGAGTTCGTCGCTCTTCCCCTTCAGGTTGCAGGACTTCGGCCCGACCTCGAAGGTGAGCTTCCGGACTCGGCCGCGCCCGGCCAGCTTCATGGTGATGGTGGCCCGCTCGACGCGCAGCAACGACAGCGGCAGGTTGTCCTGGTTGATCTCGTTCTCCAGCGAGTCGTACATGGCATCGGGACCGCTGTCGTCCAGCCGGGAAACCATGAACTGCTTGCGCGGGTTGCCGAGAACGGAGAGTCGCAGCCGCCGCACGGCCACCTCCGTGATGCCGTCCTCCGGGTCGGTCGGGAAGGCGAAGCCGCGCATCTTGAGGTCGTCCACGCGGTAGGGGGTCTCGTCCGGGTCTTCGGGATCGAGGGCGACGCCGAGCACCGTGTCGGCGAAGATCTCCTGCAGGGGGCGGACCACCTTGTGGCCGCCGCGCGCGTACATGTCCAGCGTCCCGGCACTGCGGTCGAAAGCATAGACCACCTCGAAGGCGTGGCGGCGCTTCTCGCGCACGAGCTGTTCGTCATCGTTCCAGGTGACGGTCGTGTCCGGGTAGTCGCTGAGGTAGACGAAGAAGTAGTCCAGATCCTGGGTCCGCCGGAACCGCTCGACCCGCGACAACCGGCCTCGACCTTCGGCCTGGACGAAGAAGGCCGAGATGGCTTGGCCGAGCCGTTCCGCCGTGGCGGCGGAGATGTCGGGCGGTTGCTTGGGCAGGCTGTTCCGTTTCTCCCAGTAGCGGGGCGGCAGGCGGTCGGCGTGGGCAAAGGTCACGGCATCCTGCCAGACATCCGGGCGGTGCAGCAATGCCCACATGGCCTTGTCGTAGCGGCTCTCGTGCCGTTCCAGGTCCTCGGCGATGGGCCGGTCATGGGACCGCCCGGTTTCCACCAGGGCCCGGATGCCGTCTTCCGAGGCCATGGCGTGGACATCCTGCATGTCGAGTTCGATCTCGCGCCGTGCCCGTTCGGGCAGGTGCAGAAACTCGTCATAGATTCCTTGGACTTGGGTCTCGGTGATCTCGTCCCAGGCGACGGTGAGGTGATGTCCCTTGCCCTCGATGAACTCCTTGAGCAGGGCGTTGCTGACCTGACGCAGCACGGTTTTGGGGTTGTAGTGAGCCAAAGGATTCCTTTCTCGGTGAGTAGGGGTTGGGGGTAATGCCCGGGCCGGACTCCGTGCCCGACCCGGGGTCGGAACTCAGTGTTTCGTGTCCTTCGGCGGACACGGGTCCGCCCCGTAACTGTCGCGGTCGCGGATCTGGCCGTTGGGCCGGTGGATCACCACCTCGCTCTGCTGGCGAATGGCGATGTCGCGGGCGCGTGCCGCCGCGTCCTGTTGCGTCGAATGGGTCGACGTCACCCGGGTGCTGCCCGCGCCGCGAACGGCCCAGCCGTCGCCGTGCGGGACCACGTGTTGGTTCTTGCCCATGGGAATGCTCCTTGATGTTTGGAGGGTCGCCACCTCACCCTCCGCGTCTTGCTGTTGTTGTGCCTGCTTCGCCCGCCAGCGTACCGGGTGGCCTATACACTAAACGGCCATGCTAAAAAAGAGAGAGCCGCGATGCTGTTTTCGGTCGGGTGCGTCACCTCCGTTCAGTTCTGGATGATGGAGAACAGGTCGGGTTCCGGTTCTTCCGTTCTGATCAGGCCCAGTCCGATCAAGCGGATCTGCATGGCCTGGCCCGAGACCTGGAAAACCTGCGCCAGATCGCGCGCGACCTTTACCGTCGGGCGGTCATCGTCTCGCAGCCCCCACTTGGCGCTGAGGTCGGCAATCTCGCCGACGGCGATGTAGGGATCGAGACCGCCGCGCTCCCGCTGCCAGACCCGGAACACCATCTCCTTCGGCAGCAGCAGGTGTCCGGCAAAGCAGTCGGCCTGCCACTCCATCGAGTCCTTCGCGCTGGTCCGGCAAACGATGGACGGCTGGCCCTGTTCGTCGAAGAGCTGCCCCTGGGCGGGATTCTGCAGGTAGAGATGGCGGTGCAGTTCCCAGTGCCCGATCTCGTGCGCCACGGTGAACCGGTAGCGCCCGAGCTTCGCGGGGAACTCCGACGGGTCCAGGGATTGGTCGACGACTACCCGCCGACCTTGCACGTAGGTCGCCCCGAGCACGTCCGGCTTGCCGACCAGCGCGGGCAGGTCGTCGAAGTCGAACCCCAGCTCCAGGTGCGACTCGAGAATCTCGTCAACCGGGATCGGCGGCTCCGCGACCTCGCCGAAGCGGCGGCCGTAGTCGGCCAGCAGGCACAGCGCCGCCGTCTCAATACGGGATTCGGGGATGAACTTCACGGGTGAACGGCCAGCCATCGCGGTACCTCTACTCCTGCCTGTCCCTGCGGATGCGGCGGGTGAGTTCCGCGATCTCGTCGGCGGTGAGCTGGTGTTGGTGGGCGGTGCGGAGAAACTCGGCCATGGCCTTCGGCCGCTGCCGGATGATCTCGTCCAGTTCCGGGTCCACGCGACCGGCCAGGGCGAGAAGCTCGTCGGCGTCGGTGCCGAGCAGCTCGGCCATCTTGATGATGTTCTCGGCGGACGGCGGGTCGAACTCGCCCCGCTCGACCTTGCTGAGGAACGTGGCGCTGATGCCCACCCGCTGCGCGAACTGCCGCAGCGAGAAGGTCGGATCGGTCTGGCGCTTCGCCTCGCGCAGCTCGCGTATTCGGTTTCCGAATGCTGGATTACCGGCCACCGGTTTTGGCTCCTTGTGTTAACTGTCAAGTATAATGTACACAGTGGTCCGTCGGCGTCAACCCCAAAGATGCGCGTTTTGCGGAATTCCGGGTGTCGCCCAGCGGGCCGTTGGCCAGGCTCAAGGTCGCGCGCTGGGAATGTGTCGAAGCAGAAGCTGCCGCTCGATCTCCGTCAACGGGCGGATCTCCTTGGCCTGATCCTTGGTCGGGTTGGAGGCGGCCAGTAGTTCCATCGCCCGACCGGCGAGCCGGGAATCAAGCGGGAACCGGATATCCCAGAAATGCCCAAACTCGATCCACTTGACTACGGGCCGGTGGTTCGCCTGGTCGTCCATCAGCAGCCCCCATGCCCCGGAACAGCCGACGGCGTCCTCCGCTGACAGCTTCGACTGCTCTCCTTGGGGCGGCTCCGTCCAGAGCTTGTGGCCGCTCAGCTTCCCCAGGAGCAACGCATACTCGCCGTTACGAAGGGACGTCTCGTTCTTCAAAATGGCATGTAGCGCCTGCTGCAGGTCGGCGGCTGGTTCTCCATCGGCTTGCCGGAGCAGGCTGGCCATCCTGGCGGCGAGACCCAGCGTGTCGGTGCCTGTCGCCCTCAGGAAGTCGGCGAAGTTCTCGCTTGCCGTGAGCGCCGCCAAAGCTGGCACGTTCGGATGCTCGGAATCCGTCCACTTCAGCAGCCAGGCGAGTACGTATGGCAGGAGCGGTAGAGCATCGCCGAATCGGTCGCCCCCAGGCAGGCATGACACCGACCGTCCTGCGTCGAGTTCATGAAATGCATTGCGCAAAGCCACGGCCTTACCCCAACGCTCATCCTGTCCGGGCAGGTCCCTCATCGTTGGGGCCAAGACTGCTGCCGCCCTATCCATCCCTTCCGACTCCAGCAATGCCAGGATCGCCGCCGGTTCGGTCGGAGCGGCCAACGCCATCTTGCGGATGAACTCCCGATGCCTGCCGCTGTCCTGAAGCGCCAGGGCGAGCAATGCGGACGGGGCTCGCGTCGCTGTCTCCCTCAGGTACGCCGTGGCCTTGGCCCCCTGGTTCTTCATGGCCACGACGACGGCCGCCATGGCGGCGTATCGCTCCGCACCGTCCCAGTCGTCCTCAGTCCGGGCTATTCTCTGCACGTTCGGGCGTTTCAGAGCGTCGGGACAATCAGGACACCACTGGGCAAAACTGAGTCGTCCGCCAGGCCCGCTGCGCTCCGACGCGAGCGCCCGGACCACAACCGCCCGGGGAAGCTCCCTGCCCAGGATGGCGAGCATCTCGGCGGCCAGCAGGAGTTGCCGGTCATCGGCGCGGCAATCCGTGGTGGCCAACAGCGCATCAACGAGAGCGTTCGCCGAATCCGCCGAGTCGGCAGCGGCCAAGGGAAGCCAGACATTGTGTGCTGGCTCATCCTGATCCCGAACCGCTTTCTCCATGAACAGTCGCCACGCCTTCTGAGATGCGACTTGCCGGAGCACTTCCATTGCGCGGTCACCCAGCTCGTAGCCGCGCCTGCCGATACTGAAGACGTGCTCGACCATATCGTCCGTCTTCTCCAGCATCGTCACGGATGTCACGGCCTCGATCTGACCGCCAGTCGTGGTGGCGTTCTCAAAGACCAGACGCGCCAGCCGCCGGTCCTCGACGGTGCGGGCGAGCAGCGCGAGGGATTCCTCGGCAAGCCCGGGCACGGATTCCAGGCAGACATCGCCGCCGCATCCGAAGGGCGGCCAGATGCCCAGCTCGGTGAGCAGGTTGATGCATTCCTGGCAACGCTCCCCCAGTGCCTCTGCCAGTGGCGGCATCAGCCCCGCACCGGCAGTGCATACATTGATTTCAGCTTGGGGGTCGGCCCACACACGCATGGCAGCCGCCGCCCAGGACCGGATGCCGTCGTCGTACCAGAAGAGTCCTGAGACCTTGGCTGGTTTCCCGGCGAAGCCCAGTGGCAGCCCGGCCCGTTGCGCCCAGCGGCCGCAGAAGGCGTCGATGGTCGAGACAAGTCCCTCACGCCTGACCTTGGTGATGACCTCATCGCCCGCAACATAGGTCCGGTAGCCGATGAGCTTGTAGTCCGAGCCGATGCAGACCAGTTTCCGCGCCAGCACCTGCCCGTCTGTCCCCAGGGCAAACACCACCGACTTGTTGGCGTCGTAGGCGTTGGCCAGCACGGAGTCCTTGTTGAAATCATCCAAGCTCAGGCACGTCCCGAAGTAGCTTCCCATCAGGAAGACCCGGAACGGATCGGGGGCGGCACCGATGGTGACGGGCAGGCCGTCGATGTCAATCTCGCACGGCTCGGGGGTAAACCAGGCCTCGATGTTCATCCGGTGAGACGCGGTCTCGACCCAGGCCCTGTTGGCGGACAGGTTCCGGCGATAGCCCATTCCCTGCCGCCCCCAGCCATCGATCAGCTCGCGCAGGCAGCCCCGAGCCTTTTCATCCAGGCCCGTGGCCCAAGCCGCGATGGCGGTGGTCTCGTCCTCCGTCAGATGGGGCGGCGGGGTACAACCGCAGAGCTGCTCCCAGACGCGGCGTGCCTCGCGGTGGGCCAGGTGCTTGACTGCATCGAGCGCCATATGCGCACAGACCTCGCGCAACTGCTTGATCAGGCGCTCATCCGAGGAGACCGGGGCCGTTCCATCACGGCTCTCCAGAAGCGTCAGCCTTGCGGCCATCCGCTCGTTGAGTTGCCCATCGTCCCGAGCCTTGCGGAGGTATTCGAGTTCCCGGTCCTGGCGACCATCGTGCCCGAGCAGTCTGGCCACGGAATCGGGCAGTGAAGGTTCCTTGCCACACAGCTCCTGGTAGTAGCTCAACCGGGACAGCCACGCTCGCACTTCGGGCGGCGCGTTGGTGGTGACCGGGTCGGCGTCTTCGGACACCGCCGGATCGGCCCAGCGCCTCAAGGCATCCCGGAACGCCGGGCTTGCACCCTCCAGGATCAGCAGTTGACAAAGGCAGTTCCATGCCCACCGCGCCAGATTGGCGTCCAATGAGCCGGGCCCGAGCGACGGCAGCCACATCGCGAACGCTTCGATGATGTTCGTGCTCTTTCTCTCGGCCACCCGCTCGACAACATCCTCCAGGTCCGTGTCGCCCCGGTTCAGGCTGTCGAGCTTCAGTCCGGCCTGTTCCAAGGCGGAGACCAAGGTGCGGAATGGCTGCGGCGAGAGTCCATTCTTCGCCAGTTCTTCCACCCGCCACCCCAGATTCTGGAGCGCCCAGATGATGTCGTTCGCATCGACTCCGGCCACCAGGAACTGGCGGATGGTGTCGAAGTCGCGACAGGAAACACCGGGCATTTGCAGCAGTGCGTCAAGCAGCTTCTCGTAGCCTGTCTTCCCGTGTTCCTCAAACAGCGACTTGAACGCGCCGATCCTCGCGTCGGTCGCATCCCCATCGCACGATGAGAAGAGCCAAGCAGCCAATGTCGTCGCGGCCCCGTCGGTCGCACAGAGGGCGGCGGCGGAACCGACGAGAGACGGCGGCGGCAAGTGGTCGGCAGCGGCGTTGCTGCAGGCGGCGACGATGTCGGCGATGTGGAAGTCGCGTGGCCGGGAAGGAATGCTGAACCCGAACTCGGCCTGGACGTCATCGGGGATGCTGGCCACGGCGTCGCGGACGGCGGCCGCCAGCTCCTTGCTGGAGATATCCTGATGCCGGTCCCGCAGCGACTTGAGGCGTGGGAGCACACGGGCGAAGTGGCGGCGCTTCTCGATCAGACCGCGATTCTCCGTCATGGGGGCCAGCGACTGGTGAAAACGCCTCCCCGCGGCTTCGCTCGCTACCCAGAACACCAAGTGCTCGAACCAGCTCCAGAGCGGCTCGACGAACGGAGTGGCCGTGTTGCCGTTCCACCCGGCGGTGGCAACGCGCACGTACGGGGCATCGTCAATCTGCTCTCCCGCATCCCATCTGCGGAAGGTCTGCCAGAGCCCTTCCAGGTCGTGCGCGATCTGGTCGATCTCGTCCTTCCACCGGCGGTACTTCTGGCGACGCTCGGTCGTCTTCTGCCGAGGCGTCTCGTAGTCATCCAGGATCTTGCGCCATTTCTGCAACCCGCGTCCCCAGGCACTCAGGCGTTCGCCATTCAGAGGGGTGATCTGGTGGGGCGCAAACCCCAAGTCCATCGGCGTCGGGGCCGTCGAGCCGGGTGGCGGTTGAGACAGTCCGGCCAGACAGTGGCGGAGCTTGCGGAACTCCGGCGACCCGCTGACCAGGCAGGGGCCGCTCGGCGACACGAACACCCGGCCAGTGACCTGCCGTGCAAGGTCCATCGCCCTGCGGGCGATTTCCTCGTCGTTCGGCTGGATCACGCGTTTGGCCATGGTTTGTCAACAACCTCACATCACATCGTGCTTCCCTGGATGGCGGTTGCCAATGCGCCAGCCAGCAACAACCCGTCCAGGCAGAATCACTCAGCGAACCTCCAGTTCGAGTCGATCTTCTTAAGCACTTCGTTGGCCGCTGCCAGCGTGCCTGGAGTCTTGCCCTTGATGCGGACTCGCACGGCAAACTCCGGCGTGGCACCTGCCAGCAACTTGGTCAGCGCTGGTGCGCCCTCTTCCACAAAGTCCTGAAGCTGGGCCAGGTTCAGCGCCGCTTCAGAGGTTTCCTTCGCTCCCGATGGCGGCGGCGGTGGTGGCGGGACAGGCGTTCCCGCAGCCGGCAGCTTCAGTTCACGCTCGCTGTCGGCAGTGACCGAAGTGAACTCTGGCCCAGCCGCCACTCGGGCCAAGACGCCTTGGTTCACCGCTTCGTTCACCACCTCGATGAACTGCTTCGTCGCCCACGGTTTGCCCCTCTGAGACTTCAGCTCGGCATACAATTTGCCGACCGTTGTCGTCGTCGGCGTGCCGCCCCAAGCCGCAGCCAGGGCCCCGGGGAGAAGGTCCATCGCCCGAAGGCGGGTGGGCGCACGGTAGAGACTCGCGTCAGCGTCGAGCTGAAGGTCGGTAGGCTTCTCTCCCAGCACACTGTCGTTGCCGAAGATCAGCCAGAGCTCGCCGCGCCCTACCGCTGCCGCCACGGCTTGATGCACAACCTTGTAGTCCGCTTTGGGAATTGCCCGCTTCTCCGGCGGGTATCCGGGCTGCACCAGCTCATCGAATGCATGTGTGCCATCGAACCAAGCGCAGACCTCAGAGAGTTTTGCAGGTGTCTCTCCTGTCGGCCAGAGCCCCTGCATTGCCGCTGGGAGGACGGCGGACGGATGCACTTTGGTCAGCGTCGCCTTTGCTGGCAGCCACATCTCGGAATAATCGGCCCACTCGACCACCCCCTCAATCGGGCAGTGCCAGAACCACTCTTCACCGCCGCCCGGCGGCATGTACCGGAGTGCGACGAGTCCGCGTCTCACGGCCTCTTCAACAGTATTCACCACGACCTGCGGATTCACCAACTTCGGCATTTCCGGGTAGCGTCCAAATGCGTCATACGCGCTCGAAACCTTGACGCTCGAATCTCCCGCTGGCCACTTGCAGTAAGGACCGCCAGGCAAGATCGTCTCCGGGTTGATCTTCTGGCGGTACATCCGCAAGTCCTTGTCCTGCGCCAGCGTCGCGTACAAGGGCTCGCTGCCCATCGTGAACTTTTTCTGCTGCACGCTCCCGGAACTGTCAATGTGGATCACCAACTCGAAGGCGTTCTTCACGAAGGTCAACGCATCCTTCTGCGCATCCTTTTCCCGCCGCTTCACCGTATCCTTCTGTTCAGCCTCCAAGTCCTTGAAAGCGTCCGAAGATCTGATCTCTCCCCAAGCCATCCACGAGGCGATGGCCTGTTCCGCCTGCAGCAGCCCCGCCGCACTCGGCGTCACGATCAACAGGTTGTTCTGGTGCTCCCTTGTGTCCGACGGCGAGGCATGTGTCCGCAGGTAATCAACGACCTCCGGCTTTGCCGGTCCGCCCGGCACCCCGGCAAAGGACGACCCCAGAATCACAATGCGGAAGGTTGCATCGTCCTGGACCTTATCGGGGCTCGGCGGCAGCAGGTGCGCCTTGACGCCCTCGTCATAGCCGTCCAGGAGAGGCCGACATTGCTTCACCAGATCGTCGAACTTCGCGCGCGCCGTCTTGAGCGCACCGCGCTTGTACGTGTCGTGCATCTGATTCAGGTTAGGCTTGGGCCCCATGCGCCAGTACCGGGGCAGTCCACTGGCCGGATCGGTGCTCTCGCACTCAGACAGGTACCAGGATGTCCTGGCCCATTCGAGAAGCCCCGTATTGAGCATCGCCGGAATGTCACAGGTCGCTCCCAGCAGCCAACGCAACTCGCCCAGTTCCGCTTGCTCTCCAATGGGCTGCGAGAAAACGAATGCAGCCGCACACGCAGCCTCTACTTCGCGTCCGTTCAGCGTCGTGGTCTTTTGTGCTGCCAAGGCTCTCGGCAATTCAGTTCTCAGGTTTCCGGGCCACTGAGGCTTGTTGACCTCGTCCACCGAATTCATCGCGTCGTTCGCCAGCTTTTCCAAGGCCGGACTCAGCGGGTCGCCCGCCTCAGGCTTGCCGAGGAACACTTGCGTACTCACCAGCGGAGACTCGTCCCAACCTTCCGCCTCGCGCAACGCCCAAGCAAACGTCTGCAGAATGCCGCGCGTCCGCTGGAACTGGCGCAACCCCGACCACTTTCCGAACAACCGGTTCAGCAGATCGGGATGGAACGGGTAGGCGTCCATCATCTCCTTCTTGCTGTCGGGAATCTTGGCCCGCGCCGGTTCCACGGCCTGCATGCGGTGCCAGAAGGCCGTCACGTGCTTGTCGCACTCGGCCGTGCCCTTCGGAAACTTCTCGAACATCCGCCGCCGCAGCAGTTCCGCGAAATCCCCTTTGTCCACCGGGGTCTGCACCTCCGCCTGGCGGTTCAGTCCGGCATTGCATCGAGCGATGATATCTCTGCCGGTTTCATCGTTCTTCGCCGGGTCGGTCGCCAGCAAGGAGACCACCAGACACGACCGGCCGCTTTGCGCCGTGGCCTGCGAGAGGTTCTGGAAGAAGTTCTTCAGACGGTCGTGCCACACCGGTCCTTTGTCCACACGCATGGAATCGGGATCGGGCGACGCCGCGCCATGCGCCCACATCAGGAACTCGTCCAGCAGAATCAGCGCCCCCACACCCGTCTGTTCCACTTCCTTCAGCAACGTATCCCACAACGGTTGCGCCGGTGGTTCGTAGTAATCCTGCTCGTCTTCGGCCCGCTGCAGAATGTCGATCCCGCGCTGCCCCAGGAGCTGCCAGGCAATGAGGTTCCACGGCATTCGGAAGCGCCGCTCTTCCCCCGACGGCGACTTCACCAGCCCGCCGCCCTTCCAGTCCACCTTGTCGAAGGAGACGGCCGCGATGCGGGCGAGCGGTGCATCGCTCATCTTCGCCGCCGCAAGGATCTCCGCCACCGCCGGGTGTTGCTTCGGCAGTGCCGTTCCCAGCGAGGACAGGTAGTAGGCGGTCGCCAGTCCATGCGTCTTGCCACCGCCGAAGGTCTGCGCAATGTTGACCAGACTCACCCCATCCGGCCGCCCGGTCAACCTGGCGAGCACGCCGACGCAGAACTTGCGCAGGTTCTCGGTGGCGTAGGTCGTCGCGAAGAACTGATCGGGGTCGCAGTAGAACGGCCCGCCGCTCGGCGGCCGATTCACGATCAGGTACAAGTCCACCGCGAAATCCTCGGGCTTTAACGCCCGCTCGCGGATTTCCTTCCGCAGTGTGCAGACCTTCTTCCACGGCTGAATGGGCGTGGCCTTGCTCATATTGTCACCTCTTTCGTGCTGACGGTGTAATCGAAAAGGGAAGTCTCTCTGATCTCGTTCGACTCGACCACCCGGCGGTTCATCCTGAGCTGACTCGCCAGCGACTCGATCAAGCGCTGTTCTTCCGTCTGGTGGTCTTCAACCGCCAGTTCACGGACAGCCTGGAGCAATCGCGGAAACGCCGGGTCGCCAGCCAGGCCCCACTGGTCATAGGCCGACTGAACATCACTCGCTCGGTTCTGGCGGAGCAGATGCATGAGCCGGTGCAGCTTGTCGATCAGCGGCGCGGGCTGATTCGCCCGGTTTTCGCCCAGCGACTCATCCCCGACCCGCGCGTCCCAGCGCACGAGGCAGTATTTGTCGGCCTTCGCGTTCGAGTTGAGCACGTCGCCGGTGTCGTCTTCATCGGCATCCTCTTCGACTTCGGGCGTCGCCTTCTTCCGGCTCGACCCCTTCTTCTTCCCCCCTTGCTCGATCACATTCCAGACCATCTGCAGTTCCCGGTCGGTCTTGCCGCAGGCGTTCGCGTAGAGAATGCACACCCCGGCGAGGACCGGATCGAACCCGAATGCCTCGCGATGCAGCAGGTAGTACTGCGTCACCGGGTCCAGAACCACGTCGCCCTGGTCGGTCTCCCTCAAGAGATCATCGAACCCCTTGAGCGACCCGAGCGCAAAATGGAGAACGAGCCTCCGCACCTCATCCAGGAAGTCCTTCACGTCAACATAGCCGCCGCCCGTCTTCTTCACGTACGGGTGCGCACTGTACGCCGCCAATGCCGGTCCCAGCGCCGCCCACAGGAAATCGGCCCCCCGGACGCGAAGGTCGAAGAAGTACCTCAGGATGCTCTTCCCGCCCAACTCATCACGTGGGTCCAGCAGAAGCCGCCGCATCTCACGTGACACCCCGTCTTCCCATCCTGGGGGAGCATTCGTGTCGCGCTTCCGGCAGACGATCCACACCGAGGTGGAGAGGTTTGCCCGCTTCTGCGTGACCTTGTTCACCATTTCCGTCTGGATCGGCCAGCTCGCGGTGACCACCGCGCCGGAGCGGATCAGCGCCGCGATCAAACTCTGCCAGGCATCTACTTCCTTGTTCGCAAACACGACCACCATGCGACCGTCCGGCTTAAGCGCCGCCAGGCTGCGCGCAAAGGCTTTAGCCATGCCGTCTTCATAGACCTGCCGCGACTTCTCCGCATCGCCACCGTGGCGGGTGTCATCGTCAATCAGTTCACCATCACCCTTGCTCGCGTCCCAAGTCGGAGACTCGCGGGTGAAAACCTCGCGGAATTCGTCGTTAAGATCGCCGACGATTCGCTTCTGCCAGACGCGGAAGAAGTTCATCAGATCGGCATAGGGAATCGCGTCGTAGTAGGGCGGGTCGGTAAAACACAGGTCTTGCCCCGACAGCTCGGCGGCCAGGCTGCTCACGCATCTCACGTCGGGCCTCCCGGCCGCTTTTGCGGCCACCCGCATGAAGGCCGCTGCCGCATCGCTCACGGCGCGAATCCCGCCAGCGTAGTACCGGTCGCGCTCGGAGAGCGGGTTCGCTTCGGCAAAGTCCCAGACCATTCCCAGTTTGTACCCGGCGATAGTGTGCTTCACCTCGCCTCCGGAAGGCTCCCAACTGCAAAGCGAACTGCAATAGTCTAAGAATCTCCCAAAGACGACCGTCAGATACACACCAAGAGCCTCTGCATTCTCGGGGTCCAGATCACGCATCCGAGCAATCGCCGCTCGCGTATGCTTCAGGAAGGTACCAGCCGCAAGCAATTGCCGTGGAGTGAACACATCACGCCATTGCATCATTCCGTAATTCTGCAACGCGAAAGCCCGCGAAGCCCTCCGGCCACCTCCCTTCGGAGTTTCCTCATCGATAACCCCGAACGGAATGCCGTCAAAGACATCCTCGATGTCCTCGGCTTGCACGTCGGCCGCCTGGAATTCGTCCTCCGTCGGGACCCGGTATGTTTTCACCGGCCTCTTTTGGCCTGGCGGAACCGCCTCGACACACACAGCAGTCATCTGTATCCCCATCAACCCGCGACGCCCTTGATCCCGAATCTCTGCGGCATTCACTGCAATCAGGTCGGGTCGCCCCTTGTCGAACGGACTCCAGACGCCAGCATCACCGCGCGTCCCCTTCTTCAGGAAGTCCTCCAAGGTGTCGGCCGTCACGCCCCACCTCGTCAGGAAGGGATGATCCTCGATCACCCGCGCACGGCGCTCGGGTGTCGACAGATGATCCTCCGTCAGCAGCTTGAAACTCACCGACTTCTTCTCTGGGTCGGGCATCGGGAGCAGGGCGATGCGATTGCCCTTCTTCCGGCACAGCGTGAACGTCTTGAGGATCGGGATGCGACCTTCGGTCTGAATGTCGCGGCACGTGCGTGCCCACAGATACGCCACTGTCGGTTCGCCATTCACGACCGGATAGTAGTCGGCAAGGTCGGCACGGGCCTTGTCCAGGACCCACCGGCCCCAAGCCCGGATATGCCAGCGCAGGTCGCCCGACAGCATGCCGTCCAAGGTTCCCTGCAGCGGATCGGTGAAATGGGACTTCGGGGCTTTCCTCTTCCTGCCGCCCGTGTGGAAATCATCGAGGAAGTCGGCCCACTCCTTCACGAAGTCCGGGAGTGGCCAGGTCTTGCCAGCGTAGCGTTGCGGATACTCCAACGTCCCCTTCAGCAGCAGCCACGCCACCGGATTCAGATCCGATGCCGTGGATTGGCACCCCAGCCACATTGCCTCGTAGGGTATGGCTCCGCCGCCGGAGAACGGATCGAAGACCTTCGGCACCTCGCCGCCATGCGCCGCCCGAATCTGCGCGCGCAGGCTCTCCGTGAACTCGTCGTCCTCCGCGTTCCATGCCAGAACGCCGTCATGGACAACCGGCTTCTCCTCCACGATCAGGTTTCCATCTTCGTCTTTCGACTCCTCTCGCTTGATCTTGACCTCCCCGCCGATGGCTTTCAGCAACTCCGCGCGCTTGGCCGCGTCGCCTGGATCGGGGAGGAGAGTCGCGAGTAACGCGGCCCGACACGCCGCCAGCGGCCGCCGCGCGGGCCATACGTGGAACGTTGAGATGTATCCCCCCGACCGCACGTTCTTTTCGCGTGGCGAGAGGATGGATGCCTGCTCCATAGGCATCAGTACTTCAATGAGACGTGGCTTCTGTATGCTCGTATCAGTCATGTTCTGCTTCCCGTAGAATGTCGCCGAAGTTGATCGTGAAGCTCTGCCGTGTCTTCACCGCCAGTTTGTAGGCCGGGTCCTGAACCCGGTACAGCACTGGCGCTGTGGCGCAGTCGGCCACGACATAGAGCCAGTACCGCTCGCGGACGTTGGCCGCGGTCGGCCATTCGTTCTCCGTCAATTGCACCGGCCCCCGGCCCGCGCGCCCCTTTACCTCGATGGCAACGATCTCGCCATTGTCCCGGTGACTCTCCAGGTCGTAACCCTTGGCGAGATGCGGGGCAGAGACATCGATCACCCGCGCGTTGTACCGGTCTACCTCGTAGTTCCGTGCCACGCGAACGGCAATCGCCTCGATGTTCCGATCATAGATTTCCTGCGCTTCGGCACTGTCATCCGGCACCACCAATGCTACGGCAACGCGTTCGAAGGTCACGATGTCGAGCAGGTCCGCCCGCCGTTGCTCGCGCAGGAGCATCCGCACCCGATCTTCCTCCAACTGGGTCTGTTGGGTCTTCACTTCGGCCAACTTGGTGGCTGCAGCCGCATCGCCATCCCTTGCCTTGCGGGCCAACTCGCCACGCGATTCTGCCAGCTCGGCCGCCCGCAGATCGAAGCCCCTTGCCATATCCTCCATGCGCGTGTCACTCTCCACCCGCAGCATGGTCCGCACCTGCTGCAGGAACTGGCTCTGCGCCAGAGCGCGCGCGTATTGGTCGCACTTCTCAACCTGCTCGTCTGGCTGCCGCAGCAAACGATTCGCCTTCCACAAGTCCGCCTTGCTTGCGGCCTGCAGTGCCAGCAGATGGTTCGGGGCGCACACCGAGAACTCGCCGTCTTCATCCCATCGTACAGCCAGAAGACGCCGATCCAGGAGGTTCCGCACCTTGTTCTTGCCGTTCACATCGCTGATGTCTGCCAACTCGCCGATCTGGCAGACATAGAAGGCCGCCCCGTAGGGCTTGTCGGCAGTCGGATCGCGAAAGATCGCTCCGCGCTGCGTCGCGGGGCGAAACCGCTCCTGGACCTCATCGCACAACCCCTCGAAGAAGGGATCGCCGGGACGCAGGAAATGCACCCGTGTGCCCAACAGCTCTCCTGGCGGAGGTTCCCGCCGCACCGACAGGTACTCCGGCAGGCCGTCGAGCAGGCGCGCGCCCATCTTCTGTACCCACGGCGCATCCGGGGTGTCAAAACTCACCCGCGCCGCCCGACTCAGGTCGCCGCTTAGCGTGAAACTCAAAGGATCGGCGCTTTTCTCGACGAAGTTCTGAACGTAGGCTGGCAGGAGATGCGTGAAGTTCTCCACATCCATCTCTGTCTGCAACTGGCCGATTCGCCGTCCGACGTCGCCAAACTGGGAGGCCTGCCGCCGCTGTTTCTCGACGGCCTCGCGGAGCTTCTGTGTCGCCAGCCATGCATCCAACTGCTTCCGCCATTGCTCCGACTGCGGATGCAGCAGGCTATCCAATAGAAGATCGCGGATCGAGCTTTCGGGCAACTGCTGGCCGATTACGTCGAACACCTTGTCAGTACTCAGAGCGCGACGAGCCTCGTCCAGCTTGTCCAGGATCACATGCAGCACGTCGCCTTCCCGTGTCTGCTCCGCCACCAGGTTGAAGATGCGTACTTCGGAGTGCCGTTGGCCGAAGCGGTGCAACCGCCCCATCCGCTGTTCAAGCCGCGCCGGGTTCCACGGGATATCGTAGTTGACCATGATCCAGGCAAACTGCAGGTTGATGCCCTCGCCGGCTGCATCGGTTGCCACCATGAGCGTCGCGCTGTTCTTCGGCGGGTTCAGTCGCGCCAGGTCCTCCGGCCGCATCAACTGCCCACGGAGTTCGACCGGCATGAAGAAGGCCCGCTGCCGCTCTCGCTCCGTCGCGTCCATGCCGCCGTGAATCACCGCCACCCGGTCCGTATAGCCGAGTGCGGCAAACTGATTCTGGAGATAGACCAGTGTGTCCCGGTGCTCTGTAAAAATCAGGACCTTCTCCCGGTGGTACTCGGGCGAGTCGATTAGTTCCCGAAGGCGGGCGAACTTCGCGTCCTCGTTCACCTTCTGGCCCAGTTCAAGAACGCCATCGATCAGCAGCAACTCCTGCTGCAACTGGCTCTGCGTCTTCGGTCGCATTGCTGCCAGAACCTGCTCTTCCAGGCGCTCGCTGCTCTCTGCCCCATCATCCGTCGGCTCGCTGTCATCGGCCGTGGCGGCGTCAATCTCGGCTATGAGCCGATCCAGAAGCCCCGGACTCGTGGCCGTAGGGGACTCCTGCTGAGCCAGGCGCTTCTCCTTGATTCGCCGCAGCGATTCGCTCAGCGCATAGGTTGAACTCGCGAGGCGACGCTGGAGCACCGCCACCACCATGGCGGCGGCGTTGCGATTCAACGCTCGGTTGTTTTCGTAACTCCACTGCAGATAGGCCGTTGCGGCCTCATAAAACTCACGTTCTTCAGGAGTCAGCGTCACGGGAATGGTCTGAGCCAGTCTCGGCTTGTATATCGGCTGGCCGTCGTAGGTCACCATCTCTTCCTTAAGGCGGCGAATGAAGTGCCGGTTCCGTTTCTGCTCCGTCAGAGTTCGCACGGCCTCTACCGTCGAGAACACAGCAGGATCGAGCAGCCGCCAGATCGCGCAGTAAGGGAACTCCTTCCCCATGTGCGGAGTGGCGGTCAGCAGGAGGATGTTCGGCGCTCGCCGCGCCAACGCCTCCGCGAGCTGGTACCGCAAAGTCTTACTGTCGCCGCGATTCGGGTCGGACCAGGACAGCTTGTGGGCTTCGTCGAAGACAACCAGGTCGAATCCCGACCCGTTAGGACTGGCAAGCCGCTCTCGGATGGCCGGAGTCGCGGCCGTATCGACACTCATGATGAAGTGGGGCACTTCCTTCTCGGCCAGGGGGTCGCGGTTGCGGAAGTCCGCTCCTCGGAGAATCGTGAAATCCAACTCGAAGAAGAACCGCAGCTCACGCTGCCAGTTGAAGACCAGCCCCGCCGGGCAACAGATCAGCACGCGGTGAATGCGCCCACGGTTCAGCATTTCCAGGATGTACAACCCCGCCATGATCGTCTTGCCCGCGCCCGCATCGTCAGCCAGCAGGAATCGCAGCGGGGACACGGGGAGAAGGTGCTCGTACACGGCTATGCGCTGGTGCGGCAACGGCACCACGCGTGACAACTCCAGGCCATAGGCCTTGTTGAAGAGATGCCCGTTCCGCAGCCGCACCGAATCAACGACCAGTTTCACCGACTCCGGGTCGCCCTCGAAGTCCAACTGGACGGGCATGTCCAGCGGCAACTGAGGTTCGCTACCAGCGGCCTTCGTCAGGTACTCCGCATGGAGTTCCCGTATCCGCATCTCCCGATCCGGCTGCGGCGTGTTGTGTCCACGCTCCCAGCGGTTCACGGCAGTGAAAGACACCCCGAGCTGCGCGGCAAACTGCTGCTGCGTAAGCCCGAGCGCCTTCCGAACTTTCCTGATTTCTGCTGCTGTCATATCGATGTAGTATCTGCCTTCCGGTGGTGGATAAAGTGCAATATAGCGTCTGCTATATGGCGATGCAAGCCAAGACTGAAGATTCTGTTTTCACACCCGCGCGAGGGGAAGCGGCAAAGGCCGCGACGGGGGCTGCGGAGCGCGGGCTGGCAGCCAGTCGTGTCCGCGCCTAGCGCGAGTTAACAGCTGACAGCGGTCTGGCGGCCTGCCGAAAACGGCGGAGAGTGTTCGCTTTTCGGGGGAGCAATGCCGCGCCCATTCCCCGGCGACTGCTAACTCGGGCGACGGGCGGGACAGAGAGGAACGGAGAGTTTCGGCACTCTCTCGGGCGTTCGGGCGGCCCCGGCGGCGGGTTCCGGTCCCGGACAGAGAGTGGCCGGGGCGCTGTGCCAAACCGGCGGGGGACGGCGGCCAGCGGTGCAAATCCCTTTGGGTGAGCGGGATTTGCGGCGCTTGAAGCAAGACGGCCAGCCGGGAGGCTGGCCGTAAAAGAAAAGGCTCCGATGGTTCGGGGCCGAAAAAGAATGGCTCCGGCAGCTGGATTCGAACCAGCGACCAAGTGGTTAACAGCCACCTACTCTACCGCTGAGCTATGCCGGAACTGACTTTGTCCTTTTTGACAGAATGCCATTTAAGATAGTCGGCAATTGTAATTAAGCAAGCGGCAGCAGTGAAAATTTCCTGGAAAATGCGTTGATTTTCGGCAATCGGTCAGTCTTCTGTAGTGCCTTTACAAGGCACCAGTTTTGGGGCACGTCTATCCCCAGGCTAAAGCCTGGGGTTAAGCATGGTTAAGCGCCTACGGCGCAAAAGGCTGTGGATTTGGTAGGCATGGCGGACAGCGTAGTTCAAACTCACTCTCGCCCCTCGCCTCTCGCCCCTAAGCGCAGCAAGCGCTGTGCTTGGCTCGTGGCTGTGGCGGCTGGCTATGGATTTCAGTCGAGTTTTTCGATGGCCACTTCGACGGGTGTTGGCTTGAGGATGCGAACCAGGTCTGCGGGCGCCATTTCGAGGATAAAGCCGCGGTGGCCACCATTGATGTAGATGAGGTCGAGGTCCAAAATGGTTTTTTCGACGAAGATCGGCATGACCCGGCGCGTCCCAAATGGCGAGGTGCCGCCAACACGGTAGCCGGAATTGTGTTCGGCTTGCTCCGGAGCACAGGGCGCAACCGACTTGACGCCAAGGAAACGGGCGAGATTCTTGAGGGATACGCTGCGGTCGCCGTGCATGAGAATGATGAGCGCTTTCTTGGCGTCGGTTTCCATGATCAGCGTCTTGACGATCTTGTGCTCATCAATGCCGAGGACAGAGGCGAGACGGCTGGTACCGCCCTTTTCGACATAGTCGTAAAACAACTCGCGATAGGGCGCCTTCTGAGCTTTCAAGAGGCGGATGGCCGGTGTCATGGGCGATTTTTTCGGCGTGGAACTTCCCGTAGGATTAGTCATAAGGTGACTCCTTTCCGCTGATAGAGCGCCGACAGCGCGAGATGAGGCCAAAGGGAAATAAATAAAATTTTTTACTTCATTGAATTTACCATGCCGCGGCTGTTTTTCTCCCCACAGCGCAAATAAAGGCATTGTTTTTTGGGGGCAGCGTGTAAAATTTGGTGGTGGATGCTTATGTGTCGCCCTTTCAGGGCTCATAATTATATTCCATCTCACCCAGGGCGGCGCTCGCCCTTGGCGGGCTTCGCTTGCCCTGGGCTGGTATGTCATGCCCCGTTGGGGCTTTTTGTGTCACCGCCCCCGTCGAGACTACCGGGCAGGGCGTAGTCAATACCCATAGCGCGGGCGACGTGGATGACAAAGCCGCGTTTTTTGACTGGCAGGCCGGATTGTTCGCTTAAGTCATGCAGGAAGCTGACTTTGTCTTCCCTGGCCATGGGAGTGAAGGCCGGGCCGCCGAGAGCAGCGGCGATTTCGCGCAGCAGGCCGGGATTGCGGATGAGGCCGCGAGCCGGGGTGACGCCGTCAACTTGAGCGACTTCGCCCATGCGGAGGGCGTCTTCGACGGTGAAGAGGTCGCCAGCGCCGAACAGGGGCGTGTCTGGAAGCAGGTCACGGAGGCGGCGCAGGCGCTCCAGTCCGTCGCCAATCGGTTGGTACATTTCGCGGACGGTGCGGAAGTGGCAGAAGACCAGGTCAGGGGCGGCGCGTCGCAGGGCGGCGGCAATGCCGGGCAATTCGTCCGGCGATTCAAAGCCGCAGCGGATTTTGACGCTGATGGCAGCGTTGCCGCAAGCCTGGCGCATGGCGTTGAGCGTCCTGGCGATCCAGTCTGGGTCGAGGAGACGATAGCCCCCCGCCTGGTTGCCGATGACGGTCGGGCTGGGACAGGCGCAATTCAGGTCGATGACGCAAGCGCCGATGTCGTACAGGCGGTGGGCAGCGGCAGCCAGGCGGGCGCTGTCTACGCCCATGATTTGGGCGATCACGGGCTTACCGGTCGCCAGGTAGGGATTGAGCCATGCTGTCAAGCGGGAACGGCGGGGGACGCCAGTCGAAATGCGCAGAAAGGGCGTATGCCAGGCGGTGACCAGGCCGCGGCTGGTCATGACGTCCAGGAAAGAGCCTTCGCTGATGCCTTCCATGGGGCCAGGCAGCAGGCGCGTAGGCAGAGCCTGGCCGTCTGGGAGGGGCAGCGGTTGCAGCCAGGCGGCGAGGCTGCGGTCAGTCATCGCTGTTTCGCCACCAGCCGCCGCGGCGGTTCGGCTGCGGACGGGTGCGGTCGCCTTTGACGATGATCGCGTCCGCCCGGCAATAAGGCGCGATTTTGCGACGGAAATCGGCCGAGTAGCTCACGCCCATGTTTTCGCAGCGGGAGAACACCAGGTCGCCATTGGCCGCAACGAGGCCAAGTGAGAGGGGAACCGTGCCGCCGTGCTGGCGACAGGCATCGCGGATAGCGGCCAGGCTGGCTTTCGTGATGTCGCTTTCATAGAGCCTGATATGGACTTCCCGGGTGAGGGTTTGGGCGACCTGCTCGGGGGTCAGGATGGCGCGCGCTTGCAGGCGCATGGCCTCGTCCTGGTCGCGCTGGTTTAATTCCCCTTCCACGAAGACCACCTTGTTGTTGGTGAAGGCGGCTGGGTTCTTGCTGCGGATATCGTCGTATTCCTTAGGGAAGACCAGGCATTCGATGCTCCCGTCGCGTCCTTCCAGGTTGAGGATGACCCAGGCTTTGCCGTCCTTCTTGGTGACTTTGGGGTCGACGCCGTTGATGTAGGCGCCGACTCGCACCATGGTTCCGGGCGTCAGGCTGGGCAGAACGGCGATATCGTCGGTCTGGTAGGCGGCGATTATCTCCAGATATTCTTCGATTGGGTGTCCGGTCACATAGAAGCCGAGCAGGTCTTTTTCGAAGGTGAGCAGTTCGCTCAGGGGCCATTCCGGGAGGTCGGGGAGCGTCAGTTCGGTGTCTTTTTTGTCTTCGGGCGGGAGCAGGTCAAAGAGCGATCCCTGGCCGCATTCGCGGTCTTTGCGGGCTTCCTGAGCCCGGTTCATAGCGTCTTCGCAGACGGCCAGCAGTTGCGAGCGGCGAGCACCGAAGCAGTCCATGGCGCCAGCCTTGATCAAATTTTCCATCAGCCGCTTGGTATTGCCTTCGACCCGTTCGCAGAAGTCGAGCAGATCGCGGAAAGGCCCGCCTTCTTCGCGAGCCTTGATAATGCCAGAGACGGCGGCCGCGCCAATGCCCTTGATGGCGGCCAGGCCAAAGCGGATGTTGCTGCCGTCCACCGAGAAGCAGGCGTCGCAAATATTCACGTCTGGCGGCAGGATAGTGATGCCCATGGCCCGGCATTCGCGGAGGAAGAAAGTCATTTTCTCGGCGTTGCCTAGTTCGCTGGTGAGGACGGCGGCCATGAATTCGGCGGGGAAATTGGCTTTCAGGTAGGCGGTCTGGTAGGAGAGCATGCCATACGCCGCGCTGTGGGATTTGTTGAAGCCGTAGCCCGCGAAGAGCAGGATTTTATCCCAGATGGCCTTGATGACGTCGTCGTCAAGGCCGCGTTTGCGGCAGCCTTCTTGGAAATCGACGAGCATCTTGGCCATTTCCTCTGGATTTTTCTTGCCCATGGCGCGGCGCATGATATCGGCCTGTCCAAGGGAGAATCCTCCGACTGCCTGGACGACCTGCATCACCTGCTCCTGGTAGAGCATGATGCCGTAGGTTTCGCGCAGGATCGGCTCCATTTCCGGCACGTCGTAGGTCACCTCGATGCGCCCCATCTTGCGGTCGATGAATTCGTCGAGGAAGTTCATCGGTCCAGGGCGGTAGAGGGCGATGAGGGCGATAATGTCTTCGAGGCGGCTGACTCCGAAGCGTCGGCAGAGGTCTTGCATGCCGCCGGATTCGAGCTGGAACACGCCGATGGTGTTGCCCTTGTTGAGCAGGTCGTAGGCGGCCTGGTCGCCTTCGGGGATGGCGCTGGAAGTCATGTCAATGCCGCGGTTTTTGCGGATCAGGTTGAGGGCGTCCTGGATGATGGTCAGGTTGCGGAGCCCGAGGAAGTCCATTTTGAGCAGTCCGAGCTTTTCGCACGGCCCAGCAGGGAATTGGGTGATCGGTTCGTCGTTGGCGCCTTTGGCAATGGGGCAGACATTGGCGACCGGCATGTCGCCGATGATGACGCCGGCGGCGTGTATGCTCATATTGCGGTTGAGGCCTTCGAGCACGGTGGCAAAGCGCCAGACTTCCTTGACCCAGGCTTCGCGGCCGAGCAGTTCCTTCAGTTCCGCGCTTTCCTCCAAAGCCTTGGCCAGGGTCATCTTCGGGTCGGCTGGGATCAGCTTGGACAGGCGGTTGCCTTCCTCGAAAGTGCGTCCAAGGGCGCGGGCGACGTCTTTGATGACGGCTTTGGCCTTGAGCGTGCCGAACGTGCCGATTTGGACGACGTTGGGGGCGCCGTAGCGTTGGCGGACGTATTCGATCACCTCGACGCGGCGGCGTTCGCACAGGTCAATGTCGAAGTCAGGCGGGCTGACGCGGTCGGGGTTGAGGAAGCGCTCGAAGAGCAGGTTGTAGCGGAGCGGGTCAATGTCGGTGATGCGGGTGAGGTAGGCCACCAGGCTGCCGGCGCCGCTGCCGCGTCCTGGGCCGATGGGGATGCCATGGCGCCTGGCGTAGTCCAGGAAGTCCCAGACCACGAGGAAATAGCTGGTGAAGCCAGTTTGGCGGATGATGCCGAGTTCGTACTCCATGCGCTGCACTTTGGCGGCCTGGTCGTCGTTGAGGTCAGGTGCCTGGACATCGAAGCCGTAGCGCTCTTTCATGCCTCTGGCGCAGATGGAGTGGAGGTACTCTTCGCGGCTGCCAGTGAAGTCTTCCGGCACGGGGAATTCTGGATAGTGGTTGACCTTGTCTTCGCTGACGGTCGGCAGGTGGACGTTGCAGCGTTCCGCGATGGCGACGGTGTTGGCTATGGCATCGGGCTGGTCAGGGAAGAGGCTGGCCATTTCTTCGGGGCTTTTGAAATAGTATTCCGGTCCTCCGGGGAAGCGGAAGCGGTCTGCAT
This sequence comes from Lentisphaerae bacterium ADurb.Bin082, assembly GCA_002070945.1. Lineage (GTDB taxonomy): Bacteria > Verrucomicrobiota > Lentisphaeria > Oligosphaerales > Oligosphaeraceae > JAAZKI01. The sequence continues at coordinate 25,470 of MWEG01000092.1, forward strand.
CGTGGATGGTGGTCTGGGTGCCGATGCAGAGAAAGAGATCGTGGGCCTCGGCGTGTTCTTTTTTCAAGTAGTGGGAGTCGTTCGTAGCGACGAGGGGGACGTTGCGGCGCCTGGCGAGTTCGACCAGCTTCTGGTTGACCTTTTCATCTTCTGGCAGGCCATGGTTTTGCAGTTCGATGAAGAAGTGGTCTGGCCCGAAGATGGCGAGATAGTCGTCAAGCGCCTTTTCCGCGGCGGCGTCCGCTCCGATCAGGAATTTGGCGGCGATTTCTCCGCCCAGGCAGGCGCTGAGGGCGATGATGCCTTCGGCGCGCTGCTTGAGGATTTCCTTGTCAATGCGCGGCTTGTAGTAGAATCCTCGGAGCCAGGCTTCTTCATTCAGGTGGCAGAGATTGACGTATCCCTGGTAGGTCTCAGCTAAGCAGACCAGGTGGAAGCCGGAATAGTGCTGTTCGTTGTTGTCCTGCTTGAAGCGGCTGCTCGGCGCGACATAGAATTCGCATCCGATGATAGGTTTGACGCCTTCGGCTTTCATGGCCGTGATGAATTCCATGGCGCAGCACATATTGCCATGATCTGTGCAGGCGACGGCGGGCATGCCGAATTCCTTGGCGGCCTTGGCGAGGCCTGCGCACCTGGCCGTGCCGTCAAGAAGGCTGAAGTCAGTATGGACGTGGAGATGGACAAAAGGGGGAGCCATGATGAGTAATTTGCCTTAGGGTTATGCGGGAGAGGATGCCGGCGGCTGCGGTCAGATATCCTGTCCGGTCTGCGCGTCCTGCAATTTGAAGTCTTCGAGGTGGAAGGACGGCTCTGGCTGGTAGGTGAAGGTGGCTTTGTAGTCGTTTTCGATGGCTGCGAACAGCTTGCGGTCTTCGTTTTTCAGGCGTTCGACGATTTTCGGGTGGGCGAGCACGTTGATTTTCTGGCCGTGCTTGCGTCGACCGAGCACTTCGTTCAGGCGTCGTTGGATTTCGACGCTCATGCTGGTTGTGGTTTTGACCAGGCCGCGGCCCTTGCAGTACGGGCAGTTGTCAAATATGGTGCTTTCCACGCTTTCGTTTTCGCGTTGGCGGGTCATTTCGAGCAGCCCCAGGGGCGAGATCGGGTAGATTTTGGTGCGGGCCCGGTCTTCTTCGAGCAGGTCTTTGAAGGTGTTGAAGACGGTCTGCTGGTCTTTTTTCGAGCGCATGTCAATCAAGTCGAGGACGACCAGTCCGCCGATGTTGCGCAGGCGCAGCTGTCGGGCGATTTCGCGGACGGCTTCGAGGTTGGTCGCCAGGATAGTCTCAGGCTGGTCTTTGCCGCTGTGGCTTTTGCCGGTGTTGACGTCAATGGCGATCATGGCTTCAGTTTCGTCAATGCAGATGTAGCCTCCGCTGGGCAGCGGCACTTTGCGGTTGAAGATGCCGTCAATTTGGTTGATGAGGTTGTGCTTGGCAAAGATGGGGGTTGGATTCTGGTAGAACTTGACCTTTGTCTTGTCCTGGAGGTTGTAGCGGGTGATCAGTTCGCAGGCGCGGGTGTACATTTCCTGGGAGTCGGTGATCACTTCGTCGACGTCTTCGGTCAGGCAGTCGCGGAGAGCGCGTTCGCCCAGGTCGGGTTCCTGGTAGACGCAGACCGGCGCGCGGCGTTGCCCAGCGATTTCTCCTTTGCGCCAGTAGTCCAGGAGCAGGTCAAGGTCGCGTTGGAAGTGCTCAAGTTTGCGGCCGGCGCCGACGGTGCGGCAGATAAGGCCCATGTTCGGCGGCAGTTCCAGGCTGCGGATCATTTTGCGGAGGCGGTCGCGCTCCTCACGCTGTTCCACGCGCTTGGAGATGCCGATATGGTTGGAGTTGGGCAGGAGAACTAAATAGCGCCCCGGGATGCTGAGGTTGGTGGTGACGCGGGAACCCTTGGTGCCGATCGGGCCTTTGGTCACCTGAACCAGGATTTCCTGGTCGGCCTTGAAGAGATTGGGGATGTCCTCGACCGAGGGCGTGTTTTTCGCTTGCCGCCCGCGTCCGCCTCCGCGTTGTCCCCTCGGCACGTGCCGACCAGGATGGCGTTCCTCGCTCGCTGTCGTCGTCGCCTTGCTGGGAGTAGGTGGTGGTGGCGATGGTGGAGGTGGCGGATCGGGCGGTGCGGCCTTGCCAGCGCCTCTCAGCAGGGCGCAGACGCGCTCAAAGAGGCTTTTTTTGCCTTTGGGGGGGACGGGCTTAGGCGGCGGCTGGCTGGTGTCTTCGTCGCTGGGTTTTGGGGTTTCGGGCGCGCGGTTTTTGTTGTAGTGCTGATTGCCGCCGGACCTGCGGCTCTGGTTTTGCCTGGAGACGGAGCGGCCTGGGGTGCGGGCGTGAAGTTCTTCTGGGCGGGGCTTGGCAGCCGCGCCTTGACCGCCATTGTCCCCATTGTCGTCGCCGCCTTCGAGCATGTCCTGGGTGGCTGGGAGCATATCCCAGTAATGGAGAAAGGCGTTCTTGCCGCAGCCGATGTCAACAAATGCGGCTTGCAGGGATGGCTCGAGGTTTTTGATTCTTGCTTTGTAGATGGAGCCGACTAGGCGGTCGCGTGATTTTCGCTCCATGTAGAAATCTTGCAGTACGCCGTCATGGACTACGGCTACTCGGGTCTGTAGGTCTTCATCATTGATTAGTATTTGCTTCATTAACTCATTTTTCTCCAACCGGATAATCACTTAAAATCGTGCCCGGGGGAAGGGGATTCCCCCGGAGAAATTCTGCTGCTGACATTTCTGCTCGTCCTTCGGGGATGACTCTGCGGATGTGGAGCAATCCTTCTCCGCAGGCCACCAGTAGTCCGTCCCGTCCTTGGGCGATAACTTCGCCGGGGTGCGCATGTAGCGCGAGGGTCATGTCGAACGCTGATACGTCTGTCAGCTGCAAGCGTTTGCATGGGCCTTTGCCGATGGGCGCCAGGGTGCTGAGGCGTGGCCAGGGCGTGAAAGCGCGCACCATGCGTTCCAGCAGCTTGGCACTGTTGTTCCAGACGATGGCGCCGGCTTCCTTCTTGATTTTGCGGGCGATGCTGACTCCTTCGGTCGGCTGCGGCTTTGGCTTCAGGTCCTCGCGGGCGATATCCCAGATGACGTTGCCGATGTGCTTGGCGGCCAGGGCGCCGAGGCGTTGTTCGAGTTGCTCAGCGTTGTCATTTGACTGGATTTCCAGGGAGAACTGTTCATAGATGCCGCCGGTATCGAGGCCAGCTTCCATGTCCATGAAGGTCACCCCGGTGGTGGTGTCGCCCCACAAGATAGCCATGTTGATCGGCGCCGCCCCCCGGAAGCGCGGCAGCATCGAGGCATGGACATTCAGGCAGCCAAAGGGCGGCAGCGCGAGCAGCTCGGGCTTGAGCAACTGGCCAAAGGAGACCACCACGACCATCTCGACCTGGAGATGGCGCATCTTCTCCAGGAAGTCTGGGGTGTTGACAGAAGGCACGCGGTCGACTAGGAGGCCGAGGGCGTCGCCATGCGCGGCCAGTGGGGTCGGGACGTAGCGTTGGCGGCGGCCGGCTGGCCTGTCTGGCTGAGAGCCGACACCGGTGAGGATGAGGCGCGGATCGCTGCGCAGACGTCCCAGGATGGGAATGCCAAGGCGGCCGGAGGCTAAGTAATAGATGCGGATCGGTTTGTTGTCTGGCATGCCTGCCTCGTGTTGTCAGGGCTGCCCCGTCGCCACCCATCGGGAAATTGGATGGATTGGGGGGATGTTAGGATAAATTCAGTAATATATAATTAGGAGGCGTTTTTGTCTACAGGTCGCGTTGCAGGCATTGGCAGATTGCGGTTGTCCACGCGAGAATATTGGCGACGATGGCGATGGTGACGGCGGCGCTGGCCAGGTCTTTGGCTTGTTTGGCCAGAGGATGGCGTTCTGGGCTGGCCAAGTCGACGACGGCCTCAATGGCTGTATTGAGGATTTCGACGACGAGCAGCCCTAGCCAGGCCAGGGTGAGGAGCAGGGACATGGTCGCCGGAAAGGGCAGCGTCCAGGCCAGGGGGACGGCGATCACGCCGATGACCAGCTCCTGTCGAAACGCGGCTTCGCGGATGGCGTAGCGGAATCCGTCCGCTGAATAACGGCAGGCTTGGAAGAAATGCTTTAGGCCGTGTGATTTTTCCATGCCATTGCCTTTCACCGGGCTGGTCATGCATCCTAGCTCGCCGTTGCCCGCGTTGTCAGGCTGAGCCTGCTTTGCGGCGCCGGTTCAGCGGCCACATTCCGCGAAGGCTTTGGCAAAGGCCTCCATGTCAGCCTGGTGGCCGATGGTGATGCGGATGTATTCAGAGATGCGGGGCAGATTGAAGTAGCGGACGAGGAATCCGCGGACGCGGAGGTCGGCGAACACGTCAGCGGCTGGGCGGAGCGGTTTGGCGAAGAGGAAGTTGGCGGCTGAGGGGAGGATCTCGGCACCAAGGCGGGTAAGTTCGGCGGCGAGCCAGGCGCGGGTGGCGACGATGCGGCTGGCGTTGGTGCGCATGGCATCGGTATCGCGCAAGGCGGCGGCGCCGATGACTTGGGTCAGCATGTCGACGTTATACGAGTCCCTGACCTTGTTCATTTCCTGGATCAGTGCCGGGTTGGCGACGGCCAGGCCGAGGCGCAGCCCAGCCAGGGAGTAGCTTTTGGAGAGGGTGCGGGAGACGACGACGTTGGGGAATTCGCGGGCCAGGTCGAGGCAGTCGTCATCACTGAAGTCGACGTATGCTTCATCGATCCAGACGACGCCGGGGAATTGGCGGCAGAGTTCGCGGACGCCGGCTTTGGGGGTGTTGGTTCCGGTTGGGGCATTGGGGCGGGCGAGGATGAAGAGGGGGGCGTCGCCGGCCAGTTCAGCGGCGTTGGCAGGCAGGTTGAAGTCGCTGTCGAGTTCAACTGGCTGGCAGGCCGCGCCCTGGAGGTCTGCCAGGACAGGATACAGGGAATAGCTGGGGGTGGTGAAAGCCAGTTTGCCGCCCTGGTCGACGAACGTGCGCAAGGCGATGGTGAGGAGGTCGTCGGACCCGTTGCCGCAGATTACGTGTTCGGGCGTGAAGCCGTACAAGTCGGCGGCGGCTTCCCGGACTATGCGGGCGCTTGGCTCGGGGTACAGGCGGAGGCGGGCGAAGTCGAATTCCCGGGCTGCGGCAATGACTTTTGGCGAGGGCGGATACGGGTTTTCGTTGGTGTTGAGTTTGATCAGCGGCTTGCCCTGGGGCTGTTCCCCAGGCACGTAGCCGGCGATCCTGGCAATGGCGGAACGGGCGTAACTCATGGCGATAGAGGAAAGTAAAGTGAATTAAGGGGGAAGGGGACGTGCGGCGGCGTCAAGTCAAGCCGCAGGAAAAATGCTGAAACAGTACTATAAACCAGCAAACAGGCTTTGCCTCTTCACGTGAGTCGATTATATTCAATCATGCGACGGGCCCGAGGTGCGGGCCGGCAGGCGGAAAAGTAACATTTTTAACAGAATGGAGCTGAATCGACATGCGCAAAGGCATCTACTACTCATTGCTGCCCGGTGAAACACCGGAAGAAAAATTTGCAGCGGCGGCCCGCTTTGGCTTTGCTGGCGTGGAGATACCGACTTTAGGCAGCGCTTCGGAGCGCAGCCGCTATTTAGAGGCGGCGAGCGCGAACGGGATCAAGATTCCGAGCGTGATGAACCAGGCGCACTGGGCGTCGCCGATGTCAGACCCGGACCCGGCGGTGCGCGCCAAGTCAGTCGAGGGGATGATGACGTCCCTGGAGACGGCGTCTGCCGTGGGTGCTGACACGGTGCTGCTGGTGCCTGCCGTGGTGAAGCCGCAGGTCTGCACGTACCAGGAAGCCTGGGACCGCTCCTGCCCGGAAATCGCCAAGCTCATCCCGGAGTACGCTGCCCGCAAGGTCGGCATCGGCATTGAGAACGTCTGGAATAAATTCCTCCTGAGCCCGCTGGAATTCAACCGCTACGTTGATGACTTCAACAGCCCGTGGGTGGGCGCTTATTTTGACGTCGGGAACATCATGGCCTACGGCTATCCTGAGCAGTGGATCGTGTCGTTAGGCCATCGGCTCCGCAAAGTCCATGTCAAGGGCTTCAAGGTCGAAGACAGGACGTGGTGTTCGTTGCTGGCTTCCTCCATAGACTGGGCGGCGGTGATGAGCGCCTTCCGCCAAGTCGGCTATGATGACATTATCACCGGCGAACTGAAAGGCGACGGCGATACCCACGATGCCAGAATGATCAACATCAGCACCGATATGGATAAAATCCTGGCAATGTGAGAAGGGCAGTGGGCGGGGCTGCCGTACGTAGTTCAAGCTTCAGCTTGCAGTAGGTAGTTCCTCGCACCTTGCCTCGGGCTAAAGCCCGAGCACTGAACAGAGGCAAAACAACAGCACCCAAGCAGCTACGGCTCGCCCCTCGCCCCTCGCCCCTCGCCCCTCGCTCCTCACACTCCTGCCAGGAACGCTGGTGAAAACACTTCGCAGGCGGTTCGGATGGGGATGCATTGCGGGATGATGTTGACTTCGCAATGCATCTCCAGCAGCCGCGGGCATCGGCTGATGGCACCCATGACACGGGGCCAGTCAATCGTGCCCTTTCCAGGGAGCAGGTGGCTGTCGGTCAGGCCGGCGTTGTCATGCAGATGACATGTGACCAGGTGGGGCGCCATTTGTTCCAGCTGGCCGTCGTGGAATTCTTTTGGATAGAGTTGCCAATGACTGATGGGCGCGATGTCGGTAAAGGCCTTGCCCGGAGCTGATTCGAGGATATGGGCGTGGCCCGTGTCGTAGCAGAAGCCGAGCCAAGGCGACGCGAACGGCTCGATCATCGCAAGCAGGCGGTCAGAAGTCGTGGGCGGCGTGAAGTTGTTTTCGATGGCGATGACCACCTGGCTTTTCTCTGCCTGCGGGAGCAGTTGCTCCAGGGTTTCGACAGCCAGGCTGTGCAGCTGCTCGTCATGGCGCCGGGTGGGTTCAAAGCCGGCGTGAGGGTGGACGGTGTAGGTCTTCAGGCCCAGATTGCCAGCAATGGCCAGCAATGCCTGGTGTTCCGCAATCATGTAGGGGCGCCGTTGCACATCAGTGATAGTGATGTCATGCCCCGGCCCCCAGGGAGCGTGCATGCCGCCCGGCTGCAAACCGAACTCAGCCAGCCGTTTGACCAGCTTGTCAGCAAATGCCGGTTCAGCTAACATTTGCTGGCACCAGGCCACGCCAACGCCGATGTGGGTGGCGCCATTGGCTGCGAACTCCGCCAGAAAATTGTTCTGCACGGACTCAGGCACTGTGGTTAAGCCGCAGTAATAGCTCAGAGGGACGTTGCGCAATGACATGAAACGCCTTTCTTTTTTTGCGTTGCTACGTTATAGTAGATAGGTTGAACAAGCGTGTCGATAGAAAGGTTTAACATAACCCGTAGGAAGGCATTTGGCAAAACGGCGTCCGGTGCGAAAGGCGCTGACTGACAGCCCAGGATTCCAGTTCCAGCATGAATATCTACCTTATCAGCGGCAATGACGAATCTCAAATCCGCGCCGATGCGGAGAAGACGGCGCTGGCTTTGGCCGGGCCTGATCCGGACCCGTTCGTGCTGGAAGTGTTCCAGGAGGACGACTCTGGGCCAACGGCAGCGCTGCTGCACGGGCTGCTCCGGTCGCTCCTTTCCCCGCCTTTTCTGGGCGGGCGCAAAACCGTCTGGCTGAAACATTTCAGCGGCTTCGACAGTGAGGGCGACAAGAGTTCCAAAGCGGGGGTGCCAGCAGCGCTGCGGGAGTTGACGGACTTGATTCGCCGCGGTTTGCCAGAGGATATTGCCCTGTTGATGAATGGGCCTGGCATTGATCGGCGTCGAGCGCTGTTCAAAGCCTGCGAGGAACGCGGCGAGGTGCGCTTTTACAATCGCCCCGACCCCAAGAGCCGCACCTGGCGCCAGGACATGGCTGCCTGCATCAGGGCGGCTGCGGCTGACAAGGGCGTGCGCCTGGCGCATGATGTCTGCGACTATTTCGTCGACGCCCTGGGCACGGACACGTCGAGGATTCATTGCGAGTTGGAAAAGTTGATTTGCTATTGCGGCGGCCCGGAGGCGCCGATCACCTTGGCAGATGCGCAGCAAGTGTGCGTTGGCAAGGGCGAAGAAATGGCGTGGGCGCTGGGGGAAATGCTCGGCAAGCGCAACTTGAGCGAAGCCCTGCGAGTAGTGGATGTGCTGCTGGAACAGTCCAAGGAGGGAGAACGCAACGCACGCTCCATGCTCATCAACGCAGCGAATTTTTTCCGGGTGGCGCTGCAATTGCGCGTCGTCATGGAGGAATATCGCCTGAACAGCCCAGCGGCGCTGAAGAGATTCGTTGAGACTATCGACGCGAAGACTAAGCAATCCCTGCTGGCGGACGGCATGGAATTCGTGGAGTTCCATTCCTATCGGGCGATGATGCTGGCTGAGCAGGCCGGTCGCTATTCGCCTAGTGAGATGATCCAGGCGATCCGGCGTCTGCGCGATGGATTGCGCAGGTGCATGTCGTCGTCAATATCGCCGCGTCTGGCGCTGGAAGACGCATTATTCAGCATCATCGGCGGTCGCAGCCGGCCGATTAGGTATCTGGGATGACGGCCGACCAGGCGGAAATCTTGTCTCACCGACAGGGAATCACCTTTATTTGCAGACAGGAAGACTATGAGCGGACATGACTTTGAAAAGAATCTTGGAGTGCTTAGGATGTTGTCCGAGGCCTTGACCGTGCCGCGTTCTTTGGACGAGGGCCTTGACCATATCACGCGGATGACTTGCGAGTTGATGGACACGGAACAGGCGGTATTTTTATTCCGTGACGAGGAGAGCCGCGAATTCATCGTGCGTTCAGCGGTCGGAATCCAGGGGCCGAACATCCGCGTTGGTCACAAATTAGTGGTTCCGGAGCGCCTTAGGAGCATTTTATGGCGGTTGTTGAATTTGCATCGGATCAACTGGGTGGAGGCAGGCATCGAGGAGGTTCGTTTTCCGATCATCGTAATGCCGATCAGCGTCAAGGGTTCGCGGATTGGCCTGTTGGCGGCCGGCGGCGCGCGCGGCGGCGGCGAGCGTCCCTTTGATCCGGTGCGGCGGCAGCTTTTTTCTTTGATTGCGCCGTTCGCATCCTTGGTCATTGAGAATTCCAAGGTGTATGACATTCTTCGTCAGCATTTTGCAATCAATTCTCAGATGATGCGCGAGGCTGCCCGGGAGGATGCTGGCGAGCGTGACCTGGCCGAGCAGATGACCGTCAATTCCCTCAATAATCCGACCAAGGTCGTACGCCTTCTGGCGGAGTCCTTTTACAACGAGCTGGTGCGGGCCGGATTTTCGCCGGCGCACGTCACCACGGCGGCAGCGAAGATCATTGACTGCCTGACGAGTGAGTCTTGAGGCCAGGCCGGCAAAAGCGCCGGCACAGCCAGCATCTTTTTTTGCTTTCCGGCGGAAGGGCGATATCATGGCATTGTGGAGCGGCAGGTTTTCGGAAGCGACCGACAGTCTGGTCAGCCGGTTCAGCGAGTCAATTTCCTTTGATCGGCGGCTGTATCCTTTTGACATCCAAGGCAGCAAGGCGCATGCCCGCATGCTGGCTCGGCAGAACATCATCTCTCAAGCTGATGCCGACGTCATCGTCGCTGGCTTGGACGGCATTCTGGCTGACATTGAGGCCGGCCGTTTTGATTTTTGCGAGGAGCTGGAAGACATCCACATGAACATCGAGGCTCGGCTGACCGAGCGGATCGGCCAGGCAGGCGCCCGCCTGCACACTGGCCGCAGCCGGAACGACCAAGTCGCCACGGACGAACGCCTGTACCTGCGGCATGAGACCGATGCCTGCGATGAAGCTCTCCGAGCCTTGCAGCGGACCCTGGTAGACCTCGGCATGGCCTGGCCAAACGTGATTATGCCCGGCTTCACGCACTTGCAGCATGCCCAGCCAGTTTTGTTTGCGCATCATCTGCTCGCCTACGTCGAGATGTTCGGGCGCGACCGGGAACGCCTGGCTGACGGGCGTCGTCGGATCAATCGCCTGCCCCTGGGCGCCGGCGCTATCGCTGGCAGCACCCTGCCGCTGGACCGCGAATTCGTCGCCGCTGAACTGGGCTTTGAGGAGATTCTGCGCAACAGCATGGATGCCGTCGGCGATCGCGATGCCCTGATCGAATTTCTCTCCTGCCTAGCTATAATCGCCATGCACATTTCCCGCCTGGCCGAGGACATTGTGCTGTGGTTCAGCCAGGAATTCGCCTTTATTGAGCTGGGCGACGCATTCACCACCGGCTCAAGCCTGATGCCGCAGAAGAAGAATCCTGACGTCGCCGAGCTGGCCCGCGGGAAAACTGGCCGCGTCTATGGCCATTTGATGGCGCTGCTGACGACGATGAAGGGCCTGCCCCTGACCTACAATCGCGATATGCAGGAAGACAAGGAAGGCCTTTTTGACGCGGTCGACACAGTCCAGTTAACGCTGGCGACGATGACCGCGATGCTGGCGACCCTGAAGCCGCGGCAGGAGCGGATGGCAGCAGCAGCTTCTGACCCGGCCTTGATGGCGACCGACCTGGCGGAATGGCTGGTCAGGCGCGGGACGCCTTTCCGCGAGGCGCACCACCAAGTCGGTCGTTTTGTCGGCTTCTGCGCAGAGCATGGCCTGGCCTTGAACCAGGCGACGCTGGAGCAGATGCAGCAAAGCATCCCTAGCGCCACTGCTGAATGCTTGGAGCTTTTTGATGCGCAGCGCAGCGTAGAGGCGCGTAATCTCCTGGGCGGCACCGCGCCCGGCCAAGTGGCTCGGCAGCTCGCCTTCTGGCAGCAGCGGCTACAGTAGGCGTTTTTTGCGGTTGAGTTCAGTCAGCTCGCGCATTAGGCGTTTGGCTTCTTCGCCCTCTGCAGTTTGCAAGGCGAGTTGTTTTTCCTGGCTGATGCGCGCCAATTCAGCAAGCTGGAGTTTTTTTCGGCAGTCCTCGTAGGCCTGGGTCGTTTTTTCCGCGCTGATGTCTTCTTCCTCCTCTGGCTCGGCGCTGAGAGTGCTGACCGGCGTTGTCGCCTTTGGCTTGGCGCGGTATGGGAAGGCTGATTTGGCGATCACGGCGCCGACGGTCGGATGGCGGATCAGGTCATCGTGGCACAGGGAGTCGGCAGCGTCGGGCCAGGAATCCTGGTCAACGCAGGCCAGCACGCGGCTGATCGCCATGCCCAGGGGCGTATCTGGCAGGAGCCGGGTGATTTCCTCGTCATCTGCCAGGAGCAGAGCCAGATTCTCGAAATGCAGAACCAAGTCGAAGATGGTCTGCCAGACTTTCTCATTGTCCTCAGGCATGGTGAAGGTCGGCAGCGGCGTTGGCGCCCGGTCAGCAGGGGCGGTTGGCGGCTGGAAAGACGTCGCGGAATGTCGGGCATGGCTGGCCTGGAGGGAGTTCAGAGCGTCGAAAACGATGTTTTCGGGCAGATTGAGCTGTGTTGCCAGCCATTGGCAGTGCGCGGTTCTGGCGATTGGGTCAGCCAAGGGCCGGATCGCTGTGAGGACATCCGTCGCGATTAGGCTTTTGCCTTCGGGCTGATTCAGGTCATGGGTGTCGCAGGCGCGCCGGAATAAGTAGGGCACGGCCGGTTCGGTTGCGCTCATGATGCTGCGCAGGGCTTCGGCGCCGCCGTGGCGGAAGATGCTGTCTGGGTCTTCGTCGAGCGGCAGGCTGACGACTGAGACCGTGAGGCCGACCTCGTGCAGGAGTGCGATGGTGCGTTGGGCGGCCGTGGTGCCGGCGGTGTCGGGATCGAAGGCAAGGACGATGTTGCTGGTGGAGCGCTTGAGGAGCCGGGCGTGGTTTTCGGTGAATGCTGTGCCTTGAGCGGCTACAGCGTTGCTCAGGCCAGCGCGATGACAGGCGATGACATCGAGCTGCCCCTCGCAGACCAGGGCGTGCCCAAAGGTCTTCAGGCTCGCACGGGCGTGATTGAGGCCGTAGAGAATAGAGCTTTTCTGGAAGAAATCAGTCTCTGGGCTGTTGACGTATTTGGGCGCCTTGGCGTCAGGCGCGAGGAGGCGGGCGCTGAAGCCGACGACGCGGCTGAGTTCGTCGTGAATAGGGAAGATGAGCCGGTCGCGGAAGCGGTCATAGAAGCTGGTAGACCCGTCTTTTTTAGACACCATGCCGGTGGCCTCCAGCAATTCAGGGGAATAGCCGCGCGAGGACGCCCATTGGCAAAGCGCGTCCCAGGAGTCGAGGCAATAGCCTAAGTTGAATTTTTCGATGGTCTCATCGTCGATTTCCCGGCTTTTCAGATAGGCTCTCGCTTTTTCGGCTTCCGGCTGTTTGAGCAGGTGATGGTACCAGTCCGCCGCTTCGTTGAGCAATTTTTGGCCTTGCTCCCGCCATTGTCGGCGTTGTTCGCTGGCGGCGCCGTCACCACGGCGGCGTGTTTCCGGGACGGTGAGCCCATAGCGGTCAGCCAGCCAGTGGACCGCGCCGACAAAGTCGGTGTTGACCATTTCCTGGATGAAGTGGAACAGGTTGCCGCTTTTTTTGCAGCCAAAGCAATAGAACGTCTGCCGCTGGGAATCCATTTTGAACGACGGCGTCTTTTCTTTGTGAAATGGGCAGCAAGCCCAATAGTCAGAGCCGCGTTTTTTGACCTGCGTGAAGCTGCCGACGACATCGGCGATGTCAGTCCGCTGCCGGAGCTGGTCAATGAATTCTTCGGGAATATGCGCCATGGCGGAAGTGTGTTATTGACGTGGCCGGATTTGGTTCAGGCGGGCGGTGATGGCGGCGCTGGCGTCCGGGTCGCTGGCGCCGATAGCGACCAGGGCCAGGTCATAGCATTGGCTGGCCTTGACTCGGTCATTGAGGTAGTTGTCATAGACGATGGCCAGGTTGCGGAGCAGGGCAGGGTGAGCCGGGTCCTTGCGCAGGCCATTTTCCAGCCAGGTCACGGCTTGGTTCCAATTCTGCTGGTACAGCGACAGGATGGCCAGGCTGTTGTAGAGTTCCGGCCATTCTCCGAACGGCGTGTACACTCGCGCTGCTTGCAGATAGCGCATGCCGCGCGGCAGATTGTTGAAAACGCAGCAACGGCCCATCAGGAAAAGCAGGTTGCCGCGGGTGGCGGAGTTGTCGCGGGCAGCGCTGTTGGGGAGCAGCTCGTAGGCTTTCTCCAAGGCGTTGAGCGCCTCCGGATACTTGCCGTTGCGGTACAGCATCCAGCCGTAGAAATAGCGCAGGTCAAAGCGGTTGGGCGCCTGCTCAATGGAACGCTCAAAGCTGAACAGGACTTTCTCGGTCGTGGCCTTGTCGTTGTTGAGCATGAATTGGCAGAAATTGTTGAGGGTGACGGCGTCCAGGTCGTCAGGTGCGGCTTGCAGGCAGCGGGACGACCGTTCAAGAGCTGACTTGAGATTGCCAGCTGCGGCGTCAGACAGCGCCTGCTGGAATTCGGCGGTCATGTCAGGTGGACGGCAACCTGTCAGGCTGGCGCTGATGAACAGGACGGCTGCCAGGAAAACCGGCAATCGGGCAAAGCCGCTGACGGGTTGGCGAAGATGAGTTATGGCATTGTTTTTCATGATTGTTTTGTTCCGGCCTTGGGTTCAGGCGCGAGTACGCGCTTTGCGGAGCAGTTCGTCGGCATGGGCGGCGGCAGTTTTGGAGTCGAGTTCAGCGCCGAGCATGCGGACCAGTTCGGCGCGGCGCTGTTCCTGGTCGAGCTGATGCATGACAGCGGTTGTGCGTTCGTTGGCGACGTGCTTGTCAACCAGGAAATGCTGGTCTGCGGCCGCTGCGATCTGGGGCAGGTGAGTGATGCTGAAGACTTGGTGCCGGCGGCTGACAGCGGCTAACTCGGCGGCGACCGTGACTGCGATTCGACCACCGACATTGGCGTCGATTTCGTCAAATATCAGGATAGGGACATTATCAGCGTCGCTGAGGACGGTTTTGACGGCAAGCATGACGCGGGCCATTTCGCCGCTGCTGGCAATGGCGCGCAAGGGCTGCATGGCCTCGCCGACATTAGGGGCGATGGCGAATTCAACAGCGTCAGCGCCGGTTGGGCCTGGATTGGCTGCTTTCAGCTGGATGGCGAATTCGGCTTTGGCGAAGCCGAGGTTCTGGAGCTTGCGGGCTATGGCCTTGGCTAAGGGGCCGGCGGCGGTCTTGCGTTTGGCGTTGAGCTGAGCGCAGGCGTCGCTGTGCGCCTTCTGGCACTGCTGTTCGCGTTCATGCAAAGCCAGGAGCTGATCGGAGCGGCCAGTGATCTTAGCTAAGCGCTGGCGCATCCGGTCGGCGGCAGCGAGTACATCGTCCAGGGTCGGGCCATATTTTCGCTTCAGGCGCTGAAGCAGGTCAAGGCGTTCTTCCAGGCGTTGCAGGGCTTCTTCGTCGAGGTCGAGGCGGTCGGCGTAGTCGGCGATGTCATTGCCGAGTTCATGGATGCTGGTGATGACGGTTTCCAGCTGTTCCAGCAGGGGCGTTCCAGCGCGTGGGTCGACCTCAGCTAGTTCGCGTAGTTGGCGCAGGAAATCGGCCAGTTGGTCAGTGATGGCGCCGTCGTTTTCGCAGAGGCCCTGTTGGCACGCAGCAGTGATTTCCAACAGCCGCTTGGAATTGGCGGCGACGCGGTAGCGCTCGACCAGGTCGCTTTCCTCTTCGGGATTGATTTCAGCCTGGTCGATCTCCCGGAGCTGGTGGGTGAGCAGGTCGGCCTCTTCAGGCGCCAGCCCTTCGGCCTTCAGGTCAGCCAACTCCTGGCGTGTATGCAGCAGTTCCGTGTAGCGCTGGCGGCATAGGCTGACCAGCGGCAAGAGTCCGGCGTAAGTGTCTAAAAGCAGGAGCTGGCGGGCAGGCAGCAGCAGAGTCTGGTTATCGTGCGGGCCATGAATGTCAATGAGGAGTTCGCCGAGTTCCTTGAGAAAGCCGACCGTGACTGGCGAGCCGTTGACAAAGGCCCGGCTGCCCGTTTCCGTGATGACGCGACGGAGCAGGAGGCGTTCCTCCTCGCAGGACCTGAGGCCGCCTTGCTCCAGGAGAGCGTCAATCTCTTGGCGCAATTCCTGAAAATTCTGGTCAAGGCGGATGATGGCCGAGATTTCGCAGGATTTTTCTTCGCGTCGAATGACGGCGGGGGTGGCGCGTCCTCCGGCAAGGAGCTGGATGGCACCGATGACAAGCGACTTGCCGGCGCCGGTTTCGCCGGTGACAGCGTTCATGCCTGGGCCGAAGTCGAGGTCGAGTTCGGAAACTAGGGCTAAATTGCGGATATGCAGAGATTCTAACACGCCGGGGAACTCGCGTAAAGATGAAATTGCGGGGGACTTGACTGGCGAGGAAAGCCAGATTGATAAATATAAGCTCATTCGCCGGGAATGGAAAACCGCAGGGGCGAAAATGATGCGGCTTGGCTTGATATGCCGACATGGCGAGGCAAAGTAAAATAAAGCGCTGGCCGGTTCTGGCCGGTTCGGCGTTCGTCCTCCTTTCTCATGCTGATTTTGGAGCATCATGCAGACTCTGGTTGCGCCGGCTGCGGCGGAAATCGTTATTCGCAATTCGCGTTTCATCGCGGAGGCCTTTGTGGTGGAAGAAGCGGAAAGCGCCCGTGAACTCCTGCGTGCGCAAAAGGAGTTGCGGCCTGACGCCACTCACGTGGTGCATGCGTTTGTGATTGGCGCGAATGCCAATGTGCTAGGCTGCTCGGATGACGGCGAACCGCCAGGAACCGCAGGACGGCCAGCCCTGGAAGTCCTCAAAGGCAGCGGCATCACCAATATCATGGTGACGATTACGCGCTACTTTGGCGGCGTTAAGCTCGGCGTCGGCGGACTGGTGAAAGCCTACACAGAAGCGACGCAGGAAGTCCTGGCAAAGGCGGAAACCCAGGAATTGACCGAACAGACCGAATTCACCTTGCAGGTGCCATACCCATGCTATGAACCGGTGCGACGACTGCTCGCCGAAGTCGGAGCGGAAGTGACCGCAGAGACCTTTGCGGATGATGTCAACATCCAGGGGCGGATGCGAGACGGTGAACTCGACGACTTCGCCCGCAAGGTCGCAGACCTGTCCAACGGAAAAGCGAAGTTGACCGTGAACGACGAGGATGAGGAGAATGCGGATGGTGGACGTTAGAGGGCGTACCGCCACCCCTCGCCCTATTCTGCCCTCGCTCCTTCCTGCCTATGGCATCCCAAAGGATTGCAAGTATTCATCACAAAATTTCGCACATTACCCAAAATTTCGCTTAGGGTGGACTATCCGCTCACAACCTAATTTATGTGTCTCCCTTGCAGGGCTCCAAATATATGCCATCTCACCCAGGGCTGCGCCGGGCCTGGCGGCCCGGCTTACCTTGGGCTTTTATGTGTCGCCCTCCGGGCTTTTGTCGCTTTGCGGCTGTGAACGTTATGGACACTGATTATCGTATGTTAGCCTGGCGGCCCAAAGGGCCAGCAACATAGAAGCCCAGGGTGAGCGTAGCGAAGCCCTGGGTGACTGCGTATAATAATTTTGAGCCCCGCCAGGGGTGACACATAAACGCTGGTTTGCAGAAAATCTTTCCCAAAAAAACAAGAAATTGGTCGATAGTAGTACACTAACTAAAAATCGTCGGCTAAGCCACTGTAATGCGCCAATCCTCCCTTGGAGGTTTCCCGGTAAATTGTTGGTAAATCGTGACCGGTTTTTTTCATTGTTTCAACCACCTTGTCGAAACTTATCCTATGACGCCCATCGCTCAATATTGCAAAAGCGTTGTGACTTAAGGCGCGAGCGGCCGCAAAGGCATTTCTCTCAATGCAAGGTATTTGAACTAGTCCTGCAACTGGGTCGCAGGTTAGCCCGAGGTGGTGTTCCAGGCCCATTTCGGCGCTATATTCAATTTGAAAAATAGTTCCGCCAAAAAGCTGAGTCGTTGCTCCCGAAGCCATTGCGCACGCTGTGCCGATCTCTCCTTGGCAGCCGACCTCTGCTCCCGAAATGCTGGCATTTTGTTTTACGATCGTTCCTATTAACCCGGCAGTCGCCAAAGCTCTTAAAATCTTACGGTCGGTAAAATTGTGTTGTGTTTTAAGATAATAAAGAACGCCCGGTAAAACTCCACAACTGCCGCAAGTTGGGGCAGTTACAATTAATCCACCGGCTGCGTTTTCTTCAGCCACAGCTAAGGTATATGCAAACAGCAGCGCACGTTTCTGTAAAGTCTCTTTGTAAGCATTGGCTTTTACATGCAATGTGGCGGCCTTGCGTGGCAACTTTAAGGAGCCAGGTAAAACGCCCTCATTCTCTAAGCCTCGATGAATGGCATCTTGCATTATTCTCCATACCTGTTCCAAGTAGTCCATGACGTCTTTTTCGTCATATTTTTTAACAACCTCCCACATCGTCAGACCATTGGAGTTGCAGTATTTCAACACGTTGTGCATATCTTTGAACGGATAGCAATTCTCGCCTTTTTCCTCTTCTGAAGTCTCATCGACAATGGCTCCGCCGCCTATGCTGTACGCTGTCCAGCTGTCGGTAATTTCGTTAACTTCGTTCAGGGCTTCAAACAGCATTGCGTTTGGGTGGCGGGGAAGAAAAACCTCGGGTTCCCAGACTAATTCGACTTTTTTTCCAGCCTCTTTAAAGGCTGTGATAATGGCAACATCAGTTAAATGCCCTTGGCCTGTAGCAGCAAGGCTTCCATAGAGTGTAACTCGATATTTATGTGCATCGTTACCTCTTCCAAGAAACATCAACGACGCTTTGCGCGGCCCCATGGTGTGACTGCTTGACGGGCCATTGCCAATTCGGTATATTTGCTTAATGCTTTCCATGCGCCCAGCCGCCTCTACTTGATTTCGTACACCGCCTTGTTGCAGCGGATCAGCACGCGGTCTTCCACTGTCACGATTTCATTGGCATTTTCCGGCAGCTTGAACTCTGCCACCGGCTCACCCGCGCCGTCAAATACCATCCCGCGCAGTTCTCCGGCGACATAAATTTTCTTCCCTGCCACCCCCACCTTGGCCGGCATGAACGGCAAGGGCTTGTTCCACAACGCATCTGCTTTGCCATCAAGCAAGACCAGTTCGCGGAATTTGTTTACCAGCGCAATCTCCGGTCGTCTGTCCCCGGTCACATCTCCTGCCGCCAGGTCGAGATAGAATTTCCCCATCCCTTTCTCTCCCGGTCCCAGATTCAACTGATACTTGGGCTTGCCGTCGCCGTCGTACACATTCAGCCATAAGTACATTCCCTGGCTGTCTGCGGCCACTTCGTCCTTGCCGTCACCGTCAAAGTCGGCAATGAACGCTTTGGTTCGGTACAGTGATCCGAACGACGGGAAGTTCTTGAACCCCGGCAGATTGTCGCGGAACCTCACCGCACTTGAGCCGTCATAGCCATCCACTGTCCACATGTAGTTGCCGTCGGCCGCCGAGTGGCGCAGCGCAAAGACATTTTCAAAGCCATGCTCGCCTTTGACCACCCCCAGCTGCCGCCCCGGCCCCCAGGTGTGTGGATAACGCCGGATCAAACTGCCATCCGCAGCGATCTTCTCGGTGGTGCAGGCGCTTCCGGCGAATAGCGCCTCTCCGTCGCGGGTTGCGGCCACTGCCAGCGAATAAACCCCGGGATATGCCGGTTTGAACCAGTAATACTTCTGGGTCGCCTCCACTTCGGGCGCCAGCACCGAGGTGAATACCCAGCGCCGGGAACCGTTGGCATTGAATGCGATTACCTTGTCGTCGGCACAGCCGACGAGGATCAAATTTTCCTTGGGCCACTCGACTGCGCACTGAATCCGTGCGTCGGCATCGAAACTTTTCAATATCTCGCCATCGGGTTTGAGCCGGAAAAGCCTGGCGCCGGAGGCTGCCAGGCAGTCGCCCCCGGCAAGCTGGGTCAAGACATTCACCCGCTCCTCGAAGTCAGCGAGCTTGACCGCCGACCAATCGGGCAGCGTCAGCGTTGTCGCCTTGGCTTTGGCCGTTGCTGGGACGACTGCGTCGAGAGCTTGGCGATATTTCGCCAGCGCCGCATCTGGCAGCTTGATGCTGAAGATGTTGTCCCCGTGATTGAGCTTTTCGCTCCTGCCGCCCTCAAAGCGAATCGCGCCCGCTTTCGCCGACAGGATGATCGTTTTGCCGGAGACGAGTTCCCAGTCCACCGTCACTTTGCCGTCGCTCTGGAACAAACCGTCGATTCGAGTGGCATTGAGGGCAAAGAGATGGTTCGCCTCAAGCAACGCCAATTCGGCGTGGCCGAAACGGCTTTCGCCGGTGAATGCAATCGCCGGTTCGGGAGCGATGATTTTGGCGCTGCCGGCGTCAAGCCGCACGACATGCGCCGGAGCGTCACGGGTTTCTGATTTGATCAAGGTGAAAATGCTTTCAGCGCGGTTTTTGACCCCGGCGAGCTTGACTTTTGTGTAGGCGCTTTCAGTGTCGATGACGCCGCTCTCGCCGTTGGCAGTGGTGAGCGCGGTCTGCTCTGCAATGACTGGAACGAGTGAGATCGACTGTGCCCCGAGCCATGCCGTTTTGATTTGGGGATTGACCGAAGCGACTTCGATTTCCAGCTGGTGTTCACCCTTGGCAAGTTCGACCTTGCCGAGCGAAATGACTTCCGGCTGGATGTCGCGCGTTTCGCTGTAGTGCGGCACCTTGGCTTTGAGGAGTTTGCCGTCGAGTTTGAGATTGACCTCTGCCGCCCGGGAGTTGTGCTGCATCAAGGTGATTTTGAGTTCGCCCGAGAAAGCTTTGGCAAGGTCGAAGCCGATCTGGGCGCGGTCGCCCACCTTGGCGGTTTCAAACAGCGTGTTGCGTGGGCCTGACGAGACCCAGCACTCCGGCACGGCGGCGAGCTTGCAGTCGCGAATCCTCAACACGTTGCCCCCCGCCATAGCGAGCTTCCCTGGCTCTGCCGCCGCCGTTGTCGGCGCGGCGGTCTGGAAATTGAGCACCGCTGTGAGTTCTCCGGAGTCGGAGCGTGGGATCACCGTATCGGCGATAACCGCGAAGTCGCCTTTGCGCAGCAGCAGTTTGCGCTGCCACTTGCAATAGGCATGATCCGGCACGGCGCCGGCGAACCAGACGCTCTGGCCGGTGACGCCGAAGTCGTCGAGTTCGCCCATAGTCGGGATATGCGCTTCGGTTCCCCCCGCGAGATAGGGCTGGAGGTAGTTGCCGAGGCCTGCAAGAATGTTGCGCCCGCTGATCCGCAATCCGTAGATCGACAGCAGTTTGTAGGGTGTCCGGTACTCCTCGTTGTGGCAGTTCACGCTGATCCAGTCGCCCCCAGCGCCGACTTGGTCGCGGTAGCCGATGCCGCGGAAGCAATTTTCGATTGGATTGGCGAGCTTGAACATTTTGTGTTCTGTCGGATTCATTGGCGCTGCGGTCCATCTGCCGATGAGTTCCGTTGGCGGGCGCTTGGCGGTCTTGCCGCTGGGCGCGAAGCTTTGTCCGATTTTGAACCCAGGTTTGGCTGGCGGCAGCAAGTCGGCGTAATAGAGGTATTTGCCGTCGCCGGTCTGCTCGGCAGCGAGGTAAAAGGTCAGCCGCGAGGCGGTTCCGAGGTTTTCGCTTGAGCTGGTGCCGTTCCACTGGGTTTCAAAGAAGCGCAACGCCTTGGCCCACGCTCCCTCGGGCTCGAAGTTGCGTTCTCCAGCGAGGGCGAGGTAATGCGCACCTGGGTTGATGGCGCCCGAGAGGAACCAGCGGACGATGCCGCGCTCCCCCTCAATCCAGCCATCCGGGTGCTGGAGGTAAGCCATCGTTCCGGTAGCTGATTTGAGCGCCCGTGTCCAGACCGCGTCGGGATAGTCGCGAACAAAGTAGCGGGCGAGGACATAGAGCGAAATCGCCCCCCACTGACCGTGGCGGCTGGGGATTACCGCGCTGCTGGCGCGACCGTAGATCAACTTGCCGATTCCCCCGTGGTCGAGCTGGCGGGCGAGAGCCTGGGTGACTTTGAGCCGGTCTTCGTCGCTGAACACCGGATGTTCCTCAATGAGGTCCCAGAGGAGAATCATCTGGTGCCCCATGTAGTGATAGGGCGAAGAGAGCGGGGTGGCAGGGTTCTCGATGCTCTCGGCGTTGAACTTCTGGAAATCCTTGATCGCGGCGGCGTCGGGAAAGGCAAGGCGTAGAAATTCCTTGGCGTACTTGGTATCGCCAGTCTGGTAAAAAAGCGCCATTTGAACCGCCACGTAGTTCCAGCCGTAGCCCCAGCGGATGCCGGAGAGCATCTGCGAGTTGAAGTTTTCGGGGTCGTATCCGTCGACTTCGCCGGTATAGGCGGGGACGCGGAGCTTGAGGAGATGACCGAGTTCTTTGGGCTTGCTGGCCAGCTCTTCGAGCAGTGCCTTGACCGCGTCATTGACGCCGGAGTCGTCGCTGCCGCCAACGATGATTACGTTGAAGTTGCCGCCGGTCGGATTGTGGAGCGAACGGAGTTCAAAGCCGCCCGCCCCAGGGTAGGTCGAGTCCGTGTAGACGAATCCCTGGCGGTACAAGCTGTCCAGGAGTTCGTTGTTGTCACGCGAACCGAGCGCAATCACGTTTTGCCTCAAGGGGAGCGGGACTTTGCCGCCAGCGACGACCGGGACTTTGTTGCCAGTAATCGCTTCGAGCGCGGCGGCGACTTGCCGCGCCCCGTCCTCCGCCGCCGGGGTAGAGCCGGCGGCGATCACGATGCCGTCAAGCCGAGTGGCGAGCGATAAATTTTTGAGCTTGCCGATCACCGGGGTCAAGCCGGCGCGGGTGAAGTCCTTGACTTGCTTCAGCTCGACTTTTTTGACGGCAACGGCAGGAGTGTCTTTTTTGTGGGTGTAGAGATAGACCCGGATGGTCTCGGTTCCCTCTGGGGCTTCGATGCCGGCGTAGGTGGTTGAGAAGGCTTCGTGGCTGTCTGCTTCGAGCGGAACTTGGACGAATTTCCCCTGCGGCAGGAGCCGAAGCTGGAGAAATGTTCCGGCTGAATTGCTGTTGGCATGCTGGAGCTTCACCTCAACGACGGCTTCGTGCTTGCCAGGCTTGACTGGCGTGACATCCTGGAAAAGGCCAGCTTCGGCTTCGTCATCGGGATCAGTAATGAGCAGAAGTCCGTCTTTGACATGGGCGCCTGGCTTGATTGAGCCGTAGGCGATCCAGCCCGCTGGGAAGCCGTCGGGGTCAACGATGGCGAAATCGCCATTGCGAAGCTCGCCAGGTTTTCCGGGAACCGCCGCAGCGGCGAGTAACGTCGGCATGACCATGCCACCCAATAGCAGCAACGTGAGTTTATGTTTGGAAAGCCACATCGCCTATTCCTTTGCTGAGTTATGGCTTGCTTCCTTGCTATGACTGCTAGAATGGAAATAGCAAGGCAATGGTGCAAGACGCGCCACCCTCACTCTTCGCCGTATCTTTTCTCCACCGCCCATGAACGTCCACTAGTGTTCACGTTTACTTATTTATCGTCCCAGTGTTTTTTGGGGTGGTTGCAACCCCTGCCTGCGGGCAGGTGGCGACGGCTGATTACTGGTTCCAGTACAGGAATGCCTCGCTAACGATGCGTCTAGTGTTGGTGGCGCTGTTGTACGGCCAGCTGCCGCCGATGGGCGCGGTGGTGCCTTTCCACCATTGCGCATGACCATCAGCATGTACGGCATTGGCGCCGTAGTTGTGATCAATCCACATGGCGTACCATTGCTTGCCGAGAATGTATAAGCAGTCATTGCCCGAGCCTTTTTCAGACAAGAGAACGCAGCCACTGGGGCGGGTGATTGACTGGGCAACGCGCGGGTGCCAGAACAGCGATTCTGGAGTAATCATGTTGGAGACGTAATCGGCACCGGCGGGCATGCCGTAGTTGACCATGTAGAAATCGGATGTATTGGAGGGGCATTTGTAGGGCTTGACGTCGCCGACATAAGGATAAATCGCATTGGCCCAGCTGGGACGCCAGTCGGTCTCTGACCTCTGGAGAAACTTGGGGATTTCCGGGATGGGCGCGACAGCCGTACTCATCTTCATCGTAGCGTGCCAGCAACTCGGGAAATAATCTTCGTTATCGTGCGAGTACATAGTCTGCGCCAGGCCAAGCTGTTTGAGATTGCTGGTGCAAGAGATCGACCTGGCCTTGTCCCGCGCCTTGCTCAAGGCCGGCAGCAGCATGGCGGCGAGAATGGCAATAATCGCAATCACGACCAAAAGCTCAATGAGGGTGAAATGCTTTTTCATGTTTTTCCTCCATTCCTTGGGGTCCTGTACTACTAACGACCAACTTCTTGTTTTTGGGGAAAGATTTGATCCTAACTTTGGGACACCACTAATCGGTTATGGTGAGTTCCTGGAAGTTTCGTTTCAGTTCGACCGCCCTTTGCTCTTGACTTTCCACGATGGCATGGAGGTCAAATTGCCCGAGGCTAGATATGGTCGGAGTCGTACTATGGACGGCAAACCCACCCCCGCCGATAATGGCGCAACCGTGTTTCATTTGATTCACACCTCCAGTTTTACATCCAGGTAGATTCTGCGTGCTTGGGTTCCGTTGTATCTTATGCGGCGCAACGCTTCTTCGAAGACGGCGTAACCGGCGGCCGTCCAATCGGTTTTTATCACTGGGCCAGGCTCAAATCCAGGTACCCACAGTCGTTTCCCGTCAAGCGAGATTACATTTGGAAAATCATGGCACAGGAACTCTCCGTGCCGTTGGCGATAGGCTTTGGCGAAATTGTTGTAACAAGTGCCTCCGGTAAAGAAAAAACCATGCCTGGCATCATCGAGACAGGACAGGTTCGGGGGGGTCGGCGGGGTCGGCGGCATAAACTCGAAAGTGCCATGTTCCTGCCAAATGGCTGCAAATACGTTGCCACGCCGCTCGTGCAATGGTGTGTTACTATTGAATATCCTGACATGCGAAACATTACGGCCAAGGAAAAAGTCGGTAGCAAGCGTTGCCGCGTTGAGGGGGTCCAAGGAGACCACCGAAACTACTCCATTGTACATGTTATCCATTTCCAGACCGACTATCGGCCGTCCCTGCGGCATGATTTCAAGGTTGCAGTCATAATTGTTCAGCAGCAAGATGGCGTCGTTGCTTTCGGCGATTCGGTTTAGGTCTTGGGAAGTCATTTGTATAATATTCAGGTAATGAAGTTCCAGCGTTACCCGCGATTCCGCAGCCAGCCGCTGTATACCCAGAAATGCATGTGCGCAGAATGAGGTGTCAAGATTGTTGGTGCTCATGACAACACCTAATTTCAATTCCGCAAGGGGCAAGCAGTTGTTTCTCGCAGACACATATACACCATCGCCAGGGCGGCAGTCCAGTAACCCCTTGGCAGTCATGGCCTTGATGCCACGCTGAACCGTACCCAGCGACAAGTCAAACTGCTGCATCAATTGTCGTTGGGAGGGAAGCTTGGAACCGGGTTCGAAGGCGCCGGATGCAATCATAGCCTCCAGATAACCGGTCATATTGGAATATTTTTGGGTTATCATCAATAATTTCTTTAACTGTATTAAACTGATTCAAAAAAGCGATTCGCCGCTATACTGTACAATTGTTTTTTTGGAAAGCAAGTTGCAAAAAAATAAAAAATAGGCGTAACTGGAAAAAGCAAAGGGTCAGTCTTCTATAGCGCCTTGGGGCGGCATTGCAGAGGACTGACCCATCACACAAAAAGGCGCGCAATCTTATTTTTCTTTTTCTTGCCTGGCCTGTGCTTTTGCGATAGCTTCGTGGTCTGCCACGGAGACATTGTCTTCCACTCGTCCATCGTCGAGCGGGTTGTCTTCTCTTGCGGCCAAGTCTCTGAAGAGTCTTTTCAAGTCTATTACTCCTCCGGTGATAAACCACACCGTTGAGATTACGCCGATTATTGCTGCTACCCCAATATGCACGACAAAGAAGTAACGGCTCCAGTATTTGTTTGGCCATGGCGAGACCAGGTTCCAGATCAGCACTCCAATGAAGCACAGTCCTACATTCCAGACAATGGAATAGAAGAATACGCTCCATGCGATGATGCGGTCGCCCCTGGTGTATTCCGGGGTAATGCCGATGAGTTTGCTGAAAACGTTGCGCAGGCTCCAGGGCGATTTGATTGTCTTTTCGCCATCAACGCTGTAAATGCCGCGATGCAGCATTCTGTCGAGGTCGTATGGTTCGCGCATGGTGATTAGGGACACTATGATGTAGGCCAGAATGCCGCCGATCATGGCCAAGAAGAAAAGCTCGTATGAGTTAAGGGGGAACTTCAGCGGATCCATGCGCCAAAGGATATAAGGCTCGAAGGAGCCTGAAAGCTTGCGCAGCAAGGCGTCAAGCGGCTCAACCCATTGCCGGTTTTGCAGGAACGGGTAGATGTGCGCAGCCCAGGTGCGTTGGAGAATCAGACCGCCAGCTGTGATGCCGGAACCGACAATAATCGAGGCAAAAGCGCCAGCCGAGGTGCCGAAACGCGAATAAAGGCCGAAGATCATGACCGGGCCAGCGCCGCCGAACCAGACCGCCTGCATGATGACAAGGAACATCTGAATGTAGTCAAGCTGGACAAAGAACGCAGACACGATAAAAAAGAAAATCGCTACAAGCACGGAGACAATTTTCACTGCGCGTACGTGCGTCTTGGGTCCCAGCGGCTCTTTCCGGAGCGGGACAATGATATCTTGGACTATGGTGGATGAGGAATTGAAAATCCGGCTGTCATCGGTAGACACTAGCAGCATGAACATCAGGAGGCAAAAGAGGCCCATCAGCCCAATGGGAAGCATTTTTCGCATGGCGATGCTCAGCATCATCTGGCTGTAGAGGGATTTGTATTTTTGGAGCGTGAGGTTCCCTTCGGGGGAATCACCCAAAACACTTGCCGCTTTATCAAAATAGGGCGTATCCGGATTGTCAGCACGGGAGAAGGGCTTCATTTCCTCGGTTTTGCTGGTCATTGGGGGCAGCATTGCCATCTCTGCATTGAAGTGGGTAAGTTCTTGCGGATCAGTGATGACTTCTTTTGCCACGCGTGTTGACAAGGTTTGGCGGATTTCGTGGGCAGTGGCGGAATGATTTTCATGGGTCATGACCGTGACGATCATAACTGCGATGAGAGTGCACATCATCATGGAAAAGCCATTTCGCCAGGAGCCGAGCAGTCCGGCCATTTTTTGCTCGTGCGGGGTGCGTCCTGAGGTCGTCGTGTCATTGCCTATCCAACTGGCGCGGTTGAGAATACAGCTCATGATGCCTACGATTAGGCCGAATACGTTGAAATCTCGGAGCTTGGCGATATCAAAGGGGTTGAGGAAGCTTTCGCCTGGAACCCTATTGAGCATGGCTGGCGCAATCTCTTTTGGCCAGGAAAAGGTTACAAAGATAAAGAGGATAACTAGCACAAAGATCGGGTAGCTGAGCAATCCTTGGAAGCAGTCTGTAATCAGCAGCGAGATTCGGCCCCCGGGCAAAAGCAAGATTAACGCCAAGATCAGGACAATGCCGACAGCGAGAAGAAAGGTCGAGACATTGACTCCGAAAATTTGTATTGTATTGGGTATCCCGAGAAAATACAGGAAGAATTTTGCTGCGACGGCTGGGCCGATGGCATTGCACATCATTTCTGAGATGGTGCGCAGCGTGGAAGCGAAAATGCGGAAGGGTCGGTTATAGCGGATTTCCAGAAATTGCCCGATGGATAGCGCCTTTGTTTCCCGGAATCTATAGACGCAGTATCCGGTCAGCGCCATGATGATGGAGATTGGCGCAATGATATTAGACCAAAACGAGAGCGCGAATCCGGTCTGATAATTTACTTCGACCAAGGCAACCAGCGTGATGACACTCAAGGCAGAGGCCATGTCGCCCACACTGATGACATATCTGCCTGCCACGCGGCCGGCAGCCAGATAGTCGACTACGCCCCTGACATATTTTTTGGAATAAATTGCCAAGGCCATAATCAGCGCCATCGGCACCAAGGTGATGAGCCAGTCGAGCCAGTGCATGCCAACTCCTTGTTCCTGTTGATGTTATTATATCAGTATCAGAAGATGGTCTTGAACACGACTGTCAGCTTCAAATGCGCGTTTTCACGCACGTTAAGCTCCTGGAACACGAAGGACGGAAAGGACACTGCCAGCCCCGTGAAGGTGCCGATTTGGATCATATAGGGGGTCTTGACAGGGTTCCAGGAGACCGGCATGTCATTTTCAAGTTCCTTGAAAGAGCCGTTCTGCAAGAGGTTCTCCCCATCCTTGCCTTGCACAACTTCGCATAGGATCACATCGCGGATGACAATCCATGGCGTTTCCCCTTCCAAGTAGCCGCCGCGAACGGAGAGCTTGACGGTGCCCGCCTTCTTGGGGGAGAAATAGAAGGTCGCCTCCGCCCACTCCGTATCCGTGCTCTTGGCAGACATCATAATGGCGTATTTGCCTTGTTCCTTGAAATGCCCAGGGTTGTAGATGGAGTGCTTCTGGCGCACTATCTCGGCATTGTTGATGACCATCGGGATTTCCTGCTCTCCTCCGTCGAACGTAATCAGGATGGGGTGAGCAGAGGCTGCGGTTGAGAGCAGAGCCAGCAAAACACAGAGGAATGGAATCGTAGAGAACTTTTTCATGGTGAGAACTTCCTTTCTTGCCTGGATTTTCGACTATTTCAGCGTGTGGATTTTGATGTTTTCCGCGTCTTTGTCCGGCATAAGGGCGATGAAGTCATCCAAGGTCATGCCGGGGAAATATTTCACTTCGAGGTCGAGGAAGAAGCCGGGATTTCCGGTTATGGGCACTTCCTTTTGGACGCCGTTGAAGTTCAGGAAGGCGGTATTTGGCGTTTGCGCGGTATCGACGCGGTTGCCCATATAGTCGTAGCAGACTTGGGGAGCGTTTTTCAAGGTGAGGATTTCCGGTCTTTGCGTCCAGGCCACGACGATATTTTCGCCATCGCGGCGGAATTGGAAAGCCCTTAGCCCGTTCGGCGTGAGGTCGTCGATTCCCTTGACGAATTTGGAGTAGTCCAGGAAATGCGCGGAGGCGGCAAAGGCGGCTCCTGAAGGCTTGGGTGTGCCGTTGATCTCGCCCAGGTTGTGGCCATTCATGCGGTGAATTCCGCCAAAAGTCGGTCCCCAGGCGTAATAGGTAAACACCTCGGCGCCATTTGCGAAATTGACCGGGAAAACTTGCGCCATCCACAGTGCGCCCAGCCTAGGCGGGTGATGCGGATAGGAGGAGGCGCGTACATAGGTTGTATCTATTTGCTGCAAGGGGAAATGCAGGTAGAATGAATCCATGTAGATGCCCGATTCGGTATGCCAGATTGGCAAGTCCTTGCCATGCGGGCGTGAATCAAGATAATTGCGCAGCTTGCGCATCCTGAAGCCCTGTCCCCATGAACCGTCTGGAATCAGCCAGGCGCCTTCGCCCCAGTTGTAGAAGTGCGCTGAAAAGATATCCATGTTTTCGCATCCGGCATTTTCCACCACTTTCTGCGTGAAGTTGCCGACGACATCCCAAGTGGAAAGCCCGAGGACCTTCACCTCAGGATCAGCCTTTTTGGCGCTGTTGTATGCGCTTTTCAGGAACTCGGCATAGCGTTCGGGCGGGAACCAGGCGGTCGGCTCATTGAAAATCTCGATGTACCTAAGGCGGCCTTTGTAGGCGCGCACCATTTCATAGATGTTGTTTCCGAAATCCTCGGCAGTGCTTTCATTTTCCTTCCAGGGGCCAGTCAGGGTGGCGATAAGCTCCTGTCCGTTTCCCGCATTGAGGTCGAAGACATCGAAGCGATAGTCAAAATTGCCATCAACGGGCTTGGTCTTGGCGTTCCAGCGTGCGACGTACGGACCAGCATCGTGGTTCCGGTTCCAGTGCGAGCCGATCAAGGGTGCAAATTCCAACATGAAAGGCGTGTTTTGATAGTGGCATCCATAGCGCGACTCAAGCGAGACGCCTTGGCGCAAGGGCGCGTGCAGAACCGCAAAGGTATGCTCGTCGCTGACTCTTCCATTGCAGTATGCGACAGCCCGAAAAGCACCCTTGCGCGTAAAAGGCACTTGCAGCAGCTCGGCATCGGCAGGAATCTTGACTTCTTGCAGTAGGCGGTCCTTTTCATCGTAAATGGAAAGGGTTCCCTCAGAGGCGCCCTCGCTGCGGAAAATAATGAATTCCACGCTTTCGATGTCTCCGCTGAAAATATTATACGGGCGGGGCGTGTCTATCATGATGCGCGGGGAGGTCTCCGTATATGTTGTCCTTGCCCCCTCTCCGCCATAGAATTGCACCATATCGAGTTCGACCCTGCCGCATATTTCGAATTCCAGGAAAACACCTTTTGCATCAGGAGGCAGATTCCCCGATACGGAATAATGCTGGAATTCTTCTCCGAGTTCGTCAAAATTTTTCTGGTATGTATTGCGTGGGGTGGCAAAGGTATTCAGGCGGTGCAGCCGGAGCTTGATGGAGCTTTTTTCGGCCAGTCCACGCGCCATAAATGAAATGGTGAAGTTGCCTGCTTTCCGTACAAAGACCGGATAGTGCTGGAATCTGGCTTTTTCACCTTCCAGGCGCATTTTATGCTTCCCATGCGGGCAATCTCCTTCAATGCGGCATTTTTCGATTATATTCACGCGCTCTTCGGCGCCTGAGGCCACGCCGCCATAAAGATGCCATCCTTTGGTTCCAAGCTCGAAGCTTCCGTTGGCCAGCGCATTTTCCGGTTTCGATGCGTCTAATTCGAAGACGTATTGGTCTGGCTCTGGCCGGGGCGGGGTTTTCACCAGGGCGTTGGCGCGATGGGCGCGCATGTCGTCATTGTAATGGGTGAGCAGCAGTTCGTCATCAAAGGCCATGTCATAGAAGAAGAGGTTGTCGTATCGGTTGTAAGCAGAATCAATATCACTCTGCTTCTTCGAGTTGAGCTTAACTTGCAGCCGGCTTTTGGCCGGGAAGATGCAATTTTCAGAAAGGGTGAATGAAGCGACGACCTTCCCGTTGATGAGCAAGTCGCAAAGGGCGCCTTTTTTGCGGAGTGCGATGAGGCGCCAGGCCTCGCCGTCAATGTGCATCTCCGTATGGGACGACAATTTCTCCGAAGTGCCTTCGAAGAATTTCAAGAAGGGGCATCCGTTCTTTTCGCGGAAGCCAAACACTAAGGAATTAAGCGAATCAGAAAGGACGATGGTTTGAGGGTTTCTGCTGACGTTGTTGGTGTTGAGGAAAGCCCAAAGCGTAAATTCATTCCCTTCGGTTGGCGAGGAAAACGAGTACGTTGCGGATGCATCGCCGCGTAGAATCATCCCGGCGTTGATGAACGAGACCTTTTCGTTTTTGACGTCGCCCGTAACCGTAGATTCCCCCAAGCCATGATTGAAATCCACGCCCAAGCGCTTGTTTGCAGACAGCGGATTCAGGTCAACTCCTGACAAAGGCAAAATATGCAGCAAGAAGGCTATGGCAAGAAAGGTCAGTCTTTTCATTTTATTGACCCCCTGGGTAATGGCTAATGCCTGGATGCACGTGGACGTTCAATATCCCCTAAAATGACGATGGCTTCGCGTATACCACCCCGCTATTTGTGCAGATGGTGACATTGTAGTAGTACTTGTAATAGTTGCTCGCCTGGGATTCATACGGGCCTTTTCTGTGCCACATTTCGCGCTTTACGCTTTGAGCGTGGCCATCGGCAAATCCGACATTCGAGCTGCCGTTGTGAAGCGAAGAATTGATCCTTTGCGTGGGCGCCAAGGGGGCAAGGTCGCCATCCATGTAAACCCCGGATGGGATGATGGCATAATTAGTAGGCGCGGCATGTTCGCCCCAGTGCGGGATCGAGGCCACGGAAGCCTGGGCAAGATCCTTGTCATGTGCTGGACGCGCCAAAGCGGCGTCGCCCGCATCCCTGGCTACGCCGCCCATGGCAATGCCGCCGCTATGAAGGCCGCCGACAAAAGGCCCGTAAGTGTTGTAGGCTTCCTTTGAGCTGCTGCTGCGCTGCCCCTGGCGAACAGGGCAGGGACTAAGCGTTTGGTAATCATTGCCGCTGCGCCATAATTGCACAAGCCAATTGCAAGGCGCACCGCCGTAATTCCCTCCGCCTAAATGCCAACCGTCGAATTCTTGACTGTACATGGCAGCATAGAGGCCAAAGGACTTCAGATTGGACAGACATGTTATGCTCATCGCCTTGGCTCTGGCCTTAGACAGCGCCGGCAACAACATGGCAGCCAAGATCGCGATGATGGCGATGACTACGAGAAGCTCAATAAGGGTGAATGGTTGCAACTTTCGACGTTTCATGCTAAGGTCTCCTCGCGTTGCTTGTTTTGTGCTTTGTTGAGTTTTTGTGAAACGTTTTCCGGGAGAAATGAATTTTTGGTGAAGCGGCGCTCGCCGAGGTGGCTGCGTTGCTCATGCTCCAAGGTCAGCAGCGAGAGTGCTTCCTGCACCATCTCAGCGGGGTCTGATGAGATGCAGGGGAAATCACGTCTGCACGCATCGAAGGCAATGCCAAGCAGTTCTATGTTTTCATGCAGCAGTTCAGGATTGAACTTCCTGAATATTTGCACGGTCGCCGAGAGTTCCGCCGGGAAAATCAGTGCTTCTGGTGGTTCTTCATATTGGAAGAGCTGAATCAGCATCTTGGTGAAGCTGCGCGATGCTTCTTCCAGGTTCTGATAACCAGGGGAGAACAGGTAATATTCTTCCAGGAAGTTCTTGCGATGCTCGGTAAAAGCGGCGCGGCAGCCCTCATAATAAGCCTTGCCCCAGATTTCCTCAAGTGGACCGCCGACTATGCCAATCTTGCTGAACCCGCGTTCCAGCAGAAGATCAACGGCCTGATACATTTTATCATAGTCGTTCCCGACCACCTGCGAGACGACCGCTTCTGCAGGACGGCTGTCAGTCCCATAGACGTCGCCAATCAGTACTAATGGCTGCGGCAAAGCCTGGCGCAGCTTTTCAAGAAGAGGGCAGGTATAGCGGCCAACCAGCACAATCCCAAGGGGCGTGTTTCGTTTTTTGATGCGCCTTTGCACCGCCATAATGTCTTCCTCGGAATCGCTGGGAAGGGACATATAAATCAATTCAGTATTGTGTTTCTTTGCCTGGTATTCCAGCTCGTGCAGCATCACCAGCAAAAATTGTGAAAGCGTAGGCGTGTTAAAGGATAATACTACATATTCGCAGATTTTTTCCTCCCCAGGAGCAGAGTCAAGAAGCATGATGCCCTTGCCCTGAATTGTTTTTATCAGCCGTTCCTGCCGCAAAGTCTCCAATGCCCCACGAACAGTATTGCGGCTTACGGAAAACTCTTTGGCTAAAGAGCGTTCCTGGGGAAGATACCCGCTCTCTGAATATTGCCCAGCCTCAATCCTATTGCGCAATTCCCGCGCAAGCTCCTCGTAAAGCGGGCCATTCCCGGTTCTGAAACTCATATCGTTGATGCATCCTTAAAGCTTTAGTACCAATTTAGCACCCATGTAGGAACCAATTTGGTACCTAATGTAGATCGCAAGTTAATTCTTGTCAAACATTTTTTTAAAAAATATAAATTTTTTATCCTCGGTCTAAAGCCCGAGTACTGAACAGAGGTAAAACAACAGCGCCCAAGCAGCTACGGCTCGCCGCTCGCTGCTCGTTGCTTGAAAAGGCGTTGGTGGTTCCACAAAACTCCAACCGGCTGTATATTATGTTCAAGTGCGGCGGAAGCAGCGAATCCAACTCGGGAGTGATACAGGCTCATGGAAAATGTATGGATGGCCTTTGGCCTGACTTTATTTGCGGGGATGTCGACCGGCATAGGCAGCTTGATTGCGTTTTTCGCTCCGCGGACGAATCACCGTTTTCTGGCGTCGGCGACCGGCTTTTCAGCTGGGGTGATGCTGTACATCTCTTTTGTCGAGATGTTTCCCGAAGCTAACCGGGTTCTGATCGAGTATTACGGCGATACCATGGGCCAATGGCTGAATGTCGCCGGTTTTTTTGGCGGCATTCTCCTGATTGGCGCTATTGACTTGCTGATTCCCGCGTCGGAAAATCCTCACGAACGGCCTTCGGAATCAGACCGCCTCGCCCTCCGGAACGATGCTGCGCACGGGGATAAGGCCGGCGGCGCGGCGGCGCAGCAGTCGTCGAGCAGACTGCTCCGGACCGGGATATTCACAGCCCTGGCCGTGACGATTCACAATTTCCCCGAGGGCTTGGCCACTTTTGTGGCGGCGTTGCATGACCCTGGCACGGGGCTGGCGATCGCCGTGGCCATCGCGCTGCACAATATCCCCGAGGGCATCAGTGTCGCGGTGCCGATTTATTTCGCCACCGGCAACCGTCGCCGCGCCCTGCTGTATTCGTTTGCCAGCGGCCTGGCCGAGCCGGTCGGCGCGGCGGTCGCCTACGTCATCATGCGCTTGTTCCTGAGCGAGGGACAAGCATTTCCAGCGCAATTCATGGCGTTCACCTTCAGCATTGTCGCTGGCATCATGGTGTATATCAGCCTTGACGAATTGATTCCAGCCAGTCATTCGTACGGCGAAGGCCATGAAAGCATCATTGGCCTGGTCGCTGGCATGGCGGTCATGGCCATCACTCTGATCGTGATGTAAACTACAGGAAGCCCAGACAGCGAGTTCCTTCCAGCATGTTGATTCTTGTCACCGACGCCCATATCCGGGATAACACCGCCGCTGCCGCCGACTTTCTGGCTATGCTTGAACGCATCGCCGACAGCCAGCACGATGTCGTTTTCCTCGGCGACATCGTTGACCTATGGGTCGCATTGCAGAATTTCCCCAATGCTTTTGGTCAAGACTTGCTGGATTGGTGCTGCCAGCAGAAAGAACGGCGTTTCGTCGCCTATCTTGAGGGCAACCACGAATTCTTTGTTCATCGCCATCACGGCGAGGATTTCAGTAGTTCCTCGGAGCTGGCTCTGGCCTGGGGCGATTGTGTTTTCATGCATGGCGACCGCATTCACATAGTGTCGTTGCTGACCGCGTTTATTTTATGGCTGGCCAAAAGTTGGCTTGGCTATACTGCCATGCGCTGGACGCCAGGTGCGCCAGCAATCACGGCGTGGATGAAGAGCAAGCTCAGCAGCGAGGCGCGCGGGATTGCCGACAATTTGCCGGAAGAGGCGGTGCGCCCCTGGGCTGAGCGCGAGGACAGACGTTATCCTGGCCGCCAGGTGTTTGTCGGCCATTTCCATGTCCCGGCTGAGTGGGCGTTTGCCAGCGGCGGAGCCTTCCGCGTCGTTCCAGCCTGGAAAAATGGCCAGCTGGTCGGTCTGTTTGACCCTGAGACCGGCGCGTATCAGACCGGCTCTTGGCGCGAACTGCTGGGTTGATAGCTGTAGTCAGTCGTAGTTGAAGAGGTCTGACAGGGCGAAGGTTTTGCCGCTGGCCTGATTGAGAGCTCGCAGGACTTTCATGCGCACCGGCATCGTCAGCCAGCGGCCTTTGCGGCCTTTGGACACCATCTTGTGGGTCAGCTGCTCCGTCGACGCTGCGACCAGGTCGTGGTTGACCAGCTCCAACTCAGTCATCAGGCCATCCAAGGGCTGAAGGCCATATTCGCGCTTGGCATCGGTATTCATAGCGGGTCATCTCCTCGCGTTCCATTCCTGGGTGGCGTATTTGGTGTCGCGCCGAAAGGCGATGTCTTGCAGCAATGTGTCTGTTGGGATGAAGGGGACGGTGGTGATGCTGAGGACAGCGCCAAAGGCGTGGTGCAGCGCTTGGGTCAGGCGTTGCCGGGGATAGGGCAGGGGGCCGCCGAAATGGATGCTGCCCTGGTGCAGAAGACCATGCACCGTGCGACGCTGGGCGCTGCCTGCAATCTTGACGCCGTTGAGCAGGACGTCGTATTTGGTCGGATTCTGGAAGCAGACCATGGTCAGGCGGTCGACCGAATGCGGGATGTCCTCGTCAGCCAAGTCAGCCGCACAAGAGAGTTCAGCCAGGCCGGCTTGCACGGCCTGGTTGATCCGGTCATAGCTCTGCACCCGGTCCAGGCTCATCAGCCAGTGGCCAGTCGGGACGACGACGGTGTAGGTGAAGTCATGGTCATGATAGACAACGCCGCCGCCAGTCGGACGGCGCACAACGGCAAAGCCCGCTGGCGCCGCGTCCAGGCGCTGCACATAGCCGATGCTGACCGCCAGGCAATCCCAGCCATAGAAGCGCAACAACGGCCGGCCTCGCTCCTGGGATGACTCCAGCAACACCTCGTCAGCAGCCATGTTGAAGGCTGGGTCGTGGCGTCCGTCATCCCAGAAGTCCCATGTTTCCAATGCGGTTGAAGTCATGACGGCCTTAGCAGATTCAGAATTCGAAGGTCGAGTCAGCCAGGCGTGTTTTCACTTCCTGGAGGACGCGCTCTTCTTCCGCCAGAGTGGGGGCGACGAAGGTGGCGCTGAAGCGGACAAAGTGGCCGACGTCATCCCAGGGCACAGTGCTGATCAGCTTTTCGGTGATCATCCACTGGCTGAAGTCTTCTGCGTTGGCAAAGCGACGTCCGCCCTTGATGCCTTTGGGGATAGCGACATAGAGGAAGAATGAGCCTTCCGGCATAGTGGCGTCAAAACCAATTTCCTTGAGCGTGTCAACGAGGGCGGCGAGTCGGCGGCGGTACTTTTCGCAGATCAGCGGGGTGATGGCTTTCTGGTTGGCGAGAGCCTTGGCGGCGGCCTTCTGGATGGCCAGGAATTGGCCGCTGTCAGCGTTGTCCTTGACCGTGGCGAAAGCGCGGATGGCGGCGGCATTGCCGCAGACCCAGCCCAGGCGCCAGCCGGTCATGTTGAAGCCCTTGGACATGCTGTGCAGCTCGACAGCGACGTCGCGACCGCCGGGGCGGGACAGGATGCTGAGCGGCTTGCCCGTGAAATTGAGCGGCGCGTAGGGCGCGTCAACCACCAGCAGGAAGTCGTTGGCCTTGGCAAAGGCGATGGCGCGGTCGTAGAATTCCGGCGTGGCCGAGGCGCCAGTCGGGTTGTTGGGATAATTCAGGTAGATCAGCTTGCCGCGGCGGCGTTGCTCTGGGGTCAGGGCCTCAAGGTCAGGCAGAAAGCCGTTTTCTTTTTTCAGGGGCAGGTTAACCACCTCGCCGCCGAGGTATTTGGTCCAGGTGCCGAGGACTGGATAGCCGGGAATAGTCATGACAGTGATGTCGCCGGGGTTGATGAAGCAGGTCGGCAGCAGGGTCAGCGCTGATTTGCTGCCGATGCTGTGGATGATTTCCGTTTCCGTGTCCAGGGTGACGCCGTAGAGTTCCTGCATATACTGCTTGACGGCGGCGCGGAAGTCAGCACCGCCGTTGTCAGCGTAAAAGCGGTTTTCAACTTTATTGGCTTCTTGCGCCAGGGCAGCGACCACTTCGGGGAAAGCCTTGTCATCCGGCTCGCCAACGCCCATGTCAATCAGTTCGACATTGGGTTTGGCACGTTTGGCAGCAGCTTTGGCTCGTTTGATTTTTTCGAACTTGTAGATGGTGGTGTCTTTGCCGAAGCTGGCGCCGCCGATGCGTTCGGCGAACATTTTTTGCAGATAAGAATCCATGTGCATGTCCTTACGTCTGAGGGTGGGCGTTTCGCTGCCGGATCAGGCGCCGCAGCATTTTTTATGTTTTTTGCCGCTGCCGCAGGGGCAGGGGTCATTGCGACCGATTTTCGGTTCAGTGCGGGTTTTAGGCTCGCCGCGCTCCGGCAGTTCGGCGGCGGGTGCTTCGGGTGGGGCGAAAAGGCCGTCGATTTCGGCATCGATGTCAACGAGGTGGCCGCGATGTTCCTTGCGGAAGACGTCGCGGAAATGCTGGCTGCCGATTTGGAAGATGCCGGAAATGATGCGCCGGGAAAAGGTGGTCTGATCCTGGAGCAGTCCGCTGTCAAGCACTGTGTTCAGCAGGAGACGGAGCTTGTTGCCGCCGATGACAGCGGCGTTGATGGCGGCGGCCATCCAGAGGCGCGGGTCGTCCTGGCGTTTTTTCCCGATGGCGGCGGTGAGCAAACGGCGGTATTCATCGACTACCAGTTTTTCCTCGATGGCGTTTTCCTGGAGGCGGAATGGGTATGTCAAAAGAGCTTGTTCACGCACTTCCGTAGCCAGGTTATGGTTCAGGATCAGGGCGCTGATGGCCGTGATCTCGCCCGGATCAAGCAGGGCGGCGAGGAAGCGATGCAAGTTGCGTACGAGCCAGTCGGTTTCGGCCAGGGGCTGGCTGAACTCGGCCTGGGAGACGAGCCGGAGCAAGTCCGGGCCGGCCAGTTGGTCGCGGCGATAGGACAAGTAGAGCAGTGCGCAGCTCAATTCATGGCGGGCGGCCTCTTCGGCCAAAAGGCCTGGGTTGTCAGCGCAGGCCCGCAAGACTTCACGGCAGCAGAGGTCGGCTTCAGCGACATTGGCCCGGCAGTGCGTCATGGCGGCGCGGATGGATTCAGGGGTGAATTGGCGGAAACCCGCCAGAACAGATGCATTGTCCATGTTTGGATGCAGGTAGGGGATGGAAGGGGGATGGATAGGCAGGGCGGCTTCGCAGGACGTCGCTATCCGACAGCTAGAGACCGCTTGCGGTTACGGTATTTCAAGCTCAACAGGCGCTTCAGTCAAGTTCTCATAGCCTTCCGGAGTGATGACGGCGACATTTTCCAGGCGGACGCCGCCCCACTCGGGATAGTACAGTCCAGGCTCTATAGTGACGACATTGTCGACTAAGAGTGGCGTGGCAGCGGCGCTTGACAAGGACGGGGCTTCATGCACTTCCAGGCCGAGGCCATGGCCTGTGCTGTGGAAGAATCCGTGCGGCGGCTT
Organism: Lentisphaerae bacterium ADurb.Bin082; assembly: GCA_002070945.1. GTDB lineage: Bacteria > Verrucomicrobiota > Lentisphaeria > Oligosphaerales > Oligosphaeraceae > JAAZKI01. Next base: position 63,210 of record MWEG01000092.1, read on the forward strand.
GGCCTCTACGTCGGTCGGGAAGCCCGCAGCATCGAGCGTCTCGGTGACGGCTTTATGGACGGTCGCACCAGTGACGCCAGGCCGGAGCATGGCCTGGGCGGCCTGCTGGGCTTTGTAGACGGCGTCGAAAGCGCGGCGGACGATGTCCGGTGCCTGGCCTTTGACTACGGTGCGGGTCAAGTCGCCGAAATAGCCGGTGGCATCGTCCCGCGGGAAGATGTCCAGCACGATTGGCGTATGCGCCTGGATGGGGCCGTGGCCTTGCTGGTGCGGGTCAGCGGCTTGCTGGCCATGAGCGGCGATTGTGTGGGACGCGGTGCCGCCATGGCGAGCGATCTCGGCGTCGATTTCGCCTTTGAGGGCTTCCGCCAGGAGGGGCTGGCCTTGCCAGAGCAGGGTGCCGTCCTGGCCGATTTTAGCCTGGCGGAGAATGTCGATAGCGCGGGCAAGGCCTTGTTCGGCGAGTCGGACGCCGTTGCGGACGTATTTGATTTCCTGGGCGCTTTTACAGGCTCGGCCTGGGCTGAAGTCAGCTTTCGGGATGAGGGCGAGGTCTCGCTTGAGCAGCTCTGCTGCCAGGCCATACGGGAAGTACGTGGGTACTTCCCAGGTGTCGACTTGCAGGTGGCGGGCCATGGCGACGATGTAGTTTGCCGTCATGCGCCGCACTAGGCTGCGGCGCATGCGCCATTGCCGAGCCGCCTCTGAAAAGGACAGCACTTGAACGCCGGGATGGCATTGCTTGACCGCACGGCCGACTTCGAGAGCGCTGACGACAACCGTGCCCTGATCCTCGACCGAATACCACAGGAATGGATCAGGTGCCGAAAAACCAGTCTCGTAAAGAAGGTCGGCGCAGCGTTCGCTGGCAGCATATATTAGGCGGCCTTTGATTTTTTTTCTGCTCATTTTATGGAATCCATTGTCGCAATGTGCGGGCTGGGGGATGAGGGCGGCTGGTGGAGCGTCATTGGAGGTCGGGGTTGAGTCGTTCGAACAGTTGGGAAAAGTCTTCCGAGCCATACTTCAGGAGGCGGGAGCCGCGGGCGATTTTGCCGAGGCTGACGCCGAGGTTTCGGCTGATTTCGCGTTGTGTGCAGCCTTTGCGCAGTTGCCTGAGCAGGTGCCAGCGCAGGTGCAGCCCCTCAAGCTCCGAGGGCGTCAGCAGCCCTTCTAAAAGGACTTCCAGCTCATGCTGATCCCGAGCCTGGCCGATGATTCCAGCGAGTTCCTGCACCCATGGCTTGATTTTCTGATCCTGGGACATCATGTTTCCTTTGGTTGAAAACGGATGGTTGACAAAGTAGGAGGGCAAGTCGATTCAGGATATGGCGCAAGCCAACGGCGACCACGCTGTTTCGGCAGCACTATTCTGGGGGCAGGCAAACGCGCCTGCTCGCCTGCCAGGGCCGTTGTGGCCAGCGCCAGCCCGCATCACCTGGGCAGGGGACATTTTCGTCGAGCGGTTGCATGAGCCGCCCTGGGCTCAGGAACAGACCCATGCAACTGCTCGTGGTCACGCTCTCGCTGGCAATCGGAATGGCGGGAAAGGCCATGCGTTCCTTGTCCTTATTTTGCGTAGTCGATGGCTCGGGTCTCGCGGATGATGGAGACGCGCACCTGGCCGGGATAGCGCATTTCCTTTTCGATTCGCTCGGCCATTTCCCGGGCCAGTACCGTGGCTCGATCCTCGCTGATCTTCTCCGGCTGCACGATGACGCGCAGCTCGCGCCCGGCCTGGATGGCAAAGCAGGTCTCCACCCCGTCAAACGAATTGCCGATAGTCTCCAGCTGCTCAAGGCGCTTCAAGTACAGCTCGGTCGTCTCGGAGCGGGCGCCGGGGCGGCTGGCGCTGAGCGTGTCGCAAATCTGCACTAAGATGGCCATCAGAGACGTCTTTTCGACTTCCTCGTGATGCGCGGCGACTGCGTTGACAATGTCTTCCTCTTCGCCGGCGCGTTTGAGCAGGTCGGCGCCGATAGCGGCGTGGGTGCCTTCGACTTCATGGTCAACGGCCTTGCCGATGTCATGCAGCAGCCCAGCCCGGCGGGCCTTGCGTTCGTCCAAGCCGAGTTGGGCGGCGATGACGCCCATCATGCTGGCCACTTCCATGGAGTGCATCAGCACGTTCTGGGAGAAGCTGTAGCGGTATTTCAGGCGGCCGAGCAGCTGGACGATGTTCTGGCGGAGGCGGGTGACGCCCAGCTGGGTGACGGCGTCCTGCCCAGCCTTGGCGACTTCGGCTTCAACGTCCCGCCGCACCTTGGCGACGATTTCCTCGACGCGGGCCGGGTGGATGCGGCCGTCGGCGACTAGGCGCTCCATAGTGATGCGGGCGATTTCGCGGCGGACCGGGTCAAAGCAGGAGATGACGACGGCCTCGGGGGTGTCGTCAATGAGTACGTTGACGCCGGTGGCGGCCTCGATGGTGCGGATGTTGCGGCCCTCGCGGCCGATGATGCGGCCTTTCATCTCCTCGTTCGGCAAAGGAATCGTCGAGGTGGTGCGCTCATACGCGCAGTCGCCAGCATAACGCTGCATGGCGGTGATCATGATTTCCTGGGCGTCTTCGGTCAGGCGCTGCTTGTTTTCCTCCTGGAAGCGCCGGATGAGAACGCCGCGTTCGGCCTCTAAGGATTCTGCCAAGCGCTGCAAGAGCAGCTCGCGGGCGTCCTCCTGCGACAACCCAGCCACTTTTTCCAGCTCTTGCACCTGCTGGTTGATTTTGGCGTCGAGCGCCTCTTGCTTGGCCTTCAGGGATTCGGCCTCGGCGCGCAAATCCCGGTCGCGGCTTTCGAGTTCTTCTGTGCGCCGATCCAGGGTCTCCAGCTTTTTGTCGACATTGTCTTCTTTTTGGGTGAGGCGTTCCTCGATTTTCTGGAGTTCCTTGCGGCGTTGGCGGGTCGACTGCTCAAATTCGTCCCGCGAGGCGATCAATTCCTCTTTAGCTTTGAGGCGAGCTTCCTTGACGATGTTTTCGGCTTCCAAGGAGGCTTTTTGCTTGAGCAGCTCGGCTTCCTCGCCGGTTTGTCTAAGGATGTCGTCTCCAAGGCGGGCGTTGTTTTTGTTCTGGACATGCTTGGCGAACAGGACAGCGCAGAGGATGGCGAGGATGACGATGATGGTGCCTAGGGTTGGCAGGAGGCATGATCCTCCACTCGCCGCTAGCGGTAGGAGGATACAGTTGAATACATCAACAGAATGCATACGGGACACTTCCTTTCTGGACCCCATGAGGTCTTTTTCTCATTCACAGACAATCAGTTGTGATTCCGTGACGAGCATGTCCATCCGGATGTCATGCTGGGCTGTCGGCATGGCGTCAACGATTTGGCAGTCGTTGGCCACGCCGATCTTGGCGCCGTTTGCGCCGGCTAGGAGCCGGTCATAGAAGCCGGCGCCTCTGCCGAGCCGTCGTCCATCCCGGGTGAATGCCACTCCTGGGATGAGCCACGCATGGATCAGTTCTTTGTGGTAAGGCGGATGGATTTTGGGGAGTTCAGGAAGGGGTTCGCGAATAGCGTATTGGCCGATGACCAGCTGTGTCGAGAGATCGGTCACAGCGGCCAAGCTGTATACGCCAGTAGTCCGGTCGAAGACGGGAAGATACACGTCGCCGCCAGCGGCCAGCCACGCGGCCAGCCAGCCGGTCAAGTCGGGTTCACGCCCGCAGGCCATGAATCCGGCGACGCCGCTTTGGGGCCGCAGAATGGCCAGTTCCTCAAACCGTTTGGCAATCGCTTTGCCTGCGGCTGCGGGGTCGGGCCAGGCTGATGCCGGGAGACGCCGCAACCAGGCTCGGAGCAACTCCTTTTCGGTTTGGATTTGCCGGTCGTTCACCTGTATCCTCAAGAAACACGCATTCCAACCAACAGCTTCGCGTCAAAGTCCTGCTTGAATTCTCCGTGCGCGCATGTCCTTCACGGGAATCACGTTTTTTGGTTTGACGCTGACTGGCGACGCCGGGAAAAAGGGCAGTCTCTCTGGCCAACATAGGCAGAAGACCTGTCTGCGGCGGCGCCTTAGAGCCGGAACTGCACACCTTAGAGGGGAGAAAGGCGTAAAGGCTTAGTTCAAAAGCAATTATGTGAAAATCCCCGGCGTTGTCCCGATCATGCTTGCAAGGCGACGCTTTTTCCGTCTTCGTCTGTCGTCGTCATACCTTAACGCAATAAAAGCAAAAACGCGCTCCTTTCGGAGCCTTAGTTTACATTATGACATTTTAGTTAACTTTCAATCTGCGACCCTGAGGATTTTACCTAAAAAGGGTTGTTTTTATCGCCAAGCACCGGAAAAATCTCGCTTAGTGAGCTTTTTTGGGCAAGAATCGCGATGGGACTATGGCGCCGCCGTCTAGGCGACCTGATTATTTGCTCTTGTTTTTTGCTGCCGTTGCCGCTGCGGCGTCAGCTCCTGCCGCTGTTGTCCAGTTGTTGGTAGAGGGCGGTCAGGGCGTTGATTTGCGCGTTCAAGGGGAAGTTTTTTTTGACCAGCGCTGCTCCGAGTTGGGCTCGTCGTTGTCGTTCGTCCTGGTTTTGGAACGCTGCTGCCAGCTGTCGGGCCAGATCTTGCTCATCGCCGGCTTTGAAAGTCCACAGGCATTCGTGCAATTCCGGCCGCGGCAGGTTGGCGGGGATGTTGCTGGCGATCAGGGGCACTTCGGCGGCGAGCGTTTCCAGCAGGGCGTAGGACAAACCTTCGTAGCTGGAAGGGATGGCGGCCAGGTCAAAGGCTCGCAGCAGGCGGGACAAGTCAGGGATTAAGCCGGAAAAATGGACGATAGCGTCCAGTTTTTCGACGGTGACCAGGCGGCGCAGGGCTTGTTCCTCGGGGCCGTCTCCGCAGAGAAAAACGCGGAAATTCGGGGGCAGCCCTGAGGGCGTTTGCCGGAGTACGGCAAGGGCCCTGAGCAGGCAGTCGAGGTTTTTTTGCTTAGCCAGGCGGCAAGGCACGCCAAGGACTATGCTGTCCAGCGGCGCATGCAGGCGTTTTCTGGCCTCGGCCCGGTCCAATAGGGTTCCGGCGAAATCATCAGGAAGGCCATTTTCGCAGACTACGCATTGACTGGCTGGGAGTCCCAGGAGCATAGCGTCGTTGTATTCGGCGTCGGAGACTAGGGCGTAGCGGTCTGTCCACCTGGCCAGGCGTCGTTCGCTGAGTTTTAAGGCGAGTCGTCGGACAGTGCTGCCGGGCGTCAGTCCAAAGGCATGTGGGGAATAGACGATGGCTGGCGGCCTGTTCCGTCTGAGGGCCAGGCGTCCGGCCAGGCCGGCCCGGGTGGCATGCAGGTGCAGGATGCGGGGTTGCCATTGCTGGACCAGCGAGCGCAACCGCACGCCTGCTGCCAGCACGTCGGCGCCGGGCGCGAACGCCAGCGCTGACAGCAGCCCTGTTGCGGCTTGTGCCTCGGCTGACACACGGAAGCCATCCCCCAGGCGCTGGCCAAAGGCGAACAGGCCGTACGCCAGACCGCGCTGGCTAAGCGCCGGCAAGACCAGTCCAAGATGACGGGCGACGCCGCCACCGCCAGCTTCGGTCACGTGCAGAACATCAATCCGAGGTGTCGCCGCTGAGGTCATAGCTACCTACTTTAACCGACCGGCAAGACGCCGACAAGGACAAAAAAGTTCTTCCAGGACGCCTAGCCGCGCTAGGCGAAGCCAGGGCGCCTGCCCACCGGCCACCGCACCCCGGGCAAAAAAAACGCCCAAAAGAAACATTTGTTTCAAATAAATGTTTAGTTTCTCGGTTTATTGGTTGTAGGATTGCGTCTCAGGCTATAATGTATTAGGAAAGGTCTCAGTTTATCAGTCGGTTGTTCTATGGATTGAAACGAATTAGGATGTCCTCAGATTTGAAAGGAAGGTCAACATGAAAAAACTGAACAGTCTTATTATCGCCGTAGTTTTGGTCGTTGTTTGCAGCACGGTTCAGGTGCAGGCTCGTACGTCTTCCTGGGAGAAGGCGCTCATTGTTGGCACGTTGCTGCATGTTTTGCTGCCCCAACCCGTAGTGGTGGCCACACCTCCGCCTCCGCCGCCGGTGGTGTATCCTGCGCCGGTGGTGGTGCATCCTGTGTCGCCGGTGGTGGTGCATCCACCGCCGGTAGTAGTGCCGCCGCCGGTGGTAGTATGTCCTCCGGTCCGCGTTGTCCGCCCGGCACCGCCGGTGGTGGTGTATCCTCGCTATTATGATTGCTATCGCGGCTCCGGTCGTTATTATGCGCCGCCGCGCGGGCATGATCATCGACATAGCCCACATCACCACCATGGCGGCCATCGCGGCCATCACGGCTCCAGTCATCATGGCCGCCGGCACTGAGCCAAAACTCAGGCCAAAGATGGCATCTGAATCATAAGATTAAGGCGAACATCAACAATCCGCTGCCCAGCCAGGCTAGGCAGCGGATTGTTGATGTGTGAAAGAATATCTGCTGAGGCACTCTAAGTGCCCTTTGAGCGTAGAGGAAAGTAGTCAGTCGGCTAGCGATAACAGCTATCCCGACAGCATTTTTTCAGTGTTAACTGTAGTGCCTTTACAAGGCGCCACTTTCGGGACACGCCTGTCCCCAGGCTGAAGCCCTGGAGTTAAGCATGGTTAAGCACCTACGGCGCAAAGGGGCATGACTGCAAGCATGATACCATTTTGCTGGCTGGAAGCCTGTGGAGGACACGTGTCGAAAGAACCTCAGTCCACTAAAGTCCACTTCCGCCCACGTCCACTCTCCACTAAAGTCCACTTCTGTCCACAGTCCATCGTCTACTAATGTCCTTTAAAGTCCACTAAAGTCCATTGTCCACTGTCCACTAAAGCGCCTTACCCGGGTGCTTGGCGCCGCAACTTGTCGGCTCCAAAGTATCAATTATTGACTGATTACGCTTGATTACCTCTTTTTTTCTTATTTTGCCTTGCTTTTAAGTTGAGGTTAGTGTATAATTTGTTAAGATTTCGTTAAGGCGGTTGGTTTTGACGGAGAAACTCCCCAGTTGGGGCACCGCAATTCTAAAAGGCAACTAGAATTAAGGAGAAGAATTAGTTATGAAAATTAAAAAGGCTTTTACACTGATTGAGTTGCTGGTCGTGATTGCGATTATTGCGATTTTGGCAGCGATGCTCCTCCCTGCGCTTTCCAAGGCTCGTGAAAAAGCCCGCGCCATCAGCTGCGTCAACAATATGAAGCAACTCGGGCTGGGTATTACGATATATACGGACGATCATGACGGCACGCATTGCCCGGCTTATCAGGCCCTGGCCGGAAAGAACCGCTACTATCCCTACTTGCTGCGTGACTATGTCGACGAAAAGAGCTGGCGGTGCCCGAGCCATACCACCTATTATGGCCCTTGGCCCAACGACCCTTTGCCGGACGGCACGAATACGTATTCGGTTTCATACTCCATCAACCAGACCTGCCAAGCTGACTCTGCTTTCCGCTATGACAAGGCCATTCACCAGTCTCAGATAGTGAGTCCGAGCAATACGACGGGCTATGCCTGCAATGGCAGTGACGATATCGATCAATGGTTCGGCTACTATAAAGTCAATTTCCCGAGTATTGATGGCACCGTCCCCCGGGGACGCAGCGCACCAACCGGATCACCCGCCGACACCCTCCGCCTTGGTCTTAGCTACGCCCACAATGACAGCTCCAATTTCCTGTTCCTGGATGGCCATGTCACGCCACTGAAGCACGTTACTTTCCGGATGATATCCACCCAACATTAACGGCAGCGCACGTAGTTCAAGCTTCAGCTTGCCGTACGTCCCATTACCTTATCAGCCCCAGTCGGCAAAGCCGACTGGGGCTGATGCGTTTGAGGAATACAAATATAGTGTCGCCCCCCCCCCCAAAAAAAATCTGCGTCATCAGCGTCATCTGCGGATAAAACAACAGTTCCTCGCCCCTAATCATATTTCCGGGCTGATTCCATGTCCTTGTGCGACGGTGAGGTTCTGTGCGTGGCAGAGGGCCAGTGCCAGTGCGTCGGAAGAATCCAGCGGCATTTTATCGACCTGGATAGCCAGGAATTGTGCGACTAGGAGTGCGACTTGCTGTTTGCTGGCGTTGCCAAAGCCGCAGACCGCCTGCTTGACGCGCCTGGGGGCGTATTCATGGATAGGGATGCCAGCCTCGGCCAAGGCAGCAATGACGGCGCCGCGGGCTGACCCGAGCACCATGGCTGTCTTGACATTGCGGCAGTAGAAGCCGCCCTCAATGACAGCGATGTTAGGGCGATAGAGTTCAATGAGTTCGCGAACGCTGATGGACAGGCAGCGCAGGCAGTCGGAAAATGGCGCCTTAGGCGAATTCTTGATGACGCCGCAGTCCACTGCCTTGAGTTGATTGCCGCGGACATCGATCATGCCCCAACCCGTGCAGCGCAGGGCAGTGTCAAGGCCGAAAATCCGCCGTTGCAGGGACGGATCAACGGGCTTTGTTTTGGCAGTGGAGCGGAGTTCAGTCGGCAGAATTGGCGTTGCTTTGCCTTGGGCCAGCCAGCGTTCGAGTTCAGCTTGATTCTTGATGCGCATGATATCGTGAAGTGGACAGGCAAGGCCGGAATCGCGAAGATTGTTAACCACAGAATACACGGAATATACGGAAATTTTTGTGTATGGCTGTTATTTTTTGAAATGCCAGTAGCCGGCGCCTTCGCGGGTCTGGTTGGCGGGAACCAGGCGATAACTCCGGGTCGCGGCACCGCCGAAAAGGCGGTCGTTGGCTGGCGTCAGGTCAGTTACGGGCGGCCCGCTCAGATGCCAGCCAGGCGCGGCAGGAAGCGCGGGATCAAGGGGGCGCTCGCCACGGATATAGTCCTCCAAGATGGGGCCTTCCGCAATCAGCACCCAGAAGCCCTGCCCAGCTTGAACCTGGTCAGCAAGTTCGACATAGCGGTGCTGGACAGCATCCCAGCCCCAGAGGGCGCTGCCGAAAGCATGGCGCAGAGCGCTGACCCCGTCAGCCTGCATGTCGACCGGCACGGACAGCAGCGCCCAGCCAGGGATTTTGGCGGGGAGCAGGGCGTTCGGGCCGGTGGCAGACCATAGCTCTGACATCTTTATTTTGACTTGACGCAGGCGGATAGCCAAGTCGACCGGCTCGGAACTGGCGTTGCCGCCGTCGACAACTCTGACCTGAGCAGTGTCAGTATTGACTGCGCCGGGATGGGCCTGGTAGATAATCGGGAAGTCCGCCTCGCTGAACTCCGTGCCGCTGGCGCCGCCAGCTTGTCGAACCCATTTGCCTTTAGTGGGCGCGGAGAAGCGAAGCCGGAGCTGGCCCTGGTCTTCGGGGTCCGGGTCGGCAAGCGTGAAGGCTGCCCAGGGCAGGGGGACGCCTTCGGTGATGTGCGCCGGGAAAGCCAGGAGAACCGGCGGACGGTTGACGTTGACGACGGTGACGCGCATCGGCAAATCAGCGTATTCGCCGTCATTGTCCGTGACGCGGACGCTGAAGTCGAAGACTGTCCGGCCGTTGTTCTGGTCTCGGCGGGCGATGTCGTAGCCAGGCGGGGCAGTGGTAGCCAAGCGGCCGTCTTGGTCAAGGGTGAGCCAGTCTGGCGCGTTGACCAGGGAGAAGGACAGCTTTTCGCCGGTGATGGCGGCGTATTTCAGGTCTGGGTCGTGGGCGTAGGGGCGCAGAGCCGGGGCGTTGGTCAAAGCCTGGCCTTCGTTGAGAACGTGCGAGGTCGCTTCCGCCGGGATGTTATCCTTCCAGGTCGGCGCGTCGTTGACGTTTTTTACAGTTATCTTCAACTTCGTATCTGCTGAACGGCTGCCGTCAAACAGCCTGATGACGACGCTGTCCTGGCCGCAGAAATGCGGGTCATGCGGAATCAGGCGGAGTGCGTAGCCGTCCCGTCCATCTGCTGGGCCGATGAGTTCGGCTTGGCCATGTTGCGGCTGTTTGAGCAGCGTTGGCACGGCAACGCCGAAGCTCGAAGCGCACTCCAGAGGGAAGGTGATTTCGGCGTCTTCGAAAACAGTCGCCGCCGTTGTCCGAAGAATCGGCGCATTTCCTGCCTGATCCCTAAACACGGCTAAGGCCAGTTCCCAGCCGTCGTCGGTCATGCCCGGCAGGAGATTGGTCGCCCGGGTGGCGTACAGGATACGGTCGCCAGCGCCGGAAATCGACAGCGGCTGCCGGGAATAGGTGTTGCCTGGCTGGCCTTCCGAGTCCACCGTGGTCATGACTTCGTCATTGGCGGCGAGATCATAGCGGAACAGCTGCTGAATGTTGCCGACGTCACGGAAATAAACCAGGAAACGTCGGTTTGGGCTGATGGTGAGCTGACGCAGGTTGTTCGTGGTCACGCCGTCCGGCAGTCCGGGCAGCAATAATTCGGTGGTGGCGCCGGTGCCGGTGGTGACAACGCTCAAAGCGCCGTTGCTTTTCGCCTGGCAGTACAGCGTGCAGCCGTCCAGAGTCATGGAGACGTGGGCGATGTCGCTGGCCAGCTTGCGCCAGGCGTTGTCCGCAGCAGTCCAGACAAAAACGTTGTGGGAGCTGTCCAGGAAAGCAGCGGTCTGGCCATCGCGGCTGAGCAGGGGTGTAGTGAAGCCGGTCTGGTCTCCCAGGCGGGTCATCTGGCCGTTGCGGCGCAGCCAGGCGCCGCCGTTGCAGACTAAAGCGAGGACAGTGCCGTCGTAGGAGGCGGCAACGGCGCTGACGCCGCCCGTGTCTGGCAGCAGTTCCCGTGCTACGCCAGCGGTCGGGATGGCGTAGAGGTTGTTCCCGGCAATGAAAAAGGCGGTGGCGCCATTGCCGGCCAGCGTCGGCGATTGCGCTGGCAATGTCAAGTCGCCGGCCAGCAGGGTCAACTCGCCGGTCGTGTCATTGAGCTGGCGCAAGTAAATGTCGAAATTGTTGTCCAAGTCGTCCGGAGACAGGCTGACCGTAGTGGCGAAGGCTGCGAGGGTGCCATTCTCGGAAAGGTTGCCTTTGGCTAGCAGAACTGGCGGCAGGCCGCCACCAGGGGCAAAGCTGCCGTCCTTCATCGTCGAGACCGGCAGTTGGCGCGGGATGTCAGGGTTAAAGACTTCCAGGGCGATGGTTGCAACCAAGTCTGGGGCGCCGTCAGCCTGCTGGAGGGTGATGGTGATAGTCGCGACGCCCGGCGTTGCCCCGGCCCTGAAAGTCCAGGGCAGGCTGGTGACGGGATAAGGCGTATTGGCGGTCACGGCGCCGCCCGCGCAGGTGATGGTGCCAGGAAGTGGTTTGTCTGAAGACCAGGTGATGGTGTCGCCGGCGCTGGCGTTGACGAGATGAATCGGCAACTCGGACGATTGGTTTATGGGCAAGGCCAGCGCCTCGCCGGTCAGGGTCGGTCCCAGGTCAGACAGCCAGACGTGATTCAGGCCAGCTGGCGCCTTGCCAAGGTTGGGCGCCTTGCTGACAAAGGCAAGATAGCGGCCGTTCGGGGAGATGGACGGTACTTCGCAGGCGGCATCGGCGGGTTGGCCACTAGCCGCCACGCTGGCGAGAATCGTGGCCTGGGTCAGGCGGTCGTAGCGGAAAACCTGGTAGGTGGTTTTTTCGGCGGTACGGGCGCGGAAGGCGACGAAACGGCCATCCGCGCTGACGGATGGCTCGCTGGCGTCAATATGCTCTCTGATGCTGCACAGGGAGGTGCCCCAGTCGCCAGACGTCTGCCGGGTGGCAGCGATAATCTGGGTGCCGCGGCCGTGGTTGGCATCGCCAGACCAGAGTTCATAGTTGGTGGCCACGAATACGACCGTGCTGCCATCCGGCGTGGCGACGACCTGGGCGTCGACCAGCAGATTGGCGGCGGTCTCTGCCAAGGCGACGATTTCCAGGGTGTCGCTGCTGCGCTCATAGCAGTAGATGCGCGTCAACCCGTCCTGGTTCAGGGTTTTGGACGCGAAAAACACGATGTCGCCATCAGCAGACAGGCCGATGCTGTTGCCGGCATTGCTCTCCAGGGGGATGCCGGCAAGGTTAATTTTGGTGAGCTTGTTCGCAGCTATGTCTATGAGCAGCATGCCGTCCTGGCCGCCGATGGCTGCAACCTTGCCGTCGGCGCTGATGGTGAGGCGGTGGGATGGGGAAGTGACTTGCAGGTCCAGGTCCATTTCCTGGCCGTTGTTCGGCCCCAGGAGTTGAAGGTACTCGCCGCCGTCGGTTCCCTTGCGGAGAGCGAAGCAGGCTGACAGGCTTGGCGTCCCCGCAATCTGCCAGTTGGGCATGGGATACGAGGCCATGAAAAACTTCTCGCCTGCAAAGAGCAGGGTCGCTTGGGGAGTATTCTTAGGAGGGACTTTCTCCAGAGGGGCTATTCGGTAGGAGGCGCGGAACTCGGCGGCTGGGCCTTGCGCATAGACCGGGTCTGGGGCGATGAAGGCCACCCATGGATGGTTAGAGACGGCTGGTTTATAGTAATGATTGCTGTTCGACCCGCTGCCGAATTTCATGGCAGTGCCAGTCGTGTCATAGCCGACTAGGTACACTTTTGCCGCAGGCAGGGGAACCGCTGTCAACAGCAGCACCGTCAGAAGAAAAAAGGGATTTCGCTTTTTCATTGTAGACACGCAGTCGTCAAGGCGGTTATAGTCAAGGTGGCACGGGGGTTAAGGTGTTTATGTTTTCCCCTTAATGTATTTTCCCGGCGGCGGTTTTGCAAGGGCAGGTGCGCCTTGAAGCGGCAATCGGCGTAGTCGGTCACCGATTGATAACGGCCATCTTGACAGCATATTTTCTGCGTTAACTGCAGTGCCCTAAATTCTCTGAACAAATGTTATCTATATCCGTCCGGGGGCAAAATTCGAGGGCAGCGTCATAGGGATATGCATTATTTCGGTGGCATTGTTTCGCCGACGCGAATGATCGGTGTCACAATCAGGCTCTGCTCGCAGTCCTTGCCAGTCACAAAATTTTTGGCATAGCTGAGCATTTTAGTGTGTGGTATCTCCAGCGTAGTCACTGTGCGCAGGAAGTATTCGCTTATAGCCAGGCCGTCCCAGGAGATGAAGGCAAAATTCTCTGGCACACGGAACCCGCGCTCCAGCAAGTACTTCACTGTGCTTATCGTGACGGTGTCATCGCCAATGAACACGGCCACCCGCCTGGGGTTGGGCAGTTCAGCCAGTTGGGCGCCAATGCGCTCGCCAAGCCTGAAAAGACTTGTCTCGCCGACAAATTTTCCATGAGCATGAACCTTCAAGCCGATTTTCTGGCTGTACTGGACGGCGGGGTGTGACTTGCTGGCATTGAACAAATGAAAGGATGTGTAGCCGGCGGCGGTAATATATTCAACGATGTTTTCGTAAGCCAAGCCCGCGTCAAAGCCGGTGATGTGGACATTCTCCGGCCAGACCAGCCCCTTTTGCTTGCAATTGATGCGGTAGTCGTAAAGGAGGAAACGGATTTCAGGATTCTTCCGCGTGGTCTGGAGCCACCAGTCATAGCTGTCATGGCCGGCAAAAATGGGCGCGGCAATGACTACAGCCTTGTCAATCCGGAAATTATGCAGCCTCTCAATCAGCTGCCGGTTGTTCTTGTCGTCGCCTAACTGCATAATCAAGTACTTCAATCCATTCGCGTCGATGATGTCAATCAGCCGGAAAAATGCCTCGCGGTGATGGTCGTATACGTTCTTAGGCAACAGGATGGCCACGTCTATCTTTATTTTGCCGTTGATGGCAAGGCCAAGGTAGTTCGGGGTGAACTGGTATTTCTCGGCAAGGTCCAGCACGCGCTTCGCTGTTTTCGGGCTGATGTTATGGATACGCCACTTGTCATTCAAAATAAAGGAGACAGTGCAGCGGGACAAGCCGACATGGGCGGCAAATTCGGCCATGTTGGAAAATTTTTTCATTATGTGCAACCTCGTTCAGCGCAAACGCAATGATGCCGTAATGGGTCAGTCTTCTGTAGTGCCTTTACAAGGCACCGCTTTTGGGGCACGCCTATCCCCAGGCTGAAGCCTGGGGATAAGCATGGTTAAGCGCCTACGGCGCAAAGGGGGCATGACTGTAAGCATGATACATTTTTACCGGCTGAAGGAAGGTCTGTGGAGGACACGTGTCTTCGCGCCTCAGTCCACTAACAACCACTAACGTCCACGTCCACTCACCACTAATGTCCATGAAAGTCCACTTGCGTCCATTGTCCACTGTCCACTAAAGTGCCTTAGCCTGGGTACCTGGCTCTGAAGTTCACCGGAACCCCGAGTATCAACGATTGTCCGATTACAATTTTCCGGCATCTCCTGTTTTTTTTGTTTTAGCCCTTGACACTAGTGTAAATATAGTGTATAGTCTCCGTGATGCTAACACAGGTTTGTTGTTTTTTTTGGCTTTTTACAAACGTAGGTTAGTAAGCGTTGTCCAGGTTTTGTGGTGCCAGTGGTTTGGAATCATCATCTTGTCGGGGAGGTGAGCGTATTCCGATGGGTGCTGCATCTGACCAAGGCATTTTTGACTGGCCGGTTGCAACTGCCGAGGATGGGCAGGCTGTTATGCAAAAGTCAAGCTCAGTTGTGTGCTAAAACCAGTTGATTGAGGTCATTGAACAATACGCAGAGGTGTTCAAAAGAGTGATTGTCAATGTTCATGGTTGTTGAAAGTCCCCCTCAACAAAAAGGAGAGCAGAACATGAAAAGGAACAGATTCACCTTAATCGAGCTTCTTGTCGTGATCGCCATCATCGCCATTTTGGCTGCCATGCTTTTGCCTGCCTTGAGCAAAGCCAAAAACCGTGCGATGACCATTCAATGCGTGAACAACATGCGCCAGTGCGGGCTGGCGTTCCAAATGTACGAGGATGACTCTGAGATGATGCAGCTTACCGGACACACCTACTGGATGAAGTACCTGGCAGGCTGGAGCGGGCAACGGATAGGGCACAAGGTGGAGACTGGGCCGCACTATGTCTCCACCGAAGTCATCATGTCCTGCCCCCTGCGGCGAAATGCCGCTCTCAGATGGAATCCGCTTGTCTATGGATATGGCACGAATTCAGTTCCACCTTATGCCCATGTCCAGACTCCCAAATTAGAGATACTGGTGAGGACGGGGCGGGTCAAGCTTCCCTCCCAGGGTCCTGTGCTATGGGATTCCTGGTCGAGAGACAATGACAACCAATGCGGAGTCCTATACGTCGGGCGTTACGGCGTCTATGCTTCCTTCCGCCATGACCTCAAGATCAATATATCTTTTCTTGATGGGCACGTTGAAACCATGACGGAAAACGCCGTCCGCAGCAATCGCTGGCGCAAGGATGGCACTGCGTACTTCAACATTGGGTATGCCTGGCGCAACGACGAAATTGAGGTGCCCATGACCGGCCTTTAAGCCTCAACAATGGGGGTGTCAGCATGAAATGCAGGAAGTTATGGCTGGCGGCAGTGCTTCTGTTTTGGGGGGTTGGAATGGTGACCGAGGCGGCAGAGGTGGGCGCTGGCGTCCAGCAGCAAAGGTTGACGCTGCCTGACGAGTGGGGGACGCCGATCCTCCTGGGGCCGGGCGACCAGGCGTTGTCCTGGCAAGACATTGAAACAGCGTTTCATGGCGGCAACCAGGAAATCAGAGCATGGGTCCATCGTGTGCTCCAGCGGGGAGACAGCTGGGCAGCGCGGCCAGACAGCTACTACGTGTCGCTGTTCCGCCCTGAAACCCCTTTCGGCTCATCCACCATCTGCTGTCCTTTCCATCCGGAGGAGTCGGGGTGGGTGCCATTCAAGTGGGACCCAGAGTACCCGTGGAGGCTCACCTGCCCCCGGTGCGAGAAGGAAAAGCGAGAGCCGGCCTATTATCCCAACAAGCTTTACCCGGACAATGGAGAGGGATGCAAGCCGTCCGACAAGGTCTGGGCCGACACCCATGATGCGGCGTGGGGCAGAAAATATAACATTCCGCACGAAAAATGGGATGGGCACACGCACGGGCACATCGACAGCTACGCATTCTTTTTCATCGGCCATTGCCAGTATCGGATATTTTTCGAACTGACCCACAGGAACCAAATCCTCGGCAGCCTGTGCCGGGCATATCTGCTAAGCTCGAAATTGTTCGCGAAAGACAGCCCCGAAGGGAAGCGCTCCGAGGCTTATGCGGCCAAGGCAAAGCTGATAATGGTAACGATGACCAGGGCTATCATGGGAGACCAATACCTGCAAGCCGTGCTGGGGATGACGGACTCCGACTATCGCAACGCAGTGCGCCTACTGGCGGCTGACAGCCAAGGAAAACCTCTGCCATATAACGAGTACCCAGGATACAAGGAGCGCGACCCAATCAGCGATCACTCCGATGACAATCCAGACCGGCCGCTCAAGACATTGCGACCCAGTTGGCGGAAATCAGTGACGTTCTATCCCGGCGGGGGCCTTGAACACTGGGCAGGCGTCTGGCTGCCTTGCTACGCGATGCTCAAATCTTCATTTACACAGGCAGAACAGGCGGCTGGCCTGGACAAGCTGGTTGAACGGCTGCTGGTCTCGGAACCTGACGACGAGGTGCGCTTGCAAACCACCAGCCAGAAGCTGAGGCGCGGCGTCGCCGAACTTGTCCTGAAGCCCTATGGCACCACGATGCGGGGCAACTTGGCCGGGGGGCAGCTGCAGGCAAATCTCAATCTCGGCATCATGCTGAAAGACCAAGCCATCATTAAAAACATGCTTAAGGCGCTCTATGACTATCTGCATGGAGGATACTTCACGGCAGATGGGCTGGGCTATGAGACTTCACCGCACTACACCCACGTGGCACTGAGCAATCTGCTCCTGCCGCTGAAGATGATCAATGGAATGTCTGAGGGCTTTGGCCCGGAAGACCCCTTCTGGGACGAGCAAAGCAAATCGCTCAACCCCTATCTTGACCCGGCATTGGAAAAGGCGGCTTACAGCACGCTGTTAAGTGTACTGCCGGATGGACGCTGCGCCGCCTGGACCGATTCATGGGTAACCGAAAGGCCGTCCCTGGGCCTTGCCGAGCTTATCTGCAATGCCACCGGACGCATCCCAGAGCAGTTTGCGCCCTTTTTGGAAGTCGAACGAACCCCCGGTGGGAAGACCAGGCTCCAGCTGAAAAAACAGGCCAGGCTCCCCAGCTATGTGCTTCCGCACAACGGCATGGCCGTGATGAGGATGGGGGCAGGTGAGGATCAAAGCTTCGTGTCGGTGGACTGGAGCCGGGCAACAGGGCACAGCCACTTCGGGCCATTCAACCTGCTGTATTACACGGCCAGGCATGAGGTGCTGTTCGATCAAGGGTACCTGAACAACGTGACGCCGACCCAGGACTGGATGGGCAGCGCCGAAGCACATAACACAGCCCTGGTCCGAATGAATGACGGCAATGCAGGAAAATGCATCACGTGGCGAGGGAAGCTGCGCTTCTTTGCCGACACGCCAGCCGCAAAAGCGGTCGAGGTCGCAGAGGACATGGATGTGCTGCGCAAAAGCCTGCCGGGAAACGAGCCGCTCATATATCAGAGGACGGTCATCCTCCTGGAGCTGACGCCAGGGGCAAAGCCAGCAACCTGCGTGGTTGACATTTTCCGGCTGCAAGGAGGCAAAACACACGATTACTATATACACGCCATGGGCGAAAAGCTGGAGTTGACGACGCCGACAACCGAAACAGGCAAGTCGTTGTACGATCTGAGTGGCTTCCGCTATAAGACGAAGACCGGCGCGGCAGTAATCGCCAATGTCGCTGCCGGACAGACGGATGGGGACTTTTCAGGTACCTGGAGCGACCTCCGGGAATGGAACCCGCCATCCATGGACCATGACACAATCGTGAAAATACGCTTCCTGGGTGCGCCGGGGACGGAAATCTTTGCCGGAGATGCCCCTGGGCAACGCTATATTGATGCGCGTGACATCGAGTCGCGGGTGAATGTGCTGTGCGTCCGTCGCCAAGCAACGGACTACAAGGAGCTGCCCAATGCCTTTGTCACTGTAAGCGATGCCTTCCAGAAAGGGAATGAAGTGATTAACCCATCTTTCGCAAAATGGTCATTTTTATTTTTTTTGAAAAAATAATTTCGTACTCAACATATGTCTACCCATTA
>MWEG01000093.1 GCA_002070945.1 Lentisphaerae bacterium ADurb.Bin082
CGGCAAATTCGCCCTCTGTTTCAGGAAGAGTTTGGAATTTTAGTCAGGTCAAAGCCCTAAGGGGTTTCATAGGAGTCTTCTGTAGTGCCTTTACAAGGCACCACTTTTGGGGTGCGCCTATCCCCAGGCTAAAGCCTGGGGTTAAGCATGGTTAAGCGCCTACGGCGCAAATGGATGTGGACGTTGTGGACATGGTGGACGACGGTTGTGGCATCGTATGTAGTCCAAACTCACCCTCGCCCCTCTCCCCTAATTCTCGCCCCTCGCCCCTTTCCTGCCAGAACCTCGAGTATTAATGAGTGGCCGATTACTTGGTTTTGACTCAGGCGTCAAGAGGGGAGGGTAAATTTGCCGGGTAGTAAAGGTTGAGTCGGCTTTATTTTGGCAACGCAGCTTCGACAAAGAAGCCCACCCGCTGGGCTGATGTTCCGGCGGGTGGGCGTTCGTGGGCGATGGCTCGTAGGCGTAGACGCGGCAGCCAAGGGGCGTGGCGGCGAATCCGCTTCCGTTAGCGCTGATGGTCTGGCATGTTCACGAAGGCGACGCCATCTGGTTCTATGGTGGCGTCGCCATGGCCGGCAATGGTCACTGTGAGCGGTGCGTCAGTGAAATTGAACGCTGTCACCAGTAGCTGTTGGTCGCGGGCATGGATGAGGGCGGCGAAGTCGTCGCGCTTGGCATTGGCCGTGATTTTGCGGGCGTTGTCTCGGCGTTGGCCGTTGACATAGAAGTCTTCGCGGAGTCTGACATCGCTGGCAGCGCGGTTGAGGCTGACATGGGCGCTGCCGTCTATCCAGCTGCCTGGATAGATGGCGAACATTTCATGGCCCAGTGCGCCGGCCATGACTGCCTTTTGGTAGAGCTGCTGCGGGGACAGGCACTCATCCGGCGCGGTGTAGTGGCCCGTGTGTTCATTGGCGCGGGAGATCAGGGAAATCCCGCATAGCCTGCGGCGCAGGTGTCGGCGGGACAGTTCCAGCTGGTCAAGGGCTGCTCGGCCGTTGATGTGGTACAGCGACAGCATGGAGCAAGCAATGAACTCCTCGCAGCGCCGCGGATCCTTAGGGATGCTCCATTGGCGTCTTGACAAGGCTTCTTCGTCATCATACGGAAACACGTAGGTGTAGTCCCAGATTTCAAGCTGCGGGCCGACTTTTTGAATGGCGTCAGCCATCATTTTCATGTAGAGGCGCGTGTTTTCCAGCCAGTGTTCGACCCATGGCGCACGGTATTCGCGTTTGATGATGTTCGGCGTCAACTCTATGTCGGCGGCGAGCTTGGCCCTGGTGCGGAAAAGTTCCAGGCAATAGGGACAGAAGCAGTATTTCCCTGTTGCGCCCCAGGGTTCATAGTCGAGGATTGCGGCGCGGGTGTTTTCGACGATCAGGGATTCTGCGAGCATGGCCTGGTAGAGCTTGTTGGCTTCTGGGCTGGCAGCCAACTGGGCCGGGCAGTTGAGCGGCATTTCGTTGCCATTGGCGTCGCGGGCGGCTGGGACAAAGGCCCCGAAGTCGCTACGGTTCCGACCCGGGCCGCCCCAGGGACTGATTTCGTAGAAGATGAAGCCATGTTTAGCCAGGCGGTCGTCAACAGCGCAGCGCCGCGGGTCGCGCTTGTAGTAGCGTCCTTTGGCCATGATGCCGGTGCGGGTGAAAAGCCGTCCAATGCGGTCGACTAAGTCGAGGTCATGGAAGGCGATGTCCTGGATGGAGTAGCACATAAAGTGGAATTTTCCGGGCGGCAGTTCTGGCGGCAATTCCTGGGCGACCAGCTGGAAGGCATCCTCATGCACTGTCGTTTCGCCGTCGAGCACAGACCATTCGACGGTTCCGGCAGTGAATGGTCGGGGGCAGTCAAGCATGACGGTCACGTTTTCGTCGCGGCCCAGCGATCCGGACGACAGCTCGCCTCGTATTTCTCCGGGTGCAGTGACATAGACCCGGCGGCCGTCTGGGAGACGGGTTTCGGCGACGGCAAAGCATTTCGAGAGCTGGTTGTGGTTGCTGGCAAAGGCTTCAAGCAGGCTGACTTCAGCTGGGACGACCAGTTTGAGTACAGGTGACGGGTTGTTCTGGAAGGTCAGCAAGAAGGTGACTGGCACTGGGGCGTCATAGAAGGTATGCAGGGTCTTGCGGCCGTTGAAATGGACTTCATTGCCGTCAACCGGTGCGCACAAGGCCTTGATTTTCCAGTCGGGAGCCGGCGGGGCTGCCTGGGCCAGTTTTTCCAGCCACGGTGCAGTGGCCGCCTCGGAGCTGGCCAGCGCCAGCAGTCCGTAGCCGCCCTCGCTGGCATAAATCTGTTTGTTCGAGGTGACGTAGTTGCCGATGAGCAGCTTGCCGGGATTGGGCGCGATCTTGACGCCGGCAGTCTTGCTCTGGGTGATAGTTTGGCCGTCTTCACGGATGGTGACGTCGCCGCGGTCAAAAAGAACCTCGACCGTCGTCCACTGCTCGGGCGGCATGACCTTGCACCGGCCCCGGACCGAGAAGGTCTCGTTGCCATCGCCAAAATTAAAGCGCCAGGTGTTGCCCCATTTGAACAGGGCGAAGCCTGTGTTGGCGGAATCGGCCTTGTTGCCGACTAGGTATTGCATGGATTTGGCGCCGGGTTTGACGGTCAGTCGCAGATACAAGGTTTCCAGCGCCTGCCCAGAGAGCGCCTTGACCTCGTCAAGGACGGCGTAGCTTTTGTTTTCAGCAGAGAAGAACAGAGCCGGCTTGCCGCGTTCCATTTTCCGGTAGGACGTCACGGCAGTGGTCTCCTGGTTGTCGTTGTCGGCATCGGCGCTCGGGTAGAAGAGGCCCTGCGCGGTCACAGTGCCTTTGCCGATGATTTTCCGGTCGGGTTCGGCAAAGTCAAAGACGAGGCAGAAATCATCGGCGTTGGCGGCAAGGAGGCAGAGAAGGAGCGTCCCGGGAAGAAGGTGTTTGCGCATGGCGTTGTCGTCCTGATAATGGGTCGTGCGGGTATTGCGTCCGGGGAAGGGAAGGGTTCAGAAGTTCATGATTCCGAGGTAGGAGTTGCTGGTGGCGCTGAGCCGCCAGGGTTCGAGTAGGGAGGCGTCTTTCGGCGTCACGTGACCGTCAGCGCAAAGGACATTTTCGCGATTCTGGTGTCGTCCGCGGAAGGTGCTGCCGCTGAAGCTGGAGACGTTGCTGACGTAGTAGTAGCCCCATTCCGGGGTGGTGGTGTTGTGGTTGTCGCAGAGGACGGCGGTGTCGACCGGCCGGGTCAGGAAGCTGGGAATGGCCGGCGGAAATGTGCTGCCATACGACGCGATGGAGAAAGACGTCTGGCCGTTGGCGCGCCAGGCGCCGACCCCCCAGCGCATATAGCCGTAGCCGGTGTAGTAGCGGCGTACCGAGGCGGTTTCGCAGAAGCCAGTGCTGGGGCAGTAGAGGAGCGACTTGCGCTCGTCAATGCTCAATTGCGGGTCGTACTGCATCAGCAGCTGATTCCAAAAACGTCGGCTGGTGGCGGTGACGGCAACGCAGGTTGGGACGTAGGCCTCGTAGTCGTCGATGTAGAGCGCGACCGAGATGCCGAGTTGGCGCAGGTTATTGACGCAGGAGATGCCCCGGGCTTTTTCCCGGGCCTTGGAAAGTGCTGGCAGGAGCATGGCAGCGAGAATAGCGATGATGGCGATGACGACGAGAAGTTCGATAAGCGTGAAGCGTTTTTTGGAGTGACGGTTCATGATGTTCTCCTTTCGTTTGAGCAAAGGCGAAAACGTTCCTGGAACCTAAATGACAATGCGTTGATAGTCTCGTTGGCCGTCAGCACGGTTGGTTTTTCGAAAAGCCGGGGCGGACGGTTTCTGGCGGCGTGGGAGTCAGACGGCTGGCGGCGTCGGGTTAGGGTGGTTCAGGGCGGTTGAGGCGCGTGGACGGAATGGCAGGGGCAGCCAGACATCTGGCGGCGCCGCCGTGTCGTCTTGGAGCAGCTGGATCATGCGGCTGATGGCCAGGCGACCTTGACTGGTATAATCGGTGGACAAGGCGGTCAGGCTCGGTGTGGTGATGTCCCCAAGGCGGAAATGACCGAGAACGAGCTGGTCGCCATTAGCGATCAGTCCGACCTGGCCGGGAATGTCCACGTTCATCTTTTGCAATGCGTGTACGGCGTGGACAGCCAGCGAGTCATTGTCGCAGAAGATGGCGCAAGGGAACATCTTGATGGCCTGGAGGCAGGACAACACCAGGCTGGCGCTGGCGTCGCTGCCTGGGAGGTTGTCCAGAAGAATGGTTTCGCAGGGCAGCCCGCGCTCTCGGCATTCGGTCTGAATGTAGTTTTGGCGCTGGGACTTGATTTCGAATTTCAGGGACGTGCCCAGGAATGCGACATGGCGGTAGCCCTGGTGCTGCACATGGGCGATGGCGTCGCGCACGCCTTGGCGGTAATCCGTGCCAACCAGGCAGCCGGGAACATCCGGCAGGCGACGCTGCATGAAAACGAGCCGCGCCTTGTTGCCGCGAAGGCGCTGCAAAAGCAGTTCGGGGTAGGCCGAGAGGTTCGCATAAGGCAGCCAAAACAGCCCCTCAACCTGCCAGTCCAGCGAATTGTTCAACAATGCAATCTCCCGATCCAGGTCGGGACGCGTCAGAAAATTGGTCATCAGGCGGTAGCCGAGGCGATAGGCCTCCTGCTCCATGACTTCCATCAGCTCAGGATTGTTCCAAGGCAGAATCAGCGACAGCAGACCGCTGCGCTGGCGGCGAAGACTGGTGGAAATGTGGTTCGGACGATAGCCCAGACGACGCGCAGACGCCAATATCCTCTCCCGAGCAGCCGGCGACACCCGGCAGGCATGGTGCGAACGCAAAACCTGCGATACGGCACTGGCGGAAACACCGCAATCAGCCGCGACGTCTTTTAAGGTCACTGCCATAAGCGTACGTCCCTTGAGATCAAGCGTGAATGAGCAAACGTCAAACACAAAATAAAATGATAAATCGAAAAATCAAGTTGGTATTTCGATTTATCATGGAATTTATTTTTTTTTACTGCTGGCTATAGGGGAAATGGCAGTGTGCGACCTGCGCTTATTCTGGGTCTGGCTTCTCCAAAACAGCAAGGGCCTGACTGCGGTTGTGGTGGCAGTCAGGCCCTGCTGGGTTAGGCTCTGTCATTCAGGTCGTTGCTGTTTGCGATTTGGATTAGAGCAGGTCTCCGAATTTCTTGTAGAGGTCGAGCCTGCGGATGGCGTCTTCTTCGCATTCCTTGAAGAGGCGTTGGGCGTCTGCGCCTGCGGCGGTGTTTGCCAGGGACGTGTAGCGTTTTTGGCCTGCGAGGAATTCCTGGAAGAGTCCATCGGGTTCTTTGCTGTCCCAGGTAAAGGGCTTTTCTGCCGCCGGATTGTAGCGGAAGAGGGGGAGATAGCCGCAGTCGACGGCTTTCTTCTGCTCTTCCTGGTGGAGCATCATGTTGATGCCGTGGTTGATGCAGGGGGAATACGCCATGATGAGCGACGGGCCCTTGTAGCTTTCGGCTTCCAGGAAGGCGTTGATCGTCTGCTGGCGGTTGGCGCCCATGGAGATGCTGGCTGTGTAGACGTAGCCATAGCTCATCGCCATAATGCCGAGATTCTTCTTGCCGAGGCGCTTGCCGTTGGCGGCGAACTGCGCGACCGCGCCGATCTGGGTTGCCTTCGAAGCCTGGCCGCCGGTGTTGGAATACACCTCGGTGTCCAGAACCAGGATGTTGACGTTGCGGCCAGAGGCGATGACATGGTCAAGGCCGCCGAAGCCGATGTCGTAGGCCCAGCCGTCGCCGCCGATGATCCACACGGACTTGTCCACGAAGAAGTCTGACAGTTCTGCGGCTTTGGCCACGTATGGGCACTGGGCCGTGGCGGCGGCGGCCTTGAGGATGGCGGCTGCCTTGTCCTGGGCTGCGAAGGCCTCTGGTGTGGCGACGTCCCACAGTTCCAGGCATTTGGCCAGGGCGTCCCGCATGTCGGCGGGCGCCTTGTCAGAAGCCATGATAGCGTCGACATTCATCTTGAGTTGTTCGCGGTTGGCGTCAATCGCCAGGCGCATTCCCAGGCCGAATTCGGCATTGTCTTCGAACAGGCTGTTCGCCCAGGCCGGGCCGCGGCCATTCTTGGCCTTGCAGTAGGGAATCGTCGGGAAAGTGCCGCCATAGATGGATGAGCAGCCCGTGGCGTTGGCCACGATCATGCGTTCGCCGAACAGCTGGGTGACCAGTTTCACGTACGGGGTTTCGCCGCAGCCGGCGCAGGCGCCGGAGAATTCAAACAAGGGCTTCAGCAGCTGGCTGCCCTTGATCGTGTTGATCTTGTTGGCGCCCAGGATGTTGTCGGTAGTGTCATCGAAGAATTTGTAGTTTTCGGTCTCACCGGCTTCGCGGGCTTTTTCCAGCGTCGTCCAGGTCAGCGCCTTTTTGTCGTCCTCACGCTTGGCCAGCGGGCAGGACTGGATGCAGACGCCGCAGCCCTGGCAGTCTTCGATATAGACCTGGACTTTGAATTTCAGGTTCGGGTCGGCTTTGGGCCTGACGTCGACGGCGTTGAAGTTGGCCGGGGCGTTGGCCAGTTCCGCGTTCGGAATCAGTTTGGTGCGGATGGCGGCGTGCGGGCAGACCATGCTGCAGATGTTGCACTGGATGCAGTTGTCAGCATGCCAGAGCGGGATGCGCGGAGCAATGCCGCGTTTTTCCAGGCGGGCGGTGCCAGAGGGCAGGCTGCCGTCGTACGACATCTTGGATACTGGGATATTGTCGCCCTGCTGGTGCATGACTGGCAGGATGACCGACTTGGCAAAATCATCAGCATCGTCGCCGAGCAGCGGGGCCGGTTCGTAGCAGGGCACGCCAGCGAGGCTGGCCGGAACCTTGACTTCCTGGAGGGCGCCGGCAGTGTTGTCAACGCAGGTCCAGTTCTGGGTCACAATGTCCATGCCCTTTTTCTTGAACCGTTTTTCGATCGATTTTTTCAGCATCGTGATAGCGGTGTCTTTGTCCAGCACCTTGGAGATGATGAAGAAAGCCGTCTGCATGACTGAGTTGATGCGTTTGCCCAGGCCGGCTGCGCTGGAGATTTCGAGGGCGTTGATGTTGTAGAAGCGGATATTCCGCTTGATGATGATTTCCTGCATGTCGCGGGTCAGCTTGCTGAACACTTCGTCGTTGGAGAATTCGGAGTTGAGCAGGAAGACGCCATTTTCCTTGATGCCGGAGATCATGTCATAGCGACCGATGTAGGCCGGGTTGTGGCAGGCGACGAAGTTCGGCTCCGTGATCAGGTACGGGGCCGTAATCGGCTTCTTGCCGAACCGGAGGTGGGACACGGTGACGCCGCCAGACTTCTTGGAGTCGTATGAGAAGTAGCCCTGGGCGTACATGTCAGTCTCGTTGCCGATCAGCTTGATGGAGTCCTTGTTGGCGCCGACAGTGCCGTCCGAACCCAGGCCCCAGAAGGTGCAGCTGATAGTGCCTTCCGCATCGCAGTTGAAGCTGGTGTCGACTTTCAGGGATTTGTGGGTCACGTCGTCGTTGATGCCGACCGTGAAGCTGTGGAAGGCCGCGCCGGAAAGGTGGTCGAAGACGGCCTTTGCCATCGCGGGCGTGAATTCCTTGGAGGACAGGCCATAGCGCCCGCCGATGACTTTGGCGTTGGCGAACGCGCTGTCCTTGACTGCGTTGACGACACTGAGGTACAGAGGCTCGCCAGCCGAGCCGGGTTCCTTGGTGCGGTCGAGAACGGCAATCTTGTTGACCGTCTTGGGCAGGGCCTGGAGGAACAGGTCGTTGACAAACGGATGGAAGAAGCGGACGATGACGAGGCCGACCTTTTCGCCGCTGGCATTCAGCTTGGCTACCGTCTCTGCGACAGTTTCAGCGCCGGAACCCATGATGACAATGACTTTTTCAGCGTCTTTGGCGCCGACATAGTCGAACAGGTGGTATTGGCGGCCAGTGGCCTTGGCCAGCTTGTCCATGCATTTCTGGACGATGCCGGGCAGGGCGGCGTAATGGGCGTTGGTCGTTTCGCGACCCTGGAAATAGACGTCAGGATTCTGGGCGGCGACGTGGATGGTCGGTTTTTCCGGCTTGAGGCTGCGATTGCGGAAGCGTTCGACCAGCTTCATGTCGAGGAGGGACTTGAGCGTCTCATTGTCGAGGTCTTCGACTTTCTGGACTTCATGGGAGGTGCGGAAGCCGTCGAAGAAATGGATAAATGGGATTTCGGCTTCGAGGGTCGCCAGGTGGGCGACGGCTGCCATGTCCAGGCATTCCTGGACCGAGGCGGCTGCCAGCATGGCAAAGCCAGTGCCGCGGCAGGCCATGACGTCAGCATGGTCGCCGAAGATGGACAGGGACTGGGCGGCCAGGGTGCGGGCGGAGACATGGAAGACGGTCGGCAACATTTCGCCGGCGATCTTGTACATGTTCGGGATCATCAGGAGCAGGCCCTGCGAGGCGGTGTAGGTCGTGGTCATGGCGCCGGCGACTAAAGCGCCGTGCACGGCTCCGGCAGCGCCGGCTTCCGATTGCATCTCCATGATGTTGAGGGGGCGGCCGAACATGTTTTTGAGGCCACTGGCGGACCAGGAGTCAGCCAGTTCTCCCATCACGGAAGAGGGCGTAATCGGATAGATGGCAGCCACTTCGCTGAATGCGTAGGCGATTTGAGAAGCGGCGGTATTGCCATCAATTGTCACCATTTTAGCCATTGTCGTCATCTCCTTGGTCTGCATTGCGGGAATTCTGGGGGTATTACAGGGGAATAAAACAAGCCGGCCTGGTGGCCGGCAGTGCGGCGGACTGCAACCTGTCCTGACATAGGCACTTGTCGCGAAAGGGAGCGTCCATATAATATAGTTCCAGGAAAAGAAATCTCAAGTTGACAGGCGTTGAGTTTATCATGCGGCGGTCAATTTTCATGTAATCGGTCGTAATGCGTCAGTCTTCTGTAGTGCCTTTACAAGGCACCAGTTTTGGGGGCATGCCTCCCCCAGGCTGAAGCCTGGGGTTAAGCGCCTACGGCGCAAAGGAATGTGACTATAGGCATGGTGCATTTGTCCCTGCTGGAAGCCGGTGGAAGACACGTGTCTTCGCCAACGTCCACCAACGTCCGCAGCTACAGAGTTGCAAAAGCCCCAACGGGGCGCGACATACCAACCCAGGGCAAGCGAAGTCCGCCAAGGGCGAGCGACGCCCTGGGTGAGGCGATGTATAATTTTGAGCCCTGAAAGAGCGAGACATGAACGCCGCTATGGCTAAAAGACAACACAAGGCATAAAAGTATTCATCACAGGTTTTCGCATATTGGCAGAAAATAGGTTGTGGGCGGTAGTCCCCCCCCCAGGTTATTCTGCAAGCTGGCGTGACGGCGTCGCTTTAGGGCGTTTATTCCAGGATTTCGAGGGTGATGGGTTTCCAGATGCCGCCGGCCATGGTGGAATCGTGGACGCGTACGGTCAGCTGGTTGTCTTCGCCCCATTTCAGGACTTTGGTGACATCAAGGGAGAACGGCAGGTTCCAACCCTCTGGACCTAAATCATGGTCGCCGATGTAGACGCCATTGAGCCAGACCCAGGCGCATTCATCGACGCCCCCGAAGTGCAGTTCGGCGGCATTGAAACGGGCTGGCTTGGCAGGGGCCTTGAAGGTTCCGCGGTACCAGGCAAAGCCGTCGTGGTTGATGCCCTGGGGTTCCCAGGCTTTTGCGATTTTGATGTCAGTCCAAGCGCTGTCATTAAAGTCGGGCTTGAACCAGTTTCGGGTGTGGCCTTGGACGTCGTTGTCAATGGCGATTTTCCATCCCGCCTCGGGCAGGGGGTGTTTTTCCTTGACGACGACGTCATAGTCCCAATCCGGGCGGTCGCGTAGCCGGACTGTGTCGCAGTGGAATGGCCAGGTAGCGCGCATGACGAGCGAGCGGACGGCCAGGTCCTCGTCACGCGAGGCCTTCTGAAGGAGTTGCTGGCGGCGTCCTAGGGCTGGGCGCTCCGAGGCGAGGAGGCTGGCGGCATAGACGCGCACTGGCAGGGGCTGGTCGGTTAGCGCGGTTTCCAGGATATCCAGGCAATCATCCGGACGACGATTTTCGCAGAGAATTTGCAGGGCCATGCGGCGCGTCTGCTCGTCGGAGTTTTCGCGCAGGGCCTGATGCAGGACGTCCTTGCCGGCTTGGCCATGGGCGGCCAGGCTGCGGACTGCGGCTCGGCGGACCAGGACGTTGCCGTCCTGGAGCAGGACCGTCAGGGTGGGGACGGCTTTGGCGGTGTCGTGTTTAGCCAGGTCGAGGGCCAGCTGGCGCCTGGCTTCAGCGTTGTCGGCCTGCCTGGGGCTGGCGCAGCCGACAGCGAGGATGATGGTCAGGCATATCGTTCCGGCGAAGAGGCCGGCAAAGCGTTTCATGGTCATGACAGGAATCCTTATGTGACGGGGAAGGTTGCTGGGATGGACGGCCTTGCGACCTGCGGTTATCGCACGTGGCAGCTTTGGCTGAGACTTTGTCCGGTCGCCAGGTTAGTGGCGGTGATGATCCAGGTGCCTGGGGTGTCATTGGCGGCTGGCTGGAGGGTCAAGTCAAGCTTGCCATGCTTGGCTGTATAGTAGCCGGAGAATTCGCCGGGTTTGCCGTCGGCGTCGGTGATTCTCACTTCGATTGGGATGGCTGCGTCAGCCAGGCGGCCCCAGCGGTCGGAAATAGTCACGGTCATCGGCAGGTCTTGGCCGCGGCTTACTTTAGCGGGCAGCTTCAGCCGGAATCTATCCAGGGCGGTCCGGGAAATCAGGAAAAGTCGTCCTTCGCCGGGGCCGAAGCTGGCCTCGAAACTCAGGGCGCCGTCAACAAAGCGGCTGGTTACGGCTTGATGTCGGACCAGGTCATAGACGTGTCCTGGGCGGTCAATGGTCAGGGTGGCTTGGTTGGGCAGGCCTTTTTCCATGACCAGGCGGTGATGGCCGACATAGTCGCCGAATTCGCGTTTGTCATTGATGGCGAACAGGTAGTCGGTCGTGCCAAAGCGGCGCAGCCTGGTCACGACGTCGATGTCAGAGGAGCTGGCCCGGGCGGCATAGATGCCTTGCAGTTCGCGTTGGAGGCGGCGGGATTCCGCTTGCAGAGCTGCCTTGGCTTCCGCCGCGTTGCTGGCTCGTTTTATGACTGGCAGGAAGATGTCAGCCAGGATGGCAGGGCAAACGTTCTGGTCGGCGATGACGATGCCGCCGCGCTCTTGGAACTTCTTGATGGCGTCGACAACGGATTGGGTCAGCACGTCGCAGGCTGGCAGGACGAGGATTTTGTATTGGTCGAGTCCGTCGCGGCGGATAGTTTCATCGAAGATGATGCGGGGCTGGTAGCCGGCCCATTGCAGGATAAGGTGGACGTCGGCTTCCCAGGCGCCGCTCCAGCCGAAGGTTCCTCGACTGGCGAAGATTTGGGAGGAAAAGCTTTGCAGGATGGCGATGTCGGCCGGGATGTCCGGCACTTCAAGGAGGGTCGGCCCGAGCGGCTTGACGACGTCGGCGAGGAGTTGTTGCAGGCGCGGCGCTGTCTCCGGGTTGGTCATGAAGTAGGCGCCGTATTCGCCATTAGGGAGGGTGACGAGCGACCCCCAGCCGTGGTACATGATGCCTTTGATGGGGCGCGACAGCTTGCTCCACAGTGCCTCGCTCAAATTGTCCGGAGCGATGGTGTAGTACTTCACTTCTGGGAATTCGCGCTCCCAGGCTGTCCAGTCGTCCGGGTTTTTCGGCAGAGTCGGCGCGGTCTGGGTTCGTTTCCAGATCACCTGGGTCATTTTCATCACGCCCTGGTCTGGGCAGCCATCGGCCATGGCGAACAGCTCATCGGTGGCCTGGCCGATTTTGATTGGGTCTGGGTAGGAATAGGTCCATTGGGAGATGAAGTCGAGTTGGCCGCCGCTGCCCCAGACGCTCGGGACGCGCACGGCCGGGTCAAAGAAGGTCCAGACTTTTTTGCCGGTCGATTTCAGGCCGCGGTGGATTTGCGTGTTGAGCGGATTCCAGCCGTCGCCGTCCTTCCAGAACCAGGTGTAGTAGCGCAGCAGCGGATAGTCGTCCGGGATGACGCGGTTGGCCGGGAAGTCGCTGATCGTCATATAGTTGACGCCATTTTTCTTGACCGCCTGGGGAGGGATTTTTCCGCCCAGGAATTGTTCGGCGCTGGCTATGTCGTAATCCTGGAAGGAGAGATCAGTGCTGTCGCGGACTTCGGAATGGATGAGGGCGGCGTCGAAATGGGGGAAGTCGCCAAAGGAGAGCGAGACGCTGGCGCCGGAGTCGTAGCCGAGCTGCTGGATGTCGGGATGGGCGACGTTGGCGTTGTCCTCGTGTTTGGGCACAAGGTTGCCATCGCGGTCGAGGCGTTTGTATCGGATGTCCTTGTTGGAGCGCATGTATCTTCCGGCACCAGCGTAATGGCAGGCGTTTAGGCCGATGCGCTGCCAGCGTTCCAGGCGTTCGATGATTTTTTGGCCGGATGGAGTGTTGGCATAGTCGACGGGCTTCTTGGCTTGCCAGGCCTGGGAGTCGCCGCCGAGTCCGAAATTGGCGTGGGTGAAGCCGATGGCCAGCATGGCTTCCGGGTCATCAAAGCTGGAACGCATGACGACCGGCATGGCCGGCGGTTTGCGGTTGAGGATGGTGAACAGCACCTCGCCGGTGAACTCGGCGCTTTGCCCGGCGACGGTGGCGCGCAGGCGATAGGTGAGCGGGTAGTCTGCGGCGCGAAGGCTGGTGTCAACCTGGAAGGCGGCGGTGATTTCCTCGTCCAGCTTCCAGGTTTCGGGCATGGCGATGGCTTTGCTCTGGCCTTGGAAGTCGATGGTCAGGCTTGGCTTGTGCAAGTCCTGGCCAGTGTTGTTGAGCAAGGCCAGGTGCCCAGGGCCAGTTTTCTCCTGGCGGTTGAAGACGCTTCGTTTGGACGTTAGCACGCGGTCGATATTGCCGGAATGGTAGGTACGGACGCCGCGCCGGAGGCAGACGTCGTCAAGAACGCCGGCAAAGCCCTGGAAGGTGCTGCCGGCGCGGTCGCCAATCGACAGGTCGCGGGTGCTGGCAGCAATCGATCCGCGCCCAGGATAGATGTTTTCGCCGACTTTCTCGCAATTGAAATATATTTTTACGACGCCAGCGCCGTCATAGGTGAACGCCAGGTGATGCCAGACGCCGGCCGGCATGGTCACCGTGCCCGAGGTGGCGAAGACGGAATCGCTGCCAAAGCCGAGGCCGACGGTCATGGTCACGACGCCGGCGCTCTGGCTTTTCGGGCGTTGCAGGAAGAACATGAAGCCGTTGTTGGCGCGCGGGCGGTCGCTGACATAGTAGAAGCACTTGTTGTCGATGAGAAAAGCCCGCGTGCCGGGTTCGCCGTGCGCCTCGATCTTGGCCCACAGGTCGACCGAGAAAGCACCAGAAGGGCTGAGAACCGGGTGATTGACGACGATGGTGCCAGTGGCGGATTCCGGCGTCGTGACCCCGGCGCAGCCGAGCCCGCCGCCGAATTTGCCCTCCGCTACGAATTTCCCGTTCGGGGCGGTCTTAGCGGGGGGCGCTCCGGGCCGGCTGTTCTGGCCTTCGGCGCCTGCCGTGAATTGCCAGAGCGCTATCACGTCGTTTTCCAGCGTGCATTCGTTTTCCCAGCTTTGAATCAGCCTTCCGCTGGCAGCCAAGACTGACCATGCCGCCAACACAGCGCTGACAGCGACGAACAAGATTTTTTCCCGCATCTGATAGGTCTCCGGCATCGGTTGTTGCCGGCTGACGACGATAGCCTGGCCGGCGTTCTTGATAACCTATTGCCCGAGTCGAAGATTGCAAGCGGATGTCTTAGACATGCGACGCCCGGAGCAATCGGTTACCCATGACCGATTGCGCCTGGCGGCAAGTCTTCGTCTCTGTGAAGCAGGTCAGCCGCCGATGCTCAGCGTTTCTCCAGGCTGGCCAGGGATTTGGCGATCAGGTCGGCGGCTTTCAATCCGGAGAGGATCATGCCGCCGAAGATGGGTCCCATGCGATAGCCGCCGGTCACGTTGGTCGCGCTCATCCCGCAGGCGAACAGGCCAGGATAGTATTCCGCCGTGCTGTCGACCGTCTGCTGCTCGCCATGCTGGACCCACATCGGCCTTTCGCCGAGAACGCCGCCGGTTTCAGTGGCGATCTTGACCTGCGCCTTTTCACAGGCGATGCGGATGATTTCACAGGGATGGCCGGTGGCGTCGACCACGGCCTTGGCGATGACGGTGAGGGGATCGACGGGCATGGCCAGCTTGCGCACCGGTGCCCAGTTGATGACTAGGCCATTGACCCGGCCTTCCTTGAAGACGATGTCCTCGACGGACATGGCGTTGAAGATTTTGGCGCCAGCCTTGACCGCGTTGAAAATCAGCCCGCTGGCCATTTCGACAGAGTCGACTGTGTAGTAGCCCTTGGCATCCGGCACGGCCTGGTAGCTGATGCCAATCTGCTCCAGGATGCCGAGAACGTTTTCCTGGACAACGATTTCGTTGAACAACATGCCGCCGCCCCAGACACCGCCCCCCGGCGCCAGGCTCTTTTCAAAAATCGCTGTCTTCAGACCTTTCTTGGCCAACTTCGCAGCCGCGACCAGAGCCGAGGGGCCGCCGCCGACAAAGGCGACGTCAAGGTCAGTGCCGGCTGATAATTTGTCTGCAAATTGCCGAATGATCGCCGTCGTGATGATGTTTTCCATAGCCATTTTTCCGCGTTCTCCTCGTCGGTTGGATTGGAACCGGCGCTGGCAGCGGAAAAAGAGAAAAGCCGCCCTGGCTGGCGAGGCGAGCCTTGCAGGAGGCTGGCCTTCGCGGTGAGGCGGCTTGGCATCCCCAAATGGGAAGATGGTCCCTGGTGACAGGCATCGCAATTTCCTCCGCCGGCATTACCCGGTTCAGGTTATACGGGTGTGTTCTCAGCTTGGGCCGACTCGGCCCAGGCACCCCGATTGGATGACATAGAATATAATGCCTGGCCTGAATTATGCGAGGCCACAGGCGCGTTTTCCGCCCCGGTTATCAAGGCGGAGCGCATCAACTGGCGGCGCCGTTGCGGATGACGCGGGCGACTTCGGCGCCGATGGCGGCTTTGCCGGCCTCGGCGGGATGGCAGCCGTCTTCGCAGAGCCAGATAGTGCGCTGGGGGTAGACGAATGTGTACAGGTCGTTGACTGGCACGCCTTGAGCTTGCATGAACTCGGCGGCGGCCTGGTTGTAGGCGCTGATGACGCTGTTCTTCTGGGTCGCATGCGGTTCGACGACCGGCGTGGTGGTGGCGAAGATGATCTTGGGGCAGCGCTTGCGCAGCTCGCGCAGGACAATGGCCAGGTAGCGCAGATATTCCTCAAGCGGGGTGAACGGCCCGTCCTCGGCATAGAGGTGCGTGGTGTCCCAGAGGCCGTTGTTCCAATGGATGACGTCGGGAGCGCCGACAACGCCGAACCAGACTGGAAGCTGCTTGGCCGTGTATTTGGCGAACCGGCAATTCTCCTCCGGACCCCAGACCGTGAAGTCGTTTTCCAGCTGCCGCGTGATTTCAGCTTGGCAGTACATGCGGATGGAATCGCCGATGAGCATGACTTTCGGTTTCATGAATGATCTCTCCAGGTAGGATAAGGGTGGACGGATATGGGTCAATTGTCCAGAATATAGCGCACTTTCTGCGCCAGGTCGCGCATGGAATACGGCTTGCGGAGGAATCCGCGTGCGCCGGCGTGGAGCACGTCCTGGGTGTCGGCCTCAGAGACGAACCCGCTGGACAGCAGCACCTTGACGTTCGGGTCAATGTCCTTAAGGATGAAGAAGGCTTCGCGGGCGTTCATTTCCGGCATGACCATATCAAGCAGGACGAGGGCGATCTGGCCGGGGTTGTTGCGATAGATGTCAACCGCTTCCCGGCCGTTGGAAGCGAGGAGGACGGTGTAGCCGAGCGTTTTGAGCATGTTGCTGATCACGTCCCAGATCATGTCTTCGTCGTCCACTAGGAGGATGGTTTCTTTACTGCTACTGGCAACAGGTTTCAGCGTTGCTTCCTGGCTGGGCGGCGGTTGCTCCAAGATCATAGCTATGCCCCGCTGAGGCCCGTTCCGGTGCAGGAAGAGGTCGCCGTGATGGATTTTGGCGACGCCGAGCCAATGCAGCATGTTCAGGTCGGGGTTGGGCTTTGGCGGCGTAGTCAGGGCTTCCGCAGCAGCGATGTAGTCTTCCAAGGCCAGGCGTTCGACGGTGATTCCGATGACGGAATAGTCGCCCGGGTTACATTCGCTGCGCAGGACAGTGAAGTTGTTGCGGGTGAACGGCACGCTGCCGCCGGCGAGGCGGATGGCACCGCCCGGCGGCAGCTGGGCGGTCAGCCAGAGAATGATGTCAATCACCGCCTGCTGCAGCTGGTAGGGATCAGCGTAGATGGTATGGTCGCTCTTGACAGACATTTCTAAGGGAATTGGCGTCGGCGAGAGTTTCTGGCATTGGTCAGCGATGCCCTCCAGGATCGGGCGCAGTGCCAGGTTTTCGCGGATGGAATCGACCATGAAATCCGGCACGATGGCTTCCGACCATTGTTGCAGCTGGGTGGTGATGACGCCGGCGTTGCGGATGAAATCCCGGGTTGACTGATTGAGGCTGCGGGCGGCGTCGTCAACCAGGTCATGATAGGCCATCAGTTGCCGGGCGCCATGACGCATGACGTAGGCGTAGCCGAGCGTCAGGGCGAGGAAATCCCTGGCTTGGCTGAGGTCGCCGCGAATGAGGTCAGTGAAGTTGGGTGGCATGGCAGGAAGGGGGTGGTTGGGAATCTGTTAGTTTAGGGAGTGCGGGAGGTCAGGCAGGAAAGGGAGGTTTCGACTGGGGAGACGCCGGAGGACGCGCGAGCAGACCATGAATCGTTTCAGCGATGCCGGCTGTGGTGAGGGAGAAGCGTTGTCGCAGGTAGGCGACCGGGCCATTGGGAAGGACGGCCCGGGGCCAGCCGAGCTTGACGATGCGGGCGTCAGGGACATCGGCCAGGCTGTCGCGGGCGATCGAGCCGAAGCCCCCTTCCACGCAATGGTCTTCGAGGGTGACGACCGTCATGCCGTCGTTGAGTTGGCGGCGCATCAGGTCAGCGTCAAAGGGGATGGTGAAGCGGGCGTTCACGACCGTGATGGCGATGCCCTGCGTCCGCAGAAGTTCGGCGGCCTGCAATGCGACCGCAGCTTCGCGGCCGACAGCCCAGAGCGCAATTGGGGCGCTGCCGGATTCGAGTGTTTCGGCTTTGCCCCATTCGAGGGGATGGTGCTGGGCAGTCACCGGGGCGGCGTTTCCGGCTGGATAGCGGATGACCACGGGGTGGCGGCGCGTGACCGCCAGGCGGAGCATGGCTGCCAAGTCGTCCTGATCGGCAGGCTGGAGTACGGCGAGGTTGGGGCAGGCTCGCCAGAAGGCGACATCCTGGATGCCGTGGTGGGTCGGGCCGTCGGCGACGACGCCGGCTCGGTCCAGGCAGAAGATGACCGGGAGTTCCTGGAGGCAGGCATCGTGGAAGACGTAGTCTGCGGCTCGCTGGCTGAAGCTGGCGTAGACGGCCATGACCGGCCGCTGGCCGGCCGCAGCCAGGCCGGATGCAAAGGCGGCTGCATGCGCTTCGGCGATGCCGACGTCATAGAAGGCGTTGGGAAAAGCCTTGGCAAATTCATGCAGGCCAGTGCCCTCCGGCATGCCGGCCGTGATGGCGACGATGCGCTGGTCTTCCTGGTGGAGCGTGCGCAGGGTTTTGCCGAGGGCTGTCGAGAAAGTCGCTTTCGGCGTTGGCTGCAGCAGGTCGCCGTTATGCGGGTCGAAAGGCGCGGTGCCGTGGAAGCAGGTGGGTTTTTTTTCGGCGAAATGGCAGCCTTTGCCTTTGACGGTCAGGACGTGTACGAGGCGGGGGCCGTGCAGATGGCTGACTCGACGCAGGGTGGCGGTCAATTGGGGCAAGTCATGGCCATCGAGCGGCCCGATGTAGCGCAAACCGAGTTCTTCGAAAAAGGCGGTTGGCAGGAAGAGCTGCTTGGCCGCGCTGTCCAGGCGGCTGATCCAGGTACGAAGGCGCGGGCCGATCATGGGGATGCGCTGAACCGCGCTGGCGCAGAAGACTTTGAACCGATTGTAGCTACGTCCAGAGATGACCCGGCTGAGGCAACGGGAGAGCGCCCCGACATTGGGGGAGATCGACATCTTGTTGTCGTTGAGGATTAAGATGAAGTCGCGGGTGGTGACGGCGATGTTGTTGATGGCCTCAAGCGAGGAGCCGCAGCCGAGAGCGCCATCGCCGAGAATGGCCACGACCTTGCCGTTGCCGCCGGTGCGGTCGCGGGCGGCGGCATAGCCCAGAGCGGCGGAGACTGCGGTGCCGGAATGGCCGACGCCGAAATGGTCGAACGGGCTTTCTGCGCGGTTGGGAAAGCCGGTGCAGCCGTCGGCCTGGCGCAGTTTCCGGAATGCGTCCAGGCGTCCGGTCAGCATTTTGTGCACGTACGACTGGTGGCCGGTGTCGAAGATGATGATATCTTTGCGGACGTCGAAGACGCAGTGCAAGGCCACGGTCAGCTCGACGACGCCAAGGTTCGAGGCAAGGTGCCCGCCCTGCTTAGCGACCGTGGCGATGAGTTCTGCGCGGATTTCCTCGACCAAGGCCGGGAGCTGGTCGGCGGGGAGGGCGCGCAGGTCGTCCGGTGATGTGATGTCGGCGATGCTCATAGAGGGGACTCAAGGCGGCTGAATGTGGGCTGCCGGCCGTCGTCCGGGCGACTTGGTCGTCCGGACGACGGCGAGTAGGCGGTTCAGACTTTCCTGGCGCCGTCGACAAAGACGGCCGTGACCCTGAAGTCGTCGTCAAGAACGGCCAGGTCAGCGACATAGCCCGGCTCGATTTTGCCCAGGTCTTTCAGGCCGAGCGAGATTGCCTGGTTGAGGGAGGTGGTCTTGATCAGCTTCGACAGCGGCATGCCGGTCACTTCCGCAATGTTCTTGAGGGCGTTGTTGAATTGCAGCGTGCTTCCTGCCAGGGCGCCGTTGGCGGCCAGGCGGGCGGCGCCTTCGGAAACCACGACGGCGAGGCCGCCGAGCTGGTAGTTGCCGTCAGCCAGGCCGGTCGCTTCCATGGCGTCGGTGATGATGATGATTTTGTCAATCGGCTTGACTTTGAAGGCCAGGCGGATCATGTCTGGGCAGAGGTGGATTTTGTCGCAGATCATTTCGATGGCGACGTCATCCTGGTAGAGGCCGAGTCCAACCAGGCCGATTTCGCGATGGTGGAGCTTGGTCATCTGGTTGCAGAAGTGGGTGAGGCGCTTGAGTCCGCGCTGGCGGCCCTGTTCGAATTGCGCGAAGGTCGCGTTGGTATGGCCGCAGGACGGGCAGATGCCGGCTGCGCAGAGCTGTTCGGTGAACTCCAGGCTGCCAGGCATTTCGACCGCGTAGGTCACAAAGGACACTGGGGAGATTTTGTTGAGGTTCAGCACTTCCTTGATATCGGCCTTGCGCAGAAAGGCCGGATTCTGGGCGCCTATGCATTCCGGGTTGATGTAGGGGCCTTCCAGGTGCGTGCCGATGACCTTGGAGAAGGCCGGTTTCTGGCGGTATGCCTCGATGTTTTTCAGGCTGGCAGCCAATTTTTCCTGGGGCAGGGTGAGGGTGGTCGGGCAGATGGAGGTGACGCCTTCCTTCAGCTTCGCCTCGGCGACGATGCTGATGGCTTTGGGGTCGTCGCTGGTGGTTTCATAGCCCATGCCGCCATGGAAATGGGTGTCGATGAAGCCAGGTACGACCATTTGGCCTTTGGCGTCAAAGACGTGGTCAGCGGCTGGCTTGGCGTCTTGAGGCCGGAACACTTTCTTGATGCGGTCGCCGTCCAGGAGGATGGCGGCCTGGCGCAGGTCGACGTCAGGGGAGATGAGATGGGCGTTGGTGATGAGGGTGGTCATGAGGCAGTCCTTATGATTGCTGGTGAGGGAAAGACGCTGTCCAGGCAGGGGGAACCCGTGGGCAGCAAGGTCATTGACACCGGTGAAAGGTGGTTTGTTTCACAGTTCGGGCAGATCATGGGCCTTGGGGAGGATGATGATGAAGGCGCTGCCTTGGCCGGGTTCGCTGTTGACATTGATCCAGCCGCGGTGGTTGGTGATGCAGCCGTAGGCCATGGCCAAGCCCATGCCGGTGCCGTGACCCGGCGGCTTGGTGGTGAAGAAGGGTTCGAAGATATGCTCCTTGACCTGCGGCGGCATGCCGCAGCCATTGTCCCGAATCGTGACCGAGATGAAATCCGTTGCGCGGTTCCCGCGAAACGGGCAGGTCTTCCATTCCGGCATGTCGGCGCGGACGGTTTCCACCCGGATGACGATGGTCTTCTCGCCCTCTTTGTCCGCCAGGGCATCTTTAGCGTTGATGAGCAGGTTGAGGATGACTTGCTGCAGTTGGGTGAGATCGCCCTTGATCAGGAGAGGCGTAGGCTCGATGATGATTTTTATGTCGATGTCTTTGGCGCCGGACTGGAAGAATTTCTCCGCCTGCTGGATCAGGTCGCCCAAGTCGAGGATTTCCGCCTGGAATTTGCCTTTGCGTGCGAATCCGAGCAGTTGGCTGGTCAATCCAGAGGCTCGTTTGCTGGCTTCCTCGATGTTTCCAAGCATGGCTTTCGCCGGTATCGGCATAGTTTGCCGGTTGAGCATTTCGATGTTGGCCTGGACGGTGTGCAAGAGGTTGTTGAAGTCATGGGCGATGCCGCCGGCGAGGATGCCGATGGCTTCCATGCGTTGGGAGTGCATGAGCTGTTCTTCCAGTTGTTGGCGCTCCAGTTCGCGGGCGCGCTGGGCTGTGGTGTCGTGGACGATGAGCAGCGCCATGTCGTTCTCATTGACCACGGCGTGAGAAAGATTGAAACTGACGTTCATGACTTTGCGGTCGGGCAGGCAGAGGAGCATGTCTGGATAGGTGTTGATACGCTGGCCGCTGTCGTTGGACAGCAGTTTCCGCCAGGCTTCCGGCCAGAGGAAGGGGCGCCCTTCGGCGTCGGTGATCAGGTCAGCCAAGGCGAATTTAGGCTTGTTTAGGAGCGTGCCGAAGGTGTTGGCGGCGGCAGTGTTGGCGTTGAGGATGACTCCCTGCGCGTCCAGCAGGAAGATCAATTCGCCGCTGTTTTCGAACACCGCTTGGTAGCGATCAGCCCATTCGAGCACGGACTGGCGCATTTGGCTGGTGCTGCGGAAGTGCCCGAACAAGGATGAGATGAATCCAAACGGCAGGCGTCTTTCGACCCGGAGCATTTTCCCGAGGGTGAGATAGATGTTGGCCAGGAGGCAGACCCAGAGGACGGCGAACATCCGGCCCAGCCAGAGCCTCCAGGAATGGCCGACGAACGCATCCGAGTCAAACAGCCGCAGAAACTGGTTGCTGACGGCGAGGAAGAAGCAGATGGGGAGAAAGAGACAGAAGATGATGGGCACGCCGCGGTTGCGGAGGATTTGATAGAAGGTGGGCAGGAAGAGAAACAAGGTCAGGTGCAGGAAGGTCATGGCCAGCAGCAGACGCTGCATCTTGACGCCGCTGCTGAGGGACAGTGCCAGCGCGTCCGTGCCGATGTCTGCGCTTAGGTTGAATTGGCCGACGAATAGTTGGATGATGTAGAAGGAGACGAGGGATAGGACGAGGAGTCCGAAGACCGTGCGCTGCGCTTCCTGTGCGCCTTCGCTCTCGTAGATGATGAGGAACATCAGTAGCACGGGCACGAGGGCGAGCGCATAGACGAGCGATCCGAACCTGCCCGGGTCTTGGAAGACCTGGGTGATTTTCGGCATCAGGGCGACTTGGCCGAGCATGAAGAAGCTTCCCATCACCAGATAAAGGGGGATAACCCCGAGAATCCGGCGCAGGGAGTGCAGCATCATGGCAAACACGGTCAGGGAAGTCAGCTCAAGCAGGGATATGATGTATTCGGCAAACATAAGCGCATGGTTCCACGTGGTTGAGTGCCTGCTGCAAAATATGAATTATGAATTATGAATTATGAATTATGAATTATGAATTATGAAATGCGCCTCATCATTCATCATTTAGCATTTAGCATTTAGCATTTAGCATTCATCATTCATCATTCATCATTCATCATTCAGAAGGTGTTTCTGTGGATGCGTGCGGCTTTGGCGCGGGTGCGCGGTTCGTGGTCTTCGGCAGGCCAGCCCAGGGTGATGATGGCGACCGGGATGATTGACTCTGGCAGGTTCAGGGCTTGGCGGAGCATGGCCGTGCGTTCAGGGCGCGGGTGGATGCCGAGCCAGCAGGCGCCCAGGCCCAGCGCAGTCGCCGCCAGTAGGATGTTCTCAATGGCGGCGGCGCAGTCCACCAGCAGGAAGGACTCGGACTGGGCATTGGCTTTTTGCAGATCGCCGCAGACGACGATGGCAGTGGGGGCGTCTGCAAGAAAGGGGCCGTTCGGCAGCTTGGCTGCCAGGTCGGCTCGCAGGGCGTCGTCGGCCAGGATGACGAAATGCCACGGGTCGCAAGCCCGGGCCGAGGGCGCCGCCATGGCAGCTTGCAGCAGGTCAGTGACCATCGCTTCCGCCACGGGTCGGAGCTGGTAACGCCGCACGCTGCGCCGCCGGAATATAAAGTCCAGGCGGGGATTGAGGCCGGTCGCGCTGGCTGCCGCAGGTCTGTCGCTGCGGGTCTGGTCTGGCCGAGCCTCGCGGATGCGGCGGACAGTGGCGGTGGTGGAGCAGCCGTCAACCAAGGGGATGAACACGAAGCGGGCGCCGGCCTGCCTAAGGATGGCGTGTTCCTCGCGGTCAAGGCTGTCTTCCGTATAGTCGCCGCCTTTGACATAGACCTCAGGCGGGATGGCTTTGAACACGTCAACCGGCTTGGGGTCGTTGAAGATGACGACGGCGCTGACGCATGCCAGGCTGGCGACTAAGTAGGCGCGGTCGTTTTCATTGACAAGCGGGCGGTCAGGACCCTTGCTGGCTTGCACTGAGGCATCGGAATTGATGGCTACGAGGAGTGCGTCAGCCTGTTGGGCTGCCTGCCACAGATAGGTCGCGTGGCCTCGGTGGAGGAGGTCGAAAGCGCCGTTGGTGACAGCGAGCGACTTTCCAGCGGCCCGGAGCTGGGCGTGCCAGGCTTGTGCCTGCGCCAGGGTGAGAATCTTGCGGGCTGGATCAGATTCGGGGTTTGGGCTGGTTGTCATGGCGACCTCTCTATGCAAGGGGGTGGCGGCGGGCGGCCAGGCAGGCGCTCTAGGTCGGACTCAGTCCTTGCCGGCCGTCATAGCTTTCAGGGCGCGGTAATTGGCCTTGCCCGTGCCCAGAAGAGGTATTTCTTTGACTTTGATGACGTTGCGTATGCTGTGAATGGGTGACAGGCCAGCTTCACGCAGCTGGTGATTGACGGTTTCTCGGTTGAGGTCGAGCACGGTGAACAAGGTGATGTTCGGCTGCTCCTCGGTGCCGATCGCTTCTATCGCCAGCGGCAGGGGAATCTCCTCGGTGCGGTGAATCTCCAGGAGAATCTCTTCAATCGCCGGCAGAGAGACCATCTCGCCGCCGATTTTGACGAATCGCTTCAGGCGGCCCTTGAAGGTGATGTAGCCGTCAGGGTCGGCAGCGACTAAGTCGCCGGTGCGGTACCATGCTTTGCCGTCGATGGTCACAAACGGCGATGGGCCGTCATAGTTCAGGTAGCCGCCGAAAACGCTGGGGCCGCGGAGATGGAGCATGCCGGTCTGTCCGTGCGGAACCGGCTTGTTCTGCTCGTCGGTGACGAGCCATTCCAGGCAGTTGATGATCTTGCCGATAGTGCCCGGGCGGGACGTGAACTGCTCGTTGAGCGCCACCACCGGAGAGCATTCCGTAATCCCGTAGCCTTCCAGGAAGACGGCCTGCGGGCATTTTTCCTTGAACAGCGCCTCAGTGGCGTCCGGGCATTTCTCAGCCCCGGAGATGGCCATGCGCAGCGATTGCAGCTGCGCCGCAGTGCCTTGGCGGAGGATGCCGCCGATGAAGGTCG
Source organism: Lentisphaerae bacterium ADurb.Bin082 (assembly GCA_002070945.1). Taxonomy (GTDB): domain Bacteria; phylum Verrucomicrobiota; class Lentisphaeria; order Oligosphaerales; family Oligosphaeraceae; genus JAAZKI01. The sequence goes on from MWEG01000093.1 coordinate 24,024, forward strand.
GGGTGCCGACGACCATCGTGATGCGGTAGGCGGCGATCAGGCGCGCCAGCATGTTGCCTTCGGTTGGATTGGCGTGGTAGACGATGCGGAGGCTGGCCGTTGCCGGCATCAGGCATGCCATCAACAGCCCAAACGAATGGAAGGGCGGGAGCATTCCAAGCGAGCAGTCGTCTTGGCGCAAGTTGAGCGCCAGCATGGCTGAGGCAATGTCAGTGATGACGTTCTGGTGGGTGAGGGGGACGGTTTTCGGCAGGTTTTCGGAACCGCTGGTGAAGATGATCGCGGCTAGTTCCGGCACGGGCGCCCGCCGCAGGCTGCGCCAGCAGAACCGGCTGGCCAGCAGCGCGCCGAGCTTCCGGGGCAGGGAGAGGCTGGCGCCGATGTCTTCCAGGTAGACAAAAGAGTCCTTGACGCCGGTGAAGTCAGTGCCGCGGCCTTCAAGCCGCTCAATGACCAGCGACGAGGTGACGATGTGCTTCACGCCGGCGTTGTCCAGGCAGTGGCGCATGTTCCGGATGCCGACGGTCCAGTTGATCATGACCGGGATTTTGCCGGCGAACAGCGTTGCTAAATAGGCGATGTTGACGGCGGCGCAGGCGGGCATGAGGATGCCGACGCGGTCGCCGGGGAGCTTGGCTAAGGACGGTCGCAACGCCATGATGCTGAGGATGATCTTGCGGTGAGAGAAGATGCCGCGAGCCTGGTCGGCGAGAATCACATAGTTGGGCCGGGCCGCAGCATTGCGCAGGAAGAGGTCGGTGACGCGCTCGCCGCTGGGCGGTTCCAGGGGGCGATTGTCCTCCTTGATGAACCATTTCGGGGGAATAGGCAGGAGCGGCTCAATGCTGCTGCTTTCGCCGATGGCGGCCAGCAGCAAGCTGCCGACCGTGCGCAGAGTTTCCGGGCTGTTGACGGCGTGGCCGAATTCGTCCTGAATCCAGGCTTGCAGTTCGGCGACCATGAGGCTGTCGAGGGCGAGGTCAGTGCCGAGGGTGTCGGTTTCCTTGAGAATGCGCTTGTTAGTGATTTCGTGGAGCTTGTCATACACGACGCGGCGGACTTCCTCGGGCACGTTCCTGGTGTCGATAGGGGTATTGGTCGTCTCCGGCTCTGGCAGACGGCGGGAGCCGCCGTGTTCCCACCAATAGTACGGCACGTAGGTGTTGGCCGGGGCGTCCTCGTTGTAGAAATCCTCCAGCCAGCGGTTGATCACTTCCTTGTCACCCGTGCGTGGAAAGTCCTCTGGCAGTTCATGGAATTCGACGCTGACGTCCCGGCGTGGGCCGAAGAATATCCCGTTGGCCAGGAGATGCTTGACATGGCTTAGCAGAGTTTCTGGGAAGGGCGTCTGATAGCCTTTGCCGCGGCCAAACGAGCTGCCCCAGAGTCCGCGGGTGCGCACCAGCACGATACGTACCTCTGGATAGCACTCCAGGATGCGGGCGACGCCGCCGTTGCCGCGCAGTTTCTCGAAACGGCTGCGGTAGATGCGGCCAGCCGGGTAGAACAGCAGGTTGTCGCCCTGCTTGAGAGCGTCAGCGCAGACGTTGATTTGCTGGACGACCTTTTCATGCCCGGCCTTGCCAGCGATGCCAATGTCAGGCAGTGAGAGCATGCGCAGGCTCGTTTGCAGATACTTGAGAATGGTGGTGCGGATTTGCTTTTCGTCAACCAGGGAGCGAGGACGGAATTTCTGGAACAGGATGGCATTGATGATGATTGGGTCGATCAAGGCCGGGTGGTTAGGCAGAAAAAGCACGCCGCGTCGGCCTTTGGCGAGGCATTCCTCGTAGCCGTGGACGCGGATGCGGTAGCGGAGAGGAAGGAGGAGTCTGACGAGCAAGTACAGGAGATAGAGGAGAATCTTCATGGCGTTCTTTGGTGTTAGGCGGGTTGTTGGGCGATGGCGAAACGGTCGCGACCGGCAAAGTCGCGTCTGATGTCGACGTTCTGGTAGCCTTGGCGGCGGAAATGTTCTTTGAGCGGCGGTCCTTGCGTATCGCCGATTTCGCAGACCAGCCATGCTCCCGGGTTCAGGCGTGTGCGAGCGTCGCAGGCCAGGCGTTTGATGATGGCCTGGCCGTGGTCGTGGGCGATGAGCGCTTCCGGCGGCTCATGGTCTTTGATGGTGCTATCCAGGCGCGTATATTCGTCCGGAGCGATGTAGGGTGGGTTGGCAGTAATGAGGGCGAAGCGGGCGGCGGGAGGTATCGGCGCCAGCAGGTCGCCCTGGTGGAAGGCGACGTTGGCCAGCTGCAAGCGGCTGGCGTTCTGCCGGGCCCAGGCCAACGCACGGGCTGAAATGTCGGTAGCCGTGACTTTGGCCTGGGGGAAAGTCTTAGCCAAGGCGATGGCGATGGCACCAGAGCCGGTGCAGGCATCGCAGATTTCGCCGTCTCCAGGATAGAGGCCGATGGCGATTTCGACCAGCTGTTCCGTTTCCGGCCTGGGGATGAGGACGCCGGGGCCGATGTCAAGCTGCACGCAATGGAAATCCACGTTGCCCATGATATATTGCAGGGGTTCGCCGGCAACTCGTCGGTTCAGGCGCGAACGCAGCAGCTCTTCCTGCTCGGGCGTCAGGCCGTCGTCAGAACGACGTGACTGGCCTGCGCTGGCCTCGAGAATCTGATTCAAGAGCCAGCGGGCTTCTTGGCGGGCATTGGCAATGCCGCCGTCCTGGAGCGTGCGGATGGCTTCGGCGAGAATCGATGCAGTCATGGTGGTTGAGAGTGCTGGAAACGGCGTCGTGAGGGTGGATAAGGCCCTGGTCAAAGCTGGCGGCGCGGAGCCTGAAGGTGGCGTTTATTGCCTTGGCGAAAACTTAATGCCATAAAGAATGAAGTCAACTTGAAAGGGTGATGATTGGTCATGGAACGGTATGGAATAGTCGGGTGGCCGGTCGCGCATTCGGTGTCGCCGGCCATGCAGGAAGCCGGTTTCCGCGCCTTGGGCAGGGAAGCTGTCTACGAACTCTATGAAACAGCGCCAGAAGCCTTGGCGGACAGGTTTCAGCAGCTGCGGGCGGCTGGCTTGCGCGGCTGGAATGTGACCGTGCCGCATAAGGAGGCGGCGGTGAATCTGGTCGATGACATCGACCTTGCCGCTGCCAAGGCCGGCAGCGTCAATACGGTCGTCGTGCGGCACGGGCGTCTGGCCGGCTATTCGACGGATGGCTATGGCCTGGCCACGGCGATGACCGAGGCCTTTGCGCTGCCGCTCGCCGGTTCGCGCCAGCTGTACTTGGGTACGGGCGGCGCAGCCAGGGCAGCGGCAGTCTATGCTGCCCTGAACGGCGCTGCTGCTATCGTCTTAGTCAATCGGACGCTCGCCCGGGCAGAAGCCCTGGCAGCGACTATCCTGGCGGCAGCGCCGGGACTCCCGGTGCGCTGCATCCCCCTGGCCGATACTGACGATGTGGCTGCGGCTCTGCGCCAGTGCGATGTGTTGATTCAATGCACGTCGCTGGGGCTGCGGCCGGACGATGAGCTGCCGCTGGCACCGTCCCTATTGCCGCAGGAGCTGGCCGTGTACGATATGATTTACGGGCGGACTCCATTTCAGCAGGCAGCGTCTGAACACGGCTGCCGCATTGCTGACGGCCGTGGAATGCTTCTGCACCAGGGCTGCCGCAGCCTCGAATTGTGGACTGGACAGACAGCGCCAATAGCCGCCATGCGGGAAGCACTCAATAAGGCACTGCGACAGAGGAATTGATTTTGGGGCGTAGTCGGTCGACCGTTGATAACGGTCATCCCCGCAGCATTTGTTTTCAGCGCTAACTGCGGTGCCTTGCTAAGCAACTGCGGCGCAAAAAGATGTGGACGCTGTGGACATGGTGGACATGGTGGACGATGTGGACGACGGCTGCGGCATCGCATGTAGTCCAAGCTCACTCTCGCCCCTCGCCCCTCGCCCCTCGCCCCTCGCCTCCATAGCTCTGCTGGCTGCCTTACTTCTCCGCTGCTGCTTCGGCTTTGGGCTGGAGCTTCCAGACCATCACTTCCCAGGGTTCCATGCCTGTTTCGACGCTGACTTTGCTTTTGACCAGGGCGGCTGGGGCAGGGCGGGTGGCGCCCCATGGAATCAGGTCGAAGTCGCGTTCAAAATAGCCGTCTAAATATGCTTGTGCGCTAGTTCTGGCCGTGGGCCAGGAGTTGACCAGGAGCAGGTAGCCGTCGCCTTCCTTGGCTTTCCAGAATGCTGCCAGGTAGTTGTCGTCGTCCGGACGTTGGAAGGTGACTGGTTCGGACGGCTTTCCGACTAATTCCGTGAAGGCTCTGATTTCCCGGAATATCGGTGCGGCTACTTCGCCGAACCATTTTGGATCGCCGCCGGTTCGGATGGCATGGTAGTAGGAGTAGGCGAACAGACCGCACAGGCCATAACTCATGGGGCCGTAGGTCATATAGCGCATTTCCGCCGAGTTCGGGAAGCGCAGGGCTTGCAGGTTGTACTTCTTCGGGTCCAGTGTGTTGGCAAAGCTTTTGTAGCAGCACAGCTGCGGCACGAACATGACTGGCTTGCCCAGCTTTTTGGCTGACGCCGTGAACTTGGACACGACTTGAATCTGGGCCTCGGGAAAGACCGCGTCGCGGACTGGATAGATGTCAATCATCTGGATATCGAGGACATTGCTGTATTTGTACCAGGTCTCGTCCCAGCAGTTGACGATGGCGACCTTGATGTCGGGAGCTTCCTCGTGCAGCATGTCATAGAACGGCTTCAGCACCTCTGGCGTGATTTTCTTGGCCGGCTCGTCGTACAAATACCAGAAGCCCAGGGCGGGATGGTTCTTATAGCGCCGAACGACTTCGCGCATCTTTCCGAGGCCGCCTTCTTCGGTCACCAGCTTGCGGTCCAAGTTGAACATTACCTTCATGCCGTGCTTCTCAGCCTGGCTCAGAATCCTGTCGTATCTTTCTTCGGACGTGCCATACGATTGAATCATGTCAAAGCCGGCAGCCTTCAGGGTTTCCAGCTGCTCGTCGTCGTGCGGGTCAGAGGAATAGACCCCCATCGGGAAACGGCTGAAGGAAAAAAAGTCGTCGCCAGTCAGAGCAGGGGCGAGAACACAGAAAATGGCGAGGAGAAGACCGGTGGTTTGTGATTTCATGGTGCTCCTGGTGGCTTGCGAGTGATTGGGGCTATTTGAGGATGACATGGACAAACGGCAGCTGGGCGAGTGACTCGGCAGGTTGCAGGCGCAGAATCGGGGCGCCAGCCTGGTCATGCTCGACTCGGACGACGGCGCCGACTAAGATGTCGTTGACCACTTCCGCCCGGCCATCCATCTTGCTGGTATAGACTAAGTCGCCGGGCATGACAGCGTCAAACATAACTCCATCAAGCGCATCGACAACTAAATCAGGCGGCGGCAACAGGAGTTGCGGCCCCGCCGGGTCTGTTGCGGAGGTGGGCGCCAAGCCGCGCAGAAGGCCGGTCAAGTTGCGCTTGGGTATCTGGCAGGCAAGGGCGAATTTCGGGCTGGTGACCAGGGTGACGGACGCAGACGACGGCGCAGTGTCAGCAATCAGCCCGACCAGGCCGCGGTGGGTGGCGACGAGCTGCCCAGGCCGGATGCCGTCATTGTGGCCGCGGTTGATGACGATGTTGTCATAGAACTCTGCAAACGGATCGCGTTGGACCACTTCTGCGACGACGATGGTCAGGCTTTCGTTTTTATAGGTCAGGCGCAGGCGATTGCGCAGGAGGTTGTTTTCGAGTGCAATGCCGTCGTATTTGTCATCGATGGCGGCCAGTTGCAGTTTAGCTGCGGCAAGTTCCGCTCGGACGGCGTCAATGTCGTCGTTTTCCTGGTTGTGGCGCAGACCTCCCCAGGCGGCTCGGGAGACGCGCAGGCTCAGCGCTGCCAGGCCGCTGGCTGGCGCCATGACCAGCTGGGTGATGCCGGCCAGGCGGCGAGCTGGCCCGGGCGGCAGGCAGAACAGCACCGCCAGCAAAATGCCGCTGGCAGTCAGTACGGTGAAATGAGACGATAAGCGCATGGTGCGAAGCTATGGGGCAGGTGAAGTGTAGGCGTCAACGACAACACGGTTAATACCATAATGCCAAATCAACGAACGTCCACTGTCCAGCGGCTGTGAACGGTCACCGATTGATACAAGGGGCGAGTTGTTTTATCCGCAGATGACGCTGATGACGCAGATTTTTTTAGGGTGGGGCGAGGGGCTTTGTTTAGGGGCGAGGGGCGATGTGGTCGGCTTAACTGTATGCCGCAGCAACCGTCCATTAACGTCCACTTCAGTCCACGTCCACTTACCGCTAATGTCCACTTCAGTCCACAGTCCATCGTCTACTAATGTCCATTAAAGTCCACTATAGTCCATTGTCCACTGTCCACTAAAGCGCTTTATCCGGGGTGCCTGGCACCGCAGCTTGCCGGAATTCCAAGTATCAATCGATCATCGATTACAAGTCCACTGACCTACTCCCCGCGTTTATTTTTCGGATAGTTGGGTTATATTATTTTTCCATCGTTATTTAAGTTTGACTGTCTCATTTATTTCCATGGTATTGCAAGGAGTGTTTTTGATGTCGAATCAGGTTGTGTACAATTTCAATGCTGGTCCTGCCGTTCTTCCTAAGCCTGTGATGCTGAAGGCCCAGGAGGAGTTTGTCAACTATCGCGGCTGCGGTTATGGCCTTGTCGAGGAAAGTCATCGGTCGCCATTGTTCGAGGAGGTCATCCAGGCTGCTGAGGCCAATGTCCGCAAGCTGATGGGGATCAGTGACGACTACGAAGTGCTCTTTCTGCAGGGCGGCGCCAGCTTGCAATTCGCTATGGTTCCCATGAATCTGATGGTGCCGGGCCGTAAGATCGCATTTTGCGACACTGGCGAATGGTCGCACAAGGCCATGAAGGAAGCGAAAATCCTTGGGGCGGGCATTGATTTGGTCTATGACGGCTCAACCAGCAATTTTTCCACGATCGGCGATCCAACGTCCTGGACCTTCCAGCAAGATGCGGCCTACGCCCATATCTGCAGCAACAATACGATTTACGGCACGGAATACCAGACCTATCCCGATACCGGCGCGGTGCCGCTGGTGGCCGACATGTCGAGCGACATCATGTCTCGCGTTGTGGACGTCAGCCGCTTCGGGCTGATTTTCGCTGGTGCCCAGAAGAACATCGGCCCGGCTGGCGTGACCCTGGTCATCATCCGTCGCGACTTGGCCGAGCGCTGCCCGGAGACAGTGCCGACCATGCTCCGTTACAGCACGCACATCAAGAGCAAATCCCTGTTCAACACGCCTTCGACGTTCTCGATTTACATGCTCCGGCTGGTGACGGACTGGATGCTTGAGCAGGGCGGCGTGCCAACCGTCCAGAAGTTGAACGAGATCAAGGCCGCCCGCCTCTACGCCGCCATGGACCGTTCCGGATTCTACCGGGGCACCTGCGATGTCGCCTGCCGTTCCAAGATGAACGTCTGTTTCCGCATCGGCGCTGGCGATGAGGACCTCGAAAAGAAGTTCGTGTCCGAAGCCAAGGCTGCTGGCCTGATCGGCTTGAAAGGCCACCGCGCAGTCGGCGGTCTGCGGGCAAGCATCTACAATGCCATGCCCTTGGCTGGCATCGAAGCGTTGACGACGTTTATGGCGGAGTTCGCCCGCCGTAACGGCTGAGACGCCGCACCCCAAAAACTTTAACCCCTAAGGAGGGCGCCGCTAGGCATTCAAAATCACGGTGACGGGATTTTGGGATGCTGCGGTGCCTTCGTCGTTTGAGGAGAAAGCGATCATGACGATGTCTCGCAGCGTGGTTTTGTCGATGCTTTTGGCTGGCGGCCTGGCCTTGTCTGCCGCCAATCCGACCTTGGAGGCTGTGCCTCGGACTGATTGGGCCAAGGACTTGTCGGCCTCTTTGACCGCTCGGGCGGCACAGCAGCAGGACATTCCGCTGATGTTTCTGGGCGATTCGATTACTATGTGCTGGGAGTACGCCTCTGACCATCAGTATCCCGGCGGCAAGAATGCCTGGGAGCGCTATTTCAAGCCTCTCGGCGCTGTCAACTACGGCGTCTCTGGCGACCGCGTTGAGCATGTACTGTGGCGAATCACGACTGGCCGCCAGCTGGAGTGCCGTCCAAAGGTGATTGTGCTGCTGATCGGCACCAACAACTTCGCGACCAAGACGTCGGCAACCGACCTTGCTGCTGGCATTGAGAATTTGCTGGCCGTCATCCGCGCCGCCCTACCGGAAACTAAAATTCTTGCTTTGGGAATCCTGCCGCGCCAGGGCAACTACCCCATTGCCGAAGTCAACCGCCTTCTGGCCGAGGCCGCCCCACGTCATGGCGCGGACTTCCTCGATGTCGGTCAGACTCTTTTGCTGGGACGGGCGACCGTCAGCCGGGCAGTGTTCCGGGACGGCCTGCATTTGTCGCCGGCCGGCTATGAACTGTTTGCCCAGACTCTCCTGTTGCCGGTCAAGAGACTCATGGGATTGGCGCCAGCGGAACGCGGCCGTCGCGATGACATAGTCGGGCTGGTCTATGAAACGGAAGAATGGAGCGAGCCGAAAGACGCCTGGCGCGTTGACCAGGGCGGTGACAACATCTGGACGCTGTGGACTACTGAGCCGGACAGCTGGATAAAGCGCTCCTGGGGCCAGACCCTGCGCACCCCGGCCAGCATCAAGGCTGATCGCGCTACGCCGGAAGAGGGCGCACCGCCCCTGCATACGCGTCTGACCGACATCCCGGTCGGCGGCTACCAAATCTTTGTCAGCGGACCAAATCGCAATATCGCCTTGTCTTTGGACGGCAAGAATTGGACTAAGCACTCTGGCGGTGAAATCAGCCTGGGATTCTGGAATATCACTGACGGCGTGTTTGAAGTGTGGGCAGACGACCGCTACGCCACTCCCGGCAACACCGGGCCATCCTATTATGACTATATCCGCCTGGCGCCAGCCGAAGCGCCTGAAATGCAGCACGTGGCCGTGTTTACACGTCCAGACGGCACGACCCAGATTTCCTGGCTGACAACGGCGACAACACCGTCGGCCGAGTTCCGCTTTGGACGCCAAGGCGCGGCCATGGACAACGTCGTCAAAGAGGACGAAGCCAACCTGCGCAACCACGCCATTATCCTTGAGGGGCTGACGCCCGGGGTGACCTACGAAGGAAAAATCGTTTGCCAGCTGAATCAGCAGACGGCTATGGCGTCAGCGCCAATAGTCTTTGTGGCTGGCCAGCGCCCGCAGCCGCCAGCGACAACGCCGCAGCGGATTGAGCTGCGCGTGCATGAGCCGGTCAAGCCGCGGCAGGCCTGGCCAGTAACCTCCGGCGTTCCCTTTGCGAAAGGCATGCTGGCCAGCGCTGATGACGCTCGGCTCGTCGATGCCGACGGCCAGACGGTCGTGTCCCAGCGCACGGTCACTGCGACCTGGCCAGACGGCAGCGTCAAGTGGCTGACTGTTGACTTTCTGGCGACTACAGCCGCTGATCGCGATGTGGTCTATGTCTTGGAAACCGGCCGCGGCCTGGGGCTTCAAATCCTGATGGAGAAGCCATGGGATGCAGTTGTGTCAGCGCCAATCGCGACTGCGTCGCAGCTGCGGCTGGTTGACGGCCGCGTTTTGAACGCCGCCACGCCAGCTGATGCGTATGCCTTGATTGAGCGGGGACCTAACAAGCTGACGTATCAGGCCAGCGGCGTGTACGCTGGCGAGGGCGAGGCCATGTTTGGCTGGCGCGGCGAGCAGACTGTGTATGCTGGCCAGCATCGCCTGCGCCGACACCGTTGGTACGTCGTCAATACGCATAAGGCAGAAGGTCACTTGCTGGTGAAAAGTCTGTCCTGGCAGCCAGCGGGCTGGACTGCGTCGGCGCCCTCTCTCAGCAACGGCGTTGCCGGCAGTCGACTGGACCTGAGGCAGGACTGGTCGCAGCGGGCAGCCCTGACTGTTGACGGCAAAGCCTCTAACCTGGAGCGCGGAGACGGCTTTTTGCGGCTGGGCACAGCACGCGCACTGTGGGTGCGAGATTTCTGGCAGACCTGGCCTAAGGGCTTGAGCGCGTCAGCCGAAGGCACCGCTGTTATGATCCTGCCAGAGTTGCCCGAAGGCTACCCGGGCAAGGACTTTGAAACCGTCAACCACTTGTTTGAACACTTCTATTGGTATCGCGATGGCGGTTATATGTTCCGGCGCGGCATGGAGAACATGACCGAGGTGTGGACATGCGAAGCGCCGGCTGATGGCCGCGCTGTTGACGCTGACCTGGCTCAATGGCTGGCGCATCCGTTGTTCGCCGCTGCCTCGCCCGAATACTACTGCGCCACCGGCGCTTTCGGCGCCATTACTCCCAGCCGTCCCGGGCAATTCATTGCCTACGAAAAGGCTCTGGACCAGTCGTTCGCCAATTTGGAAAAAGGCCGCCAGCAACGTCAGGAATACGGCTGGATGAACTTCGGCGACTGGTACGGCGAGCGCCGCTGGAATTGGGGCAATAACGAATACGATATGAGCTATGTCTGCGCTGTCAATTTCGCTCGGCTCGGACGCCTGGACTTCCTGCGACGTGGCGAGGAGATGGCTCGGCACTACACAACCACGGATTTTATCGCCTGGCCCTGGGACAGCGGTCTCCGCGAACGGATGTACGAGCATTGCGTCGGACACATCGGCGGCTTTCTCGCTAAGAACGATCCGCGCTTCGCAGATGTCAACATGACCGGCTTTGTGCAGCCTTTGATTGACAATTCTGGCGGCCACTCTTTCCAGCCAGGCAATTTCTATTACGGCTGCCTGCTGGGCGAACCGCGCTTTTTCGAGGTCGGGGAAATCGCCTGCCGCGCCCAGGCACGCACCTTTACGCGGAATTTCCGGATTACGATTGAACGCGCCCCTGGCTGGGCTCTGACCAATGCGATGAACGCATATATCTTCACCCACGATCCATATTATCTTAACGCTGCCCGCGTCTATGTCGCCAAAATCCGTGAGATGCAGAATCCGGTGACAGGCTGCCTTGACTTGCCGCAGGATCAGTCGGAATGCGATTGTCCAGACAAGCGCGCCCATCGCGGCGGCAAGGCTTTCGCCACTGGCGTGATGCTGCATGGGCTGTCCCTGTACCACCAGTTCGGCGACCCGGCCGATGCTGAAATGACCCGGGAGGTGATTGTCCGTTGCGCTGATTGGCTGCTCGACCACGCCTGGGATCGTGACAATTACGGCTTCCGCTACAAGACTGGCTGCCCGAAATATGCTGTTGGCCGCGGCTTCACTCTGATTGTGACTGAAGGCATCGCGTACGCTGGCGTCATCTCCGGCAATCCGCGCTACTTGGAGTTTTTGAAGACGTACGCTGGTCGGCCATTGGCGCGCGCTGTCTCTGGCAGTGGCTACAGCTCTGGCAAGGGCTTCTCCTCGCCGCATCGCCAAGTGCCGCATCTTTTGAAACTGCTCCTGGACCAAGGCGTAACCGACTTGGAAGACCTTGTGCACCAGGCCGCTGTCTCCAAGCCCTGGGTGTTTCTGGACCGTTCTGGTCAGGGTGTCCTGCGCTATGAAGTGTGGAATCCGCGTGCAGCGGAACAAGACTGCACCCTGACCGTAACCGGCACGCCAGGCTTGAACGCGACGCCAGCGCAAGTCAGCTGGAAAGCGTCGGCCGGCCGCAGTCAAGCGCCGATAATCAACGTGCAATGGACTGGCGCCGCTGATGCCGCCAACCTGGAACTGACCCTGAAACTGAAGCTCGGCGGCTATGATAGCGAAGCCAAGGTCGCGGCGCTGCCAGCCGCGCCATTGCCGACAATCGGCAAACGCCTGGGCTTTGTCGGCGGCGACAATCATTTCACCTTGGCCGCATTGCGCCAGGCCGGTGGACAGCCGGAATTGATCGCTGATATCAATAAGGCGGACTGGAGCGGCTTCGGTTGCGTGATGATTGGCGGCGACAGCCTCAGAGTCACGACGCCAATGCTGACCCCAGCCGGCGCCGTGCGTTTGCGCGCCTTTGCCGAGGCTGGGGGTAAAGTCCTGTTCTGGCAGCTGAATGACACCAATTGGCTGCCCGATGCGTTTGGGCCGCGTCTGGTCATGGAGGAACCTTCCGGAACTGCGGCCGCCATTTTAATGTCTAATCATCCGTTGCTGGCTGGTGTGCAATCCCTGGCTGGTGCGATTTGCTATGACACCATCACCTTGGTCGAACCGCCGTGGCAGGTGCTGGCAGAGGATAATTCAAAAGGCCCGAGCGTGGCAGCGTTGAGGTTAGGCCAAGGCGAGGTCATCGTCTTCAATCCGAGCGTTGACCGTGAATTCCACCCGACGACCAGCAAGGACATCGGCCTGGACCTGGAGACCTGCCGGAAAATCATCGCCAATGCCCTGCAATGGGCGAAATAGGCAGGAGCAGCGGCAATTCTCTTTTTGCGTAAAGCAGGTGGAACGTCAATAATTTTTTTCGACGTCCGTTTTATACTGAAATAGAGAGAGTGTTGGCCTCTGAATATCACGATTAATCGCAAGGAATGACCAATATGCGTACAACGAAGTCTTTTACTCTGATTGAGTTGCTGGTAGTCATCGGCATCATCGCCATCCTGGCTGCCATGCTTATGCCGGCTCTCACCAAGGCCCGCGACAAAGCCCATCAGACGACCTGCATCAACCAGCTAAGGCAGATCGGCAACATGGGCTTTGCCATGTACCGCAATGACAACCGAGGAGAATTCCCGTATTGGATTTCACGCTTGTATCCCGATTATATTGATTCCAAAAAAGTCTATAATTGCCCAAAGGATTTGAATGACCGGAAGGGGCATAGTGCGAAACAATGGGATCCGCATCCACATAGTGGCGGGAAATATGCAGCTGCATACGATCGGGAAGGGAGTAAAGGCGTTCATGGTGACCCCAATCCCGATGTGGAAAGAATAAGTTATTTTTATGAGATGAATGATTCTAACTGTACTTGGGATTTGGGGCCAGGTTCTCCTTCACCAGCAACGTGGTGTGAATTAAAAGAATACCAGCTTAAGGCCGGCCCGGATGTCGACGTGAGCAAGAACAATCCATACGACCCCACCGCCTTTCCAGTGGTGCGTTGTTTTTGGCACCAGAAAAAACCTTGGGCGGCCAAGGATGATGATGCGCCAGTCATGAACATTGCATACGCAGGGAATTTTTTCATGAGCAAGGTGTATTGGGAAGCAGGCGTCTGGTCGCCGTGATGGTTTGATGACGTTGCCGGCCTGACAGGCCAGTGCGACATACTGAGGACTACAAGCCGGCTCTGCGGGATTTACCCGCAGGGTCGGTTTTTTTATTGTTAGCTCCGTTTGTTTTTCAGGTCGGGTTCCTGTATAGTTCTATTTTTCGCAAAGCGTCGATCATGTTTTTTTGGTAATGTGCGAAATCCTGTGACAGGAAGAGAGATTTGGCACAGTGATTGTGCTGGTAGACGTCTGGTAGTGCCCCTACTGGGCACTACTTTTGAGGGTACGCCTGCCCCAGGCTAAAGCCTGGGGTTAAGCATGCTTAAGCGCCTGCGGCGCAAGGGGGCACGACTGTAAGCATGATGCATTTTCATCGTCTGAAAGCCTGCTCAAGATACGTGTCGAAAGCTCCGCTTGTCCATTGCTGTCCACTTCCGTCCACGTCCACTGCCACTAACGTCCACTTAAGTCCACAGTCCATCGTCTATTAGCGTCCATTAAAGTCCACTAAAGTCCATTGTCCACTGTCCACTAAAGCACTTTACCCGGGGTGCTTGGTGCCGTAGATTGCCCGGAGCTCCGAGTATCAATCGGTGACCCATACTACAAGCATTCATCACAAAACTTCGCACATTAACTATTTTTTATTGAAAGAACCCTGTCATGACACATCAACCGCCCATGCGCCGTCTTAGCAACGCCCCTCGGAGTTGGCGTGCAGATCCGTGGCTGGTGCCTTATTCGGAGATTATCCGTCAGCGTGACGAGTACATCGCCGGGCGCCGCCAGGCGATGACCGATGGCAAAAACCTGCTCGACTGGGCTGATTGCCACGACCGCTACGGCCTGCATCATGTTCAGGGTCAGTGGCACTTTCGGGAATGGCTGCCGAATGCGGACGCTGTCTGGCTGGTCGGCGACTTCTCTGACTGGGAGCGACTGGAACGCTTCCGCCTGCATCCGGCCGGGCAGGGCGACTGGGAAGCGCGGCTGGATGCGGCGGCTTTGCACCATGGCGACCAGTATCGACTGCACGTCTGCTGGCCAGGCGGCGAAGGCTTGCGGATTCCAGCCTGCGCCAGCCGGGTGGTGCGCAATACGACTGATCTGTGGCGCTCTGACGTTGTCTTCAATGCGCAAGTATGGCAGCCGCCGCAGCTGTATGTGTGGCAGCACGATGCGCCGCCAGCCCAGGCGCCGCTCGTCTACGAGGCGCATGTCGGCATGGCTCAGGAGAAAAGCGGCATCGGCACGTTTGTAGAGTTCACTGAGACGGTCTTGCCGCGGATTGCTGCGGGCGGCTACAACACGGTACAGATAATGGCGATCCAGCAGCATCCGTACTACGGGTCGTTCGGCTATCATGTCGCCAATTTCTTTGCCGTCTGCGATTTATTTGGCACTCCCGAGGAGTTCAAGGCGCTGGTTGACGCGGCGCACGGCCTTGGGTTGCGCGTGCTGATGGACTTGGTGCAGTCGCACGCTGTCCGCAATGAGGTCGAAGGATTGTCGCGCCAGGACGGCACGGAATGGCTCTATTTTCATGCAGGGGCGCGCGGAGAGCACCCGGCGTGGGATTCGCGTTGCTTTGACTATGGCAAGCGCGAAGTCGTGCAATTCCTGCTTTCTAATTGCCGATTCTGGCTGGAGGAATACCGGCTCGACGGATTCCGCTTTGACGGCGTGACCAGCATGGTCTATCGCGATCATGGCCTGAACCGGACGTTCAGCGGCTACGACGATTATTTTTCCCCTAACGTCGATTGGGACGCCTTGGCGTACTTGAGCCTGGCGACCGATGTGTGCCATGCTTGTCGCCCAGATGTGGTCTGCATTGCCGAGGATGTCAGCGGCATGCCGGGCCTGGCCGCGCCAACGGCAGAGGGCGGCTGCGGCTTCGATTTCCGCCTGGCTATGGGCGTGACTGACAACTGGTTCAAATTGAGCGATTTACCGGACGAGCATTGGTCCATGGGCGGACTCTGGCACGAATTGACGAACCGCCGCCAGGATGAACAATCGCTCAGTTATGTGGAATGCCATGACCAGGCTTTGGTCGGCGGCAAGACGTTCGCCTTCCAACTGATGGGCGCGGCCATGTACGACGGCATGCGACGCGACGCCGCCAGCCTTGCCGTCGACCGCGGCGTCGCCCTGCATAAGCTGGCTCGGCTGGCGACTATCGCCACGGCCGGCCATGGCTACCTGAACTTCATGGGCAATGAATTCGGACACCCGGAATGGATTGACTTCCCGCGCACAGGCAATGGCTGGTCATTCAATTACGCCCGCCGCCAATGGCATCTGGCCGAGGACGACAGCCTGCATTTTCATTCGCTCCTGGCTTTCGACCACGCCATGCTCGCCCTAGTCCTAAGCGCGAATGACTTTTTCGCCTGCCAGCCGCAATTGCTCCAGATGGACGAATCGGCCAAGGTGCTTGCCTTTGAACGCGCAGGATTGTGTTTTATCTTTAACTTCCACCCGCGCAATTCATACGCTGGCTACAAAGTATTGTGCACAGGAGGAGGCTATGACCTCGTGCTTGATTCTGATGCGCCCGACTTCGGCGGCTTTGGCCTGGTGGCGCCAGGGCAGCATTTCCAAGCCCGGGAAGTCGTCTCCGGCGGCGTCAAGAGGCATTTCCTTGATGTCTATGTGCCGGCCCGAACCGTCTTGGCGCTGCACCAGGAGATGTCGGCAATTGGCTAGGGCAAAATATTGGTAATGTGCAATATCTTGTGATAGAGAGGGTTGACGCAGTGCCTGTGTTGGTAAACGTCCGGTGGTGCCCTTACTGGGCACCACTTTTGGGGTCTGCCTATCCCCAGGCTAAAGCCTGGGGTTAAGCATGGTCAAGCGCCTACGGCGCGGCCGCCTGGCGCTTTCAGCGCGGTCAAACCACCAGCCGCCTTCAGTCCGCCGACCAGTGAACTGAAGGCGTGCGTTGTTTGCCGGCCTGGCCGAGGAGAGTGATTTTCCTCGGCCAGAATTTTCAAAAGCTCTCAAGCTCTACTCGTCATCGTCGTCTTCCAGGATGAACCTGGTCTGTCCCGGTGGCGAGATGAGTCCTGCCATCGTGGCCGCAGTCGCCCTGTCGATGCGGCGGACGATTTTTTCGCGCAGGTCTGGCCTGGTCTGGCATAGTCGGTACGCATTGGAGACTCTTTCCAGGCATTGCATGACTTCCTGCGGGATGTCTTGGCTGTCTTCCTGTTTCACGGTCGCTTTTGGCAAGGCCAAGGAGCGAAGAACGGAATCGTATTCGCCGTTCAGGAAAGCCTCAAGCCGGGGACGGTAGCAGAGTTCGCAGGACTCTGTCGGGCCTTGCTCCCATTTGCGGAATGTCGACCAATTGACGCCGAAAAACGCCGCCACCCGCTGGAAAGGCAGCCCAAGCTCATAGCGTTTGGCCCGCAGTCGCTGCCGGATTTCCGGAGTCAGGCGGCCGTCAAACGCCATGTAAGAATCATTCTGGTTGCGCTTTTTGGTCATAAATCCTCCTTTCAGGCTTTGACGCAGGCGGGATTCCGGAAAGCCTGCCCGGTGTCAGCCATGTACCTGTTGCTGGGTTGGATGCACGAGGAAACAGCGCCAGCTGGCTTCTGACCATCACTTTATCAGCCCGAAACAAGTTGTCAAATCATAAAATGATATTTTTGTGAATTGCATGAACTATCCTAAGAAATCATCCTAAATACACGGCATGTTGTCTTATTTTTTCACTATAAATGATAGTAATTCCTGTTTTTCCTGTTTTTTCTCTAAGTGTTTGGGATTATGTTGGCGCTGTGGTGTTGGCGGGGGGAGCCTGGGCGATTTTGTCGTTTCGGCGGGAAAATTGGCTCTGGCAGCTTGCGTATTGGGCAGATAGGATTACTGTTAGAGACAGTTTGCGGCGGGCGTCAAGGCGATGGCGCTCGCCAGATAGAGTTTTTGCGGCGCAATCGCGCCGCAAAAAAAGCCGCAACTGGCGAGGCAGTCGCGGCTTTGGATTAGGTGTTGGCATCTCCAAGGGGAGTCGAACCCCTGTTTACGGGATGAGAACCCGTTGTCCTAACCACTAGACGATGGAGACGCTCGTTAGCATTGAAAACATCTCTAAGATAATCTCACGAATGGATTCTGCAAGTCGGCGCCGTGTTTTTTCTGGCTTGCCTCAAGGAGACTGATAGTGCGTTTGCTGTTCATTTCGGACATTCATGGCTCGCCTGAAAGTTTAGATAAGCTGTCCAGCCATCTGGAGCAATGGCGGCCGGATCAGCTGGTCATCCTTGGGGACGTGTTGTATCACGGCCCCCGCAACCCCTTGCGGCCGGATTATGCTCCTGTGGACGTGTGCAACTGGCTGAACCGGCACAAAAAGATGATTGTGGCGGTGCGCGGGAATTGCGACAGCGAAGTCGACCAGGCCATGCTGGAATTCCCCTTGATGGCGGATTATTCGACGCTGCTGGTGGACGGGTACAAATTTTTTCTGACGCACGGTCATCATTATCATCCTGGTCATTTTCCGCCTATGGGCAGTGGCGAGATTCTCTCCTATGGGCATACGCACATTCCGCATTTGGCGGTCGTGGCTGAGAACTTGGTGGCGTTCAATCCTGGGTCACTGTCATTGCCGAAAGCGTCGATGCCGGCGTCGTTTGGAAGGTACGAGGATGGGACGTTGTGCGTGGTCAACCTTGACAGCGGCCAGGAGATGATGCGGCTTGACCTGGAACTTGAGAAGTCGAAATGGGTCTGACATCTTGCCTGTCAGGCGCATGGTTTGTTGGGGCATAATGGCGCTGATTTAAGCCATTGAGACCATCATAAACAACTTGAAGGAGTGGGAACATGCTACGGAAACTTGCTTTGATTGCCGCGATGGCGGCCGGTGTTTGTCTGGCTCAGGAAACTCCTCCTGCTACTGCCGCCGAGGCGGCGCCAACGGCCCCGGCGCCGGGCAGTCGGCCTGCGCGTCCTCAGAATCGCCCTCCCGGGCGGCCAGGCCGCGTTGGTGCGCCACAGCAACGTGGAGGCAATGCTCCGATGACGATGCACTTGGAACGGCTGAAGCAGTCCGCAGCAGAATTGCTGGAGATGTATGATGCGGACAAGGACGGCAAGCTCAGCGCCGAAGAGAAGGCGGTGCTGGAGCGGGAGATGGAAGAAGCCGAACGCAAGGCGCGCCTGGCCCGCGACTACATGCGGATCAAGATTATTGATGTGGACGGAAACCTGGTCATTTCCAAGGAAGAAGAAGAAAACAGCCAGCAGCGTTTGCGGGAAGAGGCGAGAAAACGCATAGAATCCATGCAGCAGCGCCGCACCCCGCAAGGAGTGCAGCCGCCGGCTGCGCCAGCACCAGGAGCCAAGGCGCCGGAAGCACCGACCCCCGCTCCGGCACCGACCCCCACCCCCGCTCCGGCACCGACCCCCGCTCCGGCTCCTGCTCCTGCAGCTCCTGCAGTTCCGGCGAAATGATGTGAGCATGGCTGCTGATGGGGTCAATCGGTTGTTGTCGCCGGCGGAGATTGCGCGTTTAGGCAGTTTGCGCCTGGGGTCTCGCTTCACGGTTGAGGGGTCGGTCGCTGGGGGGCACCGCAGCCAGCTGAAGGGCGTCAGCGTCGAATTCGCTGATTATCGTCAGTACGTTCCTGGCGACGACCCCAAGCATCTTGACTGGCGCGTTTATGGCCGCAACGAGCGTTTGTATTTGCGTCAGTACGAGGAAGAGACCAGTTTGCGGGTGCATCTTTTGGTTGACGGCTCTCGGTCCATGGCCTACGCCAGTGGGTCGACCAGCAAGTATCGTTATGCCTGCACCTGCGCTGCGGCTCTTGCCTACATTACGATTCGCCGCCAGGACACGGTCGGCCTGGCGTTGTTTGACCGCAAGTGCAATCTGGTCATGCCTCCGCGCAGCGGCGCTGAGCATTTGCGGGTGTTGTGCAATCAGCTGGCCGATCACGAGCCAGTGAACGAGACGGACTTGGCGGCGCCTCTGCATCATCTGGCCGAGCAGGCGAAACGGCGCGGCCTGGTCATTATCTTCAGCGATTTGTTTGACGATGTCGACCGGCTTCGCTCGGCGCTGGCGCATTTCCGCCGCCGCCGGCATGATGTCATCGTCTATCAGATTCTGGATCGGGCCGAACTGGACTTCCCCTTTCGCGACGCTGGCGCCTTCCAGGATTTGGAAACCGGCGAGCTGATCGTCACCAGTCCTAAGGAAATCCGCAATTCCTATCAAAGCGCGATGGAGGAATTCCTGTTTCAGTGCCGCAAGGTCTGCGCCGGCCTTGATGTCGAGCACATTCTCGCCTTGACCGACCAGGCGCCGGTCGACCTGGTTTTCCGGCATTTGCACCAGCGGGCCTTGGCTGGCCGCTGAGCAGGCGGCTTTGCATAGCGTTAAGATGTCATTATGACGGATTCATCTTCCCAACCTGTTTTTTATTCTCAGGACGTGCCGCGGTCTCCCGGGGTCTATGTCTACCGGAACTCTGCCGGCGAAGTCATCTATGTCGGCAAGGCGCGCAATCTGCGTTCGCGGATGAGTTCGTATTTTCGGCCCTCCGGAGCACTGCGCAGCGACCCGCGCCGCCGCGCCCTTATCCACAGCATTGCCTCATACGAGATTTTCCCGGTGGCGACGGAGTCTGAAGCGCTGTTGCTGGAGGAGCAGTTCATCAAGCAGTACAAGCCGCGCTACAACGTCGAACTGCGTGATGACAAGCGGTTCTTGCTGGTCTGCGTCGATCCTGCCGAGCCGTTCCCGCGCCTGCGCCTGGTTCGGATTCGGCGGGATGACAACCGGCTGTACTTCGGCCCGTATCCTCAGGCGACGGCGTTGCGCGAGGCCGTGCAATTCTTGTCAGTACACTATCGTCTGCGCACCTGTAAGGTCTTGACGCCGAATCCTGAGACGCATCGGCACTGCCTGGAGGAGGTCATCCGCGGGTGTCTATGCCCTTGCCTCGGGGCGGTCACGCCGGCGGAATATGGCGAGCAGCTGGACAAGGCGCTTGCTGTTCTGCGGGGCGAATCCAGGCCTCTGCTAGAGGAATTGACGGAGAAGATGCACAGTGAAGTAGCGGTCATGAATTTTGAGGGCGCCATCCGCACCCGCGATGTGATCAGCTGCCTGAAGGCCATGGCCGAACCGACTAGACGCTTCATCAATCAGACGATTGCTCGGCGCAATGCCTCAAGCAATCCAGAGGGCGTTGCAGCATTGCAGGAAGCCCTGGGCTTGCCGTCCCCGCCCTTGTTTATGGAGTGTTTTGACATGTCGAACATCTCCGGGTCACTCGCCGTGGGGAGCATGGTGTGTTTCCGCCAGGGGCGGCCAGCCACAGCGGAGTACCGGCGCTACCGGATTCGTTCCGAGGAAGCGGCTGACGACACCGCCTTTATGCGCGAGGTGCTCCAGCGCCGCTACGGTCGGCTACAGCGCGAGGGAGGGGCTTTTCCTGATGTGGTGCTGGTTGATGGCGGCGAAAGTCAGCTGGCAGTGGCGGTCGAGGTGTTTGCCAGCCTGGGAGTGACGTCGGTTCCTCTGTTCGGATTGGCTGAAAAACAGGAACTGGTGATTCGGCCGGATGTGGCAGAACCCCTGAAACTGCCCCGCGAACATGCCGGCTTGAAGCTGTTGCAGGCGATCCGCGACGAAGCGCACCGCTTCGCCAATGCGTACCACCGCGCTTTGCGCAACCGCCGAATTACAGATTCGATCTTGAATGACATTCCAGGAATTGGCGTCAAGCGGCGCCAGCAGATGTTGAGAACCTGCGGTTCCGTGAGGGAGATAGCGCGCATGACCCCTGAACAGCTGGCCGCCGCCGTGCCGGGCATCGGCAAGAACACGGCAACACGGGTGATCGCTCATTTGCAGAACGCCCTGGGAGAACCTTGAATAAATGACCCTAGTCAGAAAGCCTGCCTGACATGACCAAGGCCGCCCCGAGGTTCGCGGGCGGCCTTGGTCTATCACGTCACAATGCGAATAGGAGGATGCTTAGACGACGCATTCGGTGGTGTCAACGTCAAACACATGGGCGCTGCGCATCATCACGGCAAGATCGATGCTGTCGCCGACCTCGCAGGTGCGGTGCGGGTCGACGCGGGCGATGAAGCCATTGGCACCAGCCTTCATGTACAGGTAGGTTTCGGAACCCATCGGCTCAATCACTTCCACTGTCGCAGGAATCTTGGGCGCATTGTCAAGAGCTTCCGCTGTCGGTGAGCCAACATGCTCGGGACGGACGCCAAACACGATTTTCTTGCCCGTGTAGCGTTCGATTTTCGATTTCCATTCAGGCGGAGTCACCAGAGAGAAGCTGTCTTCCTTGACAATGAGCTGGCCGTTCTTGCTTTCGATGGTGGCATCAAAGAAATTCATCGGAGGAGTGCCGATAAAGCCGGCGACAAAGATGTTCTTGGGATTGTCATAGAGATCGGATGGCGTGGCCACCTGCTGGATGAGGCCGTCTTTCATCACGACAATGCGGTCGCCCATGGTCATGGCCTCGGTCTGGTCATGGGTGACGTAAATCATCGTGGTTTGCAGGCGGTTGTGGAGACGGCTGATCTCCGTACGCATCTGGACGCGCATCTTGGCGTCAAGGTTGGAAAGAGGCTCGTCAAACAAAAAGACCTTAGGATTGCGGACAATGCAGCGGCCGACGGCGACGCGCTGGCGCTGGCCGCCAGAGAGAGCCTTGGGACGGCGCTCAAGCAATTCCTCGATGCCGAGAATGTCGGCAGCCTCCATGACGCGGCGGTTGATTTCAGCCTTTTTCAGCTGGCGCAGCTTCCACCAGGAAAAGAGGTTGGTGAGGAAGCCGTCAGAACCCGGGGCAGCGTTGGGATTCTGGAATTTGCGCATCTTGAGGCAGAAGGCCATGTTTTCGTAGACAGTCTTGTCCGGATACAAGGCATAGTTCTGGAAGACCATCGCGATGTCGCGGTCTTTCGGGAGTACGTTGTTGACGACACGGTCGCCGATGGTGATGGTTCCTTCCGAGATTTCCTCCAGGCCAGCAACCATGCGCAGGGTGGTGGACTTGCCGCATCCAGACGGGCCGACCATGACCATGAACTCACCGTCATTGATCGTCAAATTGAAGTCTTTGACTGCACGGACATTGCCGGGATAGATTTTACCAACGCCCTCAAGCTTGACTTGCGCCATGATTCGTGTCACTCCTGGGAAAACGACTTGCAAAGGATGTCTGGACGGGCGCTGGACGCCCGAAGGCATATATTTTTTAAATTAAAGAACAAACTATAAATGAAAAATGCGATTACTCAAGCCGGATGAGATGAAAAAGTGAGAACGGCGCGAAAAATTGGTCGCCGATTGTACGTAGTTCAAGCTTCAGCTTGCCGTACGTAGACCCCATCCAAAAAGGCTTTTTCTCAAAACGGCGCTTTTGTGTCGCCTCTCCGAGGCTCAGGCTTGGGGGGGGGCATCCACCCCCAGGTTCCGCTCCGCTTCACCTGGGGTTACTCATGGTTGCGCCTCTCCGAGGCTAGGGGCGGCCTTCCGGCCGCCAGGTCGACACACGTCTGCGTGGAGCCTGTACTACAAGCGCTCATGGCAAAAGTTTACACATTAAACAAAATTTCCGTGTATTCCGCGTGTTCGGTGGTTACAAAAACAACCCTATAAAAAAATCAGTGTTCATCTGTGTCCATCCGTGGTTAAAACCCTTTTTGGACACCCTCTACGTGGTTCAAGCTTGAGCTTGCCGTTTTTTTTGCAGTTATTGCCTCAGGTTTATGATGAAATCAGTATATGAACAGCATTTCGCGGTACTTTGGCAGCGGCCAGGCGCTGTCGTCAACCAGGTGCTCTGTCAGGTCGACGATTTCTCGCAACTCTTCCATGGCTTGCAGGATGCCTTCGTGCTTGCCTTCCAGGGCTGCTTCCAGTTCCGCCGTCGAGGTGATCAGCTTGTCCGTAGCTCGGCCGAGCTTTTCCGCTATGGTGCGCAGGCCAGCGGCGCCGTATGATTGACGGCTGCCCTGGATGGTGCGCTGCGCCAAGATGATTTTGCCGAATTCCTCGGCAACGACCGGGATGATCATGCTGCGGGCGATTTCCAGCGCGACGCCGCCCTCGATGCGGACTTTGCGGTGGTATTCCTCCATGAACACTTCATAACGGGAATTCAGTTCAGCCTTGGTGAAGACGCCGTATTTGACCAGCAGCTTCTGGTTCTGCGGCTTGAGCAGGGGCTTGAGGGCGTCCATAGTAGCCTTGAGATTAGGCAGTCTGCGGCGTTCTGCTTCGGCTACCCATTCGCTGCTGTAGTTGTCGCCGTTGAAGATGATTCTTCGGTGTTCGCGGATGATGTCTTTGAGTACTTCCTGCAAGCCGGCGTTGAAGGATTCCTCTGGCAACTTCTCGATTTTATCGCAGATATAGTCGAGCGATTCGGCGACGATGGTGTTCAGGACCATGTTGGCGCTGGCGCAGGACTGGCTTGAACCAAGGCCGCGGAATTCAAATTTATTGCCGGTGAAGGCAAATGGGCTGGTGCGGTTGCGGTCAGTGACGTCGCGGGCCAGGGGGGGCAGGGAGTCGACGCCGATGAGCATGGCGTCAGCGTGCTTGGAGCCGGTGACAGCGCCGTTTTCCAGCTGGTTGATGACGTCAGTGAGCTGGTCGCCCAGGAAGATGGAGATGATGGTCGGCGGCGCCTCGTTAGCACCTAAACGGTGGTCGTTGCCAGCGCCAGAGGTGGTTGACCGGAGCAGGTCGCTGTGCAAGTCAATGGCTCGGATGATGGCGGCCAGGATGGTCAGGAAGATGGCGTTTTCATGCGGGTCGTTGCCAGGGTCGAGAAGATTGCGGTCGCCATAGTTAATCGACCAGTTGTTGTGCTTGCCCGAGCCGTTGATGCCGGCAAAGGGCTTTTCATGCAGCAGGCAGACCAGGCCGTTGCGGTCGGCGACCTGGCGCAGCACTTCCATGACCATCATGTTGTGGTCGACCGCAAGGTTGAGGTCCTCGAAGATCGGGGCGATTTCAAACTGCGCAGGGGCGACTTCGTTATGCCGGGTCTTGGCAGGAATGCCCAGGCGCCAGAGTTCGTTTTCGACTTCGGTCATGAAGGCCAGGATGCGCGGCTTGATGGCGCCGAAATAATGGTCTTCCAATTGCTGGTGCTTGGGCGGCGGCGCACCGAACAGCGTCCGCCCAGTCTGCACCAAGTCAGGGCGCAGCAGATAGAACTTCTTGTCAATCAGAAAATACTCCTGCTCCGGCCCCAGGGTCACAGTGATGATTTCCTCTGGCATCTTGAAGCAACCCATCAGGCGCGCGACTGACTTTTTCAGGGCCTGGAGCGAGCGGAGCAGCGGCGTCTTCTTGTCCAGAATTTCGCCGGTATAGGAGCAGAATACAGTTGGAATGCAGAGGGTGGCGCCGTTGGCGTGGCGCTTGATGAAGGCTGGGCTGGTCGGGTCCCAGGCCGTGTAGCCGCGGGCTTCGAACGTGCTGCGCAGGCCGCCAGAGGGAAAGCTGGAAGCATCAGGTTCGCCGATAGTCAGGTTTTTGCCGGAAAAGCCCATGAGCGCTTTGCCGGCAGGACTCAGTTCAAGGAAGGCGTCATGCTTTTCCGCCGTGCCGCCGGTCAATGGTTGGAACCAGTGCGTGAAATGGGTGGCGCCGCGGCAGATGGCCCATTCTTTCATGGCATGGGCTACCGCGTCGGCAATAGAGGAATCCAACGGCGTGCCTTTTTGGATGGTAGCTAGCAGCTTCGTGGACATCGCCCTGGGCAGATACTTGCACATGGTTTCAGCATTGAAGACATCCTCGCCATAGCTGGCCAGCGACGCCGGACGAGCGGATTGGACGCCGCCATGAGTCCGCTCTGCAATGGCGTTGATGGCTAAAAGGCGGTTTTGAGAGCACATGTTCTAATATTCCTTAGCTGTGGTGAGGCGCCAGCCCTCGGCCTTAACCAGGGCGTCAGGCCAATGCAACAGGCATCGCGCCAGGGCAGGCATCCAGGCGCGGGAAAGTCAAAAGAGCGAAATAACTAACATAAGGTTCTTTGCGAAAATGTAAAATCGCTCGGCTGCAAAGAGAGAAAAACACTGGGGCGCCAGCAGTCGCTGGCAGGCGTCATAAGTAATTGATATGAAAGTTAATGCAACTTCAAGTTTGCATTTTGCAATTAGCGAAGTCGGGATAATAGTATGCTTGACAAGCAGGGAACATCGTCCATTCGGGATGGTGTTATCGTCATAAAGTGCAATTCAAGGCAAGGAGGCAGGCTTATGAAGAAGTCCAGGCGTTGGAAGCGTATGTCACGGAGCGATGAGTCGTCGTCACCATCGGGATTGCCGTTGGGCGAGGGCGACTTCGGGTCTGTGGCGGCTGAGCTAGGCGGCGAGGAGAAGCGGATATTGCGGTCTTTGACTGGCCCGGAGGACGAGTTGCCCTATCCGCGGCGTCCGTTGCAGATGGCCAATGGCGTCATCGTGGAGGAATACATCATCCCTGATTCAGACCGGCAGAAGGTGCTGGAAGAGTTGTTTATCTTTGCTCCCATGCCCAGTCTGGATGACGAGATGTATGATTTACATGAGAAAACGACGTTCCGAGTGCGAGATTACCGGGTGACACGCGAGGGCGGCAATAATTTCCTGGTCAGCCCATATTATCCGCGCAGCGGGGGAACCGTCCTGGATTGGGTGGACGTGCCAGAGGACGATGACATTGACCCTGACGGCATGTTCACACAAATCCGCAAGGTCAAAGAATAGGCGTCTATCTGCAAAAATTGTCTGCGCCAAGGACGCCAAGAAAAAGAATCTTGGCGCTCATGGCGGTGGAACGTTCTGTACTACTATCGACCTGCTTTGGGGGAAAGATTTTCTTCAAATCAGCGCTTTTGTGTCGCCTCTCCGAGGCTCAGGCTTGGGGGGGACTCCACCCCAGGTTCCGCTTCGCTTCACCTGGGGTTACTCATGGTTGCGCCTCTCCGAGGCTAGGGCTGCCTTCAGGTCATTCCAGCCAAGCGTGCGGCAGTCTGAAGCTTGAATTTTTTATGGCAGACATCATCCACAACGTCCGCAGCTCAGAGCGACAAATGCCCTGAAAGGGCGTAACATACCAGCCCAGGGCAAGCGCAAGCGCCGCCCTGGGTAAGGCGTATAATATTTGGAGTCCTGTAAGGGCGATACATAAGTCAGGTTATTGACGGTAGTCCACCCTAAGTTTTTCGGCTGGGTGCTTACTTCGGGACTTGCTGTTCATCCAGGATGACGATTTTGATTTCATCGGCATTGGCGCGCAGTTCTGGGGCGTACATGCCGGTGATGATGGTGGGCAAAGCGCTGAAACGGCCAGGGATTTCAGCGCGGACGCGGTAAGTAGCGCTGCGGCGGCCGCGGGGGAGTGCCCGGAGCAGGAAGGCAGTGCGGTCGTCGCGGAATTCGACGTAGGCGCCAAAGGCGTTGCCGTTGTAGCCGCTGCGCAAGTCAACCGGTTCGCAGCCAGCCGGCTTGAAGTCCTCCAGCAGGATGTACTCGTAGTCGTTTTTGCTTTCGACGGTCAATTCGATTTCAAGGAGGTCGCCGCTCTGCACGGGAGCGTCAGAAGCCACAGGCACGCGGCGGTACTTCTCGACGCGCTTTGACACAACCTGGCCTAAGGCCGACGGCGTCTGGGCGATGCCATCATCGCGGAAGAGCTGGTAGACCTGGCGGTCGATTTTGAGTTCCAGGCCGGTTTTCCTGATCATGTCCTCAGTCGTGAAATAGGACAGGTAAGTGTTGAAATAGAGCGGCCCGTCGCCAGTCTTGCGGATGAGCAGGGTGTGTTCGCCGGTCGCCAAATCTTCGCCAGCTAGGTCCAGGGTGAGATTGGCGGTGAAGAGGTTGTCCCGGGTGATGCGCGAAGTCGTCAATGGCTTGCCGTCCAGGGAGATGTCGACGGTCAAGTCTGGCGTTTGCTCGCCGGTTTTGGCGATGAAGTCAGCGAAGGCTTCGAGGCAGGCGGCCGTGTCGCGGGTTGAGCGCCAGTAGGTGGCGTGCTTGCGGTTGTTGAGCAGGTATTTCACCAGGCGCGGAGCCAGGTCGCTGTCTGGCTCCAAGGCAACCAGCAGGCGGAGGAAGGCGGCGTGGGTTTCGATTTCGTCGCCGTACCAGAACCACCAGAAGCTGCTGTTGCCGAGATTCAGCCAGGCGGTCTGATTTTCGTCGTCAATCACCAGGAATTGCTTCAAGTTGCGGAGAATGTCAGCGGTGCGGCGCTCGGCCGGGTCAGCGCTCAATCCCAGTCCGAAAAGTGCCAGACCATACTGCGAGAGATGCGATTTGTCGCGGTAGAGCAAGTCAGCCATTGCTGATTGGCTTTTGCCGGGTTCGGGCGTTTCCGCCAGGACGCGGAAGACGAAGGCGTCGATGTTGTCGGCGCAGGTTTTGTGGTCGCGGTGGTCTTTTGGCAGCTGGAGGCGGCGCAGTTCTTCGGCCTGATGGTTTTGCAGCCAGGCGATGCCGCGCTGGAGGGCGTCTGCGGGGATGTCGACGCCGGTGGCTTTGGCGAGCAGGAAGCCATGCACCACCTGTGCGGTCGTATGGGGCCAGGAGCGTTCGCCCCAGCCGCTGAACCATCCCCAGCCGCCATCGACGCACTGCATAGCGCACAGGTCGCGCACGCCGGTGGCGGTCATCTTGTCCATTTCGTCTTCGTCAAAGACAGGGTCGCGGTCCATGCGCTTCCATTGCTGGCGGCGGGTGTCTGGGTCGCCCAGCTCCTGGGCGTTGAGATTGGCTCGCTGCTTTTGGAGGTCAGACAGGTTCAGATCCAGTTGACGCAGGGTGTCGCGGGTCAGGACGGCTGGCAGGAACCGGCTCAGGGTCTGTTCAGTGCAGCCGTAGGGGTAGTCAAGCAGGTAGGGAATGGCGTCCAGCATGGCCATGGCCAGGCTGGGCGACCAGCGCACGGTCAGGCGAGTCGTCTCCGGCCGTCGTTCCGCAGGGATGACCAGCTTCACCTGGGCGCTGGTTTGCTTTGGCCGCAGAAAGCCGGTCGCGGCAACGGTTTTGTCAATGCCATGCACTTTGACTGGAAAGCGCTGCTCCATGGCGTCAGACTCAGCTTGCGCCAAGGCAAACATCCGGATCACGGCTTCGCCTTCCTGGACGGTCTTGGCGCACCAGTCAACGCGGGCTTCGGCACCAGCAGCGATGACAACGGTCTGGGCTGGCGAAGACATCATCTCCAGGCAGGGGCCGTCAAGTTCCAGCTTGACCTCGACGGTCTGATCCGCAGGCAGGTAGTTGTGGACATTGGCGGTGAGAACCACCTCGTCTTTCTCCACCAGGAAGCGCGGCGCTTGCAGGCGGAGGATCAGGTCTTTGCAGGTGATCAGCTCGGTTGCGCCCATGCCGACGCGGGTATGGGCGTCCACCCCCCAGACGCGCATTTTCCAGGTCGTCAAGTTTTCCGGCATGGGCACTGTCACTGTGGCGGTGCCGTCGGGCTGAGTGTCAAGGCTGGCGATCCAGAGCGCGGTGTCGGCGAATTGGCTGCGGATGGCGACTGGGGCGGCGCCCGCGTCGTCGCCGCCGTCGTCGAAAGCGCTTTCCTTGGCGAGGTTGCTTCCGGAAAGCCGGGCGCGCGCGGGGGCAGGAGCGTACATGTCCCCGGAGTTGGCGGGTACGGGGCGCGAGTCCATATCGCCGGCGGCGCCGGAGGCCAGAACATCGCCTCCTCTTAGAGCACCTGCGCGGTAACCCTGGGTGGCGAACACTTCGGTCTGCTCGCTGAAGATGCCGATGACGGGCATGTGCTCTTCGTTTTTCCGGAGGCAGTTGTCGAGCCGCCAGTCCATGACACTGCCATTGAGGTAGTGGTGACGCCGCCATTTCCAGAAGGCGGCGCGGATATCGCCGGTATTGTCGCCGCCTGCGATGTAATCAAGGCTGGCGTCATAGACGGCCACGGTCAGGTTGCCGGTGAAGGGCTGGCCAGCGGCGTCAGTCAGCTTGACGTTTACTTCGGCCTGGCTGCCAGGACGATGGCGGACCTGGTCGGGAAGCACCTCGACCTGGAGGATTTTTTTCTCCGGCGGCACAAAGATTTCCCGGATGACGTGGTGCATCTCACCATTGGCGATGGTGTATGCCTCGACAAAGAAGTTCGGCATGTCGGCGCGAGTGACTGTGAGGTCAATGATGGTTGACTGGCCTTGCAGGTGGAGCACGGCGGGCGGTTGGCAGG
Organism: Lentisphaerae bacterium ADurb.Bin082; assembly: GCA_002070945.1. GTDB lineage: Bacteria > Verrucomicrobiota > Lentisphaeria > Oligosphaerales > Oligosphaeraceae > JAAZKI01. The sequence continues at coordinate 53,458 of MWEG01000093.1, forward strand.
CGCCGTTGACCGGCCGCAGGAAGACCATGACCGTACTGTTAGGCTGGGCTGTGTTGACGGCCAGGCGCACGGTGTCCCCGGGGGCGTATTCGGGTCGATCCGGAATCAGCTCCAGGGCGTTGTAGTGGAATCCCTGTTCAACCTGCTTGCCGGTTTTGCGGACGGTGATGACAGTCGCGCCTTCGACGGCGCGGCCCTTGGCGTCGGTCACAGTCCAGGTCAGGCGGTATTGGCCTGGTTCAGCGGCATTGATAGTCATGCTAGCGGCGCCGTCTTCGTCCGGCGCCAGGAGCCATTCTTGCTCCAGTTTTTCGACCAGCTCACCTAAGGGATCGCGGTCGAGGCGGAACAGCTTGAGCGTGCCTGCGCCTTGCACTGGCGCACCGCTGAGCGTTCTGGCTTGCAGATAGGCTTTGATCGGGTCGCCGGCATGATAGTAGCCTCGGTCAGTCCAGGCATAGACGGCAAAAGGCTGGCGAGGGACGATGACCGAGCCGGCGCCGACAATGGTGCGGCGGGACTGGTCGCGGACTTCGGCAGTGATTTCATAGCGGTGGTCGCGGTCGCCGAACAAGGTCTTGGCGAGGCTGGTGTCGATAGTGAAGGTCACGGCGCCGTCTTCACTGAGGGGACGGTCGATTTGCGCCACCACTTCCGGCGGTCTGGAATGGCGCGGGGGCAGCCAGTCAAAATATGGTCGGCCGTGGCCCCAGGCTGTCCAGCCCGGGTGCCAGACTGCGTCTTCGGCCAGCCAGGCGTAGCCATTGCCGTAGAACCAGTCCCAGGGTCGAATCGGCCACCAGGAATCGCTATAGTCATAGCGCAGCACCTTGATGCTGGCTTGGCCGGAAGTCACTGGGGCGCCAAAATAGTATTTGGCGCGAACCGTGACCTGCACCTGGTCGCCTAACAACGGCGGTTCTGTGGGCAAGTCCACCGAGACTTCGAACTCCGGCTTTTTGTATTCTTCCACCCGGAAACCAATCCGATGGCGGAAGTTGTGGTTGGCGCTGTCTTCAAGCAGCAGGGAATACATGCCCAGGACGGCGTTGCCGGGAATCTGCCAGTCGCCGGCGACGCCGCCGCAGCCATCGGCAGTCAGGGAAGTTTTCAGCACTTCATCGCCCTTGGGGTCAAGCAGTCGGACGGTGAGTGCGGTTCCGGCCAGTGGGTTGGGCGTGTCGCGTTCGTAGGCGACTTTGGCGATCCAGAATTTGAAGTCCACCTTTTGGCCGGGACGGTAGACAGGTCGGTCAGTGATGCCGAACGCCTTGATGTACTCCCAGTCGCTTGATGGGTCGAATTCGTCTGATTCGTCATAGCCATGACAAGTATAGGCGCCGACTGGACTGGTGGTTTCCACGAGCCATTGCAGCCTGTCCTCGCTGTCATTCGTCTTGAGCGCCTTGGTATCCAAGACAGCCAGACCATCGGCGTCAGTCTTGGCGGTCATTTCGCGGATGGTGACTTGGTTGCGCCTGGTTTTGGAGTTCCAGCGGACGTTCCATCCGAACAGGCGCAGCTCCAGCCCGGGCACCGGTGCGCCGCTGGCAGCGTCCAGGACTTGCCAGAGATTGCCGTCTTCCAGGGGCTTGCTGACGATTTTGACGTCTTCGACGATGAGAGGCAGGCGGCTGAGGTTGCCATCCGGCAAAGTGGCGGTGAGCAGATACGCGCCGGGTTTGACGATTGGCGTGGTGATGATCACCTGGCGGTCGCGATGTCCGGGCAGCGGTTCGAGCGTCTCTTCCCAGGCGGCCAGCTGCTCTTTGACGTAGGCGTCGCCTTCTTTTTCTTTTAGGAGGCGATCTAACATATAGCTGGGTTGAGTCATACGCCAGTCCAGGTGGCGTCCACCGCCTTCGCTGCGGATGTGTTTCTTGGAGGCGGCGAGCATGGCTTCCAGGTCAATGCGGTGGACGGTCAGGTTCGCTTTAGTGGCATTGCGGAACCGCAGCGTCGCGGTGGCGGGCTGCCCGGCGACCTGCGGCTTGCCGTGCAGGAATTCGCCCCAGTTGCCGGTGATGCGCCGGATTTGTCTACTAGCGTAGCAATTATCCTTGGCGCTGGCATCCCCCTCGTATTTTTCTGCTTCTTTTCGCCACCATTCCACGGCCTTGGGATACTGGCGGCGGTTTTCATAGATAGTCGCCAGCTCTTTGGCTTGGCCCAAGAATTGCTGTGGGTATTCGGCATATAGCCTTTGGTAGATTTTGATGTAGTTGAATTCTTCCGGAAGCTGGAAGCGCCGGATGCCGCCTGCCAGTCGGGCGATGGTCTCGTCGTCGGACAGCGTTTCCACGGCCAGGATGGCGGCGAGGGAGTTATCGACGCTGTCTGCATAGAAGAAGTCTCGCAGGAGCGTCTGCACGCCGAATTGCGACCTCAGGAAGTCAGCGAATTCCAGGCGGGTTCGCAGGCGCGAGTGCGGCGCCTTGGATTGTTCCGCCAGGTGCAGCAGCCAGCGCCAGCGTTCGCCGTCGTTGCGAGCTGTGGCGTATGACTCTGGCAGGGCGTAGAAGACCGGTGAGCCGTCATCGTTAACCGGGGCGCCGTCACCTCGGGGTTCGTCGTCGTCGTCAAGTTCGGGGAGGGCAGTCAAGTCGGTAAGAATTTGCAATCGCCAAGAGTCGTTTTTGTTTGGCAGCAGCAGCTCACGAAAGGTGTGTAGGTAGCTTTTTTCCTCCTCTTCGGTCATGGCATCGCGGTCGCGGAGGAAGGCTGGCAACGCATCGGTCATCAGCTGAAGGAGTCGAGTACGGTCGCGCTGGATGCAGGAGCGGTGGTTTCGCCAATTGCCGCCGCGCTGGTCGCCGCGGCTGAATTGGCCGGCAGTGACAAAGCCCCAGGAGGGCATGCTGCGATTGGCCTCGGCAATTGCGGTGGCGACGGCCCAGTCGCCGGGATGTGCGGCAGCGGCCTGCTCGCGCAGGTCGTCCCATTCCGCGACCCGGTTGAGGTGTCTCAGGCATTCAGCAGCTTGGCGCAGGTCCTGGGCTGCGAGCCGGGGCGGAATGTTGGCCTGGACGGCGAGGGCCTGATAGTGCTGATACGCTTCCGCGTAGTTGGCCTGCTCGAAAATTGTTGCCGCCTGGTTGCGGTCGGCTGCCGCAGCAGCGCTGGCAAAGGCATAGATACCGCAGCAGAATAACGAGAAGGAAGTCATTTTTGACATGGCGCAGTCCTCCTGTAGGTAAGAGTTGTGGCCGATGCTCAGGCAGGGGCCGGGGCAGGCGGTTCAGGGTTGGCGGAGGGTTTTGAGCAGGGCGATTTCCTCGCCGTAGCCGTCGAGTTCATTGGGGGTTTCGAGGTAGAACGGCAGGTGTTTGAGGGCAGGGTGGTTGATGATGCGGGTCAGGGCTTCAACGCCGATTTCGCCTTTGCCGATTTTGGCGTGGCGGTCTTTGCGGGCGCCAGTGGGGTTCAGGCTGTCATTGAGATGGATGGCTTTCAGGTGCTGGAGGCCGATGTCGCGGTCAAACTCAGCGAGTACGCCGTCCAGATCATTGATTACGTCATAGCCAGCGTCGCTGATATGGCAGGAGTCCAGGCAGACGCCGATTTTTTCCGGCAAGGCGATTTTGTCCATGATGCGTCGCAGTTCAGTGAACGTGGCGCCGACTTCGGAGCCTTTGCCGGCCATGGTTTCAAGCAGGACGGTGGTGGTCTGCTTGGGGCTGAGAATGTCGTTGAGCATGTCGGCAATCATGTCGATGCCAGCGTCAACACCTTGGCCGACATGGCTGCCGGGATGGAAATTGTAGAGGTTTCCCGGGACGTGTTCCATGCGCAGCAGGTCGTCGGTCATGACTTCGTGCGCAAAGCGCCTAGTGGAGGGATTGTTTGAGCAAGGATTGAGGGTATAGGGCGCATGCGCGAGCAAAGGCCCGAACTGGTGCTTTTCGGCCAGTTCCAGGAAGGTCTTGACGTCGTCCGGGTCAATGTCCTTGGCTTTGCCGCCGCGGGGATTGCGGGTGAAGAACTGGAACACGTTGGCGCCAATGGAGATGGCGTCATGGGCCATGGGCGTGAAACCCTTGGCTGCGGAAAGGTGACAGCCGATGAGGAAGGACATGGGGATGCTTGGGGTTCGGGGTGAATATGCGTGTGCGGGGTTCTGGTCGCTACTGGATTGGACCGGCACCTGGCCAGTCCATGCATAACATAGCCCGTTGCCGAAAAGATTTCATCCAGCTGGTCAAGGCTATTTTTGGATTTAGACCATTGCTCTTGCTTCAAGTTGTGATTTGGTAAGAAAAAAGTCTGTCAGCAGTTGCGGAATTATTGTTTAACGGTATTTTTAGTTCAGGGGATGTTTTGAGGGGTGGAGTATGACACCAGGAACGCACCATCAAAAGGAACCGTACCATGTTGACTAGCGCTAAGGTAAAAAGCCACGCTCTCCATTCGGGCGCCGACCTGGTGGGCATTGCCTCGCCAGACCGGTTTGCCGAATTGCCGGCTCGTTTCAATCCGCTGTCGGCCTTTCCTGAGGCCAAATCCGTGGTGGTGCTGGGCTTCCGGCTGTTCCGCGGCTTGTACCGCGGCATCCAGGCCGGTACCTTCTATACGATGTTCAGCATGATGGGCTATGCTGGCAACAAGTGGGTCTTCCAACCCGTGACCCTGTGGAAATTCTGCAACCTGTTCGAGGATGCAGGCTACGAAGCGTCCCCAATTCCAGACAATTTCCCCTGGAGCAACATTGACGGCGTTGACGCGGACGAGATGGGGCAGGGCTTCATTGACGCCAACCCGGCCTTTTACGGCAAGGACAGCTCCAACTACAGCCGCCCAGTGGCGGACGACCGCCCAGCGCCTGACATTTATTTCCAGATGCGACTGGCAGCGTATTGCGCCGGCCTGGGCGAAATCGGCGACAGCGGCGTGTTCCTGACGCCAGAGTACGGCCCGCGCCAGATGTTCGCGGTGGTGCTGACCGACGCCGAACTCGACCCAGACCCGATTTTCCCCGGCGGCTTGTGCGACCACTGCGGCAAGTGCATTGAGCAATGCCCGGGCTGCGCGATTTCCCCGACTGAGAAGACGACGGTGCGAATCGCTGGCCGCGAGCTGAGCTGGAACGCGCTGGATTTTGAGAAATGCAGCGTGGCCTTCCACGGCGGCGGTGAGAAAGCCTGCAACCCGTTCATGGTTTCACCGCAGGATGAGGAGGGCTTCAACCAGCAGCCCTACACGGCGGCGCGAGCGTACAAGCTGGGGCCAGTGCTGTGGACCGGAAGAGCTATCGGCGGCATGCGCGGGTGTCATATCGCCTGCATGGCGCACCTGGAAGAACGCGGAGTGTTGAAAAATAAATTCAAAAGACACTTTGGAGACTGCTCATGCTAAGCGCGAAAATTCTCAAGCAGCGCGCCTTGGAGGCCGGCGCTGACATCGTGGCGGTCGGTCCGGTGAGCCGTTACGAAGGTGCTCCCAAGCAGCTTGACGCCCGGTGGGCGCTGCCGGGCTGCAAGTCTATAATTGCCTTGGGCTTCCGTCACCTGCGGGGTGTTTTCCGCGGGATTGAAGAGGGGACGTTCTACACGAATTATTCCGGGGTGGGCTACGCCAGCATTAACTGCATTCGGCAGCCTCTGGTTCTGCGAGAATTGTGCCGCTGGATTGAGGACGAGGGCTATGACGCCATGCCGATTCCGAATCATTTCGCCTGGGGCGCGACGAACATGAGCGGCCAGGTTCCGGGTGCGGAAACCAAGCCGAGCGAGACCCTCAGCCGTCCGCTCAAGGAAGGCAACCCCTATCCCAACCTGTCGATTCACGTGCGCTTGGGCGCCGTGATTGCTGGCTTAGGCGAAATCGGCTGGAGCAAGATGTTCCTGTCCAAGGAGTTCGGCCCTCGCCAGCGCCTGGCGCTGCTGCTGACTGATGCCGAATTCGAGTATGACCCGGTCGTCAAGCCAGGCACGATTTGCGACCGTTGCAAGCAGTGTGTCAAAGCCTGCACCGGCGGCGCCATCCCGGCGAAGAACGAGGACTGCGTGCGCGTCGTCATCGACGGAAACGTGATCGAATGGGCGAACATCGATTATACGAAATGCAGCCGGTATTTTTGCGGCGCTTCGCCTGAGCACAATCCCTTCTGCGTCACTGAGGCTGATCGGGAGGGCTTTGCGGCGCCGGTCGGGAAATCCCAGGAGTACAAGCTGCCGCCCCAGTATTTTTATGCTCGTGCCTTGGAAGGCGCAGCAGGCTGTGTCCGCGCCTGCATGATGCACCTGGAGAAAACTGGCCGCATCACCAATACCTTTGAAAATCCGTTCCGTCGGAAGCCAGCCTGGAAAATGGCGACTAACAGCGGCGACGGGGAGTAGAACCCAGCCGAAAAGCGTAGCTGGATTTTGCGCGGGGGAGGAAAGGGCTGCGAACCTTTTCCTCCCCCACGTGTTTCCTGTCTATCCTTCTTTGCCCCAGCTTGTCGCTGTTGTCGCTGCTTGGCTTTTGCCCGTTTTCAGGCCAGGATAGTTTCTCCGAGTCGGGCGGTTTGCCGCAGGGTGTCAGCCAGCTTGGCGCGTGCAGCCTGGTGGTTCGGCGCCATGTCTGTCAATGGCGTGTCATAGAATCGGTCAATAACGGCCTGGCGGGCGGTTTTCAGCCTGTCAGGCGGATTGATCCAGAGGCTGCGGTTGTTCTCGTTCAGGCGTTCTTCAATCCATTCTTCGACCAGTTGGTATTCTGGCAGATACACATTGAAGAGCATTTCGGTGATGGCGGTCCGGCAGTACCCATTTTCAGCATTGCCTTTGAGCGTTTTTTCGAAGTCCGGGTAGCATTCGTGCTTAGCTTGCAGGTTCAGCAGAGAGACGTGCAAGGAGAATTCCGGGCTGGCAGCCAGGATATTGCCGAAGCAGTTCATCAGCTTGCGTATAGTGGTGGTCGCGAAGCGCACTTCTTCCTGGTTGTTGTGGCCGTGATGCCAGGCGTCCAGATCGCCGATCAGCCGCGTGTAGGCGAAGAGCAGTATGCGGCCAGCGGCGGTGCGGGCCAGATCAATCACGTCGCGGATGAGCAGCGGCGATTCCTGCTCCAGGCGGATGTCGGCCAGACGGCGGAGGAGCGCTGGCGCGGCTGGGATGAGGCTAGCCAGACGCTCGCGGTAGAAGGCCGCGCGCTGCAAGTTGACGGCGGACAGCTGGGTCAGGTACTGGAAGGGCATGGCGTAGAAGTCGTGGTGCAGGCGCTGGAAGGGCAGCAGGCGGGGGGCGTTCCAGTGCCGCACCTTGATCAGCGGCAACATGTCGGTCCAGATGCTGGTCATGGCTGCGGCTTGCGGCCCCTGGTAGCGCTGACGGCAGAAGGTCTTGATGAATGTTTCGATATGGACGTTTTCAGGACTGGGATTCCAGGCGTTGGCAGCGAGGAATTCCAGCATGAGAGTGTCGGAATGGGAACATTCGGGCCAGAGGACCATGCCTTTGCATAATGGGTCGCGGGCGGCGATGGGCAGGCGGCGGGCAATGGCGTCGTAGTTGCCGCGGATGTCGTTTTCGTCTTCAAAGGCGTGGAAGATGCCGTAAATCCAGGGGAAGTTCCCGACCAGGTCCCAATTCTGGAAGGTGCGCAATTCGTCATCAGTGTCTGAGGTATAGTCGAAGATGAGGGTATTGGCCGGGTCGAGTTCAGCCACCAGCGAGCGCACTTCTTCGGGTGTCCAGTACATGCAGAAGTCCCATGAGCCGATGAGGAGCGGGGCATGGGGGTATTTTTGCCGGAGTCGACTGATGATGCGGCGGTAGGTGTAGAGCTTCATCTGGTGATTGGCTTCGCGGTCGTCGTAGCAGCGCCGTTCGGCCAGGCCGATGGTGTGGAACAGGTCAGGTGCGCCGTATTCGCGGATGTGCGTTTCGGTCAGATGGAAGTAGTCGTCGAGAAACTTGTCTTGGCGGATGTCCCAGACCAGGCCAGTCGGGTCGCCGTAGCCGGAAGTCGCCTGGGGCATGAAGTCTGGCTTGACCTTTTCCAGGTACTGGTGCGGCGTACGGCTGTACCAGTGGGTCATGGTGCCGAGGTCTTCGGGATGGAGCAGGTCGCGTTCGCGGGCGTAGGCGAGCAGTTCACGGCGCAGCCGGCCGCGGCGCTGCAAAGACCAGAACAGGTTGCGGTCGTCATACGAGCGCGGAGTGGACTCGGGCACAATGCCTTCCTCCGGATAGGAGACGATGTCTGGGAACGCTTTTTGGAAGAGGTCATCCAGGCCGATGCGCAGCATGAACAGGTTGAAGCGTTTTTTGAGCATCCAGTCGATTTCGCGCTTCCATTCCTGGAGGTTCCAGTGTTCGGCCTGGAAGCGGGTCAGGCTGCGGTGGGCGAAGTAACGCAGGCCGCGGTATTCGAAGCGTGGGCTTTCCGTGACTTGGAGGCCGGTCAGGTCAATGGAGTCCTGGCGCGGGATGATGTCGCCATCCCAGAAATAGCGGCAGTCAGCGCGCAGTTCGAAGAAGTGGTAGACGGCGTAGAGCAGGGCGCGGGGACGGCCAGCGGCGAGGAAGAGCAATTCCCGGCCGTCCGAGTCAGTGGCTGAGGCGATTTGGTAGTCGTCCGTACCGGTGCGGAGATTGAATTGGGGGATGACTTTAGCCACGATTTTGGCATGGGTGAAGGCATTGACTGCGTCGCTGCCGAGGACAATCAGGGTGCCGTCTTCAGGCGGGGTGAGCATAATTGCGAGGTTTTCGCCAGTGACTTGGCACCAGAGGTCGCAGAACGTCTCGGCTGCCAGGCGGCATGCAGGCTGTTGGTCGGGAATGAGGATGGCTGTCATCGCGTGCTCCTGTATAGTGGGAATATGGAAAATAGAGGATGGAATGGGGATAAGAACCTCGTGTACTGTAACTGTGTTTTTACCGTTTTCATCTTGCCGCAGCAAAATCAAGTCAGGTAAAAAGGCTATTGTCAGCGGCTGGGCAAGTAAGTGATTACTGATTGATATTTGGAGTCCCGGCAAGCTGCGGAGCTCGGCGCCAGGGTGAGACACTTTAGTGGACAATGGACAATGGACTTTAATGGACGTTAGTAGACGATGGATTGTGGACGTTAGTGGACAAAAGTGGAGAGTGGACGTGGACGCCAGTGGACGTCAGTGGACAATAGGATTGGCGGACATAGACCCCTCGCCCCTGAAGAATTATGAATTATGAATTATGAATTATGAAATGCGCCTCAGCATTCAGCATTCAGCATTCAGCATTCAGCATTCTGCATTCTGCATTCTGCCCCTCGCCGCTTTCCTGATGATGACAATCGACCACATCATTGTCTTTCCTTAATACAATACCACCTACTGTTTATCTGTCTTTTTTGTTTTTGATTATTTTTTTATGAAAAACGATTTAAAAACAGGAAAAACAAGGCTTGTTTTAAAAACCAGCCAAAGAAATATTATGAAAACTAACGATTTGTTAGTCGTGCATTGATTTTTTTCGGTATTGTCGCCAATTATAGTTTTTGGCATTCGTTTTTTGCGACAGAGAGCGTGCTGTTGCGCTTGGTTTGTGTCATTCAGAAGTATCATTGAGGAGGAGAGGGCATGAAGAAGTTGTGGTTTGCCTTGGGAGGATTGACGGTTTTATGTGTGGTCTCATTATCAGTGAATGTGTTTCTGTTGCTGCGGGAGGAACGTCACGCCCAGCAGGTTTCGACTTTGCCGTCGCCGCCGGTGTCGCAAAACGCGCCTGAGGCGGGGGAGCAGGCCGCTCCTAAGCCGACAGCGTCAGACCAGCTCGTGGCTGCAGTGGCGGCTGCATTGGGGATAGGAGGAGAACCGCCCAAAGCCTCGACTGCGGCGTCTGGCGACGCGGAGAACGTCATAGACAAGCCGCTGTTTGTGCGAGAAATCTATTATTCCTATCAGGAGCTCAAAGTCTGTTTCGCTACTAACGGCACTGTGGATACTTCTATGACTGGCAAGGTCAAGCTGTCGCCGCCGGTTTCCGATCTCACATTTGAGAGCAGAGGCTACATTTGGGTGTTGGATGGGATATTTGAGCCGGAGACTACCTATCAGCTGACGATTCCGGCCGGGGTCAGAAGCTCGACAGGGGAAGCCGTCCAGGAAGACTTAGTCTACAACGTCAAGATTCCGCCGCTGTCACCGGATGTGCGCTTTTTGACCGAGGGGCCATATTATCCAGCAGTTCGCGTGGATGGGCAGCCCGAACGGGTGAGTCTGCCGCTTGGCGTCACTAACATGAGGCGGGTGAGCTTGTCGTTGTACCGGGTCTATACCAATAATCTCGCCTTGCGGGACACGCTGTCCTCCTATCGGTGGGAAAAGTACCAGCGGTTGGTGAAGACGATCACAGTGCCGATCAACAGCACCAGCAAACGCGAGCAGCAGATTGACGCTGACCTTTCCGAACTGTTGTCAGGGGCAGAGTATGGCATCTATAGGATCACGGTTGGCAACCCTTCCGACGACTACAGCGACGATAGTATAGAAATGGTCCTGAGCGACCTTGGGTTGACGGCGGCTATGGACTGCCCAGGTCGTCGCTGCCAAGTATTGGTGCGCAGCTTGACGACCGGGACGCCGGTGGCAGACGCTGATGTGCAGGTGATCAGCACGAAAAACCAGCCGGTCGCCCAAGGCCGAACCGATGCGGCCGGGCTGGCGCAACTGGAGTTTTTGCCATCCTTTGACGATGAAACTGATTCGCCCACGATCATCGTGGTGCAAGCCGGCGCGGATGCGTCCTACCTGCAGCTGAACAGCGACAACCAGCATAACTTGTCGGTCTTCGCAAACAGCGGCCGGCGTCGCACCGAAGGCCCGGAGGCGTTTGTCTACACGGAGCGCGGTGTTTGCCGTCCTGGTGAGACGATGACGGTTTCGCTGTATGTCCGGGAACGGTCTGGGGCTTCGACGGCAGCGGTGTCTGCCCCTTGCCAGGTGACGGTAAGCGATCCGCAGGGGCAGGTGTTCGTCACTGAGCGGATGACTACTGATGCGTTCGGTTTTGCCACGGTGCCGATACCGATTCCCGCCAATGCTCGGACCGGCGCATACACGGTCAAATGCGGAGTGGACGACCAGACCACGTGGGGGGATGCGATGTTTATCGTTGCCACCTATGTTCCAGACCGGTTCAAGGTCAGGCTGAAGACAGCGCAGACAGTGGTTGTTCCCGAGGACGCTCTGACCTGCCAAGTGTCGGCGCGGTATTATTTTGGCCAGGACATGACTCAGGGCGAGTGCGATTTTCGGGTTTCGGCGAGCCTGGCCCAGCCGCCAGCGCATTGGGACGGGTTCCAGGTCGGCGATCCGGCGGTGTTTGTCTCTGGCCGCTCGCATGAGGGGCGCGGCATCCGCCTGAATGGTTCGAGGGTGCTGGTTTATCCCGGCTTTGATGCGGCAGGCGGCCGGTCGTATTCGCCGGTGCAGTTGCTGATGGAAGCCACGGTCCGCGACTCTGGAGGACGCGGAGTGACCGAGCGGGTGACGGCGTGGTGCAACCCAACGCCTTTTTACCTGGGCATTCGCCAAAGCACTGATAAGGCTGCGAATAGCGACGACGGTGTGCGCTTGCAATTCCGCCGCCTGGCCTGGAGGGCGGAGGACGCCATTCCAACGACGCCGGTGATGGTGAATCTGAAATTGTACCGTGTTCAGTGGGATTTCGTGCGCAAGGTTGACCGGGATGGCGACATCGGATACGTCTGGGAGGATGTACGCACGGCAGTGCCGGGACCCGAGAAGCTGGAACTGGCCGGGATGGAAGCCGAACTGGTGCTGCCGAGGCTGGCAAGCGGTCGTTATGAGCTGATCGCAGAGACAGAGCAGGGCATACGCACACGCATGGAATTTTGGCATTGGTGGGGCGAGGGCGGCAGCCGCAGCTCGAATCCAAGCGTCTTGTCATTTGTGACCGACCGGCCGCGCTACGCCCCCGGAGAGACCGCCGAAGTCACGGTGATGTCGTCTGGGGAGGGCTATCTCTATGTGGCTGCCGGCGAACAGCGGCTCACGGATGGCTTCACACAGGTAGTGACGCCTGGCGCCAATCGCTTCAAGGTGGCCATTCCGGCGCAGACCTCCAGCGAGGATTATTATGTCGGGGTGACGCTAGTCTGCCCCGGGCGTTCGGCAACGCGGAGTTTTGGTCTGCTGCGACTGGCGGTTGACCAGAGCGCCAACCGCCTGGGCATCGAACTGACGGCGCCAGCCAAGGCGACGCCAAAGGAGGAAGTCGCTATCAGTGTCAAATTGACCGGCGCCGACGGCAAGCCGTGCAGCGGCCAGGTGCAGGTGTTCGCGGTTGACGAAGGCATCCTGGCGCTGACTAACTATCAGACGCCAGACATCTTTGCGTTTTTCCATGGCCGCCATTTCTGCCCCTTTAAATTCTATGATATCTATTCCGCGCTGTTTCCCGATGTCCGCATTGGCGCAAATGGCAAGATCGGCGGTGACGGCGTCGACAACCAGAAGATGGCGAAGCTTCTGGGCGACATCAAGGCGGCAAAGTCGGCGGTGTGGATTGGGCCAGCTTTGGCTGTGCCTGCCTCAGGCGAAGCCAGTGTGCAGACGCGGCTGCCGGACCATGTCGGCGCGCTGCGGGTGATGGCGGTCGGCGTGTCGAAGGAGACCGTCGGCTCAGCGGCGCGGGAGCTCGTGATGCGAGACCTCGTCAGCGTGCTGCCGACAGCGCCCCGGGCAGTGGCGCCTGGCGATGAGTTCGTGGTGACCTTGACGGCCTTCAATCACGACTTGGAGGCTGGAACAGCTGAGCTTGAGATACAAGCGCCGCCTGCGTTGGCAGCCCAAGGCGAGACAAAGCACACCTTTGCTTTGGCCAAAGGCGCCTCGCATACTGTCCAAGTGCCGTACGTCGCCAGTGGTCACCTTGGCGCCTGGGACATGGTCTGCACCTTGCAGTTAGGTCCAGGCCGTCACCAGAGCCGTTTCCCAGTTACAGTCAGGTCGATGTTTCCTCCGACCACCCGGGCTGTCACCTTGGCAGTGCAGCCCGGGGAGACTGAGCGGGTTCAGATTGACCAGGCAGAGTGGCAAGGCGAGCCGACGGCTAAATTGCGGGTGTTGGCATCGCCGGCCTTAGGGGTGCAAGATGCGATGGACTGGCTGAATAGCTATCCATACGGCTGCCTGGAACAGACTACGGCGACAGCGTTTCCATTTCTTGGGATTGACAATATGGTGAAGGCCGGCTTGCTGGCGCCTAACATAGCGGCGGCAGCCCGCTTCAAGGCCGAGCAGGTGATGGCGACCATCCTGACGATGATGCGCAGCAACGGCTCGTTCTCAATGTGGCCAGGCTCGGAATGGGAACGGGCGGACGCCTCGTTGTTTGCGGCGCATTATCTGTTTGCGGCCGCGCAAGTGCTGAACCTTCCTCTGGATGCCGACGTGAGCCGACGGCTCCGCAGTTCCCTGCAACGGCAGGCGGAAGATGCCTCCTTGCCACGCAAGCAACGGGCGTATGCAGCGTATGTGCTGGCGCTGGCGGGCGACCGGAGTTTTTTGCGCTCGGCCCGGAATCTCTTGTCAGTGCAGAAGGATGATTTGGCCTCATTGCTGGCGGCAGCAGCACTGGTCCAGGGGGGCTATGCTGCGGAAGGCGCGGTTCCTCTGAAGCGTGTTTTGGAACGGGAAGTCTGGCGCGATGAGCAGGCCGGGCAAGACCTCGGCTTTGCTTCCAGCACGGTCAGCCGTCTGGGCATGGTCCTGGCGCTGCTGATGGATGTGATGCCAGACCATCCGGCAGGGGTGCGCCTGGCCACCGAGCTGCAAGCGAAGTTGCGTCCCGATGGCAGCGGCTGGGGCACGACACATGCCAACGCCTGGGCAGCGTATGGCCTGGCGGCTTTTGCGGCACAACAGGGCGTCGGCTTAGCACAGGGCTCCATCAGCATCACTGGCGGCATTGAGGCGCCGATCAAGACCGAAAAGATGCAGGAATTTGACCTGGCAGGGCGGAAGGAAGCGGTGCTGGTGAACACAGGAACGGCGCCGTACTACGTACGCCTGCTCGTGTCTGGGACTCCGGCCAAGCTGGAGGAACGCCGCGATGTGCTGGCGATCAATCGGCAGTATGTGACAGCGGACGGCCAGGAAGTGACTAAGGTTGAGCAGGGACAGCTGCTGACCGTGAAGCTCACTGTGTACGCCGCCGGTCGAATACCCGACCTCGTGCTGGTGGACATGCTGCCGGGAGGGTTCGAGATCGAGGACGAAATGCTGGTGACGCGGGCATACGCGGCGCCGGTCATAACAAGCTACCCCCAAATGACCATGATGCCGATTTTCATTGAAAAACGCGATGACCGCTATTTGTTTTTCGGCGATGCGCTCAAGGCCGGAACCAGCGAGATTACATACCAAGTACGCGCAGTCAGCCGAGGGAAATTCGCCTTGCCGCCCGTACTCATGGAGGGCATGTATGATCCTGATGTGCAGGGGACGTATGTGCCATCAGGATTTTTGGAAGTCTATTAGGCTTTGACGAGGAGGGGCAGCGATGCGCTGGCCGGGGAAAATTCAGCGCGCGTGGCAGGCGGTCGCCAGAGCCGGTTCCTGGCTGGCGACGGCCTTTGCGGCTGGCTGCCGGCGTTTCTGGCAATGGCGGCGGTCAGCCAGCTGCGCCAGGCTTGCGTCGGCAGCGTTGGGCGGCGTTCTCTCAGCGCTGCTTTTGGGGCTGTTGTTCTGGTGGCTGGGACCGTGGCTGGTGGCTGATCCGATGCGGGCTTTGTCCCAGCAGACGCCAGTTCGACGCTACGTGGACAGCCAAGGGCGGTTGGTGCACCTGGAACGTACGTATGACCATCAGTGGCGCTTGCCAGTGCCGCTGTCGGAGATGTCAAAGCCGGTCTTGCAGGCCACGCTAGCGGCCGAGGACGCCAATTTCTTTTCACATGCCGGGGTGGACTATGGCGCCGTGCTGCGGGCTTTCCAGCAGAATGTGCGGCATGGCAGGGTCATCTCCGGAGCTTCGACGATTACGATGCAATTGGCCGGGATGGCATCACCTGGTCGACGACGCTCCTGGTCGAGGAAAATCCACCAGGCATTCCAGGCGCGTCTCCTGGAACGGCGGTATCCCAAGGAGCGAATTCTGGCGGAATACTTGAACCGAGTGCCTTTTGGCGGCAAATTGCATGGGATTGAGGCGGCATCCTGGTACTATTTCGGCAAGCCCGCCGCGCAGTTGAACGTGGCTGAAGCAGCCCTGCTGTGCGGCTTGCCGCAGAAACCGAACGCCTTCCGCCCAGACCGCCATTTGGCCCGGGCGCGAGCCAGGCAGAAGCTGGTTTTGCAGATGATGGAGCGGCGCGGCCTGCTGGGAAGCGGGGAGGCCGAGCGGATATACCGCGATGAGCCTCTGCCGCTGCGCGACTTTAGTTTGCCCTCACGCCTGGCCCAGCTGGCTAAATGCCGAGATGGGATGTATTATGCCCAAGCCAAGGCCGAAGCAGCTGCCGCCAATGAAGTCACCTGCTATCTGCAACCGGAGCTGGATGAATTGCTGCTTAGGACTCTGCGGGAGCAGGTGAGACGGCTGCCCGGAGTCAGGGACGGCGCCGCAGTTTTGCTCGACAGTGGCAGCGGGGCAGTCCTGGCCATGATCGGCACCCTGGACTTTGCCTCCAGCCAGGCAGGGCAGGTGAATGCCGCCGTTGCCGTGCGCAGCGCAGGGTCGACCCTCAAGCCCTTTGTGTATGCCGAGGCGATCGACGGGGGAATCTTAGTCGAAGACAGCGTTCTCCTGGATGCGTTTGTCCGCTACGGCGAATATGCCCCAGGCAATTTTGACGGGCGCTTCCACGGTCGAGTCAGCGCTGGCGAAGCCTTGAGCTTGTCCTTGAACACGCCGGCGGTGCGCCTGCTGGCAGCATTAGGGCCGGTGCGGATGGCGGCGCGGTTTGACTCGCTGCACCTGTGGCCAAAAAACTCGGCGGCTGCAAACCCGGCGGCGCATCAATTGGCCATGACCCTGGGCACGGCTGGACATTCACTCCTGGATTTGACTGCGGCGTATGCAGTTCTGGCGCGCGGCGGCGACTACCTCCCAGCGCGTTGCGCGGCTGGCGTCCCAGCGCCGAGAGTCTCCGTCTTCACGCCAGGGTGCTGCGCCATGGTGTCGCAGATGCTCAGGCGACGGCCGCTGCCCATGTCGTCGGTCGATGTCGCCTGGAAGACAGGGACTTCGAATGGCCATCGCGACGCTTGGTGCTTCGCGTATACGCCTGAATACACTCTCGGGATATGGTTTGGCAACAAGGATGGCACAGCAGCTGCGGTCCTGACCGGCGCCGGCGCGGCCGCGCCAGCCGCCGCCGTGGTGATGACGGCGCTGTACCGCAACCGGCCGCTGCCAGCCTGGCCGTCGACCGAAACAATGTTCAAAACCGAAGAACTTTGCGCCAAGAGCGGACTGACAGCGTGTTCGCGCTGCACAACGACGCGCCCAGGAACCGTGCTGTGCGATGTCCCGTTGCAGACCTGTCGCAGCTGCCAGAACGAAAAGGCGGCTAAAGTGATGATTGTGTCGCCAGCGCCAGGAAACTATGTCGCTGACCCGGCAACGCAAACAGCAGCCCTGTCGCTGCGCGCACAGCCAGCCAATGTGCGCTGGTACGTCAATAACCGCTATGTGGGAGAACTGCCAGAAGCAGCAAGGATGACTTTCGGCCCAGGAAGACATCTGCTGCAAGCGGTCTCAACAGGCAACCAAGTGAAAAGCGCCAGAGTGACATTCTCGGTGGGAATGCCATGATAGGCCGGAAGCTCCTTGGCGTACCCCTTAATTCGCGGTTATTGTGACATTTTTACTCTTTTTGTCAGTTTATTCCTCGCATTTTATTCAACGGGCATTATTGTATACGCTGTTTTTGGGGTTTTTGTGAGGGGAATGTACAACAATTGTTAATTTATGGAGTGCAGTGATGAAGTCATCGAAGATGTTGCCGGTCTTTCGCATGTTGGTGATTGGTGTTTTATCATTGGCTTGTGGTTCCTACGGTGCTGGTTTTTCGATTTTGGAGCAGAGCGTGTCTGGCCTTGGCCGCTCCTTGGCCGGCATGACGGCTGAGACTCGCGATCCGTCGGCGATATTCTTCAACTCCGCCGCTCCAGCTTGGTTTGAGAAGGCTGAGATTTCCCTGGGTACGCATTTTCTGCATGCACGCGCCTTTTATGACGACAGGGGCAGCGAGGGTTTTACGGGCAACAACGGCGGCAACATGGGCGGCTGGTCGTATATCCCGAACATGTACGTGGTGTGCCCGGTTGCCAGCGGCGTGAGCCTTGGCCTTGGGATGTCGGCGACCTCAGGCACCAGCACGTCGTATTCTCCGTACTGGATTGGCCGTTATCTTGGCGTGGAGACGGAGATTGCCGTCATGGACCTCAATCCGGTCATTGCCTGGAAGGTGCGGGAGGATTTGTCAATCGGCGTCGGCGGATTGATTGAATACGCGGACGTCACCTTGTCCCAGGCGGTTCAGTTCCCAATCCCTGGCAGCGCGGACGGCCAGATGAAGATGGAAGGCGACTCCTTGGCGTACGGGTTTACGCTTGGAGTGCTGTATGAGCCGGTCAGCGGCACCCGCCTTGGACTGGGCTATCGCTCACGCATGACCCATGACCTGGACCTCAATGCCAGAGTCCGAGGCGTGCCAGCGATTCTGACAGGCATGGGACTGAAAAGCGCCAGCTCGGCAGAAGCAGAATTGAAACTCCCGTCCATGATCAACTTCGGCATTCAACAGGACCTGGGCGAAAAATGGACGGTTATGGCAGACGTCAGCTGGACGGAATGGAGCGTGATGGACGAGCTGACCGTGAAATTCGACCGCCCAGTCCTGGGCAGCAAAGGTGACACCCTGAAAATGAAATGGGATGACTGCTGGCGCTTCGCAGTCGGCTGCGAATACAAGTGGACGGAAGCGTTCACCCTGCGCTGCGGCCTTGCATACGACCAGACTCCCGTGTCGAGCAAGGATTCTCGCTCAGTCCGCCTGCCTGATGCAGACCGCTATTGGGCCAGCGCTGGCATCGGCTATAAACTGGCCGAGAATATCCGCCTTGACCTCGCCTATACCCATATTTTCTTTGAAACTGTGGAGCTGGTCAACAAGACGCCTGCCGGCACGCTGCGCGGCAAAGTCACCGGCGATGCTGACATCATCAGCGCGGCCATTACCTACATGTTCTAAAATTGGCCTGAAAAAGCATAGTTAGGGTTCTTGCCAAGGGGGCGGAAAGCACCACAGTGCTTTCCGCCCCCTTGCGATGCCGTTATTCTACACCTCACCCAGGGCTGCGCTGCGCTCACCCTGGGCTTTTAGGTCTCTGCCCTCCGGACCCTTCTGCCGTTTCGCGGCTGTGGACATAGTGGACGGGGTGGACATAGTGGACGTCGTTTCGCGCTCTTAGCGTTTTTGCGGCTGTGCGGCTGGTTTCCTCGTGCAAAACACCCTGAAAAAATCTGCGTAATCTGCGGATGACTCTTTCAATTTAAACCATCAAGGCGCCGACTGCATCTTGCGGTGCAGTCGGCGCCTCGTTGTTTTGGGACATCAGCCGTTGGCGCCCGGGGGCCGGGCACCTTTGTGAATGCGTCTTATCTGGAGGCTTCTTCGATGGCTACGGCGACAGCGACGGTGGCGCCGACCATTGGGTTGTTGCCCATGCCAATCAGGCCCATCATTTCAACGTGAGCAGGGACTGAGGACGAGCCAGCGAACTGGGCGTCGGAATGCATCCGTCCCATGGTGTCGGTCAGGCCGTAGGAGGCCGGGCCAGCCGCCATGTTGTCGGGATGCAGGGTACGGCCAGTGCCGCCGCCCGAGGCGACCGAGAAGTACTTCTTGCCGCGCTCGACGCATTCCTTCTTGTAGGTGCCTGCGGTCGGATGTTGGAACCGGGTGGGGTTGGTGGAGTTGCCGGTGATGGACACATCGACCTGCTCCTGCCACATGACGGCAACGCCTTCGCGCACATCGTCGACGCCATAGCAGCGCACCTCGGCCTTGGGACCCTTGGAGAAGGGCAGTTCACGGACTACCGTCAGCTTGCCGGTGGCATAGTCGAACTGCGTCTGCACATAGGTGAAGCCGTTGATGCGGCTGATGATGTAGGCGGCGTCCTTGCCCAGGCCATTCAGGATGACGCGCAACGGCTGCTTGCGCACCTTGTTGGCGGATTTGGCGATGCCGATGGCGCCTTCAGCTGCGGCGAAGGACTCGTGCCCTGCCAGGAAGCAGAAGCACTTGGTCTCGTCACGCAGAAGCATGGCAGCCAGCTTGCCGTGGCCAATGCCGACCTTGCGGTCGTCAGCAACAGAGCCGGGAACGCAGAAAGATTGCAGGCCAACGCCAATGGCCTCGGCAGCCTCGGCTGCTTTGCGGCAGCCTGTCTTGATGGCAATGGCAGCGCCGACCGTGTAGGCCCAGCAGGCATTCTCGAACGCGATGGGCTGGACGTCCTTGACGATCTTATGCGCGTCAATGCCTTTGCTTTTCACGATGGCCTCGGCTTCTTCCAGAGAAGCGATGCCGACTTGCTTCAGGGCCGCGTTGACCTGGTCGATGCGGCGGCTATAGGATTCAAAGAGAGCCATGTTATGTTCACCTCGCTGGTTGAGAGCTTATTCGTGCCGCGGATCAATGACTTTTGCCGCCTCGGCAAAGCGGCCATAGCTGCCGGTGGCCTTTTTCAGGGCCTCGTCAGCCGGGGTGCCTTTTTTGATCATGTCCATCATGACGCCGATTCTGATGAATTCGTAGCCGATGATTTCGTCATTCTCGTCCAGGCCGATGCGGTTGATGTAGCCTTCCGCCGTTTCGAGATAGCGTGCGCCCTTCTGCTTAGTTCCGTACATGGTTCCGACCTGTGAGCAGTAGCCTTTGCCGAGGTCTTCCAGGCCAGAGCCGATAGGCAGGCCGTTCTCGGAGAAGGCTGACTGGCTGCGGCCGTAGGCGATCTGCAAGAACAGTTCGCGCATGGCAGTGTTGATGGCATCGCAGACCAGGTCGGTGTTGAGAGCCTCCAAGACAGTCTTGCCAGGCAGGATTTCCGAAGCCATGGCAGCAGAGTGGGTCATGCCGGAACAGCCCAGCGTTTCAACCAGGGCTTCTTCGATGATTCCATTTTTGACGTTAAGGGTCAGCTTGCAGGCGCCCTGCTGGGGCGCGCACCAGCCTACGCCATGCGTCAAGCCGGAAATGTCCTTGACTTCCTTGACTTGCGTCCACTTTCCTTCCTGGGGAATAGGTGCAGGGCCGTGGTTGCACCCCTTTTTCACACAACGCATCTGGTCGACTTCATGAGTGTTCATGTCGTGGTTAGGTCCTTTGTTGACGGTTTGGTTCTGCCGTGAAAGCGTCCAAAGACGCAAAGCAACTAATGTAATGCTGAAACAGGGCTTTGACAACCAGAAAAGATGCCGAAAGAAAAAGGAGCGTAATCGGTCACTGATTGATACTTGGGGTCCGGCAAGCTGCGGAGCCAGGCACCCAGGCTAAGGCACTTTAGTGGACAGTGGACAATGGACATTAGTGGACATTAATGGACATCAGTAGACGATGGACTGTGGACATTAGTGGACATTAGTGGTGAGTGGACGTGGACGTTCATGGATGTTAGTGGACAGCGGAGCTTTCGACACGTGTCCTCCACAGACCTTCAGCCGGCAAAAATGTATCATGCCTACAGTCATGCCCCTTTGCGCCGTAGGCGCTTAACCATGCTTAACCCCAGGCTTCAGCCTGGGGATAGACGTGCCCCAAAACTGGTGCCTTGTAAAGGCACTACAGAAGACTCCTATGAAACCCCTTAGGGCTTTGACCTGACTAAAATTCCAAACTCTTCCTGAAACAGAGGGCGAATTTGCCG